>JAZRKW010000060.1:0-40728 GCA_045646505.1 Akkermansia sp. | reverse complement strand
GATTGGGAGAGGGGGAAGTGGCAATGCACTTCCCCCTCTCCCAAGTCGTGTCTTTGCATTGACCAAATTTTTGGTCAATGCCTCGCATCAAAATCCGATTTGATAAAAATACAGGTTTTAATGAATTCATAGTTGACTATGGAAAGTGTCGCACTATCGGGCTCAAAATTCCTCGGGCTTTCAGCCCGGCAAAGTCCAATTTATCGAGATTAGTACTCAAACTTTGGGACACGTGTGCCCCGGCTGATATCTATGTACAAAGAATGGGCATGCTATAGCCATTGTCATATTGACACCAACAAAATATGCAGGAATTGAACAGACCATGAGACACCAGCGTCAACTGACATTGTAGAGACTTGCTAAAATAATTACAAATGATAGACTGATGCGCAAACCACGACCATGAACACACAGGAATTCAACGAACAAATTGCGCAGAAATCCGCTTGGGTGAGCGCGGTGAAACAGGAAATGTCCAAAGTGGTAGTCGGCCAGCAAAAGCTGGTTAACCGCTTGATTCTGAGCCTACTCTGCAAAGGACACGTTCTACTGGAAGGTGTGCCGGGTCTTGCCAAAACCCTTTCCGTAAAAGCACTGGCCGGCACCATGCAAGCCGCGTTCTCCCGCATCCAGTTCACTCCGGACCTGCTGCCGGCAGACCTGCTGGGCACCATGATTTATAATCCGGAGGAACGCCAGTTCTCCGCAAAAAAAGGCCCGGTTTTTGCCAACCTGATTCTGGCAGACGAAATCAACCGCGCCCCCGCAAAAGTGCAGAGCGCATTGTTGGAAGCCATGCAGGAACGCCAGGTAACACTGGGTGAGCGCAGTTATCCCCTGCCCAATCCTTTCCTCGTGCTGGCCACGCAGAACCCTATTGAACAGGAAGGCACATACCAGCTGCCTGAAGCTCAGCTTGACCGTTTCCTTTTCAAGGTCATCGTCGATTACCCCACCCGCGATGAAGAGCTGCTGGTACTGGAAATGATGAGCAGCACCACTGCCACACCTCGAACCTTCCCGGTGGTCACAGTAGAAGAAATCGATGAATCCCGTGCTCTGATGGACGAAATTTTCATTGATCCCGCTGTACAGCGTTACATCGTAGACCTTGTGAGAGCAACCCGCTGTCCGGAGAAAATCGACAAACGGCTGGATGGCATGGTCCGCGCAGGAGCTTCTCCCCGCGCTACAATCAACATAGCCCTGGCAGCCAAGGCCCTGGCATTTACCCGCCAGCGCGGATATGTAACGCCACAGGATGTGAAAGACCTGGCACACGATATTCTGCGCCATCGTATTCTGCTTTCATACGAAGCAGAAGCCGCCAACATGAGCAGCGACAACGTTATCGACAGCATCCTCTCCAAGGTGCCTGTGCCGTAAAAAGCCATGGATAAAACTCAGGAAATCATGGAAAAAGTGCGCCGCATCGAACTGCAGGCGCGCCGCATGTCCACTGCCACCTTTGCCGGGCAATACCGCTCCGGTTTCCGTGGTCAGGGGCTCGATTTCGATGATTTCCGGGAATACCGGGCCGGCGACGAGCCCAGGTTCATCGACTGGAAAGTAACGGCCCGCACCGGCACACCCTACGTCAAGACATTTCACGAAGAACGCGAACAAGTTCTGCTGCTGGCGGTAGATGTGAGCGGCAGCATGGATTACGCGAGCGCTGGTATCAGCGAAACCAAGCGGGAATATGCCGCACAATTAGCAGCAGTACTGGCTTACAGTGCTGCCTTGAATGGGGATAATATCGGGCTTCTCCTTTTCGGGAAACAACCGCATTTCTATCTTCCCCCGGCCAAAGGCATGAAACAATGCCAACGCATTGTCCGAGAAATTCTCAAGGCTCCGGGAGCCGGGCGCGACGACACCATGGAAGAAATAGCAGCTGAAATTCTGCGGACCCAGCGCAAAAGCGCCCTCGTCTTTCTCATCAGCGATTTCCTGGCAGAAGTAGACAAGCGCGCTATAGGAAAGCTGAATTTCCGGCATGAACTGATTCCCGTCCGGATAAATGACCCGGCAGAAATCGAGCTTCCAGCTGCCGGGCGCGTCTGTTTCAGGGACCCCGAAACCGGTGACCAGTTTGTGGGTGACCTGAGCGATAAGAACCTGAGGGCGGCGCACATTAAAGCCGTTCAGGCGCACCGTGTGGAATGGCAGCGCGTCTTTAACCAGCTCGGCATCGATTCACTGGATTTGCTCACCTCTCAGGACTTCATTCCGTCCTTGCGCAAAATGTTTAACCGCCGCAGCCGGCTTTACGCGCATTAAGTCATGGGTAACGATATCTTACAAGCCATACCTGAGCTGGAAGAAGATATTCCGGCCGATTTATTTATCAAGGAAGGGTTCTGGACTCCACTGACCTGCGTATGCGCCGGCGTGCTTCTACTGGTCATCGGGCTTGCATGGTGGCTATACCGCCGCTACAAACGCAAGACGACGGTCAGAATCGCACCACTGCAAAAAGCACTGCAAGCTCTTGCAGAACTGGATTCCCAACTTCCACCCATGCGAGAATGCGCGCTGCGGCTTTCCATGATTCTGCGCTCGTACCTCGCAGGTCAGACTCAGGATTCCTCACTGTATGAAACGCATGAGGAATTTTCCCAACGCATGGACTCGCTGGCGAATGTGCCCATAAGCTGCCAGCAGGAGACATACGAGCTGCTGGAGTTTCTCGCATCCTACAAGTACGCAGGAGATACAACCATCGATGAATCACTGGCCCACACCTTAGTGGAAAGAGCGAAGGAACTGGTCATCACTATTGAAAAGGAACAGCTTGAAGAGTTGAATTTCAAAAAGGAAGGAGCTATATGATTCTTGCTCAAGCCACCCCCGCGGTCATGGAAGCAACCCGCGAGTTTACATTTGCCCAGCCGGTCTGGCTCTGGACACTACCGGTTCTCCTGCTGTTTCTGCTTCTTCGCCGACGCACCGGGACAACTGCCAGTCTGGTACACCCGACAATTCGATTTGCAGCAAAAAATCTGCGGCGGCCCGCAACACTTGCAGGCAGAGCCGGTCCTATTCTACTGACGCTGTCTGCAGCTGCGCTTATCATTGCACTGGCTCGCCCCCAATGGAAAAACCAGCACACGGAAGAAACTGTAAGCGGCATTGATATCATGATTGCGTGTGACCTTTCCGGTTCTATGGCAAGTCAGGATATGCTCTTCACCGGCACTGATGAAATCGGGCGGAAACAACAAGCGGTCATTGACCGACTCACTGCAGCTAAATACGTCATCAGCGAATTCATTGCGGGACGCCCCAATGACCGCATCGGGCTTGTTGCCTTTGCAGGCAAAGCAAAGCTCTGCAGTCCACTCACTCTTGATCACGGTATTGTCAGGTACATTATCCGGGAATTTTACCTTGGCGATAACAACCGACCTGGCTATATCGCAGAGGACGGCACGGCTATCGGCACTGCCATTGCATCCGCCGCGCTGCGACTGGATGAACGCCGGGAAACCAAAAGCAAAGTCATCATTCTGGTCACAGACGGCATGAGCAACAGCGGCAGCATTTCCCCCATTGATGCTGCTAAACAGGCCGCAGAACTCGGCATCAAAATCTTTCCCATCGCCATCGGCAAAGATGAGCGAATTTCCCGCTATACCTCCAACATCGACACATTTGACGAGAAAACGCTGCGTGAAATTGCGCGTATCACAGGCGGCAAGGCATACCGGGCCAGCAGTGGCGAACGCCTGCAGAAAGCATTTGCCAGCATCGATAATTTAGAAAAGACGGAAGCAAAACGCCGCACACTCATCAGTTTCGATGAACTTTTCCCTTGGGCGCTTGGGGCAGCAGCCCTGCTGCTGGCACTCGGTATCATTGTCAATTTTGCACACCCCAGACCCGCACCATAAATTATTTCAGTTATGACTTTTCTGTACCCGAATATCCTGTGGTTACTGCTGCTGATACCCATTCTTGCCGTGCTGGTGGTGATGGTCTGGAGAAACACGGACCAGGGCTGGCAACGCCTGATTTCGGCACAACACCGTGAGCTGGTACAACAACGGCCCATGTGGCGCACGGCAATACCGGCAACATTGACATTGTTGGCATTGGTCTGTATCATCGTTGCTCTGGCTCGTCCCATCAATGGCTATCGTGAAGGCGGCGCTACCACGACAGGGAGAAACCTTCTCATTGCCTTGGATATATCCCGCTCCATGGAAACCGAGGACGTGAAACCATCGCGTCTGGCGGAAGCCCGCGCAGCAGCATACGAACTCATTGATGCCCTGCCCGGTGATAAAATAGGACTCATCGTTTTCTCCGGAGAGGCCGATCTGGTTGTACCTCTCACCTATGACCACACCGCACTACGCGATGCTCTGGAACAAGTGAACCGCAGCTGGGCTGGTGTGGGCGGTACCAATTTCGGGCTTGTGCTCCGAAAGGCCATGGCCGATTTCAAACGCAGCACACCTGCCGGCAGCACAAATGCGCTCGTCATTCTCAGCGATGGAGAAGATACCGTAAACTCATCGCTCGAAATTGCAGAAGAAGCGAAAGACAGTAATCTGCTTGTCATTACGGTCGGTATCGGCACAGCTGTTGGTGGAGCAATACCAGACCCGAAGGGAGAAAACGGATTATACCAGGATGCCCAGGGCAAGCATGTCATCAGCAAACTCAACGCTGAATCATTGCGCAATTTTGCCAAAGCCACCGGCGGTGATTTCTTTATCATGGATTCAAATGCCAATCTTACAGCCTTTACCCAGGCCGCTGTCAATAAGATAGACAAGCATGAAGAGTCATTTTCCGTGAATAAGGTACCAAACGACCTTTTCGCCCCCGTTGCCGCCATTTCACTGGTGCTTCTGGTTCTCGCCATCCTGCTCAGCACTGAATGGAAGCAAGCTAAACGACTCACCAGCCTCATTCTTCTGGGTATCATGCTACCAGAAATCCAGGCTGCTCCACAAGCTGAGAATGCGGATGATTACAAACTTGGCCTCACCTATATGCAGAACCATGATGCCGCACAGGCCAGAGAAGCATTTTCCAGGGCTCTGCTGGATGAGGATACCACCATGCAAGCAGCTGCGCTCTACCAACTGGGACAGATAAACACGAGTGCGACACTCAACGAATTGCGCGAGCTGTACGGAAATGCAGCAACTGATGAGTTGAACGAAGGCTCAGCCCCGGCAGCACAAGCCACCCCTGAAACGCTGCAGAAAATAGTTGATACACTGAAACAAGATATCATCCCCTACAAAGATGCACTGAAGCTGGAACCAACCCTCTCCCGCGCGCAGAACAACATCAGAAACATTGAGCAGCTTATCAAAAAACTTGAAGAAGAAATTGAAAGGCTGAAACAACAACAGCAGCAGCAACAACAGCAACAACAAAACCAGAACCAGGACCAGCAGCAGAAACAGCCGGAACAGAAGACCGACTCCCAGCAGCAGGAAAAGGACGAACAACAGAATCAGGACTCTGACAAAGAGGATAAAGACGATCAGCAGAAAAAATCTGATAAGCCGGAAGAAAAACAGAATAATCAGCAGAACAAGGATAAGCAGGACGGGCAACAGGACAAACAAGAACAAAGCCAGGACAACCAGGACGGCAAGCAGGACGAACAGCAAAATAACCAGCAGCAGCAGGACAAAGACAATCAGCAGCCCCGGCAACAACAGGAACAACAAGCCCCGGCTCCAGCGGAACAACAGGAACAGCCCTCCGAGGAAGAGAAATCTAAAAAATACGCTGCTTCAGTTCTTCGCAGTCACCTGGACGAAGAACAGGGGTCACCCATTCCTCACAGAAATATCCAAATCCGGCAGCCCGAAAAAGATTATTAATCCGCTCTTTTACCCGATAACATTTCATCCATGAAAAATATTATTCATTTTATCTCGAGCTTCTTCGCATTATCCGGCTGTCTGGCAACTGCCGAGATTGTGCCGGTATGGTCGGTAGATGTGGCGCTCCCTGGAGAAAGAGTTGCGCTTTATCTCATTGATACAGAAGTCGGAGAAGATTTATTCTCCATCAATAAGCGGCCGGTTGTTCAGAATGCCGCACTGGAGGAAATGCAGCATTACGCAGGAGCCAACCCCCTGGACCCGAACCGGGCCACGGTTGAGGTTTATCCGCTGCAGATTATCCCGGACCGCCCCGGAGAGGTTACCATAAAGGAATTGGAGGTCGAATACAAATCCGGACGCAAGGAAATCATAGCGGTTCCGGCACTCCCGGTCGTCTCTCAGAGTGATATCCGATGGATGAATTCCCCGCTGAATTTCGGTGTACTCTGGCACACAAATATCAAGGACGGATATGTACACCAACCCGTCAAAACATCCTTGAAATTACTTCTGCCAGGAGGCATCGATGTGGCAGGTCCCCCGCAGATGAGTGCGGTAAACGTAAAAATAGGCAATTTCCAGAACACCCTGCAAGGAGTGCTGGCAATGGTTCACAACCAGGCTATGGGAACCACAACCGCCTATGCCAAAGGCCAGACCTGGCGGACGGTGGATTTCACCGGAACGCTGACTCCATTCCGCGAAGGCAACTCCGATATCGCCTCTAAGATTCTCATGGAGCAACGGCAAGGCTTCTTCACGCTCATGCGCAATGAAGCAGAATTGCCTATTCTTACTGTTGGTGCTCTCCCCTTGCCACCCGGTGCCCCTGCCAATTTTGCAGATATGGTCGGTGAATATTCCATCTCCGCCTCAACTTCTGCAACCTCACTGGCCATGCACGAAGCCGTTGACGTTGAAATCACCGTCAAAGGAACAGGAAATCTCGAACAACTCGAGTGTCCCAGTCTTTCAGATTCTGCGGACTGGAAACTCGTTCCTGCTACCAGAAAGCCCATACTCAACGCAAATGGAGACACCGTCGGTATGGTATTCAGTCAAATTCTCCGTCCCACAGCAGAGGTAAGCGGCATCCCCTCTTTCTCATTCTCATATTTTGATCCGGTCCGGATGGAATACAGGCAGGCCTCAACAAAGCCGATTCCGCTGGAATGGAGGGAAACAGAAAGCATCGGGGGCGAAAAAACGCAGATAACAACAGCCGAACCGCCACCAGCCGGGACAATCCCGGTAGCAGAGATGACGGATATCTACGGTTATATTCCGCGTGCAATGTACGGGACACCTGTCAATCTGCCACGCTGGCTCTGGTTCCTGCTTTACACACCCGCTCTCTGCATTCTGAGTTACCTGGCATACCATCTTATGCGCAAGAAACTTGCAGCAGGTGCGGCGAATCGCGCCCGCGAACGAGTCCTTCATGAACTGGCTGCTCGCAAAGATGGTCTCAGCTTCCTCAAAGGTGTCGGTGCTTATATCGAAACACACGTTACACCAGGCAACATGACACCTGAGCTCCAACGCATACTGGATCGCCGCGATGAAGAAGCATTCCGCCCGGATGCCCAGGCAAACGTATCTCCACAGGAACGCAGCATCATTATGAAAGCGCTGCGCAAAATCAGCACCGGTGCCGCCATTCTCATTATCTGTGTTGCCCAGCTGTGCCTTGCAGACAGCATACAGGATAACTACAAAGGCGGACAGTTCAGCAAAACGCTGAACCAACTGGAAACAGAAGCTGATTACCCTGAAGCCCTGCGGCAATACAATATGGGCAACTGCTACTACCGCCTGAACAACCCCGGCAAGGCTGCGCTCTGCTATGCCCGTGCCCTGCATGCAGATTCAGGCATAAAGGAAGCAAAAATGAACCTGGAATTCATCCAGCGGAAAGAAGGGGCCGTTCTCCCCACCGGTACAATAACAGAAGAAATATTCACCCTTATCACCCCTTCCCAGCTCTGGATAGCGACCGTAGTGAGCACTGCTCTTCTCGCTCTCTGTATTGCCCTGCTTATTCTGCGCAGAAAAGAACACAAGCCCTGGCTTCAGGGCTGCACCATCTTAACTGCAATTTTCTCTCTGCTTTGTATGGCTGACTGGGCATACTATATCACTCGCCAGACTCCGGATCTCACCACTCTTCCGCCGGATGATATTGCCTATGTGCTCAAGCCGACAGAGCTTCGCACATCTGCCGACGCAAAAGGAAGCAGTCTCATGAAACTGACCGCATCCACCCCTCTGCACCTGCTGGCTCATCGCGGAAGCTGGAACTATGTAGAAACCTTCACCGGTATCAGAGGGTGGGTCAATGCTGATGATACAGCCCCCCTTGTAGCCGACGGCAAAAAGCCGGGGCAGCCCATAATTCTTCGTTTCCAATGAGAAAAACCGTCTCCATTGCAGCAGGTATCATTTCTGCTCTTCTGCTGGCACTTCCCTTACTGTGGAGTCTGGGGCTCATGATTTACCAGCCCATCAGCATCCTTCCCGCCACGGTATATCTGGCTACCGTTATACTGTGGTGCTGCACGCGTAAAAAACATACGTCAAGCAGAGCGGTCACCATACACCTCGTCCTCTGGTCACTCATTCTTGTAAACATCATCACCTACCTGCTCATCCCTGGTCCATCACCGGAAAAATGGCAGAAGCCCTGGGCGATTGCTCCGGAATTCATTCAGGAAGGCGACCTGCTCACCATCCGGAACCTGCGCGATTTCCGGTACCGGACCGAAGCAGACAGCGACGCCCGCTACCGGACGGAAACCTACGATTTAAATACACTGTGCGGCGTTGATTTTGCAGAATGCCATTGGGATGGCATGACTGCTGTGTGCCACACCATGCTCACATTCAACTTTTCAGATGGACGCCGCTTTGTCATCTCCGCCGAAACAAGGCTGCCCGAAGGAGTCGGACAGAATGCCATTGCCGGTCTGTACAAGCAATACGGCATTCTCTACCTGTTCGGCACTGAAGAAGACCTCTACGGTCTCCGCACCAACATACGGCACGAAGATCTGAGTATCTACCCGCTGCGAATCACTCAACTTGGAGCCCGCAAACTTCTGCAGCACTATATCGACCTCGCAATCAAGGCTGAAACATCTCACCAACCGTATAATACCATAACAGCCAACTGCTCCACCGGACTTGTCAGCGGCTTCAGGGCACTAGTGCCCGACATGGCGCGTAAGTATGACTTTCTCCCCCTTCACAACGGCAGTATAGCCGGACTCCTTATTAGCTACGGGGCAATACAACAAAAGGAAGGTGAAACAGAAGAACAAATCCGCAAGCGCTGTTATGTGGGCTATGATATTCCTCTGGAAAACTACTCCGGAGAGATACGCGAAAAGATAACAAAATAATCCCCATCGCCCCGCTGCTGCCAGCGGGGCTTTTCGTTTTCAGTCAATAAAAGCATGCTTTCCATCTCCCTATCCGGTTATTTTGCTTGCCAAGAGACTCAAAAAAAAGTAAAATAGCGCGTCCCCCGCCGTGACCATTCCCATGGTCCTGTTTTCTGCGGAGGGAACAAGATAACAAACAAATACATCTCATTCTTCATATCATGAACGAACTTAAAGGTGCATGCATTATTGGTCAGTCCGGTGGTCCTACCGCTGTGATTAACGCCAGCGTTCTGGGCGCTATCCAGACCGCTCTCAACGCTCCTCAGATTACCCGCGTGCTGGGTGCCGCCAACGGCATCAAAGGCGTACTGGAAGGCAAGCTTTACGACATGGGCATGGAAGACCCGGTGGAGCTCGAACTGCTGAAGTTCACCCCCTCCTCCGCTCTGGGCACCTGCCGCTACAAGATGAAGAACCCCGATGTTGACCCCACCGACTACGAGAAGCTTCTCGAAACCTTCAAGAAGTTCGATGTGCGTTACTTCTTCTACAACGGTGGCAACGACTCCATGGACACCTGCAACAAGATTTCCAAGTTCATGGAAAAGAGCGGCTGGGAATGCCGCGTGATGGGTATCCCCAAGACCATCGATAACGACCTGTTCGGCACCGACCACTGCCCCGGTTTCGCCTCTGCTGCCAAGTACATCGCCACTTCTGTGATGGAAGTGAAGCACGATGCCTGCTGCTACGACACCGGCATGGTGACCATCATCGAGGTGATGGGCCGTCACGCTGGCTGGCTTACCGCAGCTTCTGCCCTGGCTACCTACGCCGGTGCTGGCCCCGACCTCATCTACCTTCCCGAGGTTGATTTCGACATGGAGAGCTTCCTGTGCGACGTGGAGAAGATTTACAACGCCACTGGCAAGTGCCTCGTGGTTGTTTCCGAAGGCATCCACGACAAGGACGGCAACTTCATCTCCGAAGCCAAGACCAACAGCAACGACGGCTTCGGTCACGCCCAGCTGGGTGGCCTTGCTAACAAGCTTGCTGAAATCGTACGTGCCCGCGTGACCAGCGCCAAGGTACGTGCCATCGAGCCCTCCCTGCTGCAGCGCTGCGCTACACACCTGGGCTCCGCCACCGACGCTCACGAAGCTTACCTTGCCGGTAAGACCGCCGTGGAAGCCGCTGTGGCCGGCGATACCGACAAGATGCCCGCTTTCGAGCGCACCACCGACGAGGAAGGCAACTACAAGTGCGAGATGAAGCTCCTGCCCCTGGCCAGCGTAGCTAACTTCGAGCGCAAGGTTCCCCGCGAATGGATCAACGCCGCTGGCAACAACGTAGAGATGGCCTTCATCGACTACGCTCTGCCCCTCATCCAGGGTGCTACCGGCATGAAGACCGCCGAGTCTCTGCCCCGCTTTGCACGTCTGCGCAAGATTCTTGCCCAGCCCTGCTGCTAATAGCAGATTATAAAACAATCTCATTTAAGGAGCTGCCGGAAATGGCAGCTCCTTTTTTTCTGAATATCCGCATATAGAGAACAATATCGAACATTTAGTAAATTAGGTTGTCTCATGCATCAAGATATGTCAATATAGCGACACCCGGTGCATAAACCCGGCAACTACAATATGACCCAACGCAACATTACCCGATATACATACGAAACCACCTCCTTTCAAGGGTGGAGACTCAGCATCTGCCGCAAATGGAATCAGTTCACCAAGTATTTCTCCGACCGCCAGTATGGCAGCGAGGAAGCAGCTTTCCAGGCAGCTGTTGAAATGCGAGACCGCATTTTCGATGAATTGAAACGCACACCGGACGACCCGAGAGGTGTATTCGAACGTTTTAAAAATGGCGAAGAAGAAGCAGCCATTCCAGCAATAGCAACGAAGTAAAAATCAAAGGCTCCTTTCCAAAAGAAAGGAGCCATACTATTTTATCAAATCACCGGCAGTTTCAATTGCTGAGGTTCTGATTTAATAAGCCCTTGTTTCGCGGCTCTCTCTCTATTCTTTATCGGCGTGGGTGGCACTTCCTTTAAATCCCAGACATGATTATCAAACACCTCATCATCGCAGCGCAGCATATATTTGAAGCTGCTCTCGTGGCGTTTTCCTTCTTCCGCATCCAGTGCGGAATCGGCATGATACCATTTCCGGTTTTTTCGCTGTATCACAAGCCAGGCATGGACATTCTTATCTGTTCGTCCATGCACCAGCTGACTCGGTATATCCATCATCGTCAGCACAGTATGCAGCACTTCACTGAAACCCAGGCTGCCGCTCTTCCGGGTATCCAGCGCGGTTACAGCGCCGGAAGGTCCTGGTTGCCAGTTTAAATCCTGGATAACCCGGCTGTATATATCACGGATTTTCAACCGGTCTGTTTTCCAGATAGTACCGTAGGTATCTGCCATTTTGACACAGGCATTGAGAGCGGAGCGCTCCTCCGAGGTCAACTTTGACACCAGTGAATCATCTTCATGAGCACGCAGCAAGCGGACATGTGGCCAGTGAACGATATCCAGATAAAGAATTGCCTTTCCCGAATCATAGCGCCAGTTCCAATTCTTGATATACAGGTGATAATCCGCCGCGCGCAGCTGCTGCAGGAAACATCCGCATGTATTCTGAACCGGGAACTCCAGCAGAGGCCCATCCAGATGCTTCTGGCAGAGCTTCAGATTTTCGTACAAATCATCAAGGGTATTGATTGGCTTATATTCAGCTTTTGCTTGTTTCTTTTTCTGTTTAGGTGCCGGTAATTTTTTCAATGTACCCGTTGCCATTTTAGTCACGGCATCTGCGCTGGAAGTGACAGGAGCTACCGTTTCCTCAATCTGAGTGCCGCGTTCCTCAATTTCATTGCGACGCATCTCCAGGATAGAGTCAAACACGGATTCGCTCTCTCGCGGATAGGTCAATTCATCATCTTCATCCACGTTATTCTGAGCTTCTCGATGTGCCTGGCGCTTGAAAATGCCAAGCTGGTTAATCTCCGGAGAAACCGGGTATTTTTCCTGTTCTTCCCACTCATGGGTCATTTCTATCTCTGCTTTTGTCAGAAAGTAGTAACTATAGACCTTTACATCCTTACCATCTTGCGTAGTCGGGTCATCCCAGGTAACGTCGGTATAATACCAATCCCCGTTCACATCGATAATATTCCAGATATGATTCATACGAGGAGTACTGAGTACTGAGCGACAGTCAATCTTAACCATGTGCAGCAGCAACTGCGTCGCACTGGTATAAGCAGAGCATACGCCTTTACCATTTACCACAATATTGTATGTATCATGATAACCGGGTGTATATTTGCTATTGTCAACCAGGGCATCGTGAATTTTACGTATTTTCAACATATTGGGCATTCCGACCTCAATATTGGAGCTGATCCACTGGCCGCAGACATCCAGCAAATCCCGCTCTTTCTGCGTCAAATCCTTCTCCAGCTCAGGATTTCTGAACGCAGCAAACACTCGGGCATCTGTCCAATAATACACTTGCAGAAATGTTTTCGATTCCTTTCGATATAAAAAAGCATTCAAATAGTAAAGTGTATTGACCTTCTTGAACATCTCTTCCACATCTTTACTCGAAAGTGCCGGTGAAATTTCTATTCGCCGGGATGGCTCCAGAGTATAATGCATATCGAGAACGATATCCTCCAAATCTTCTACCGTTGCGATTACTTCCGGCAATTGTTCTTTGTTTTTATCTATTGCGCGGAAGATTCTACTGGGCTCAGCATCCATGTGGCTCATGAACTTACGAGCCTCTTCCGACATGGGGTCCCACTCTTTAACCGAAATCCGGGAAATACTGCTATTTTGTGCATAATGCCCCGTAATGCGCCGGGCCTGGTCCAATGTATCAGCCGCAAAGCCCGAAAACATACAGCAGCATAAACTCAGCAAGCTGATGACAAATCCTCGTTTCATATACATGTTATTTGGTGGAAGCACTCGGTATAATCTTCAGTAACGTATGATGCTGTCCTTCCTGCGAGGACATAGCACCCTGAACACATTGCACCATATCGGCTACACTCTGCACCATCTCTGCACATTCTGATTCAGGAACAATCCGATTCAACACACGGGAAAGAGCGCGGAAGTCGACAGCAAACAAGCCACCGCCAGGCACAGATACCGGGCTGCTCTTCATCTCTGAAGGCTGACTCCCGTATGTGAAGATAACATCATTCTCCACCGTATTGACGCTGACATCCCCGGCTGCGTCTCCGCACAACTCGCGGCACCCGTTCCCCAGAAGCGATTGTATCTCCTTTGCGGTATCGGCATTGTTCACCGTTCCGAGAAGTGTAACAGCTACAGCAGATGCCGCCCCCTCACTGCTTTCACGAAGAACCAATGTACCACTGCCGGTAAGCTGCTCATTCCACTTCTGAATGCCGGTAAGCAACATTTTCAGCGCATCCTTATGCTGACAAAATGTGAGCCCAGCATGTTGTTCCGTTTCTACGGTCTGCTGTTTTAACGTTGAAAGGTACCCCTTCTGCACTTTCTCGACATCATCAATCAGCTGCCCGACATCCACCTGCGGAATTCCGGCCACAGGCGTAAATTCCGCATAAAGTGCAGTTTCAGGAGCCGATACATTTGCAGAGTGGCGCAAAGTACCGGGAACAAATTGCTGATTTCCAGCAGAACTGGTCAGATAGACATAAAGCTCCTTATCACCCCATACAACCATGCGCTCGTCGGTAGCCTTCGCCGGCAACACCTCAGCGGCCAGCGACAACAGAGATTTCACGGCTGCTGCAGCGGCGGCGTAGGTCTCATTCACCTCAGCCAGTCGTGTAAAGACACTCCCCATAAAGCCAGCCGAATCCAGATATTCAAAAAGGTTCATATCCTCACGTAATTTCACCACCTCTGCGCTGCAGAACCCCAACGCTCTCAAATCACGTTTCAGGAATGAATCAAATTGCTCAATCCTTGGAGCTCCCAGTAAAGACTTCCCGGGGTTATCCGGCAGATTAATTTCATCAGGATTACTGCATACGACAAAAACCAACTTACCGTCAACGACACGAGCCAGGACATACAGCCGAGCTTTCTGCAGATTGCTCATGACAGCTTCTTCATGCTGAGGCGCAAGTCCCGATTCCGATAAATCCAGCAAATCTCCTTTTACACAGAAACCACGCCACCCACTACGCACGGTCATCTCAATGGAAGAATCCGTACTCATTGGTAACATAAGCGGCAGAACAGAAAGCTGACGCAACAGCATTTCTCCGCCTGGATTCGCCGTAAGAGTGAGATAGACCGGCGCAAGATGAAAATCTCTACTGGCTTGTACAAGTTTTTCACCATCAGCCGCCATCTGTTCTCTCTGTACTCCTACAATGGCGCGGGCTGCGTCATCATTCGCATTCTGCAACCATTGCCCCGAGACTGATTCCTGGCTACGGACCAATACTTGAAACAAGGGTTTCAGACGGGTCAGGTCCTGCGCTGCCTGCTGAGATAAACCTACCGCCAGACTATCTAATTCACGAGCCAGTTCAATACCCGGAATCTGTCCGGCTACAGCTTCCGTCATGCCAAGCGTTTTCCCCACCTGAGTAAGGACAAAGAAAGAATCCGTATCTGCGGGCAACACTCCCAGTGCTGAAACAAATTTCCCACGGGCTTTTGCGGAAAGCTGAGAGCTTTGGGGAGCAAGCATTCCTTGCAACTGCGACATGAGAACTGGAGGCTCCTGCGCAGGAGTCAACGGAGAAAGCAGATATGCCAAAGACAGAAAAAACAGACAACGACTTTTCATGTGTGGCTTATTCTACCCGTTCCGCCTACTCAAGTAAAGAAAATAGAACAAAACAGAAAATGTGATTTTATCGTGGAATTCCCGTCCGAAAAAAAATCATTGAGCCGTTTCCCCCACCAGGGAGAAACGGCTCAGAAATTCAGAAATCTGCAAGAAACTTTACTTTTCGCAGTAGGTGCGGACAGCGGCGGCGATACGGGCAGAAACAGCCTCGGGCTCGCCTTCCTCGGTCACGTCAATCTGCACAACCTTACCCTGGGCACGGTAGTGCTCCACCACGGGCACGGTCAGAGTCTCGTAGTCCTTACGACGCTTGGCAAATGCCTCGGGATTGTCATCGGAACGCACAATCATGGCGCCGCCGCACTTCGGGCAGATTTCCTCACCGTTGCGAGTAGTTTCGCCGCAGGCGGGGCAAGCCTTGCGCTTGAGCATACGAGCCTCGATAAGCTCGGCAGACACGTTGAGATACACCACGATATCCACGCCCAGGCCCATGGCGCTGAGGTTGGCATCCAGGGTTTCGGCCTGAGATACGGTGCGGGGATAGCCGTCGAGCAGGCAGCCGCAATCCTTATTCTCACCCAGCCACTTGGCTACGATGCCGTTCACTACTTCATCGGGAACGAACATGGCGGCATCCATGTACTTCTTAGCCTCCAGGCCCAGCTCGGAACCGGCAGCGATTTCTGCGCGCAGCAGAGCACCGGTGCTCAGGGGCTTGAGATCATACGTCTCGGACAGGAAAGAGGACTGAGTACCCTTGCCGGAAGCAGGGGCGCCTACAAGTACGAATCGCTTAAGCGTTTTCATAAGTCTTAATATTGAGAATATATTGACAGGCTTACTGCCAGACAGGTGGTATTATGCCTGTTTCACGCAGAAATGCAAGCCAAAAGAAAGACCGCAGTCCGGGATTTTCTTCACCAGGCAGTATGAAGCCCCCTTTCTCTCATCAAGAAAGGGGGCTGAAACAAAGAACAGACAAGGGAAAAATCAAGCCTGCATTCCCAGTGCTTCTTCAGCCAGAAGCTTACAGCCGCGCAGATCGAGTTTGCCCGTGGGAAGCACCGGTATCCCTTCTACTGGGACCAGATACTTAGGAGCCCAGAGCGTAGGCATTCCCATATCAGCCAGCATGGTGCGGATATTCTGGAGTATTTCCTTTTCTTCAGAGCTCTTCTGGTGCTGGGGAAGCGCTGAGAGCAGCACCAGCGCCTCACCTTTCTGCGGGTCGCTTACTCCGGCAATTGCAATCTGCACGCCATCCTCAGCCACAAGTTCAAAACCGCGGGTAAGAGCGAGCTCCACTCCTTCATGCGGTACCATTTCGCCACCAATCTTGGAGAACCGGGAAAGGCGCCCGCCCAGAGTCAGGAAGCCGTTCAGATCCATCTGGCCGATATCACCGGTCTTGAACCAGCCGTCGTGGAAGATTTCCTTATTCAGCTCAGGGCGGCCAATATAACCAGAGAACACATTGGCACCCTTGAACCAAATCATACCACGCTCAGTCAACGGAAGTTCCCGGGTATCATCATCCACGTCGGTTATACGTATAGCAATACCCGGCAGCATGGCTCCGACACTGGGACGCACAGTCCCCGGCACAAAGAACTTGGAATCTTTCAAGCGCGGGGCCTCAGGCATATTGGCGGCGATAACCGGAGAGGTTTCCGTCAGGCCGTACCCCTCCATCGGGTACACACCGCATTTCTCAATAAACTCCTGCTCCAGATCCGGCTGCAACTTTTCTGCACCGAGCACGAAATACCGCACGCTGCTGAAGGTATCAGCATCGGCACGGCGGAGCATGGCACGACCGAATGTGGGGGTGGCACACACCAGCGTGAGCTTGTACCGCTTAATGAGCTCATTGAGTGTCCGCGCATCTGTCGGATTCGGGTAAGAGCACACCATACACCCGGTCATCATGGAAAGCATCATGTTGACAGTCATGCCGAAACTATGGAAAATAGGCAGACTGGCGAGGAAGCGGCAATCCGTCAAGTCCAGACGACAGGCGCACTGTGCCACATTCGCCATCACCATGCGGTGAGTCAGCACCACACCCTTGGGTTCACCACTGGAACCAGAGGTGAAGAGAATAACCGCTTCATCCTCCCCACTGCGAGCATCCGTATGATACATCTTGCAGATAAGAGAAGCCGGCGCCAGCTTAGCTTTCAGCACATTGGCAATAAGGGTCGACTTGGGTGTCTTTGTCAGCAAGTCTTCCACTAGAATCAGCTGCTCCTCTGGCGGCCAGGGAAACTGCGGCAGTTTCTGCATAAATTTGCGAGCCGTGATAAATGTCTTCAACCCGGCCTGACGCACGGTACTCTCAAATGCAGCTGCAGAAGTCGCATAATTGATCATGACCGGAGTCACCCCCGCAAGCAGGCAACTGAGGGTTGCAATCACACCACCAGCACCCGGCGGCAGAATGACACCAATGCGCTTATCTTCTCTCTTTCTCAGCATCTTGGCCACAGCCATACTCACACCCAACGCCTTGAAATGCGGTAAAGCATTATGGGTCATGCCATCCACAATCTCAGTCTTGGGGTACTTCTTCAGGGCATGCACCAGATTCGTCGTGAGCGATGTATCCAGCAAAGGCTGGGCTGCAAAGATTTCTGCGCTCTTTTCCAACCAGGCTGCCATCAGGCGTTCGCCGGTCTGAGGGCCTGCAGCCAGTTTCGGAAGAATGCAGAATTCCTCATGAGTATCAAAATCCTCGCAATCACGATACAGAGTCCGAACAGTATTGCCGTAATGCCCCAGGAACAAAGGCACGGGAGAAATATGCAGACTCCCCACATGTCGCAGGAACGGAGAGGGGACATCGCAGTATGTACCACGCCACTTTGATACCTTGCCGGGAAGAAACACTACGCTGATACCAGCCTGCATACGTGCACGAATCTGTTCGCGCACCGCAAGTGAAGTCGTATTGCGGAAATCGTAATACTCAATATCCACGTTATGAGACTTGAGATACTTCATTATCTCTTCAGAGGGAGGATATGTGGGATCAACCAGATAACACACCTTCCCGTCCAACAGCTTATGCAGGGCTTTTCCCGCCTCCAGAGTAATGCGATTGGGCATGTAAAACCCTGGAGAAACTATATTCTCTTTTCCGTGTATGATAAGTTTTGACATATGATAGCAAAGTTAAAATCTTTATGTATCAGTTCTCTTTATCCGGATTAAAACCGGCATCTGCAGCAAGTTTCAGCAACCGCGCCGCTTCTTCTTCATTTTTCTCTATACCCAGGCCTGCCTGATAGCACTTGCCAAGGGTATACTGAGCTTCCGGCAAGCCCTGCTCCGCGGCAGTACGGCACCAGCGCATAAATTCAGCCTGATTTATTTCCATTCCATCACCCAGAGCATATTGCCGGGCAAGATTGAACTGAGCCACGGGGTCTCCTGCTTCAGCCTCAGCCAACAGTGCCTCAGCCTCGGCATTCAGCGCGGGCAGTGGTGCTGGTGCTGGCTCTGGCTCTGAGACTGATGCCGGTTCTGACGTAGATTCAGCAGCGGAAGCCGGTTCTGGAGCAGGCATTGGCTCAGGTTCAGGCGTCTGTTCAGGAACTGAAGCCGGTTCAGGCGCAGGAGCCGGTTCAGGTGCAGAAGCCGGGATAGATACCGGCGCTTTGTTTTCCTGCGGAGCCGATGCTCCCCACTGTTCAAAAACCGACTGCACCGCAGTCCGGGCCGGCGCATACCAATACACCACAGCCCCCGCAGCCATTGCTACCAGAATCAGAAAAATAAGCGTTTTTTTCATAAAATAAGCTCGACTATACTTTAGCACTATAACCCCCACTCTGTCAATCTCTCCATTTGGCAGCAACTGTCGTTTTTTCAAAAAACTTACAACCATGTGGCGTATATCATTAAAAATTAACTTTTCCGAAGCTTCTGCCTTGAATTCGCGCGCGCATGTGATAATATATGTTCAAACCCATGAGCAAAGATATCAGCCCCGTATACCTGCAAGAAAACCCGAGCCACATACAACGAATGTTCGGGGACTACTATCTGGAATACGCCTCGTATGTGATTCTGGAGCGAGCAGTTCCACACATTATCGACGGTCTCAAGCCAGTGCAACGGCGTATTCTGCACTCCATGGAACGCATGGATGACGGCCGCTACAACAAGGTCGCCAACATAGTGGGCGACACCATGAAGTACCATCCGCACGGC
This sequence comes from Akkermansia sp., assembly GCA_045646505.1. Taxonomy (GTDB): domain Bacteria; phylum Verrucomicrobiota; class Verrucomicrobiia; order Verrucomicrobiales; family Akkermansiaceae; genus Akkermansia. Next base: position 21,441 of record JAZRKW010000060.1, on the reverse strand, counting down.
GACGCATCCATCGGAAGTGCACTGGTCACATTGGGGCAGAAAGGATTGCTCATCGACCCCCAGGGAAACTGGGGCAATATTCTGACCGGAGATGCAGCAGCAGCACCACGATACATTGAAGCGAGACTTTCTCAATTTGCCAAAGAGGTAGTCTACAGCCCGAAAGTGACAGAGTGGAAACTCAGTTATGACGGTCGCAATAAAGAACCTGTCGCATTACCAGTCAAGTTCCCCTTATTGCTGGCACAGGGAGCTCTGGGCATTGCAGTAGGCATGAACTGCCTTATTCTGCCGCACAACTTCAACGAATTGATTGAAGCCGCCATCCACTACCTGCGAGGAGAAGATTTCGAGCTCTACCCGGATTTTTCCACCGGCGGGCTATTGGATATCAACGGCTACAACGATGGCACAGGCAACAGCCGACTCCGCTGCCGCGCCCGACTTGACACGACAAACAAAAAGCTCATCCGCATCACCGAAATTCCATACGGCACCACCACAGAATCCGTCATCCAGAGCATTGAGAATGCCATGGAGAAAGGCAAACTGAAAGTGGCCCGCATTGAGGACAACACAGCCGCCACAGCAGATATTCTAGTGTACCTGCAAAGTGGTCAGGATGTGGAAAAAACCTGCAATGCCTTGTACGCCTTCACTGAATGTCAGGTAAGCATCTCTCCCAAGGCCGTGGTCATTGTGGACCGCAAGCCTGTATTCATGGGGGTGAGTGAAATTCTCAAAATCAATGTCGATAATACCAAAGACACGCTGCGCCGCGAGCTGGAAGTCCAGCTCGCAGAGCTTCAGGAAAGCTGGATGCAGGCCAGTCTGGAAAAAATCTTCATTGAGAACCGCATCTACAAGGTGCTGGAAGAAAGTGAAAGCTGGGAGCAATCAATCAATGATATTGAAGAACGGTTGCAACCATTCGTCAAAGATTTCATCCGACCTGTCACGAGAGAAGACGTTATCAGGCTCACTGAAATCCGAATCAAGAAGATCGCCAGATACGAGATTCACGAAGCGGAGAAACATATCCACGGGTTGGAAGAAGAAATCGAACAATGCCGCAAGAATCTGGCCCAGCTCACCAAATATACTATCCGCTGGTTCGAAAAACTTCAGAAGAAATATGGAGCAAACTGGCCAAGACGCACGGAACTGACCACCTTCGATACCGTCACCCGCGCCGTTGCGGCTGTCGAAAACGAAACTCTGTATATCGATGAGGAAGGATTCGCCGGGTATGGTATCAAGAAAGGAGCAGAAGTCATCGACAAATGTTCCACCATGAGCGATATCCTGGTCATCGACAACCAGGGCGTACTCACCGTGCGCCGAGTGCAGGAAAAATTCTATGTAGGCAAGAAATTACTCTACATAGGCGTGCTGCGCCCCACAGACGACTGGGTATTCAACATGATATACCGAGATGGGAAGGAAGGCATCACCTACGCCAAGCGATTCAAGCTGGGCGGATTCACCCGCGACAGGGAATACCAGCTCACCCAGGGCACCAAAGGCAGCCGTGTCTTCTTCTTCACCATGCACAAGACAGAGGAGGAGAGCAGCACCATGCAGGTGAATGTGTACCTCAAGAACCAACTGCGACGACTTCGCCGCCCGATTCCCTTCGATTTCGGCAAGCTCCGTGTCAAAGGTCGCGGCGTACTCGGCAACATCGTCACCAAGAACCAGGTGGAGCGCATTTCCCGCATCATGACCGGCGCTGCTGGCGAGGGTGAAGATACAACCGCAGAAACACCGGTAGTCGAAACTCCCGTAGGCACGCTGAGCGCCCTGCTCGATGGCACCACCGAAGCCCCCGTGGCAACAGAAGCCACCCCTGCCCCTACGGAGGCTTCCGCCCCCGCACCTGCGGTGGATGAACAGCAGTCGCTGAATGACTCCATCCACGAACAAATGGGCTTTGAGTTCTGACCCAAGGGATGAAAAAGGCAGCGTTCAAGACCTACACCACCTGCACCCCGCCTGGTAAAAAGTCCAGGTGGGGCAGAATGTTGGCGTTCTTTTTCGCCGCATGGATTGTTGCAGCACTGGCACCGGACTACTTTACCAGGCTGCTGCTTCCCGATCTGGGCGAAGCAGCCAGAACCGGCGACACCGTCGTCTTGAAGCGATGGCTGAAAATTCCCCTTGGCAGGATTGACGAGCACGACCTGCTGATGCAGGCTATCTACGGCAATCAGCCCGATTGTGTCAGGATACTACTGGCTGATAAAAGGGCGAACCCGAACCAGAAGGGCTCCGAGAACATGCCCCCCCTGCTGGTAGCCCTTCTCGGCAGAAATTCTGAGATAGTCCGGCTGCTGCTGGAAGATGAACGTGTGGACATCAACACCCGGAGTTCCATCACGGAATGGACAGCCCTTTCCCTGGCCATCTACGAGAAGGATGCAGATATCGTGCAGCAGCTGCTGGCGAGACCGGAAATTGATGTCAACGTGAGCGATGTCCCCCAGTTCCTGACGCCCCTGACTATGGCCATCCAGGCCAATGATTCCTGCTACCTGAGCATGCTGCTGGAGCACCCGGAAATCGATGTAAACAGGAAGGACAAGGCGGGTAACACGCCGCTCATGTACCTGGTGCACTGCCAGAGAGAGACTGCGGAGGAGATGATTGACCTGCTGCTGAAACACCCGGGGCTGGATATCAACAGCTCCAATAATGATGGCAACACCGCACTTGCCCTGGCAGCAGAAAAGAACCTGCCAGCGCGGGTGAAAAAGCTCCTGACCCACGCAGATATCAACGTGAACACGGTGAACAACAAGGGCATGCGCCCGCTCAACCTGGCCATTCAGAAGCAGGCTACCGAATGCGCCGAGCTGCTTCGCCAGGCCGGGGCACAGGAATTACCCGAATTCGTACCAGCTCACTGAGCGTAGGAGTGCATGGACTCAATGCGCGGAAGCAGGTTCACCACCAGGAAGGTGATAATCACCGCCGCAAAGCCAAGCAGCAGCAATGGGCGACGCCAGGAAGCAAAGGCAGGATAACGCTCCACATGCAGGTAGATGAGGTAGATGCACCAGGTGAGCAGCGACCAGGCTTCCTTGATATCCCAGGCCCAGTATCCACCCCAGGCAGCATCTGCCCAGAGCGCACCGCTCCACAAACCGAAGGTCATGAACGGCAGCGAAAAACGCACCACTTCCCCGGCCTCAGACAGTTTCTCCTCTCGCCGGAATGATACCAGTGTGAGCAGCGCAGCCACGGTCATAAGACCATAGGAAACCACATAAGCCATGACATGCGGGGCAAACCAGGGGGACTGCAAGGCAGGCATCTGCCGCCAGGTGGCCTGAAGAGGCATGCAGAGCGCTCCAACCAGGGCAAGTGCCGAAGCAGCAGCCAGCCAGGAGGTGAGCTCCAGCCCACGGAAACGCCGCAGATAATGAGCCGCCGGCACCATGACCAGCGGGAAAAAGGCCAGCACATGGCGCATATTGCCAAAGGGCGGAGCCTGCGCCAGCACCCAATCCGCCACAAAGAGAAGAACGGCCACTACCCAGGCGGCATCAAACGCGCGGCGGGAATCACCTGTCCGATTCAGGAGCGCAGCCGCCACACTGCCGCAGCAAAGCAACAGGGCAAAAATCGTGAGCGAATAAATCAGCATCGTCATACCGTCTCCTCCTTTCTCCACCAACACCATACGGCAGTGCAGATAATAATGCCCACCATACCGGCAAGCGCAGCAAAACGACCAGGAGCCCGACGAGCCTGCATCAGCACCTCTGTCCGACCATTTTCCTCCCGATACGAGGAAAGCGAAAAACGCCAGTCCTTACAGGCAAAGGGAGAATTCACCCGCAATTCAGCCTTGTGAGTTTCGGGGCGCCCGCGATGATCTGTGAAAGCAACCAGCTGAGCGCAATAATCACGCACCGTACCAGGATTCTGCACCAGCACTCGCGCAGGCGTTCCCGGAATCATCAGGAACGGATGCGGCATACCCGGGGCAGACTTCAACGAACTGACCAGCCAGCTTTCTTTTCCCAGATACAGCATATCTCCACGGCGCTCCACCGGCTGGGCAGCCCCCGGTCGGCCATTCTCAAAGAAATAAATGGTGTAGGTAGCATCATCATAATGCTGCACCTTAAAACCATCCACGCGGAGCCGGAAGCCCAGGGGTATATGACGACCATCATCCAGATAAAGCTCCGTCAGTTCCGTTTTGCCATCGGCCGGCAGCGTCACAGGCACCCGCACCTCACAGGCTGCATCCACAAAAGCACCAATTCCCAGCAATGCCACAGCCCAATGCGCACCTGCCAGCCAGAGGATACGCCTGTTCATGACCCGGTAACACAGGAAACCGAACACCGCCATGAACACCACGCCCGTGAGAGCCACGCAGCCCATGCCTACAAAACCAGCCCACATGGCACCTCCTATAGCGGCATACTCCAGCGCTTTAGCACCATACAGAAACAGCATATTGAGCCCCGTAATGGTGAAAAAGAGAAACACCAGGCCGAATACCAGCTGACCCCGCATACCGGCAGCAAGCCGCCACCCGCCCCACAGACAAAGCAACACCGTGATAGCCCCCAGCAACAGCACTGCCCCACTGCGATACACCTCCGGCGCCCCCAGCAAAGGGAATGCACCCGCCAGCAGCAGCACACAAACTGCCCCCAGAGCCATAAGCCCAGCTTTAAGAAGAGCCGTCATTTACCAATTGAACGTCATGGAGAAAGTTCCCAAAGCTGTGCAATCCTTCTGTGAGCGGTAACCGCGTGAGCGCACAAAGATACCGCCATAATAATCCACCCCCTTGCGACGCACCCCGAGCCCCAAACGGCCTTCCACCTGCCATGGCTGCCGACCACAGGTACGCTCGAAATCATGAAACACGCCACCATCAATAAACATATCGCGCGCCACATAATCTACCGAAGCACCAGCTACCAGGAAATACGACGCGGCATCCGGATTATACCCGGACTTGCGAATGGTGCCGCCTCCGTAGCTTGCAGAAAGGTTGCGGGTCATCTGCATGGCGCTGGGCAGGTTATAACCGATGCGGAAGTTCACACCTGCTCCGCCTGCAATGGAAACAGTACCCAGTTCCTCCCGCGTGTAAAACACGGCATCCGTCTGCAGACCATGAGCCTGAGTTGTCTCGGCCCAGGGAAGGCGGAAATCCTGCTGAGCAGAAAACTCGAATGTCACTTCACCTCGAATCTGGTCGTTCCATCCCTCCCAGCGTTCCAGCCTGAAAGTTTTGTGAATAGCATCCTGCATTTCACGCGCTCCGGATGCCTTACCAGTGGTTCCAAGCTGAAATTCCACTGTACTGCCCACATTCTCTCCACAGTAGACATGCCCCACCCCCAGCGCAAGATAACCAGCATAGGGATGCTGTCCATCCACGGCTCCATGAGTATGAAACTGCGGAGTATAAATATTCTGAGTCAGGCTCAGGCCAAAAGCATGAGCAGGATTCTTTGCCAGATTCTGCAGGTAATCAAAGCGAGTGCCGTGTGTGTAGTTACGGTCATCCATCACGGCAGAGTCATTCTCCATTATCCAGCGGAAATGGTGACGAGGCTCAGCCACGCTGCCACTACCTTCATGCAGCGGAATTTCTTTCAACTGATCGACTGCCACAGATGAGGCAGCCATCATAGCCCACGGGATTAAACTCATATCAGCAAATTCTATACTCCGATTTCAAACACAAGTCAACATTATATTCCTGTTATTTACATAGGAATCCGACTAATTCCGATTTTCTGGAAAATAACGGGCAACGAGAGGCTCCTGGACAGCAAAAAGAGCCTCCCGGTCAGCAGGGTCGTAATCCAGATACCCGTGCAGATGAGTCAGGCCATGCACCATATAACGGAACAATTCTTCCTCACGGGCAATACCATGAGCAGCGGCATAAGCAGCTGCGGTATCGGCGCTTACCAGCACTTCACCATAAGGAAAGGTAATAGCATCCGTAGCAGTGGGGTCATTCAGGAACTGCCCATGAACCTCCGCAATGGTATCATCATCGACAATAGAGATTTCAACCACATCCAGTTCACTGAGCACATGGTCAGGCCCTTTGGGGGTGGCAAGCAGCTCCGGGAGAAGAGAGCTTAACGCAGACCGGAACCGTTCGGCCAGAAGCTCTGACACCCAGTCATTCTCCACATTCACATAAACCTCAATCTGCGGAAGCATCCTGTTCCTCCTCTCTCAATCGGCGTTTACGTTCCTTGGCAGCTGCACGGGCTGCACGAAAAAATGACTGAAACTGCTCCAGGCAGGCATCGCCAAGCACCCCGCCCTGCACTTCACACTTGTGATTCAGGGGCGGATTGGAATCCAGCAGGTTAATCCACCCGCCGCAGGCGCCACCCTTGGGATCCGGAATACCAAAGACAACGCGATCCGGACGGCAATGCACCAGCGCCCCGGCGCACATGGGGCACGGTTCCTTAGTCACATAGACCGTGCATCCCTCCAGACGCCAGTCCCCCACAGCAGCCTCAGCAGCAGTAAGAGCAAGCATCTCGGCATGAGCGGTAGCGTCTTTCAGCGTTTCCACCTGATTCCAGCCGCGGGCAATCACCCTGCCCTCCTTCACCACCACACACCCACAGGGCACCTCTTCAGCCTCGCGGGCTTTCTCAGCCTCACGCATAGCCAGAAGCATGAATTGTTCGTCCTCAGTCATGGTGCCAGTAAAACAAAAATGACCGGTGGACCAGCCACCGGTCATAGAGAAAAATCCGGAATTACTTGATAGTAACGCGCTCGTCATTATCCAGGATAGCCTGCAGCTCAGGCCATCCTTCCTCTGTCTGGTTCTGGAACATGTGCAGATACACAGAAACAGCACCAGCGGGATAAGTCTCGAAAAGAGAATCCACGGCTTCCTTCAGCTTATCAGCATCCAGAGTCTCAGGCAGCACATCCACCACACCATGGCCATTGTGCTCAATACCCAGCTTCTCGATGAAGCTTACCAGCATTCCCTCGTGCTTACGAATCAGCCACACCTGCAGCAGGTGGTCAGCAATAGTCTCAGCCGGCTTCCAGGAAAGCATCTTCTTAAGCCACTCAAACTGCTCAGCAACAGGCTTCTGCTGCATGTACTGAGGACGCAGTTTCTTGAGGGCACCCAGCTCACGAAGGGCGGCACGGTACACATTGCGCTCCTGGTTACGCATCCATTCAAGGAATGCATTAACGGTAGCGTCATCAGACTTCTGGAAAATCGTGTAGGACTTCATATTCGTGTGAAAAAGATAACGTGGAAATACTAAATCACATCCCCACCCGTTTGTCGAGTATAAGCTTAGACATAATTGCCATGAAAACAAAAAATCTGGTACTTTGACGCGGAATATACTTCCAGAACGCAAAATATCTGATATGATGGAAAAAATCATGAATACGTATAACGTGCTCCGCTCAGCTTTTATGTCTGGCATCTGCATCGGCATTGCAGGCTTCGGGTTTCTCTCACTCAAATCTCAGGACCAATATCTTGCCGGCTGCATCATCTTTGCATTTGCGCTTATTTCTGTAGTCTGCTACAAACTCTGGCTCTATACCGGAACCGCAGGATTCATCAAAAAGAATGAATTTGGTCTGCTTGGTCTGGTGCTTCTGGGCAACATCATCGGTTGCGTCACGCTGTCCCTTCTCACACGCCTGAGCCCCATGCCCCTGCAGGAAACGGCGCAGGCATTGCTGCAGAGCCGCCTGGACCTTGGTCTGGTAAACGGCGGTCTGCTTTCCATCGCCTGTGGATTCATCATGACAACAGCCGTGACATTCGCACGCAAAGGAAACAGCATGCCCATGCTCTTCGGCGTGCCGCTCTTCATTGTGTGCGGGTTCCCGCACTGCGTGGCCGATGCCTACTTCTACTCCTGTGTATCCCTGGATTTCTGGGCTGCCAACCTCAGTTCCATCCTGCCCTTCTACGCCATCATCGTGCTCGGCAATTTCGTGGGCTGCAATTTCTACCGTTGGGTCATGGACGGCAACCCAGAGTAACGGGTCTCACCTCACATGAGCATCAGAATCATCCCACAACTGCTCCCGCAGCATTTCCATGAAATGGAAGCGCTGGAGCTCCAGTTCTATAAGGCTGAATTCATTACCCCACCGGAGGAATCGCGCCGCTGGTACGAGCACTACCCCCATACCACAGTGGCGGCCGCGGATGGAGACAAGCTGGTGGGCTTCGTCAACCTCTTTCCTGTGCAGCCGGAAGTGTACACAGCCCTTCGCGAAGGACGCTTCAATGACCACTTCATGGAACTGCAAGATGTCGCACCCATCACCGCCTCACCGCTGCACATGTTCCTGTGCTGCGTGGTGGTGGACCGGCAATACCAGCACCAGGGCATTGCCCGTCTGTTGCTGAAAGCAGCAGCGCAACCCTATATCAATAAACCCTGCCTGCGTGTTATCACCGACAACGTAACCACCGATGGCGAACGGCTCTCCCGGCAGCTCGGGTTCACCCACATCTGCCACTCAGACCACGATTCTGAAATCTACGAGCAGGATTGGGAGAATTTTCTCACCCGTATCAACAACTGAATGCTATCCTCAATAAGCAGAAGATGGTATGCTGTGATATTCAAGGACCATAAAAAAGCCCCACTCGTTTGAGCGGGGCTTTTTTACTAAGGATATTTTACACATCCACCACGACATCATCATCGTTATCCTCGCCACCGTGAGCCAGGATGAACTGCAGGTCGTTAAGGTCAAGGCTGGAAGCAAAGCCTTCATCACCAAGAACATTGGTGACCAGCTGATTCTTCTGGTGCTGCAGCACACGAATCTTCTCTTCCACAGAATCACGGGTGAGAAGGCGGTAGGCAATCACCTTGTTCTTCTGACCGATTCGGTGCGTACGGTCGATAGCCTGGCTTTCCACAGCCGGGTTCCACCACGGGTCGTAGAGGATGACGTACGAGGCAGAGGTGAGGTTAAGACCGGCACCACCAGCCTTGAGGGAAAGGAGGAACACACTGGGTTCCTTGGTGGTCTGGAACTTCTCGATTTCAGCCTTACGGTCTTTGGTCTGACCGGTAAGATAGTTATACGGGTAACCGTTCTCTTCCAGCTTGCCTTTGATAATCTCAAGCATGGATACGAACTGAGAGAACACCAGCACCTTGTGACCTTCCTCACGCAGCTGATCAAGCAGATAGAAGAGAGCGGTCATCTTGGCGCTGTCCTCCTTGGCATACTTCGCATCCACCAGACCCGGGTGACAGCAAATCTGGCGCAGTCGCATAAGCCCCTGAAGAATTGCAAAGGAGTTCTTCTTCACGGATTCATCGGAATCCACACCCAGCAAGGCTTTCTGAATACGGCGCAGCTCGGCCTTGTAAAGCTGGCGCTGAATTCCTTCCATCTTGGCGTAAACCTCTTCTTCGGTACGCGGCGGCAGGTCCTTGGCCACCTGTTGTTTGGTACGGCGCAGCAGGAAAGGCTTGAGTCGGGCCGCCAGGCGGTTCTGGCTCTGAGAATCCTTCCGCTTATCAAAGCGCTTCTTGAAGTATGCACGGCTACCCAGCACACCAGGCATGGCAAATGCCATAAGTGACCACATATCCAGAAGACGGTTTTCGATAGGAGTACCCGAAAGCACCAGTCGGTTGTACGCGTTGATTTCGCGGGCAGCCTTAGCGGCCTTGGAATCCGGGTTCTTAATCTGCTGACCTTCGTCCAGAATCACCGTAAGCCACTTGATGGCATTTATCTGCTCGCCGCAGACTCGCAGCTGAGCATAGTTGATAACCACCATATCGTAGTTCTCAAGAATGTTCTCCACATCGGCCTGCTCCTTGTTGCGAATCACCATGACCCGGACACCCGGGGCAAACTTCTCAGTTTCGCTGGCCCACACGTCCAACACAGATTTCGGGCACACAATCAGCACCGGGGGAATGGTGACCTTCTTGCGACCCTGCTTGTTCCGGCGCACATAGTCCTCACGCAGCCACAGCATGTAAGTGATAGACTGTATGGTTTTACCCAGACCCATATCGTCCGCCAGAATACCGCCGAAGCCGTTCTCTGCCAGGTACGCCAGGAAGTGGAAACCTTCAATCTGGTACGGACGCAGCGTGGCCTGAAGCGTGCTGGGCACATCCGGCTTCACATCAATCTTGATTTCTGCCGTACGTTCCTTGATGCGCTGCCAGGCCTTCGGGTCGAACACCTCGGCGGCACGCGGGTCTGCCAGCTGCAGAGCATGCATGCGGTGCGTTTCACCGGAAAGGTCAAATGGGTCAAGACCAAGCTTGGTAACGGCGTCACGCTGAGCATCGTCCAGTTTGATTTCCAGGCGCATCCAGCGGCCATCGTCCATACGCACATAGCCACCACGGGCAGAAACGAGCGAACGAATCTGCTCCTTGGTAAGGGTCACGCCCTCCACATCAATCACCACGCGCAGGTCAAACCAGTCAATTTCCTGATTCACCACTTCAAAGCGAATAGCCGCAGCAACCGGATCTGCCAGCAGAGACTTGAGATTATCATCCATCTCCACATTAATCGTCTCCGGAATGGCTTTTGCCCACTCAGCGAACTTCTCCGGGAATTGCTTGGTGATGCGGCTCTTGAAAGCCTCCATCTGCGTATCGTAAGTGAAGTTCATCTCCTCCAGCAGACCGGGGATGGGGTAGAGATAATCTCGGATGAAGCGCAACAGAGTGTGATCTTTCACCGGCTGCTGCTCGATAAGCTCCCAGTCGTCTTTACCCAGACGCTCACGGCGACGCCCGGGAGCATCCTGTGCATTCACCTCCAGCAGCACATGTTCTGTATCTGCACTGGTCAGGCCTCTCACAATCTTCATGCTGAAGGTGGGCTTCATCTCAATATCGATGACGCGCTCCTCCATGCTGGGCGGAAGCGTGGCTCCAATCTTGCGCAGGAACTCCACACCATCCAGACTGTCAATTACCGACTTAGGAATGGAATAACGAGGTTCCACTTCGGTTGTCTCCAACCAGCGGGGCGGACCCGGGAATACCGTTTCGTCAGACTGATAAAGCTCAACCTGGCCAGGCAACTGACGCACAGAGTGTGTCACATGCACGCCGGCGGCTGTCACCAGCTGCAGACCATAGCAGTCCGGAACGATGGGGTCATCGATGCAAATCCACTTAAGCGGCTCACGCACCACCTTGAAATAGCACTCATCCAGGTTTACAAGGTACCCTTTCAGTGCAGGCTGGTGGAAGAGGATATTCATCACCCGGCACGCGGACTCATCATCCAGATCGAGAATCACCGTATCCTGTCGTTCAGCATAGTCGCGCAGCACATTCAGAAGGATGTCTGTCTGAGGGTCGCATTTCAACGCACCATTCAGGAACTCTGTCAGAATCGCTTCCAACTGGCTGCGTTCACGAATGGCAGTCCAGTCTTCCTTCTCCTCAAAACGATATTCGAAACGGGCTTCGTTAATGGTCGAGACCAGACGCATATAAAGCGGATGACGTGGCGGCTGCGGCGGGCGCTCATTCACGCTCTGAATACGTTCATACCAGGTACCCACCTCTTTCTCCCGCTCCCACTCGGAAATACGCTTCTGGACCTTCTCCAGATCTGTCACAGCACTCATGAATTCCGGGTAGGCAATGCGCTTCTTAGCAAAAGCGTAAGCGATGTAATTCCAGAATTCAAGAATATTACGTGGCGGGGTAGGCCAGAGTTCCAGAGCCTCATACCCCGTAATCTCCCAGCGGGGATTGAGACGCACCAGATCATGGTCATGAATTTCCTGCTCTATGGCAAAACGGCGATAACGTTTCTCCAGTTTTGTCACATAGTCAGACTCCCGGTCATCAAGGTCTCGCCCCAGTTTTTCTTCCAGCAGGTCAGAGAGAGGAACCTCATTCAATTCATTGGGGCTCTCCGGCATATTGGCACCACGGTACATACGCTCCACCATGGTAGCGATAAGACAGGCACCGGCAACGCGCTCGTCTTCTGCAGAGCAGGAACCGAACCAACGGTTACCCTGCAGACGCAGACTCGTGCGGAAAACGCCAACTCTCGTCTCAACACGCCCCTGAATATAAAGGTGGTTACCGAAAATTTGCGTCACAGCCCCATCTTTCTGGAGCTTTTCGCCCGCGTTACGTACCTGTTCGGAATAAGCGTTCAGGAAATTAAGTGTTGCGCGGTCGGGATTGAGTGCAGAACTTAACATGATGATTTTAGGGGAGATTTGATACAGCTGCGCGCTCCGGAGGTATACAGTACTCCTCTTGAGATACATCGCGTGTATGGTGTAATAATAGCATACCGAAAGATATTTTTCAAGATGTCATCTGAAGTTTTTCTCTTTTTTTTCCACAATTTTGGCGATTTTTCGTTATTTTCCCACAGACTGACAGCCGCAGAACTTGAAAAAACAAAATCCCGGGGGTATGCTGCGGGCGTGAACACGAGACCCTTTCTGTTACTGCTTCTCAGCTTCTGCACACTGGCTTTCACTGCATGTTCGCAGATGCCAGCTACCAGTACCCAGGCCATAGTCGGCATTGCAGACGACTGGAATTCATCCCACGTCACCCTGAGTCTGGTGGAAAAAAACGCAGAGGGCAAATGGAAACGAGTACTGGGTCCCTACCCCGGCCGCCTGGGACGGGAGGGATGCGTATGGGGGCTGGGACTGCACCCTAATCCAGCCGGTGCCACCATCAAGCGAGAAGGAGACTGGCGCTCGCCGGTTGGCATCTTTTCTCTGGGCGGGCTCTGGGTCAACAACCCCACCCCAGTGCAGCACGACCCGGCCATACCCTATATCAACGTAGGACCAAATGACCTCTGGGTAAGTGACCCGCGATTCCCGCACCTCTATAATCAGCATGTGCGCCTGGACCACCCGGCAGGCACCACCTGGGAACTGAAGGAACAGATGCGCCAGACAGATTACCCGCACAGCATTAAACTGCTGATTCACCACAACACCCCCGAGAGCGTCGGCAAACCTATCGTTGGCGCCGGGTCCGCAATTTTCTTTCACATCTGGCGGAAAGATGGTGAATCCCCCACGGCGGGCTGCACCAGCATGAAAGAGGAACACCTGCGCGCCTTCATCGCCCGGCTTCAGGCTAAGCGCAATCCCATCTATATTCTCCTGCCCCGCAGTGAATACGCCAAACGCCGCCAGGCCTGGAAATTACCCTGATACCGTAGTCTTTACTGTTTCTCAATTTTACAGCGCAAACCGGTATAAGTATCAAGCGTAACGCGTCCGAGAGAACCATAGAGAGGGTGCCCGGCACAATCAAACACCAGTTTATTCTGTTCGCGGCGAACAGGTATACGGTGCAACATGCGGGTGCGATCATCGGAATCACACATATAAATGGCAGCAATCTGCGTCTGCCCCGCAGCGTCCCTTACAGCATCGACACCCCACACCGTAATAGAATGCATGAATGGGCTGCCATCAGGCCTGGTACAGGAAGCCCCTAACCAGAATGCATCCCCCCGCCGGAAACCAGAAAGCAACACGGCTGTGAGAGTATCAGCCGTCACCCCGGCACCTCGGCCATTGTACAGCAGAAACTCCGGCTCCGGGCCCGATACACGGAAATAACCGCCCGCCGCAGCATCGCGGAGCGAAGCGCAACGCTGACCGTTGCCGGGTTGGTGCTGTACATACTGACCATTAAACCACCAGCGGATTCCCTGATCGGGGTCGCTGCCTTCATTTTCAAAGGCAGAGCAGAATGTCATCCATACCTGTTCCTGAACCGGCACGCCAGGGGGCAGCAACTCTTGATTCTGCTCCTGCCACCAGGCCAGCAGGTTCGATGCAGCAACAGCCCAGCAGAGCAAATCATCCCCCTGCTCTCCGCGGCGGAAATCCTTGTTGAAATCATACCAACCAGATTCCGCCGAAACACCAGCAGACCACAGGGTGGCAGCGACCTCCGGGGCACCCCACGCAGGAATCAGCACAAACAAAGCTAGCCATAACCGCATCATTACCGCCGTCTTTATACCACATCAGACCGAATCAGACAACAGTAATCCGTCAACCTCACTCAGCTGTCCCCTCGTCATCACCAGCGCAACTCCCCAGAAATGACATTAAAATGGCTGTGTCTTACTACTGCAAGGGCTATTTATCCGCCGACACATCACAGAAAACTATAGGTTTTTGATTCCATCCCGGACATAAACCATCATACCCACATGGACCAAGAACAAATCAAAGAAGCCGAAGTCAAGGTGGAACAATGGATAGCAGACAAACACCATCGCCACTGCGTCAAAGCAGCCATATATGCAGCCAATGCCGTGATTCTGATGGGACTCACCGCCGGGCTCGCTATTCTGTGGATTAACGAATTACGCAGAGCAAACGGTCACCACTCCTGTATCAAGGGTGGTGAGTCCAGATAAATATTAAATCAACAACATTCAGAGACCTTGCACATCTTCATGTGCAAGGCCTCTGTTTTGTCTTGAATACCGGAGAAAAACAACATAAAATACGCGCGGTTCCCTCAGATTATGGATAAAGACAAAATTACGCTCGTCGGCATTGGTTGTGGTTCCCGCACTCGCACCTACATGAAACTTGCCATGGAATACCCGGATAAGTTCCGCATTGTCGCAGCAGCAGATCCAGTAACCTGCCGCGCCGAACAAGTACGCGATTTCGCGCCGCAGGAAGAACGGGCATCCATCAAGATTTTTGCCAATGCAGATGAATTACTCAGTCAGCCGAAAATGGCTGATGTTGCCATCATCGGCACGCAGGACGATTACCATTTCGAGCCGGCAAAGCGCGCTCTGGAACTGGGATACGACCTGTTGCTGGAAAAGCCCATAGCAAAAACCCTGCGCGAAGCACTGGAGCTGCGCGACCTTGCCGAAAAGCTGGGACGCCGCGTAGCCATCTGCCACGTGCTGCGCTACACCCCGTTCTACAACACTATCCGCAACATCATCCGCAGCGGAGATCTGGGCGAAATCATGACCTTCAACGCCAATGAAGGTGTGGGAGCCTGGCATTTCGGCCACTCGTTCGTACGTGGACACTGGGGCAACAGCTCCAAATCCACCCCCATGATTGTGGCCAAGTGCTGCCACGATATGGATATCCTCTACTGGCTGCTCAACCGCCCATGCGAACAGGTTTCCAGCTTCGGCGAACTCTCCTTCTTCCGCAAGGAATCACTCGCAGAACCACGCCCTGCCCGCTGCACCGACTGGACCACCCCCATCGGCGAAGACCCGTGGGATGCCCGCAAATACATTACCGATGACAGCTGCCGCCGCTGGCTCAAAATGGTGATGGACGGTGTTGATGATGCAACCCCGGAGGATATCACCGAATGGCTCAAAACCTCTCCCTGGGGGCGTGATGCCTTCCAGTGTGAAGACAATGACCAGCCCGACCACCTGGTAGCCATTCTGCGCTACATGGGCGGCATCACCGGCACCTTCACCATGACCGCCTTCGAAGAAGGCCGCCACATCGAAATATACGGCACGAAAGCCAAGCTGCGCGCCGGCGCATTCTACAAGGAAAACGGTCCTGGCGAAATCACCATCACAGAGCATTTTTCCAAAAAGATGCGCAAGGTCGACATCGAGGAAGCCGCTGGCGGCTACGCCGGTCACGGCGGCGGTGACTGGGGGCTGGTAAGCAACCTGTACAACGACATGCGCGTAGTGGAAGATACCACCCTCATGACCACTCCCATCCAGGCCAGCGCACATTCGCACGTGATTGCCTTTGCCGTGGAACACGCCCGCCGCACAGGAGAAGTGGTCGACATCAAGGAATTTGAACGCCGCGTACTCGCCGGTGAGCTGAATTACTAAACATACAGATACAGAAATGCCAGGCAGAGAAATATTCTGCCTGCTTTCCCACAAGAAAAACGCCCTGCACCTCACAAGGTGCAGGGCGTTTCATTTTCCGCTCCGGCCGCGGCTCGAACGCGGGACCCCAAGCTTAGAAGGCTCGTGCTCTATCCAACTGAGCTACCGGAGCAGTAGCAGCGCGCCTATCCTACCATCAGGTATCAGACTTGGCAAGCTTTTATTTGACAACTGCCACGCTTGCTGCTACCATGACTGCACGTGGCAAAGCCGCTCACAGAAATTGCAGCCAATTCCCCTGCCTTTGCCGGGGAACTGGAGAGGCTGCGCCATGAGGGGTCGGTGGACGAGCCGGTGGTATTAGATCGAGTGACCCCGGCTGCCTATTCCTTTGTCGCAAGCATGATTGCAGCCGCGTCCGACAAACCCCGCCGTATCTGGATAGTTGCAGATGCACTGCCTGTGCAGGAACGCCTGGCTGCAGAATGGCCGCTCTGGCAAGGACCGGAAGCCGTCTTTATACCCGAACAGGAAATCCACATCAACAACGGCATCTCAGACCCGGATCTGGCAGCGGAGCGACTGGAAGCACTGCGCAGCATATCAGGCCCGGCAAAACAAACACAGGCGGTCATCGTGACCGCGGCCGCCCTGCAACAACAAGCCCCCAGCTTTACAGGAAATGCGGGAGATACCCTCTCCCTGCAAGTAGAGAAAGAATATCCGCTGAATGATATATGCACCGCCCTGCTCAACCATGATTTCGAACGCGTTGACCAGGTGACAGGGCGCGGAGAATGGAGTCTGCGCGGCGGTATTCTGGACGTCTTTCCCCTGCAATCAGCCTGGCCGTTACGTATCGAATTCTTCGGGGATGAAGTAGAAAGCATCCGCGCGTTTGATATTGACTCCCAGCTTTCCTTCAAGAAACTTGATTCTGCGGAACTGGTACTGGATGAACCACCTGCAGACAAGCCATTGTCTGAATGGATAACAAAGGACGACTGGGTACTGAGTCTGCCCGGCTGCGGGGTTCCGGGGCATGTACTGGTATATGAGCTACCACCTGACCGGGAGGATGTTCTACCGGAAATCGACACCGTGAATTCCGGCGACAACACAGCCTGTTTCGGCACACCTCTGGGCAGTTTTGAAACCGGAGATTTTGTGATGCAGGAGGCCCGCCGCCAGCTGGCAGGCATGGAGCTTCGAAAATGGCGTGAACAGAAATGGCGCGTGGTCATATTCTTCCCGCATGAAGGAGAAAAGAGCCGTTTTGAGGAAATCTGCGGCGAAGATGATGCCTGGTCCGGCGTGCAGAGCCGGGATGGCGACCTGCCCCTGGGTTTTTCCATTCCCGGCGCGAAGCTGGCTGTTCTTTCTGCTGCTGAAATTTTCGGGCGCTACTCCACCCCTCGCAACCGCAAACAGGATGACCGAACTGACCGCATGCGCCGCGAACGAGCCCAGGCGCCGCTGCGTGAAATTGAAGAAGGAGACTTTGTCATTCACGCCTCCCATGGTCTGGGCAAATTCGTGGGCATTGTGCGTGATGAACAGAGCGGTGAAGAGGAAATTCACATCAAGTATGCAGACGGAGTACTATTACGAATTCCGCTGCAACAAAGCCACCTGATTTCCAAATACATTGGTCTGGGCGCTAAAACTCCTGAATTGAGCAAGCTGGGAGATGCCCGCTGGCGCCGCGCCTGTCAGGCAGCAGAAAAAGCGGTGCAGGATTACGCCGCACAGCTGCTGGAGGTTCAGGCAGAACGTGAAAGCAACTCGGGCTATGCCCACCCGGCAGATTCCGGGTGGATGTGGCAGTTTGAGTCCAGCTTCCCCTACCGTGAAACCCCGGATCAATTGCGTGCTATCTCACAAACCAAGGCAGATATGGAAAGCGGCCGGCCTATGGACCGCCTTATCTGCGGCGATGTCGGCTTCGGCAAAACAGAGGTGGCTATCCGCGCGGCGTTCAAATGTGTCACAGGTGGCAGGCAAGCAGCCATCCTTGCACCGACCACGGTACTGGCGGCTCAGCACTACCGCACCTTCCGCAACCGCATGAGCGAATACCCGGTGCGCATCGAACTGCTCAGCCGCTTCACTCCTGCTAAAAAGATAAAGGAAATCGTAGCCGGCATTGCCGATGGCTCGGTCGATATCGTCATCGGCACACACCGGGTTATCTCCAAAGATATCACCTTCAAAAATCTGGGGCTCGCAGTCATCGATGAAGAACAGCGCTTCGGGGTGCGCCACAAGGAGCAGTTCAAACGCATGTTCCGCATGGTGGATATGCTTACACTCTCTGCCACCCCCATTCCACGCACTCTCTATGTCGCTCTCATGGGAGCGCGCGATATGAGCACCATCGAAACCCCGCCGCTCAACCGCCTGCCCGTACAAACGGCTGTCTGCCCGTACAACGAAAAGCTCATTGCAGATGCCATCGAACGAGAACTCGCCCGCAACGGTCAGGTGTTCTTCCTGCACAATCGCGTGCAGAGCATCTTGAAAATGCGGGATGAATTGCAACGGCTCGTCCCCAAAGCCCGCATTGTGGTAGGGCACGGACAAATGGATAAGGGCGAGCTGGAACTCATCATGCGCGATTTTGTGGATGGCAAGGCAGATGTGCTGCTGGCCACCAGCATTATCGAAAGCGGTATCGACATTCCGAACGCCAACACCATCATCATCGACCGTGCAGACAGATTCGGCCTGGCCGACCTGTACCAGCTGCGCGGCCGGGTCGGGCGCGGCGGCCACCGTGCCTATGCCTACCTTCTCCTGCCACGCCAGGCCCTCTGCACAGGCGATGCCCGCAAGCGTGTCTCCGCTATCAAGCAATACACCGAACTGGGCAGCGGCTTCAAAATCGCCATGCGGGACCTCGAAATCCGCGGTGCCGGCAATCTCCTGGGAACCCAGCAGAGCGGGCACATTGCCGCCATCGGGTTTGAATTATACTGTCAGTTGCTCCGCCAGTCCATTGAACGCATGCAGGGCAAAGTGCCCACCATCCGGGCTGAAGCAACCTTCAAGGCAGATTTCATCTGCCTGAGTGAAGCCAGCATGGCCACCCGCCCCGATGCGGACAAACTCCTCGGCGCCTACCTGCCCGCCACCTACATGGAATCCACCAAGGCACGCATGGAAGCCTACACCCAACTGGCGCGCGCCTGCACCACAGATGACGTAGACGACCTGGACCGTCAGTGGCGAGACCGCTTTGGTCCGCTTCCCCGCGAGGTAAGCCACCTGCTCACCGTGCACAAAATCCGCATCCTTGCCACCCGCCGCAACATTTCTCAAGTGGAAATCAGCGGGCAGAAGCTCATGCTCACCCGCAACAACGACTATATACTCGACAACAAGCGCTTCCCAAGGCTGCAGAAAATCAAAAATGCCGATAAGTTGAACGAAGCGCTCCGCATGCTTCAGTGCATGTAAAGTGTATTTCTCTGTTCAGCGTCAAATGCTTTCAGCCTCCAGGTAGAACAACACGATCATGAAACAGCTGACTAACAAGGAAATAGCGTATTTTCACGACAACAAAGACCTGTTGCAAAGCAAAATGACAGCTGGTGAGCTGTGTTATCTGGTCGAATGGTGGGAACAGGATGAATACTGGCTCAACGAAAATTCCAACCTGCTCTTTCTGTTCCAGGATGGGGAAGAAATTAACCTTGTTCTGCACCAAGCCATCTGGGATGAGCTGAGCAGTCTTCTCCAACAACAGGGAATTTCCTGGGAATACCAGTACCAGAACGCTTTTGCTTCCAACATCCTCTTCCCTCCCGAATATGCAGGTCAGCCCTATTACGAAAAAGTGAATCAATCCTGGTGGCAACGACTGTTCGACTGGAATGAGCACTGGTACCGCCGGGCCGATTTGCCCCCCGTAAAGGACTTGCCCAAACTATAGACAGGCCAGAATATCGTTCTGCTGAGGCCGCAGAACTTCCCGGAACTTCAATCCACTCACAGAAAGAACCGCTGCGGTTGTCCGCAGCGGTTCTCTAAAGTCAGGAAGCTAAGCTTCTGGCGGCTTAGTTCTGAGAGGGGCTCCACTCCTCGGACTGCAGGGCAGCGAGGTTGAAAGCCTGCTCCAGACCCACCATGTCGCCGGCGCGAACGGTCTCGAAAGCGGCAGTCTCGCGACGCAGCTGCTCGTGATCGTAGTTCACAGCCTTGATGGAAAGACCGATGCGGCGCTCCACCTTGTCGACCTTGATGACGCGAGCCTTGATTTCGTCGCCCACCTTGATGACGTCCTTGACGCGCTCCACATGCTCCTCGGAAAGCTGGGAGATGTGAATGAGACCGTCGATGTCGCCGTCGAGGTTCACGAAAGCACCGAAGGAAGCAATCTTGGCCACGGTACCGGAAACGAGGTCGCCCACCTTGAAGCGGTTGTCGATGGATTCCCACGGGTCGGTCTCAAGCTGCTTGATGCCGAGAGACACGCGCTGATTTTCCTTGTCGATGTTCAGCACGCGAGCTTCCACCATGTCACCCTTCTTAAGAACTTCGGAGGGGTGGTTGATCTTGCGGGTCCAGCTCATGTCGGACACGTGAATCATGCCGTCAATACCTTCCTCGAGGGCCACGAAGGCACCGTAGGGAGTAAGGTTACGCACAGCGCCGGAGATGATGGTACCCACGGGGAAACGGTTCTCGATAGCCTCCCAAGGATTCTCGTCGAGCTGACGGATACCGAGGGAAATCTTCTGCTCTTCCACGGAGATGTTGAGCACGATGGCTTCGATTTCCTGATCCAGGGACAGAACATCGCTGGGGCGGGTAATGCGCTTGGTCCAGCTGAGTTCGGAAACGTGCACAAGACCTTCCACACCCTTCTCCAGCTCCACAAAGGCGCCGTAGGCGAGAAGCTTGGTCACGCGGCCCTTGACCTGAGAACCGATGGGGTACTTGGCTTCGATGTCTGCCCAGGGGTTGTCGGACAGCTGCTTGAGACCAAGGGAAACGCGCTCCTTGTCGCGATCCACGTCGAGGATGAGAACCTCCAGCTCCTGGCCGATGTGAAGCAGCTCGGAGGGGTGGTTCACACGGCCCCAGCTCATGTCGGTGATGTGCAGCAGACCGTCCATGCCGGAGAGGTCCACGAAAGCGCCGAAATCGGTGATATTCTTCACCAGGCCCTTCACGCGGTCGCCGATAGCCACGGTCTCCAGGAAACGCTGACGCTGCTCGCTGCGCTCGGCCTCGATGACCTCGCGACGGGAGAGAACGATGTTCTTGCGCTCGTCGTTCACCTTCACAATCTTGAATTCGTATACATTGCCCACGAACTCGTTGAGATCCTTGGGCGGGATGATGTCCACCTGAGAGCCAGGAAGGAAGGCTTCCACGCCGACGTTGACCATAAGGCCACCCTTGACAACGCTCTTAACCTTACCCTTGACCAGACCGCCGTCCTTGTAAACGGCCACAATCTTGTCCCAGTTCTGCTTGTGGGCAGCCTTTTCTTTGGAAAGGACGACGAGACCTTCGTCGTTTTCGAGGCTCTCAAGAAGCACCTCGATCTGATCGCCCACC
>JAZRKW010000059.1:0-35554 GCA_045646505.1 Akkermansia sp. | reverse complement strand
GAACAATCCCGGATCCGAGCGACAGAATGGAAACGCTTCAGTAGTAACTCCTTGCGCCGAGGCGTCATACCGGGGAAGGCATCCAGCTTACTTTCCCGAACCCTGCGGCGGACGAGCAACTCATTGTAGTTATTAGCAAAGCGGTGTGCTTCATCACGCAGCCTCTGCAACAAACGCAGCGCCCCGGAATCATAACTCAATATGATGGGGTCAGGTCTGCCGGGCAGGTAAATTTCCTCATCACGTTTAGCCAGTCCCACCACCGGCATTTTATCCAACCCGATTTCTGTCAGGACCTCACAGGCAACGGAAAGCTGCCCTTTACCACCGTCCACCACCACCAGATGCGGCACGGTAATGGGAGCTTTTCCCTGCTCACTGAGCTGACGCAACCAGGTATAAGTATCCATTCCGTCCGGCCTCTGATAAAGGAGGCTGCTTTCATTAACAATACGGGAATACCGGCGGCGCACCACCTCCAGCATGGAGGCAAAGTCATTCTGCCCATCCACACCCTTGATGCGGTAGCGACGGTAAGCCGCATTGTCCGGGCGACCATTCGTGAAACGCACCATACTCGCCACAATATGATTGCTGGAGAGGTTCGAAATATCGAAACACTCCATCACCACCGGCGGCTGCGGCATACCCAAATACTCCGCCAGCTCCGCCAAATCGCGGTCCGGGTCCACCGTGCCGGGTAAATCCGGCGAGCGGCGGGTAAAGCGGCGCGTGGGCTCCAGGGTTTTGATGATATTCTCGCGCACATCGCGCAAGCGGGCAGCTTGCTCAAAATCCAGGCGTTCGGAAGCCTCCATCATCTCCTGCGTGAGCGCATCCAGATGAGCCTGGCGCCCACGCCCCTCCAGCAGCCCCAGGGCAGCCTCAAACTGCTCCCGGTACGCCTCCGGCGAAATACGCCCCACGCACGGAGCCGAGCAGTGGCGAATCTCATCATCGTGGCAGTGGCGGTACTGCTCCTCCCCCGGGTGGCGGCAGGTGCAGGTACGCAAGCGGAAGCGGTGGTTCAGCCACTCCACCGTCTCCTTCAGCGCCGTGGCATGCACAAATGGGCCTATGTAGCGAGCCCCGTCATCCTTGCGCAGACGCACCAGCGAAAAGCGCGGAAACTCCTCCTGCCGGCTCGCCCGCAGCAGATAATACCGCTTATCATCGCGCAGCTGCACATTGTAATGCGGGCGGTATTCCTTGATGAGCTTCTGCTCCAGAATCAGCGATTCCTGCTCATTCCGCACCTCGTAATAATCGAAATCCACAATCGCCGCAATCAACGCACGCGTCTTGCCATTCTCCAGCGTCGCGCGCGAAGGCGAGAAATAATTGGCCAGCCGCCGGTGCAGGTCCTTCGCCTTACCCACATAAATCACGCCACCGCCTTCCCCCTTCATCAGATACACCCCGGGGCAATGCGGCGTCCGCCTCCATTTCTCCTTGAGGTCGACCTTCGGCATAGCGGCATCATACCAGAACTCAGACCGGAAATCAATGACGAACCATCCACGCTCCACAAGCCCCCGGCGCAAGGGTGGGATTGGGCCAGGTATTTTCTGCGTGATGGTATCTTTCTGCGTTATCAGCGGTTTTATTTACAACTTTGCCAGAAGACCCTGGCTCCCTTTCGCGCGGCAGGGGCCATGTAACGGCTGCGCAGGAGCGATAAATCCCGGTGCCCCATTTCCAGCTGCAGCAAGAGGATGATTATATTGCCGCGCCCAAGATCTCCGGGTACCGTGGTGTGCACCTGGTATTCGGCTACCAGACGAATAAAAAGGATAAAAGGCCTACCCGAACTACTTTGCTCGCCTCAAAGATTTCCAGACGGAGCTGAACCATGTTTTCTCCTGGTTATGATTACGGGACTAAAGTCCCGTGCTCCGATAGATTTTCGTCCCCGAGTGAGCGGCATTTGTCTGTTTTGTTGCAAATAATTCCAGTTTTCCACTTCGTAATTCGTAACTCGTAATTCGTAATTTCCCACTCTTTACGCTTTCCAAAGCGCTCTGATTGTGCTAGACTCTGCGGCGCAGCCGCAGTATATGGCGGCGAATGGTGATTTTTATTGATTATGAGTGACCCGAGCAAATTCCGCAATCTGGCTATTATCGCACACGTAGACCATGGCAAGACCACTCTGGTGGACCAGCTTCTCAAAGCTGGCGGCACCTACCGCGAGAACCAGGAGGTACAGGAACGCGCCATGGATTCCATGGATCTGGAGCGCGAAAAGGGTATCACGATTAAGGCCAAGAATACTTCCATTCACTGGAATGACTACACCATCAATATCGTGGATACCCCCGGGCACGCCGACTTCGGCGCCGAGGTGGAGCGCGTGATGAAGATGGTGGACGGCGTGATTCTGGTGGTGGATGCATACGAAGGCCCGCAGGCGCAGACGCGCTTTGTGCTGCGCAAGGCGCTGGAGGAAGGGCTGCTGCCCATTGTGGTCATCAACAAGATTGACCGCCCGCATGCCGATGCGATGAAGGTGCATGACCAGGTGCTGGAGCTGCTGCTCGACCTGAATGCCACGGAGGAGCAGTTCGAGGCCCCCTTTGTGTACGGCTCTGCCCGCGATGGTTATTTCATGAACAGCCCGGAGGGCGAGGCCCCGGTGGATTGCACGCCGCTGCTGCACCAGATTGTGAAGCACATCCCCGCCCCGAAGGATGCCGACCCGGACAAGCCTTTCAAGATGCTCATCTCCAATATCGACTGGGATGACTACGTGGGCCGCGTGGCAGTGGGCCGCATCACCAGCGGCCGCGTGCAGAAGGGCGACACGCTCCACCTGCTGCGTCAGGATGGTTCCCGCCAGCAGGCCAAGGTGACCAAGCTTTTCGAATACAGCGGTCTGCAGACCACTGACTCCACCGTGGGCGAGGCCGGCAACATCATCGGTCTTTCCGGCTTCGAGGATGTAGACATCGGCCAGACCCTCACCGCCGACCCGGAGGGTGAGCCCCTGCCCTTTGTGAAGATTGAGCCCCCGACGGTGCAGATGGAGTTCAGCATCAACGATGGCCCGCTGGGTGGCCGCGATGGCAAGAACGTGACCAGCCGCGTGATTCGCGACCGTCTGATGCGCGAGATGCGCACGAATATCTCCATCAAGGTGGAGGATACCGACCTGGCCGGCGTATTCAGCGTGTCTGCCCGCGGCACGATGCAGATTGCCATTCTGGTGGAGCAGATGCGCCGCGAAAATTACGAGGTGCTGGTCTCCCGCCCGAAGGTGATTGTGCGCGAGATTGACGGCGTGAACTGCGAGCCTTTTGAGACAGTGTTCATCGAAGTACCGGACGAATGTGCCAACGGCACGGTGCGCATCCTCGGCAATCGCCGCGGTATTCTGGAGAACATGGAGGCCAACGGCAGCGGCCGCACCACCATTCAGGCCACCATTCCCACCCGCGGTCTCATCGGCTTCGAGTTTGAACTGGTGAACCTCACCAGCGGCCACGGCATCTTCTCACACCTCTTCAAGGAATATGCCCCCTACGCCGGCGAGATTGTGACCCGCCAGACCAGCACGCTCATCTCCATGGAAAACGGCATCGCCCGTCCCTACGCTCTGCAGGCTATGGAAGAACGCGGCACGCTGTTCATTGCCCCCGGCGATGAAGTGTACGAGGGCATGATTGTGGGCGAAAACCCGAAGGATATTGATATCCCGGTGAACCCGACCCGCGAGAAACACCTCACCAACCACCGCTCCGCCACTAAGAACGACTCCATCCAGCTCACCCCGCCCCGCGTCTTCTCGCTGGAGCGCGCCATCGAATACATCGAACCCGATGAGCTGGTGGAAGCCACGCCGCACTTCATCCGCATGCGCAAGCGCATTCTGGAAGCCACTGCCCGCAAGCGCGCCGGCATCCGCGAGGCGAACCTGGGGTAAGGTACAAGGTTCGAAGTGGGAAGTACGAAGTAAAATCAGCTGCGCCTCCGGCGCTGGATGATTTGAAGCGAACACTTTCTCCTTTTCATTTCGCTCCATTTGGGATAGACTACGGGTAGATTTACGAAAACTTCCTATGAACCCGCTATCTCCACAGACTAAGCTTTTCGACAATATCGCGCACCTCATTGAGCAGGCGCGGCAGCGCGTGCGCACAGCGGTCAACACCGCTATGGTCTGCACGTATTACGAAATTGGCCGCCACATCGTTGAACACGAGCAGAGAGGAGAACACCGGGCAGAATATGGTAAGGCCGTTCTCAAGGAATTGTCTGCACGGCTCACCGAGCGCTTTGGCACCGGGTGGAGCCTGGCTCAACTCAAAAACATACGGCAGTTCTACCTGATGTATGAAAAAAAAGCTAATCAGAGTTTAGCCATTCCCGACAAAGAGCATCTGAAAAAAGATAATCACCGATTAGCTTTTATACATAAACAGGAAAACAAACATTTTTGCCTGTCATGGACCCACTACCTCGTCCTTATCCGCGTGAAGGACGCTGCTGCACGCAATTTCTACGAAATTGAATGCGCTGAGCAGAACTGGAGTGTGCGGCAGCTGCAGCGTCAGGTCAATTCCAGTCTGTATGAGCGTCTGGCGCTCAGCCGAAACAAAGATGAAGTGTTACGACTCGCGAACGAGGGGCAGAACATCACCAAGCCAGCAGATATCATCAAAGACCCCATCACGCTGGAGTTTCTGGGGCTCAAGCCGGATGAATCCTACACAGAATCCAGGCTGGAGAATGCCATCATCACGCGCATGCGGGACTTCCTGCTCGAAATGGGCAAAGGCTTTCTTTTCGAAGCCCGACAGAAGCGCTTCACTTTTAACGAGGAACACTTCTATGTAGACCTTGTATTCTACAATCGGCTGTTGCAATGCTACTGCCTCATCGACCTCAAAACCGATAAGCTCACCCACCAGGATCTGGGGCAGATGCAGATGTATGTCAACTACTTCGACCGCCATGTGAAGCAGCCTTTCGAAAAGCCCACCATCGGGATTCTGCTCTGCAAAGAGAAAAACGACGCGTTGGTAGAACTCACGCTCCCCGATGAAGCAAATATCTACGCTTCGTCCTACGAACTCTACCTGCCGGATAAAGCCTTGCTTCAGGCAAAAGTACGCGAATGGATTGCAGACTTCGAATCCAACGAGACTCATTCTGATTCCTGATTTTCAAATTATGTTTCACGAACTTATAAACTGGTTTACAGGGGTGGATTACTTCGCTGGGGCTATGTATGCGGCCGCAGTAGTGCTGTATATCGCAGGTTTTCTGGGGGCAGTGCTGCCCTACCCCGGCTGTTTTATAGCGCTGGGGGGCAGCGTGTGCTACGCCGTAGCGACAGGTGAGCCCTACCCATCGTGGTGGTTCTGGGGTATTCTGCTGGTGCTGGCAGTGTTCGGCACACTGGTGGATAATATCACCACAGCGCTGGGAGCCCGCAAGTTCGGCGGCAGCAAACATGCCTTCTGGGGCAGCATGATTGGTCTCTTTGTCGGTGCCTTCTTTGTGTTCCCCTTCGGCATCATCATCGGTCCCTTTCTGGGTGCTTTCATTGCGGAGTTGCATTTCCAGAAGAAAAACACCAGAGAATCCGCAAAATCCGGTCTCGGTGCCACGCTAGGTCTGCTGGCCGGAGTGCTGGGCAAGATTATCGTTACGAGCATCATGCTGGTGCTCACAATGATGTAAATAATTCCTGTCTCATGAAAAAGAATAACAGGATTTCAGCTCCCGCCCAACGAGATACATACTGGGATACGGTCAAAGCCCTCCTGATCATTCTGGTCATTCTTGGCCACGTCATCCAGTTTTTCATGTATGAGAGCCAGGGAAATCATGATTTCTGGAGTGATCCGTTATTTAAAGGGATTTATCTTTTCCACATGCCGCTTTTCATGCTGATAAGTGGTTTCTTTGCAGCCAGAAGCATAGCAAAGCATGGCTGGCATGCTCTCAGCAGATATCTGCAAAGGCTGGCCTTGCCCTGCATAAGCATGGGTCTGATATTCCTGATAGTTGCACTTATACAAGGGCGATCTCTCGGCTATGTCATCATTGGATGCTCGGCATTATGGTTTCTGATTGTCCTCTTTGAATGCACGGTTTGCTATCTGATTATGCAATGGAAAAGTGCATGGTGGTACAAGCTTGCAGCATTCGTGCTGCCTATTCCCCTGGCCATCATTGCACACAACATTCTTTACATGAATCCATTAGTCCAGCATTTACAACAATTCACCTATCTCTGGCCTTTCTTTATACTCGGTTGCTTACTTTCCCGGTTCAAGTTCCAACATCTGCACATCAATTGGAAATGGTCCGCATTTCCTGTTTTATATGTCACAGCCTACTACCTGTTCCAGCCAGACTGGTATGTCTACCTCAAGCCTCTTTCATTTGAAACAGATAGCATACTAATCGACCTCTTCCGCACGTTTGCTGCCATGGCAGGCTGCGGAACTGCTATCTGGCTGAGCAAATATATTCACCCCCTGCTCGGCAGAATCCCCCTTGTACAGCAAATCGGGCAAGCCACTCTGGCTCTGTATGTTCTGCAAACTATTTTCTTTGAGCACCACCTCACCATTGCGAAATCCATACCGCAGATTAGCAGCTATACCGCAGCTTTCATTGCCAGTCTGGCTGTTCTGATTGCGTTATACCTCGTCTACATCGCAAGCCGGCGTATTTCTCTCATCGCCATTCTGCTATATGGTGAGAAAAAGCGTGGATAAATTTACCACGCAACTCCAGGGCTCAGGTCTACGAGACTGAAGTCCCGTGCGTCGAGAGATTGACCATCTGTCCATTAAAAAAAGCACGCTCCCGTGGGAGCTTGCTTTGTAAAACATGGTTTTGTTCCACGCCCGCTATCAGCGGCGGCGGCGACGAACAGCCAGGCCTGCAAGAGCCAGAAGGCTCAGCGTAGCAGTGGCGGGTTCGGGAACAACTTCATCACTACCGGCTGCTACCATAGGCAGAGTTGCCACTTCCTCAGCAGTAAGAGCACGGTTCCACAAGGCGATATCATCCGCAATCACGCTGTTGGACACACGCCCGCCGCCAAAAGCGGCACCGAACTGGAAGCCGGTAAGAGCCGTGCTGGCAGTAACATCTTCAGCATAGGTGAACGTAATGGTTCCAGAGGCTGCTGCACCCACATAAGTAGTCAGGGTGTTGGTCTCACCGGTAGCATCAAATACCAGGGTAATCACCTGCCCCTTCAGGGAGTCAACGCTACCGAGGTTGATGTTGGCCTCAGCAGCACCAGTGAAGCCCTTGGTGTAGACATACATCTCATTGGAGGCATTCTTCTGCAGGAAGAGGCTGTTGTTATCACCACTCTTTGTACCATTGGTATACAAGCTAAGTGCGTTAGTCCAGGCGGCAGCATCGAAATCCACCAGCTTCATGCTGAAAGTGAAAGCATTGGTGAACTTGCCACCTGTGTTGGTGGTCCAGATGCGGCTGTCTGCATAATCGCCACCGGCGATACCCACGCCGTTCTCTACGTGGAATGCGTTGTTGTAACCGAATGTAGCGGCCTGACTGTAGCCGTCACCGAAAGATTCTGCCCACTGCAGACCATCCGTGATATCAGCGGATGCTACACCAGCCAGAGCCATCAGAGCAATGATCGTCTTCTTCATGGTAATAAAATGAGTTTCCTAGTGAAATTTCGCACCGTATCTGACCTAAATATCACACACCTTCGCGCGCGAGGAGTGCCATACCAAACCCCAGCGGTACGACGGCAGTATACAGCATTGGCAATGCTATAGCCAAAGGTAATACGCGCGCATCTATGTTAGCGATTAGTTAATAACAAAGAATAGAACCTCTATTGTATGATGTGTGTACATCTGAAGTTTTCTCATGAATCATTTTTTCAATATTTTTGCATAATTGTCTGTACTTAGCATTGCCAATGCTGTACACTGCTGGTGCAGGCTGTGGCTTCGCTCCTCTTCCCTCGCGCGAGGAAAAAAGTGTTGTCAGTCTGGTTAACACACTAAAGCTATTCAACAATGAAAAAGACAATTATTACTCTCATGGCTCTGGCCGGTGTGGCCTTCGGTGCGGATTACACCGTTGAGAACGTCTGGACTGTTAACTTCGGTTCCGCATACACCAATGGTTACGAGGCTACAGGCAGCATCACCAGCATTACCCAAACCTGGGATATCGTTGCAGTTGAGGGCGGCGCCCAGACCAGCGGCGAGAAGCGCGTTCACCTGCGCGATGACAAGTTCGGCAGTTGGGATAGCGATTTCGAGTTCAGCATCACACTCACGCTGGGCGATCCCATCAGCGCTTCCAACAACTGGCCGGTATTCTTCGAGCTTGCCGATAGCGACAGCAACAAGCTCCGCGTAGGTCCGTACATTGCAGCAGGCAACACAGTGGATATGGATGGTAATGTAACCAAGAATGAGGAGCGAGCCGCTTCCGTAACCGCCGGCGGCACGCATACCATCACGCTGACCAAGATCGGCAACTCTGTGAGCGCTGCTGTGGACGGTGTTGTTTCCTCCACCGGTACCATCAACTACTCCGGCACCATCAACAACATCACCCTTGGCGGCGACACCAACGGCTACTACAAGCTGAACTCCGTTGTGCACAGCATCAGCATGAGCTCCATCACGGTTGTGCCCGAGCCCGCCACCGCCACGCTGAGCCTGCTGGCTCTCTGTGGTCTGGCCGCACGCCGCCGTCGCAAGTAATGCAGTCTTATATCTAATTTATCACAAGGGTCGCTGTTCTACACCAAGAGCAGCGGCTCTTTTCCTTTCCCCCGGCAAACACCATTCGCGAAAGCCCTCCCTGTTCCGAATCCGGAAATCAACCCAGGGTTCCCAGGGCATCCAGGCTCTGGCGGCAGAGGGCGGCGGACCACTGGCCGGGGGCGGTGGGGGTATCGCCCAGGTAGCCGTAGACCAGGCATGCGCCATGCTGGGCATAGAGAAGGCGGCTCACAGCACCCAGCGGGCCCATGCCCATGGCGGTGGTGGTGCCGGTGGCGCGGCGCAGGAGTTCCACGCCGGTCAACATGTCCTCTGCGCTGTGCAGACGGAAGGCAAACTTGGCAACATCTGCCCCCAGGGCGCGGGCGGTCTGCTCCTTTTCCAGTAGGGATTCCAGCGCGGGAGTCTTTTCAAAATCGTGAGCAGAGGCAATGACGGGCACCCCGGCGGCGTGAGCCTCTGCCACCAGGTCCTGGGCAGCGGGCAGCTGGGCAATCTCCCAATCCAGCGCGGCAGCCAGCGGAAGCAGAGTACGGGTAATGCACAGGCGCTCCACCGTACTCATGGGGCGCAGGCCACCCTCGCTCTCATGGCGCACGGTGACCAGCACCGGGCGGCAGCAGCGCATCTGCGCCAGCGCGGCCCAATCTGTATCGGCAGGCAGGCCATCGGCCCGCAGCTCCACCACATCGCAAGGCAATGACTCCGCTGCACAGGCGGCGCTCCAGGCATCAGCAGTGGAAACAGAGCCCACCACCAGCGGGCGGGTAAAGGAAAGGCGGGGCTGCGCGTTCATACGCGGCGTATTCTATACCAAACAACCCCGCCGCGCAAGCTTAAGTATGCGCATCACGATGCCAACTTAAGCTCTTTGAGCAGTTTTTCCCTCTGGCCTTGAAGCTCTTGTATCTTCTTTTCGAATTCCGCTATCTTCTGCTTACGTTCATTATTTTCTTTTATAATTTCGGCACGCTCCAATGCTAAAGCTCGCTCCCGTTTAACGCGTTCCGCCTCCTCCTGGCGCTTCATTTTGACATAATCCAATCCAAGAGACGTTACATCCCAGGCTGTCCAGATGATACCAACAGCCGCGCCAATGGCCACACCCACAGGGCCACCCATGGCTCCAGCTGCAGAGCTCGTAGCAATTCTCTTCAGCACGCCCTTCCCCAGCACAGCACCAGCCCGCTTTGCCATGGTGGTTCCCAATTTCCGGCCTGCTGTTTTGACTGCACGAACTCCCCTGGCCACGGATTTCCCCATATTGGTACCCATTTTAGCCATAGGACGCAGCGTAGGCTGGGCCTTGATGAACTTTACCGCTTTGGGAGAAAACTTCTGCCAGGCCTTCTGTCCCTGTTCCAGCAGGATTTCCTCCGGATTCAGTACCTTGTCCGCCAAATTCAGCGCTCTTCCGCCCAGTTTAGCCAGACGCGTGGCCTTTGGCATCTTTCCCCGGGAAATATCTGTAAACACCCTGTGGAATGAGGCGTCATCCGTAATCTTTCCTCCGTTCAGAGCATCCACGAAGGCGTCAATGGCTTTACCCTTGCTATTGGGCAGATACTCGCGCACGGCACCGCGAATCGCCTTGTTACACATCTGGCGGTTACGGGAAGGCTTGGTCATGTCCACCTCCATGGGGCGGGAAACCTTTTTGCCGGTGGCTGTCTGCTGCGAAATAACCATGTGAGGTGAGCCATTCTTCGTTGTCCACTCAGCGTGAAAAAGTCTTGGCTGGCGTCCATGCAACTTGTTAATCTGCTGCAGGTCAGCCAGGCGGCGGGCATTCCGCTTGGTCGGGTTAGCGGCATAATCCTTCTGCGCCTGGCTCAACAGGGACTCATTGTTATGCTTCACCCACTCCGGAGACAACTGCCTGCCATGCTTGGTAGCGTTCAGGCGGGAAGAACCGCTCTTGGCCTCAGCCGCAAACCAGGATACAATGGTGCCGTTCTTATTGCGTTTCACGTACAAACCATCGAAACCGTTGCGACCGCGCTTACCATCCATCTTCTCCCACCCATCCTTGGTGTAGAAGTCATCCATCAGGTTTTCTACTGCCTGTCCCTTGATATTCAGAGCCTTTACATGTGCCTTGTTATACTTCGCACGGGCCTTCACCACATTCTCCTCATGCCGGGCAAGGGTCCGCTCTGCAGCAGACCTATCCTCAGCACTGGACAAGATATTGCTGCGCGCGGTCTGCCATGGCGATGTCTGGAGCAGGCGCTCACCCGAAATCGCCCCCCGGTGACTATCAGCCCAGTTTCCGGGACGGGAATACCCTAGCGAATCCCGATACGCCTCGGAACAGATGCTCAGGCTCTGGGCGCAGACTTCGCCCAGCCCCAGCCCAGCCACCAGAGCAAGTATGCAGATTTTCAATGTACGTAATCTTTTCATTGTTTCTTGAGATTCTGGATAGATTCACTGTAGGACTGAATCTCTGCATCCAGCCGGTAAATTTCCTTAATCTTACCGAGTTCCTCATTCATCTGGGCATTCAGCTTGTTAAGCCGGGCCTCATTTTCGGCATTGATGTACGGAGCAGACTGAACCGTCAGCTCCCAGCAGCGAAAACTGAGAGCAGCGAGAGTCTGATGACGGGAGCTCAGGGTAACTTTCTTATCTACGCGAAGCTTCTCCCGCTGCATATCTTGCAACTGTTCAGCATACAACTTGTTACGAAGAGAAAGAAGTTCAGCTTCCACCATCTGCAGCTGCACGTTGCTGAAGGACGTAGACTCCAGCAGCAGACGCAGCATCTTCTGTTCTTCATTGGTCTGGGCAACACGCGCACACCAGAAACGGCACTTCAACCGTGCGGCAGACTGCTCAATATCCGCCACCAGGCGCCCCAGCTCCGGGCATCCTTGAACCATGGACCGAGCACGAGCCAGTATGCCTGAGGCTGCCGCATAATCCGCCAGCCCCTGTTCGGGGGAAAGCGAATCTGAAGCGAGACGTGCCTTGAAGTTCTGCAACCATGCAATCATGCGGGGCGCATCTGCTACCTCCAGCAACTGCAAAGGCTCATCTGCCTGGGTGAGGCAGGCGCGCCAATGGCGGATTTCGTCCATCAGGTCATCCAGCTTCTCCGAAAGATCGGGCAGCACAGGAGACTCCGCATAGCTCTGCAACACCGCATCCAGCTGCTGAGCAGTATCGGCACCCGGCAGGGCGGCCAAATCGCATTCGATACGAGCCCTCTGGGCATTCAGCAGACTGCTGTGTGCATTTTCCAGTGCTGTCGCCAGCGCCTTCTGTTTCAGCGTTACATCTGTCCATCGGGCTACATCTGCAACAGAGGCTTCCGCTAACACGGCCTCGCAGAGAGCCGAGATTCGGCCGAGTTTCTCCTGGGCAGCAGAAATCCTCTCCGTTTCCCGCCTGTTAGAATCGCCAAGCCGGTGATTCAGCGCCGCCTGCTGCCAATCGAGATACTCCAGCAGAATATCCACCTTCTGCTCAGCATGGCGAAGGGCGGCAATATACGCAACCTCGGCTCGGGAGGCATCCTTCTCCCGAAGTTCCCGGGCCACAGCCAGATACTCATCCGCTCGGTTCTGCTGCTTCAGCAGAACATCCATGGCAGCCCTTGTGCGCTTCAGCTGCTGCGAGATTTGTTCGTAAGCTGTCTGCGAGGACTGCCCACTTTCACCGGCACCCAGCGCCGGGCAGACCTGCGCGGCAGTCGCAGCCATGAGCAGCACGCCCCACACAACACTCCAGCTGCGGTATAGACTTCCTATCAGTAATCGTGTCTTCATGATTCAAAGACCATATTCCACCATTCCTGGTAAGCTTTTCTTGCCAGATTCTGCAGAGTCTTCAATTGGCCACGGAGAATATTGTCGCTACAGTTATGTATTTCCAATTCTAACTCATTCTCTGCAAACCCCTTAATTTCCATCAATACTTCCTGAGTCAATTTTCTCTCAGACAGCCCGGTATACAACCGCTGATTCAATTCTTTCCACCGCTGCTCATAATGCGTCTT
Organism: Akkermansia sp.; assembly: GCA_045646505.1. GTDB lineage: Bacteria > Verrucomicrobiota > Verrucomicrobiia > Verrucomicrobiales > Akkermansiaceae > Akkermansia. The sequence goes on along the minus strand of JAZRKW010000059.1, from coordinate 22,807 downwards.
CTTATCAGCCACATGATGAGTCGAAGGCTCAGGCTGCGCCACAGACCCGGGAGCAGGATCCTGCACTTGCTCACCCTTTCTGAGTTTGCGAACATTATCCAGCTGCTCCTTGAACTCGTCGAACTGATATTGTTCCTGAGCATCCAGGATTTCAAGCTCCAGCTGCCAACACTGATTGGTAATACCGGAAAGGAAGGAAGTGCGCATCTCCGCGTCGGAGATTTTGTTCATGATATTCTGCCGCTCCGTTTCATAACGGGAGATGCGCTTATCATACGCCTTACAGAGCAAGGCGCGGTGATCATCCTTAATAAGCCCCAGATCCAGGTCATTGACACGGGAGAGTAGCACATCAATGGCATACTCATCCTCTGCGGTTTCGGCCAGCTTAATCCACTGGCGGGACTCCTCCTGCTTGACATGTGCATTCAGCTCAACGAGCAGTGTCCTGATATTCCCTTCCTTCTTCTCAGCCAGCTCCAGCACCGCCTCTGCGGCGTCCCAGTCATCATGGCGCTGTTCCCAGGCAATGACATCGGTCTGCATACGGGTCTTGAAGTTGGTGAGCCATTTTTCCAGGATTTCATCCGTTATATCAGCAAGCTCAGGCAGCATGAGAGATTCCCCCGGGGTGGTGCAGCAAGAGCGCCACAGCTGAATAGCAGAAACCACCTCATCGCGTTCCTCCTCCAGAGCCGGGAGCACGCTGCCATCTGCATACTGCGCCGCATAAGCATCCAGCTGCTGCCGGCTGGCGGAGGACAGCACCTTGGTCACCTGCTCCAGTTCCGATTTCTGCTTTTCTGCCAACTTATTCTCCGCAGAGGACAGGTCGCGGTCGGCAGCGGCAAGCATATCCAGCAACTCATTCACACTGAGAATATCCTGCGGAGAGGCATCCTCCAACACCGTGTCGCAGAACACCTTGAGCAGAGAAAGACGCTCGCGGGCTGTTTCCAGCGATTGCATGGTGCCATCTCGCAGGACAATGGAGATTTCTTCCTTCTTCCATGCTACATAATCCTTAAGAATCGGCATTTTTTCCGGTGCATAGCGCAAGGCAGAAGCATACAGCACATCGGCGGTCTTCTCACCCTTCGCTCGGGCATCCCTGGCAGCGGTCAGATATGAATCGGACTTACTCTGGTTATCAGAAAGCTTCTGCACCAGCGCTTCATAGCGGGTAAGCTCGTTGCGCATTTCTACGAGAAGTTCCTCCGATGCTTTCAAGCCTTTCATATTAACATGAGCGGAAATTGCAACTATGCACCCAGTAGCCGCCAGCACTATAGCAGCCACGTTTACCACCATCTGAATACCCTTGCGGGGAGCTCCAGTGCCTGCCTGAGAATTACTACCCTGTTCCATAACTACTTTGATAATGAAATGCTTATTTCAGTGAAAGGAGCATACAATCTAACAAATAACTAATCAAGCTAAATTTTATACAACTTCTGGTCAGTTTCAGATTTGCTGGTAGATATCAATACCTGCTAACATGATTAAAAAACAAAATGACGCATTGGCGTAATGAAGCAGTAGCGCCAAATCCGAGATTGTCGTTTTCGGAGCGGGGGACTTTTTCGGAGCACGGGACTTCAGTCCCGATTAAATGCTCCATAATTTTCGGGACTAAAGTCCCGTGCTCCGACAGATATGTTCCCCGCCAAATGCCGATTTACCGCTCTATTGCGATTCGAGGCGAGACCTTTCCTGTGATTTTTGAATCCCATGCGACATGTAATCTGCATGCATCTATTTGCTATTGCGTTGGCAGTTGGAACATGGTAGCATGCAGACATGGCTTACAGTTTCGAGGACGCAGTGGAGCAGATTCTGCAGAAGAACGATGATTACCCGGCGGATGCTTACTATTTTATCCGCGCGGCGCTGGATGCCACGGTGGAAAAATGCCGCAAGCCCTCAGAAAACCCGCATCTGAGCGCAGAAGAGCTGTATTTCGGTTTCTGCGGTTACGCACTGGAGGAATACGGCCCACTGGCCCTGGCTGTGATGGAACAATGGGGCATTTCCGAATCTTCCCATGTGGGAGATCTGGTCTACAACCTGATTGAAGAAGGTGTTTTCGGCAAACAGGAGGGCGACAAACGCGAACAGTTTGACAATCTGACTCCGGTCGCCACACTGCTGAACGCACCGTACGAAACTCTTGATAACCCGAACTGATATTTTTATGAGCACTGAAGCTATGCAGGGAGCAGAGCTGCGCTGGCCAGCTGAATGGGAACCGATGGAGGCTGTATGGCTCTCGTGGCCGCACCGCGATGACCTCTGGCAGGGTGGTCTGCAGAAACTGCACGGCCGCTATGCCGAGCTGGCAGCCGCCATTGCCTGTGAAGCCGAGGTACGCATCAACGCTGCTGCGCCACTGCACGCCGGCATCGAGAAGTTGCTGCGCGCCCGCGGGGTGCAGCGTTTCCGCCTGTATGACCACCCCACCAATGATGTGTGGTGCCGCGACCATGGCCCGATATTCACCAAACGGTCAGATGGCGGCATGCAGCTGGCCAACTGGACCTTCAACGCCTGGGGCGGCAAGTTTGCACCCTGGAATCTGGACAATGAAGTACCCGCCCGCATAGCTACCAGCCTGGGGCTGCCGCAGCTCTGCAGCGATATCATTCTGGAGGGCGGCGCCATCGAGGGCAACGGCGAAGGGCTGGTGCTCACCACCGAGGCGGTGCTGCTGAACCCGAACCGCAACCCGCTGTGCAGCAAGGCCGATATCGAAGCCGAGATGCACCGTCTGCTGGGCACCACGCATGTGTTCTGGCTGGGCAGCGGCATCGAGGGCGATGACACCGACGGCCACATCGACGACATGGTGCGCTTTGTGAACCCCGAGGCGGTCGTTTCCATCGTGGAGCCCGACCCGCACTCCCCGCATTACCGGGCTCTGGCTGAAAACAACGAACGACTGCAGGACCTTCGCACGCCCTCCGGCCACCGGGTAGAGGTGATTCCCCTTCCCATGCCGCAGCCACTGGTGGCGCAGGACTGGCGGCTTGAACAGCTGCCCGCCAGCTATGCCAATTTCCTCATCAGCAACGGCAGCGTGATTGTGCCCATTTTCATGCAGGACAAGGAGGACGACCGCGCCCTCGGCATCCTGCGCGAAGCCTTCCCCGGTCGCCGTGTGGTGGGCATTGATGCACGCAGACTGGTGATTGAAGGTGGCGCGATTCACTGCATCACCCAGCAACAGCCCGTGTGAGTGAAGAAATGATTAGTGATTAATGATTAGTGATTAGTGATTAATTAAAGTAATGGCGGGCCATGCCCGCGGAACTGTTCAATAGTCAATAGTCAATAGTCAATTGTCAATTGTCAATTGTCAATAGTCAATTGTCAATTGTCAATCAAAAAGGGCTCCGGATGGAGCCCTTTCTGGTTAATATCCTTGCCACATGGTTTCCGGCTTGGAAAGCGGAATCTCATCGCCGGGTTTTAAAGCAGCGGAATCATAAGTAGAGCGCCAGCGGTAACGCACCCCATTCGGCTGAGTCAGTAAGATATCAATCCCCTGCTCTCCCGTGCCTGCATTCTGGCGTTCTGTCAACTCGCTGACCGGCATGCTGAACGAATAAGTGCGGTAGCCCTCGGCATCTGCAGCATCCTGCGGCTCTGCACAGAAAGCCACGGCTTCATAGTCCTGATTCACAGAATAGGGGGGAGCCTGAATCAGAGCGGTCACATGCGCTACATGATTGCAACGCACCGTAAGCTCCAGCTCCTTACCGGTAAACCGGAAGGAAGCAGATTTCACTTGCGGAGCCGGGCATTCGGCATAAAATTCAGTTTTATCGCCGAGCGGGGCAAAGACCTGGCAGCAATCCAGCAGGCGGGCAGAATTGAGGGTAAGATAAGTAGGTTTCATACCCAGGGTATAATTACCAGCCCCCATGAGCGGCGTACCCATAGCCTTCATATCTGTGACCGTACCTTCGTTGTGCGGCAGGTTCAGACCGTGCCCCAGCTCATGAGCAAGCCCACCAAGCCACTTGGTAAGAAGACGGCCCTCATGAGTATTCTGCCCCAGATGGCGCAAATCAAAATGAGCGTAGTCCAATGCAAAACAATTACGCCCCAACCCATAGAACGGCACACCACCAGGATTCAGATCGGTATTCTTCTCATCCTGGAATGTGGGCATGATGACGAGGATATGCTCACTGCAAATGGTATTGGCATGAGTTGCGGCATATTCGCGAATATCCTCCAGGCACTTCCCGTGACCGGTTCCATACGCATATTCACGATGAGGATGTTTGCCACGCACCAAGTGAAACTTCACGTTGCCATTCTCCAGCAGCTGCAGGCCAAAGCTGCGGTTGGGGAAACCGTTGCGGGTCATTTCTTTGGCGTAGAACTGCTGCACATAGTACATGATTTCGCTCAGACGGCGTTCATAATCGGCCGATGGTTCGTTGTCATTTCCAAGGAAATAAACAATATTGAGCGGGTATTGAGCGGGCTGCACCGGAACTGAATCGGCCAGGATTTCCCTGGCACGGTCTGAAAAATGGGCAGGCACGGCAGCCTGAACCAGCGGAAACAGCATGCTTACAGCGGCAATCAATGTCGTTGCTTTCATGCGGAAGATTCTAACAGATTTTGCCAGCCCGGGCAAGAAAAAGCTCCTTACCGACTGAGCGATAAGGAGCTGAAACAGTATTCCGAAGCGATATCAGGCTGCCTTGATAGCAGCAATCAGCTTATCTTTAGTGGTCATGCCAGTGATGGTATTCACCACTTCTCCACCCTTGAAGATGATGAAGGTCGGCAGGGAACGTACGCCGTAACGCACAGCGATAGCCTGACCCGCAGGCTGACCGGCATCCACTTTCACCACCTTGGCTTCAGCGCCCAGGGCAGTACCTACCTGTTCCACGGCGGGCATCATCATCTTGCAGGTGCCGCACCAGGTGGCCCAGAAATCCACCAGAACGGGAACGGAAGAGTTGAGGACCTCAGCTTCAAATGTGCTCTCTGTTACTTCTTTGAGTGCCATAATGTTTTTCTTTCTTTGTTGTTGAGTTATAAAAAGCACCGCCAGGGGCTGACCACCGGCGGTGCTGCTTTCTTATTCAGAATTTCATGGGTGGTACGTTGCGTTACATGCAGGCCCGCAACCGAGCCACCAGATTTTCCTTGGAAGTCGCGCCCACCATCGTATCCACCAGCTGCCCACGGTGAAAGAACATAAGCGTGGGAATAGAGCGGATATTGAAGCGGTTGCAGAGTTCCTGGGTACTTTCCTCATCTACATTCACCTTGCAGACCTTGGCCTGACCGGCGAGTTCCTCAGCAATCTGATCAACTATAGGGGAAATCATCTTGCAGGGACCACACCAGGGAGCCCAGAAATCCACCAGCACGGGCACAGGGCTTTCAAGAACCTCTGTTACGAAATCGCTGTCTGTAATCTGTAATGCCATGGTGAGAGATGAGACGCAGGAAAAAACGCTTCCGTTGAAAAATTACTCTTCTTCGTCGGAGGATTCTTCCTCTTCAGCAGGCTCCTCTTCGGCAGCTGCCTCATCGGAGGATTCTTCCTCAGTAGCTTCCTCTTCTGCAGCGGCATCACCACCGTCAGAACCATCGGACGGCCAGCCGAAAGTAGGCTCAGACACGCGACCGAAAGTCGTATCGACAGCATACTGCTGATAGCAAAGATAAAGGATAGCGAGAAGAGCGATTACAGCAACCACGAGGATGGTGGGATGCGTGGGCTTGGGCTCGTCGTCTTCTTCAATAACCTCGACAGGCTTTTTCTTGGCCTTGGAAGCACCGGGCTTGGCGGCGCCGGCTTTCACCCCGGGCTTGGCAGGTTTGGCAGCCTTGGGCATAGGAGCTGTAGCAGTAGGCATGGCCGGAGCTGCTGCAGGTGCTGCGGGTTCTGCCGGAGCGGATGCAGGGATGGGAGCCGTAGCAACCGGGGCGGCAGGTGCCGCAGGCTTGGGAGCTACAGGAGCAGTGGGAGCAGCCGGCTTAGGCGCACCAGGAACAGCAGGACGAGCAGGAGCCTGCAGCGGCATGGTAGGAGTCATACGCGGTGCTGCGGGAGGCACCGGGCGGGCAGGAGCTGCAGGAGCCAACGGCACGGTAGAAGCGGCACGGGGTGCAGTAGGAGGCACCGGAGCTGCAGGAGCTGCAGGAGCAACCGGACGAGGAGGGACTGGAGCCGTCGGAGCTGCGGGCGCAACCGGGCGCGGAGGAACCGGGGCAGCGGGAGCTGCAGGAGCAACCGGACGCGGAGGAAGCGGCGCTGTGGGAGCTGCAGGACGAGGGGCCGAAGGAGGAACCGGGCGCGGAGGAGTCGGAGGAAGAGGAGGAGTGCTCATAACGTCAGTAAAGTCTGGTGCCGCCAAAGCGGATTTCTTCTTATATTGCATTTTTTTTCTGCTTTTGCAAGCGAAAACGCACAAGGGGAGTATTTTTTCGAGTTTTTTTCATATCACCGGCAGCATGGCAACTTACCTACCCTGATTCTGCCAGGCCTGGTACAAAGCGGGTTTTCCGCCAGGAGACATCGGTTGCTGCCATGAATCATCGGGGATAGTTCCAATGAGACGCAGGAGATGCACATCTTTTTCCGCCATTTGAATCAACCTGGCATGCCCAGGCTTGACCCCGCCTGATTCTTTCCATGGCTGCAGTCCCTTTCTGTATACCGGGTCAAACGAGATTCTGTAAACCTTGTTTATATTCAGGGCATACTGCATCATCGAAAGTGCAAGGGCATGATGACCGGACTGCATTTCATGGCGCCCGCGCAGAAGCAGATTATACGCATAATACGCCGGCCAGTTGGACAGCAGGGAACCGCGCATGGCATTCCCGGTATAAGAACTACGCAACAGCGCTTCAGCTTCCGCAAAATTCTTCTGCGCAACCAGCGCATCTGCCAGCATGACCGCAGTAAACAATTGTTTGGGATTCGCAGCCAGAGCGGTCCGCAGCAACTGCACACGCTCCGCTAGATTCCGGCCATCTGGCGGCAGCAGGTGGTAAACATCCGCCAGCGCCGGCGACGGATACTCCGGCATCAGGCTGGCAATCATTTTCTTACGCAGAGCGCCATCGGCATCGCGCCCTGATTTACTCAAATCATTATACTGCCACTGCGCCCGCCAGGCAGGCTCCAGTTTCATACCCTGCCAGCAGGAAAGCCCCAGCAAGCCCATGGCGACAAGCAAGAACAACACACGCCCGGGTATGGACAAAGCCCGCACCCCCACAAGCGGCGCATGACTTCCCGCGGCCCACTTGCGCGATGCTCCCCACCCCTGCCTGCGCCGGGCAAACGGAGAAGCCAGCACACCGGCAGCAAAAGCACACAAACTTACAAAAGCAAAGGAATGCCAGGGAAAATCCACAACCGCATACAGAGAAAGCGCCCCCAACAGCAGCATAGAACCGATGACAATACCATGACGCGCCGGAGAAAGCTCCTGAGATGCCAGGCAACAGGCTCCGCGAACCAGGTGAAGCACGATAATCAGCAACGCCAACACAAGCCCGATGAGCCCATAATCCACCCAGAGCTGCAAATACTCATTATGAGCATAATTCGGCAGCTGCCATTCGTTGTAGACCGGCACAATTTCCCACACAGTTGCATTTGCGCCGCACCCCCACAACGGAACTACCGGCAGCACCTCGCAGACAGATGACCATATCAGAAAGCGCAAATGCGAGTCTGTGCCAGACACTGCATCCCATACATGATGCCCGATAAGCAAATCACCCACCAGCACCAGGCCGGAGACCATCATGCAGACAACTGCCAGCACATTCCAGCTTCCTATCTTCTGGTCAGCCAAATACCGCTTCAACAGCACCAGCCCCCAGGCTCCGGCAAGACATACTGGAGACAGGAGCCATATAGCACGAGTTCCACACAGTGTAGACACCCCCAACGCACAAACAGCTATGACAAGCAACAACCAGCGGCTCACCCCTCGCAACTGGCACACCGCCCACAGCCCCAGAACCCAGGCAGATACACAGAAAAACACACCGGCAAAATTCTTATAGCCAAACAGAGCACAAGGCATGGTATTACCACCCTCCGGGGTCTGAGCCGCGCGACCTGTCCACTCCAGACAGAACCAGGGCTGACGCACAACCCAGAAAGCAGCCATATTCAACACAACCGCTGCGACCAGCACAGCTACGACACTGGAATACGAACGGTTCTGCGCCGCGTAAACACCTGCCACATAATAAACAACAGCCCCCAGAATAAGCACCGTTTCGCCCCATGAATCGACCACAGCATAGCTATTCAGACAGCGGACGAGGAAATAAGCACCTGCGGCCAGAGAACACCAGCCCAGAGCACTCATCTGCACCAATTTCCGGCCTGCAAGCAAGCCCGTGATGAACAGCAGAAGCACGCCCCCCAGAATCACACAGACAGGAAAAGAGCTGAAGGCGTGTGCATCCACACCCGACATGGAAAACACCCACAACATTGCCAGTATCCACCCGGCCAAGCGCCCGGGCAGACTCTCAGTAAACCGACTCGCCGATTTTTCACCTGCCATGCGCAGCATCATATCAAATAGCCAGGTGAGCTGCAAGCGCACAAGCGAAAAAACTTGACAGCAAGCGCAAAGTATGCCAGATTGCCCACACAGATATGAAACTGCTACTCGCCCTGACAGACCAGAGCTTTACAGCCACAAAATCAGTAGGCATCTTCAACGTTTCCCTGGGGCTGGCAAAGGGGCTCATGCAGCACCCGGATATTACCGAGCTTCATATTCTGGGCAACAACGAATGCACCACCCACTTCACACAACTGCCACCGCATGTGCACCTGCACCTGGCGAACAAACCGGTACCGCGCCGGTTCGACCGAGTCTGGTGGGACCAGGTGGGGGTCTGCGCTGCTATCCGCCGCATACAACCTGACTGGGCGCTCCTGCCGAAAGGATTCCCGCCCTTTTTTCCCATGCTCGGCAAAACAAAATTAGCTTGTTACCTGCATGATGTCAACTGGGAATACTACGAAAGAACGCAGGGTGAAGGAGATACTCCCTTCCCGCGCCATGAGCTTGTCTATTTCCGCGCCCTGGGCCTGAGATGCCTGAAAGTTGCCGATCTGGTACTTACCTCCACCCAGTTCAACAAGCAGCGCTACGAACACCACTGCCCGACATGCCGCACGGCTGTAGTCGGAATCGGATTCGATGATAAGCCCCGCAGTTACACCCCCATCTCCGGGAGCGATATACTTTTCTACGCTTCACCCTATCCGCACAAACTTACCACACTGGGCATTCAGCGGGTTGAAAGCTGGTTAAGACAGCGGCAGGATGCTGACAAAATCCGGATTCACCTGCTCGGACGACTTCCCCAGGGGCTCACCTTGCCCGGTCCGCACTGGGTGCAGCATGGGCGCCTGCCCTTCGACGAGATGCAACATCTCATGCACGAAGTATGCCGTTGCGCCATCTACTTTTCCGATTACGAAGGCTTCGGTATGCCCCCGGTAGAGTGTCTGCGCGCCGGGATTCCCTGTATTGCCAGCGCCCTGCCCCCCATCTGCGAGAATATCCCAGCGCGCTTCACCTTTGATAACGCCGACGAGGCCGATTTCATCCGGGTCCTCAACACCACTTACGACGCACCGGATATGAACCAGCTCCCCGCCTACCCCACCTGGCAGGAAGTCGCGAGCCGATGCCTGACCGCCATGCAGCTCCACTTCTGACGCAAGGGCCGCGCGCAAAAGAAAGCACTTAAAACAGCCACGCTTTCTACACCAAATAAAACGAAAGAAGCAAGCTATTCAGCTTGCTTCTTTCTTAAAATCTTTCCCGAACAATGGGATTCAGGCCTCAACAGCGGGGGTCACGGCAGCTGCCGGAATCTCCTCCTTATTGGTGAAATGCCACTTCACCTTGTTGCGCTTGCTGGCGGTGCGACCCTTGCGGCGCTTCTCATCCATGGGGCTCTCAAAAGCGCGACGACGGCGCATCTCCTCGAGGATACCCTCAGTGTCAAGCTTAGTCTTAAGGCGCTTCAGAGCGCGATCGATCGGTTCACCTTTACGTACAGATACGGAACGCATGATATTTCTTTCGTTGTTGATAAATTGTCCGGGAACGGCGAGGCAAGATACAGCAAATGCGGGTTAGTGTCAAGTTTTTTGTCGAATATTTGTAAAAAAAGCTGACAGACTAGCCCGAAAAGCGACCAAATCAGGACTTGCAAAGGAAAGCCCGGGCGTGTACAATGCGCGCGTGACTGCGCCGAAACACCCGCCGATGTGTGATTTTTCCGAACGCCCGTTCATCCTCTTCTGGGAGGTGACGCGCGCGTGCGCCCTGGCCTGCCGGCACTGCCGGGCCATCGCCCAGCCCCAGGCTCACCCTCAGGAGCTGAACCACGATGAAGCCATGGCACTTGTGGACACCATCGCAGAGCTTGCCCCGCCCATGCTGGTGCTGACCGGCGGCGACCCGATGATGCGCCGCGATATTTTCGACATCATCGAACGCGCCTCCGCCAAAGGACTGCGAGTGGCGCTGAGCCCGGCTGCAACAAACCGCCTCATCAACACAGATTTCCACAAGCTGCGCGCTGCGGGCGTAGTGAGCATGAGCCTGAGCCTGGATGGCGCCACACAGGAGACGCACGACTCCTTCCGCGGTGTGCCGCACACCTTCGAACGCACCCTGCAGGCAGCCCGCATGGCCAGGGAAGCCGGCATCCAGCTGCAGATAAACACCACCATCTCCCGCACCACGCTGCCCGAGCTGGAGGGATTCGTGGAGCTGCTCAAGCAGATTCAGCCGGATGTATGGAGCGTATTCCTGCTGATCCCCACCGGACGCGCCACCACGGATGAACTGCCCACCGCCCATGAGCTAGAAACGCTCTGGCAGCGATTACTGGAACTTCGCAACGAACTTCCTTTTGCCATCAAGACAACCGAGGGGCACCACTACCGCCGCGCGCTGATGCAAGCAGCACGCAACACCGGGGTCCCTGCCCCCCGCCACATGGTGCCCACACGAGATGGCAAAGGCGTGGTCTTCATTTCCCACACAGGCGAAATCCAGCCCAGCGGATTCCTGCCCATCACCGCCGGAAATGTGCGCACCGATAATCTGGCCGACATCTACCGCAAGCATCCCCTCTTTGTACAACTGCGCGATGACGATGCACTGGGCGGCAAGTGCGGCAAATGCGAATACCGGCGCGTGTGCGGCGGCTCCCGGGCGCGAGCCTTCGGCAGCTGCGGCGATATGATGGCCGCTGAACCACTCTGCAACTATATACCCGCCGCCATGCGCGGCACTCCCCCACAAGCATGATCAACATCACCAAACTCTGGACCGGGGCTGCCCAGCCCGCCGACCACATCCGCTATGGTCAGGAAAGCGGCATGCACCACCCCCACAGCAGCACGGCCGCCTGTCTGCCCACCACCTCCCGCGTCCGCAAACCCATCGTGGTGTGGAATATCACCCGGACCTGCAACCTGCGCTGCGTGCACTGCTATGCCGATTCGCACGCCGAGCGCTACCCGGGCGAGCTGAGCTGGGAGCAGTGCTGCGCCGTGATTGATGACCTGGCCGACTACAAGGTAAACGCCCTGCTGCTTTCCGGCGGCGAACCCCTGCTGCACCCGCAGCTGCCACAGATTCTGCAACGAGCCACGGAAAAAGGGCTGAAGGTCACCATCTCCACCAACGGCACCCGCATCACCCCTGACATGGCGCGCCTCTTCAAAGACCTGGGTGTGGCTTACGTCGGCATCTCGCTGGACGGCATCGGCGCCGTACATGATAAATTCCGTGGTGTACAGGGAGCATTTGACGGTGCTATCCGTGGATTCAAGCTCTGCGAAGAGGTCGGACAGAAGACCGGGCTGCGTCTTACCCTCACCCGCAACAATGTGCAGAGCATGGAGCAGATTCTCAACTTCATTGAACGAGAGGGAATCCAGCGCGTCTGCTTCTACCACCTGGTACCTACCGGGCGCGGCGTTGATGTAGCCAGTCTGAAACCGGAGGAAGCCCGCGCCGCGCTGGATATGCTCATTGCCCGGGCCGAGGCCTGGCATGCAGCCGGACAGACCCGCGAACTACTCACCGTGACCCAACCTGCCGATGGCGTGTACCTGCTGCTGAGACAACTGCGGGAAGGCCACCCCCTCGCCAAGGAGACACTGCGCCTGCTCACCTGGAATGGCGGCGGCGCCAACAGCTCCGGCCGCGGTATTGCCAATATCGACACTCAGGGCAACATTCACCCTGACCAGTTCTGGCAGGGCGTGACCCTGGGCAATGTGAAAACCCAGAAATTCTCTGACGTGTGGGAAGCCGCCCAGGAACCCAGCGCCGCTGTGCTGCAGGAACTGCGCGGCAGCGATGACCCGCTGGAACGACAGAAAAAGCTCAGCGGGCGCTGCGCCACCTGCAAACATTTCGCCCTGTGCGGCGGCGGCTTCCGCACCCGCGCAGCCTTCGCAAACGGGCACTGGTATGGCTCCGACACAGGCTGTTACCTGACCGATGAAGAAACCCAGATGAATATTTCTGAACTCCTGCAATAAAAAAATTCCTCATCTCAGGGCAAAACTACATTTTTTTGCTTGCAGCGAATCAAATGATATGGTATTTGTGATTGCGTCATGAAGCGCTTACTCCTTTCTACAATTCTCCTGGCCATGGCTGGCACAACATATGCCGACATTCAGGCTCCTCCCGCATCTGAATACACAGCCACTCGCAAGCTGGGTCGCGCCATCGGCAATGTTCTCTTCGCCGTGGAAGAAATCCCCACCACCATGATTCGCTGGAACAGCGCCGAAGGTAACAACGCCGGTTTCTCCGTCGGTATTGTTGACGGCATCGGTCGCACCTTCTCCCGCATCGGCTACGGCTTCTACGAACTGGTGACATTCTGGGCACCCACCTACAAGTGCACCTACAAGCCCTGCTATCAGGATTGCTGTGGTCGCAGTGGTCTCAAGGAATACAACGTATGGGGCGGTTTCTCCGAATTCCCTGAGGAACTCGGATTCCAGAGCAAGTACAATTACTGCCGCACTCAGAACGACTGATTCGCCATCTTTCCCGAATTAAAGAAAACCCCGGTTGGACATACCAACCGGGGTTTTCAGTTACTGTAATGAAAAACAAAAAACAAGGAAATCTTACATACCGCCGCGGCTCAGAATCTGAGTAAGCTCCACCTGGAAAGCCTGGAGCTCCTCCGGCGTAGGCTGCCCTTCCAAATCATTCCACGCAAAACGACCCAGCTGGTCAATCTGCCAGCCGCCCCGGGTTCCAGAACTGAACTGAACCTTACCGGATATCAACGTGCCCGGCAGCATGAGCTCATCCAGGGTTACAACAGGTTTCGCAGCCTGCCCGGCAACCGGTGCCTCTGCCGGCGCAGCAGCAGCGGGCGCTTCAGGCTTCGCCTCTGGCGCAGGCGGCTGAACCGGCTCTGCGGCTGCTGCAATCTCAATTCCGTAATCCAGCAGCAGAAAGCGCACATCCATATACGTCATGTGCACACCGCAATCTGCGGCCAGATTCTTCTGAATCCCATTCAAATCTATACCCGCTGCTGCCCATTGGCGCACCAGCTCAAGCTGCTCTGCTGTCACCGTACTCATGCCCTCATCATACCCTCATCGCTATTCTTTGCAAGCAACAAGTGCGACTTACCCCCAAAAAGCGCCTGTATGTTCGCCCTCGCTAACACGCTCTACGCGCGTAAAACTATAAACTGAGGAGACTTTAGGCTTGCACTTTACAAGAGAAAGGTGTTTAATGTCTACGCGTAACTGTGGCCGCAGGAGGCCGCGTATTCCCAGGTTATGAACACGACAAAATTTATACAAGTACCTGATGTAGCGAGCGCTACGATAGATTATCTGAAGAATGATGCAGATGACCGTGGTGAGCTGGTAACCCTGAATGTAGGACCGTCTCACCCGGCGACGCACGGCGTACTGCGTCTGAAGCTGGTAATTGACGGTGAGGAGATTGTATCCTGCGACCCGGTGATTGGGTACCTGCACCGCGGCATGGAGAAAATCGCTGAGAACTGTCACTACAACCAGTTCGTGACCTACACGGACCGCATGGACTATCTGGCACCGATGAGCAACAACATCGCCTACGCCTGCGCCGTTGAAAAGCTCCTGGGGTGGGAACTGCCCGAGCGCGGACAAGCCATCCGCGTGCTGTGCTGCGAGCTTTCCCGCATTTCCTCCTGCTTCCTGGGAACAGGCGTATACGCCATGGACACCGGCGCCATGACCGCTTTCCTTTATGCCTTCGAGGAAAAGGAACGCGTCCACAACCTGTACGAGCAGATTTGCGGTGCTCGTTTCACCTCCAGCTACACACGCATCGGCGGCATGACCCGCGATTTGCCCAAGGGCATTGAAAAACAGATTCTCGACTTCTGCGACAGCGCTCTGCGCACCGTAGATGAAATGGAGAAGCTCCTGCTGCACAACAAAATTTTCATCGACCGTCTTGTGGGCGTAGGTGTCATCACCAAGGAAATGGCACTGCAGAACGGCATGACCGGCAACAACCTGCGCGCCAGCGGTGTATGCCGCGACCTGCGCAAGACCAACCCCTATCTGGGCTACGAAAACTACGAGTTCGATGTACCCGTGGCCGAGGAAGGCGACTGCTACGCACGCTTCCAGGTACGCATGGAAGAAATCCGCCAGTCCGTACGCATCATCCGTCAGGTGATTGCCAAGATGCCGGGCGGTCCCATCTGGGTGCAGCTGGACAAGGGAATCCTGCCCAAGAAGACCGACGCCATGCAGGGTATCGAAGAACTCATCCGCCAGTTCATGGTGACCACCGAGTGCGTGAACGCTCCCGCCGGCCAGGTATACTTCGCCGCGGAAAACCCGAAGGGCGAGCTGGGCTTCTTCCTGGATTCACAGGGCGGCGGCATAGCCAACCGACTGAAGATGCGCAGCCCCTCATACTGCACACTTTCCATTCTGCCGGAGCTTCTGCCGGGGCACCTTGTGAGCGACGTAGGCGCCATCCTCGGCTCCTTCGACTTCGTACAGGGCGAATGCGACCGTTAATCCTTTTAACTCTCTGAGAAAGAAACCACTTATCATGTCCGACACACCAAACGCGATTGATGCCATCACGGCCGCCAAGCCGTCCCCGGGTGAGCAGCACTTCCCGAAGTTCAAGGTCACACCCAGCCTGGTGAAAGAAGCCAAGGCACTGGTAGCCCAGTACCCGGAAGGCAAGGAACAGTCTGCCGTACTGCCCATCATCCACCTGGTCCAGGAAAAGTTCGGCTACATCTGCGCCGATGCCATGCCCTGGATTGCGGAAATGTGCAAGAGCACGCCGATTCATGTGGCAGGAATCGTGACCTTCTATCCCGGCATTCACACAATGTGCCCGGGTAAGTACCACTTCCGCGTATGCCGCACCATCGCCTGTTCCCTTTCAGGCGGTGAAGAGCTTATTCCCTACATCTGCGAGAAGATTGGCGTAAACTACGCCGATATGAGCGATGAAGAACCCATGCTGGTAAGCGCCGATGGTCTTTTCAGCGTCGAGCCTGTGGAATGCCTTGCCAACTGCGGATTCGGACCGAACGTCATGGTCAACGAAGTACTCTACTCACAGGTGACCACCAAGAAGATTGACGAGATTATCGCCAAGTACCAGCCCAAGCAGTAAACCTCTCTCTAGCGAACCATGAGCGAAATCATCTACAAACCCGGCCG
This sequence comes from Akkermansia sp., assembly GCA_045646505.1. Lineage (GTDB taxonomy): Bacteria > Verrucomicrobiota > Verrucomicrobiia > Verrucomicrobiales > Akkermansiaceae > Akkermansia. The sequence continues at coordinate 7,026 of JAZRKW010000059.1, read as the reverse complement.
GGAACCGCATCCCCGCGAAACCCGCCGTATTTTCCGCAACATCGACCGCAAGGGCTACGACCCCTCCATCAAATGCTTTATCAAGGATGGCGGCTATGAGACCCTGAAGAAAGCCATGGAAATGGAGCCCGCCGCCGTCACCGATGAGGTGAAGAAGAGCGGGCTGCGTGGCCGTGGCGGCGCAGGTTTCCCCACCGGTGTCAAGTGGACCTTCATTCCCAAGGGCAACACCAAACCCGTCTACGTGGTCTGCAACTGCGACGAATCTGAACCTGGCACTTTCAAGGACCGCTTTGTTGTGCATCAGGACCCGCACCAGCTCATCGAAGGCATGATTATCGCCTGCTACGCCGTGCAGGCTCACTTTGGTGTCATCTACATGCGCGAGGAATTCCCCGAAGCCGCAAAAATCATGCAGAAGGCGCTGGCCGAAGCCAAGGAAGCCGGTTTCCTCGGCACCAATATTCTGGGCAAGGGATACGATCTGGAAATCATCCTGCACCGTGGTGCCGGTGCCTACATCTGTGGTGAAGAAACAGGTCTCATCAACTCCATCGAAGGTCTGCGCCCGTATCCGCGAATCAAGCCGCCCTTCTTCCCGGCCGCCATCGGTCTGTATGGCTGCCCCACGATTGTCAACAACGTTGAATCTCTCTGCCAGGTTCGCCAGGTGCTCATGATGGGCGGCGAGGCCTACGCAGCAGAGGGTGCCCAGCGCTCCCCCGGAACCCGCATCATTGGTGTTTCCGGCGACGTGAAGCGCCCGGGCTACTACGAAATCATTTCCGGTTCCATGACTTTCGGTGAACTGCTGTACGATGTATGCGGCGGGCCGAAGCGCGGCCGCAAGTTCAAGGCCATCATCCCCGGTGGTGCATCTGCCAAGGTGATGCGCTGCGACGAAGTACTGAAAGGCCGCAACAGCGATGGTTCCGTGCGCGCCATGAGCATCTTTGATGTACCGCTGGATCTGGACAGCATTGCCCAGCATGGCTCCATGAGTGGCTCCGGCGGTATCATCGTGATGGATGACAGCCGCAGCATGCCGAAGATGCTCAACAACCTGAACCGCTTCTACGCCTGGGAATCCTGTGGACAGTGCTCCCCCTGCCGCGAAGGCAACCCCTGGATGCTCAAACTCTCCACCCGTATCTGCGAGGGCAAGGGCTCCCCGGAGGACGTAGACCTGCTCAAGAGCGTGGCCGACAACATCTGCGGGCGTACCGTCTGTGCATTCGGCGAGGCATGCTCCTGGCCCACACAGGCATTTGTCACCAAGTTCCGTGAGGAGTTCATGGCGCTCACCAAGCCCATCAACGCCCTCAAGCCGCATTCTGCCGAGACTAAGGAGGCACGCAAATTCCTCACACGCGAAGACTAAACTTTTACTGAACCAATGAGTACACCCCCCGCAATTCTGCCGAAAGACGCAGCCGCAGCCGAAGGCAAGGTGAACGTCCAGATTAACGGCAAATGGTACCGTTTTCCAAAGGGAACACGTATTGCCGACGCCTGCAACTCCGTAGGTGCGCATGTACCCTGCTTCTGCTACCACCCCAAGCTTTCCGTAGCTGGTTCCTGCCGCATGTGCCTTGTAGAACAGGGCATGCCCCCGCGCCAGGCCCCCGGCACCACTCCGCAATACGGAGATGATGGCTACCTGCCCATCAGCTGGATGCCCCGTGCCATCATTGCCTGCGCCAACACAGTGGCCGAAAACATGGGTATCCGCACCACAGGCAAGCTCACCGAGGAAGCACGCCGCGGTGTGCTGGAATTCCTGCTTTCAAACCACCCGCTTGACTGCCCCATCTGCGACCAGGCAGGTGAATGCAAGCTGCAGGAATACACCACCGACTACGGCAGCGGCACCCACCGCTTCACCGAGGAAAAGACAAAGAAGGGCAAGAACCTCTCCATCGGTCCGCGTGTCAATCTGGACCAGGAACGCTGCGTGCTCTGCCGCCGCTGCGTGCGTTTCATGAAGGAAATCGCCGGTCAGGATGTCCTGGGCGTCGTTGGCCGTGGCACGCACAATGCCATTGCCTGCTATCCCGGCACCCAGCTGGACAGCAACTACTCCATGAACGTGGTAGATATCTGCCCCGTAGGTGCCATGACCAGCAAGGATTTCCGCTTCAAGATGCGCGTGTGGTTCCTTAAGAGCACACCGACCATCGATGTGAACTGCGGCACCGGCACCAACATCAACATCTGGACCCGCGAGCAGCAGGTATACCGCATCACCCCGCGACAGAACGACGAGGTGAACAGCTGCTGGATGCCCGATGACCACCGCCTCAACTACAAGTTCATCAACGCCGACACCCGCATCACCACCCCGTTGGTAAAGACAGATGTGGGTGCCACCCAGCGTCCCTCCACCTGGGATGCCACATTCAACATGGTCGTTGAACAGCTGCACCGCATGGCACCGTCTGAAACAGCCATGATCTGCTCTGCCCGCATGACCAATGAAGAGCTCTACATGGTGCGTGCCCTCTCCAAGCAGCTGGGTATCACCAAGCTCGATATCGTTCCCCGCAAGGGCGAGAACGATGGCCTGCTCGTCTGCGATGACCGCAACCCGAACACCAACGGTGCCAAGATGATTCTGGGCAAGACTGGTGCCGGACTGTCCAACATCCGCCGCGGTGTGCGCAACAACAGCATCCGCTTCATGATTGTGCTGGGCGAAGACCTGACAGAAGAAGCCGGCTTCACCGCTGAAGACCTGGCCGGGCTGGAATACCTGCTCGTCATCAGCCACAGCGAAAATGCCACGACCAAGGCAGCCGACGTAGTGCTGCCCGGTGTCACCTTCGCTGAAAAGTACGGCACCATGATTAACGTGGCGGGCCGCATCCAGCGTCTCAACAAGGCCATCGAACCCATCGGCGACTCCATGTCCGACTGGGAAATCTGCCGCAACCTCTCCGAACGGCTCGGCTGCGACTGTGTGCGCGTCATTGCCTGCCCGACCCCCATGTCGGTGCTGGACGAGATGGCACAGGAATTCGAGCAGCTTGAAGGCATCACCTGGGGCAACATTGGTAACGAAGGCAAAGTTATCATGGAAACCGGCGTGACCATCCCCCTCATCGAACGCGAAAAAGCCAAGAAATAAACCGCTAACACCACATACCTCAAATGGACGCTATCATCAATTGGTATAACGACCTCATGAGCAATGAAATCTGGTTCTACCTGATTCACACACTGCTCAAGCTGGTCCTCATGTTTGCCGTTATTCTGGCATTCGTGGTTCTTTCCGTATGGATTGAGCGCCGCGTGGCCGGCTGGATTCAGGACCGTCCCGGCCCCAACCGCGCCGGTCTGCCGCTGTTCCTGCTGGAGCGTTTCGGCAGCAAGGAAAAGCAGCCTCTCAAGAACTGGCTGCACTTCTTCGGCATCCCCGAGACAAGCTGGATTGCCAAGCTCTGCACCTGGCTGCGTCTCGACCGCGAGATTCCCTGCTGGGGTCTCATCCAGCCCTGTCTGGACGGCGGCAAGCTCTTCCTGAAGCAGGAAACAACGCCCTCCTATGTGCGTAAGTTCTACTTCATCCTGGCACCCATGCTGGTACTGGGTCCGCCCATGGTAGCCGCAGCAGTCATTCCCTTCGCTTCCGAAGTGAACACCTGCTATGGTCACATCTCCATGTGCGTTGCTAATCTGGACATTGGTCCGCTGTGGATTTTCGCCATCTCCGGTCTTTCCGTCTACGGTCTGACCCTGGCGGGCTGGTCCTCCAACTCGAAGTTCCCGTTCCTGGGTGGTCTGCGAGCTACGGCACAGCTCATTTCCTATGAAGTATCCATGGGTCTTTCCATCATTCCGCTGCTCATGATGTTCGGCACCCTGAACCTGCAGCAGATTGTGCAGTTCCAGGCCGACAACGGCTGGACCCTGCTTCCCCTGTGGGGAGAAGGTCTGAGCCTGCAGCGCTGGATCATGATGCTGCCGCTGGGTATCAGCTTCATCATCTTCGTGACCTGCGTCTTTGCCGAAGCCAACCGCACACCTTTCGATATGGCCGAATGCGAAACCGACCTGGTGGCCGGTTACCACGCCGAATACTCTTCCATGAAGTTTGCCTCATTCTTCATGGGTGAATACGCCGCCATGGTCATCGGCTCTGCCGTAGTGGTCACCCTCTTCCTGGGTGGCTGGTCCATCGGTTTCGGTGCAGATGCCGCATTGTCCGCCTACTGCGACTGGCTGGCGGTGCTTTGCCAGCTGTGCATGTTCGTCGTGAAGCTGCTGGCATTCATCTTCTTCTTCGTATGGGTGCGCTGGACCCTGCCCCGCTTCCGCTGGGACCAGGTGATGAAACTCGGCTGGCTCTATTTCCTGGAAATCACCGTAGTCAACATCTTCCTGGCTGCAGCAGTTCTCTATTTCACCAAGTAACCCCCTTTTCCTGTACCGATTATGTCTTACATCAAGATTAAACGACCCAAGTTCAGTCTGCTGGACAAGGTGTATGTAGTCGAGCTCGTCAAGGGGCTTGCCATCACCATGCGCCACCTGGTGCTTTCCCTGCTCGGCAAAAGCCGTGGTAAAAAGGATTTCAGCACCAAGGGCGTGGGTGTCTGTATGCAATTCCCGGATGAACGCTGGGATTCCAAGCTGCCGGAATACTACCGTGGCGCTCCCACACTGGTGCGCGGCGAAGACGGCCGCGAGCGTTGCGTCTCCTGCCAGCTCTGCGAATTCATCTGTCCGGCTCGTGCCATCACCATCACCCCTGGTGAGGTAGACCCGACCAGCAATTGCCAGAAACAGGAAAAGGCACCCGCCAAGTTCGAAATCGACATGCTCCGCTGCATTTACTGCGGTATGTGCCAGGAAGCATGCCCCGAGCAGGCAATCTTCCTTTCCAAGGAATACCTTATCACCCTCACCGACCGCAAGCAGGCCATCCGCGACAAGGAAACCCTGTACCGTCTGGGCGGCACGCGCAAGGGTCTCGTCAACAAGTGGAACCAGTACAAATAAATTACCGTTATGTTTGAAACATCCCTTTGTCAGATTCTGTTCTACGTGCTGGCTGCGCTGGCTGTGCTCTGCGCCATCGGCGTGGTGGGTTACCGCAACCCGGTGAACTCCGCCATGTGCATGGCCGTGTGTTTCGCCATGGTGGCAGCCATCTTCTTCGGCATGGGTGCTCAGTTCCTTGGTATCGTGCAGCTCATTGTCTATGCCGGTGCCATTCTGGTGCTCTTCCTCTTCGTCGTGATGATGCTTGACATACACGATGAAGGCAAGAGCCAGGGCAACTTTGTTCATGCCGCCGTCGGAGTACTCGTAGCAGGGCTTTTTGCCGGTCTTGTCATCAAGGTAGCCGTCAACCTGCCCGGAGCCACCGATAACAGCTGCCCGGTGATTACCCTCTGGGAAAGCGCAGGAGAGCTTCTTATCGGTGATGCCCGCAGCGTGGACACCACCCCGGCTGCAGCCCCCCAGTACGGCGGTTGCCTGCCTGAGCTGAACGCCGCCGCAGCAGCACGCCTGGAGAACCCGTCCATTTCCGAAGCAGACGCCGCCAAGGCCACCTCCATCTCCGATGTGAAGTTGCTTGGCAAGTGCCTGTACACCTACTATAACATACCGTTCGTCATCCTCGGTTTTGCCCTGCTTTCCGGCACGGTAGGCGCGGTGGCGCTCGCCCGCAAGATCCGTAAAGACTAACCCATTTTTCTGATCATGATACCGTTAGCACATTATCTGATTCTGTCAGTCATCCTGTTCTCCATCGGTCTGGCCGGCGTTCTTATCCGTAAGAACATCATCGTGGTGTTCATGTGCCTGGAGATGATGCTCACCGCAGCCAATGTTGCACTGGTGGCATTCTCCCGCGCACAAGGTACCGCCGGTGTTCCGGTGTATGATGCACAGGTACTCTCACTCTTCATCACCGGCATCGCCGCAGCTGAAGTAGCCATCGGCCTTGCCCTCATCGTAGCCATGTTCCGTGCGCGTCGCACGGTGGAAAGCACGGCTCTCAACGCACTTAAAGACTAAAGATCACCAGTATGAATATGATTCACAATCTTCCCTGGTTGTTCCTGCTTCTGCCCCTGATTGTAGCGGCCATTGACTGGGTATGCCTGAACAAGCACCCGCGTCTGGCAGCTACCCTGTCGCTTCTTTCAGCTGCGGGCACATTCGGGCTCTGCATCGCCTATCTCACCGGTCTGCAGACCGGCACACCGGGAATCTACACCTGGATGCCCAGTTCCATCGAGCAACTAAACCTGCACCTCGGGCTGGTCATGGACCCGCTTGCCATGCGCATGATGCTGGTAGTCACAGGCATTGGTCTGCTGGTGCATTTCTTCTCCATCGGCTACATGAAGGGCGACTCCTCCAACCTGAGCCGCTACTATGCTGGTCTGAGCATCTTCATGTTCAGCATGAGCACCATCGTTCTGGCAGATAACCTGGCCATGACCTTCATCGGCTGGGAAATGGTAGGTTTCTCCTCCTACCTGCTCATCGGCCACTGGTTCGACAAGGCCAGCGCCGCCGATGCCGCCAAGAAAGCCTTTATCACCAACCGCGTGGGCGACTTCGGTTTCCTGCTGGGCATTCTGCTCACCCTGGGCCTCTTCGGCACCATGAACTTTGCTGAAATGGGCGGCAAGGCCGCCGGCATTGCCCCGGCCATCCTCACCGTCACCATCGTGTGCCTCTTCTGCGGTGCTGTTGGTAAGTCCGCCCAGTTCCCGCTGCATGTGTGGCTGCCGGCCGCCATGGAAGGCCCCCCTCCGGTTTCCGCCCTCATCCACGCCGCCACCATGGTGGCCGCCGGTGTATACATGCTGGTGCGTCTGCAGGTGAGCATGGGCACAGAAGCCTTCACTGAAACCGCCTGCACCATCATTGCCAGCGTGGGTGCCATCACCGCCGTGATTGCCGCCCTCATGGCCATGCAGCAGGACGACATCAAGCGCGTACTCGCCTACTCCACCCTCTCCCAGCTGGGCTACATGGTCATGGCTGTGGGTCTGCTGGCAGGTG
>JAZRKW010000058.1:0-7276 GCA_045646505.1 Akkermansia sp. | reverse complement strand
TACGCCCACATAGGTACACCCCGGCTATAGAACGTAACGCCCCGCCAGTGGGCGGGGCGCTACTTTTCGTAGCCCGGGGCGTGAGCCCCGGGGTAAACGCAAAAAACAACCGGAACCCCGCCAGCTGGCGGGGTGGCAGATACATGGCAGCATTGAGAAGACGATACGGCTTATTATGGATTAATCCGTGGGTGAATCACTTGCGACAAAACCATGTTTTTTCAGGAACTGATGAAATTCTTCTCGGGCAGAATATTTACGGTGATGTTCCTGTTGATGCGCAATGTAATTGATAACGGCAGACTTGTTTGATTCGCTGACTGAAATTGCACCATATCCTTCCTGCCATGCAAAAGTTTCATATTCCGGACAGATATTCTTTATCCATCTACTTGTATTTGATTTAATTGTGCGAATATGCAAGGTAAGTTGAAAATCAGTGATAAGTATACTACAACGGTGCAATTGAATCTGCCACCCCGCCAGCTGGCGGGGTTCCGGGAATATAAATCATGTGTACCCGGGGCTCACGCCCCGGGCTACAAAACGTAACACGCCCCTGAATGGCGGGGCTTGGGAATATTGAATCACGCGTACCCGGGGCTTGTGGCTTCGCGTCAGCCCTGTCGGGCTGCTTGCTACGCCCACACAGGCACGCCCCGGGCTACAAAACGTAACGCCCCGCCAGCTGGCGGGGCTGATGCGTGATATTAAAAGCCCCGCCAGCCGGCGGGGCGCTACTTTTCGTAGCCCGGGGCGTAAGCCCCGGGGTAAACGCAAAAAAACAACCGGAACCCCGCCAGCTGGCGGGGTGGCAGATCTGGTTACACCGTTGCGATACTCTCCAGCAATTCCCCCCCTCGGCTGGGCTTGGGATATATGCAAAAAAGCCCGCGCTTTCCGAAAAAGCGCGGGCTTAAAAATCATTTATTAATCATTAATCACTAATAATTAATCACTTGCCATTAATTTGCTCATTCTGTCTGCTCGCGTTCTTTCTCAATATCCTTGAGCGCAGCATTGATATTTTCCATGTGTTTTACAATCTGCTCATTGATATTGTTGCCGTGCATATCGCAGGCCATGCGGATAGCGTTGAGAATAGCGAAACCGGTGGCTGAACCGTGTGCAATGATGGAGAGCCCGTTCACGCCGATGAGGGGGCTGCCACCTACGGCATCGGCGCTCATGCGTTTCTTGAGAGTCTTGAAGACGCTGGCCATACCCAGGGCGCTCAGCATGGCGAGCACGCTGCTCTTGATGGCTGCTTTCATGGTGTGCGCGAAGAATTTGGCTGTGCTTTCCACGCACTTAAGCAGAATATTACCGGTGAAACCATCTGTCACCGCGACATCGAGCCCATGCTCGAAAAGGTCGTGCCCTTCGGTATTGCCCACGAATTCGAAAGGCAGGAGCCCTTTCTTATTCAGCGAATTGAGCAGAGCGTAGGTGGCCAGAGAGGTTTCGCTGCCTTTGCAGTCCTCGGTGCCGTTGCTCATCACGCCGACCTTGGGATTCGGGCGGTTGTACACATAGCGGGACATGAGGGCCGCCATCACCGCGTAACCGACCATGTGGCTGGGCTTGGCATCCGGGTTGGCTCCGGTGTCGCTCACTAATACATTTCCATGCGCTGCGGGCAGGGGAGAGACAATACCGGCGCGCTCTACGCCCGGGAGCAGGCGCAGCTTGATGGTGCTGGCTGCCACAGCGGCACCGGTGTTGCCGGCGGAAAGGACGGCATCTGCAGTGCCGGCTTTCACCAGGTCCACTGCGATACTCATGGAGGACTTCTTCTTCTGGCGTACGGCCATGATGCCGCTTTCCTCCATGGTGACCACCTCGGGAGCGTGCACAAATTCAATCTTCGGGTGGCTGGCAATGCCCGCCGCCTCGCAACAGGCGCGCACGGCAGCCTCATCGCCTACCATGTATATCTTTTCCAGTGCGGGGATTTGTTCCAGCGCCAGTTTTGCGCCGTCTACATTGATTTGCGGCGCATTATCACCGCCCATGGCATCGAGTGCAAGCTTCATGAATGGAAAAGGGGTGTATGTGAAAAATTCCTGACTCTACTCTATCAGATATTGTATTCATGTCAACACAAAAACAGCCCATACTTTCAAAGTATGGGCCGTTGCTTGAAAAAGCTGTTCAGATGAGCGTTCTGGAATTAGTCCACAAGCTTCACGATCACCTCAGCACCGCTCTGGGTCTTGTAGGTGCCGCACTGCGGGCAAGCGGTGTGACCGGGAACGGCTGCGCCACACTTCGGGCACTTGCCGAGCTTAGGAGCCTTCCAGGCCTGAGCGGCCAGGCGGGAGCGCTGCTTCATCTTGGATGTTCTGCGTTTCGGAGCTGCCATAGTTCTATATCTTGTTTAAGAGGTTCGAGATGTGATACATGAGTGGAGCTTCGGCGCTTACTTGCTGGGAAACTGATCCAGTGCATCCCAGACGCTTTCGCCACTCGGGGTGGCAAAGTCTACACCCGTTTGGGGGTCTTTGTCCAGTCTAAAATCACCAAAATTGTCATTTATTTCACATTCGACCCCTGAAATTTCGCATTTAGGGTAACTTGGCAGGGCTAAAATGACTTCTTCGCGCAAATCTTCCGTGATATCAAGTGCCAGTTTTCCCTTCACATCATACGAATAGGCGAGGTCATCCAGCTCCACAGTGTAGGGGAAATGGTTCAGGCAGCGGTCGCAGCGGATTTCAAAAGGTGCGGCTATGCTGCCGCGTACCATCAGCTCGGTTTCGAAAAGCTGTACTTCCAGCTCATAGCTCAGCGGCCCGGTGCTGCGCAGGGCATCGCAGTCGATACCGAATATGGCGGCATCCAGCTCGCCGCTCAGAAAGCGGCCTTCCTCCGGGAATTCTTCCAGGGAAATGACGAGATTCATCTGCATGCCCCTTACCATACCGCGTGTGCGCCCGCGTTGCAAGTCTATATTGATTCATGTAAAGTGAATAGTGAAAAAGTGATAAAGTATAGAGGCCGCCCGTGGGCGGGGCTGATGCATGATATAATCAGCCCGCGCTTTTCCAAAAAAGCGCGGGCGTAAAATCAATCTCTAATAATTAATCACTAATCACTAATAATTAATCATTCTTCAATCACGCTCCAGAGGCGGCCGTTGCGGGCGCGGATGAGCCGGATATCCAGGTCAAATGCAGCTTTGAGGTTCTGCTCGGTCAGCACTTCATCTCGCGCGCCGTAGGCCTGGATTTCGCCCTGGCGCAGAATCATGCCGCGGTCAAACTCCGGTAGGATGTCCTCAATGCGCTGGGTGATGAAGATGATGGTGAGCTCCGGGTGAGAGGCGGCCAGCTCCGCGATGGTGGAGAGCAGGAACTCTCTCCCGGCGATATCGAGATAAACACTGGGTTCGTCCAGTATCATCAGCTCGGGGCTGGTCATGAGCGCGCGGGCTATGAGCACCTTGACCTGCTCGCCGCTGCTCATGGTGGCTACCGTGCGGTCCATGAGATGCTCTGCGCGCAGCTTGCGCATCAGCTCGGCGGCCTGTGCTTCTTCTGTCGGTGTGGGCTCGAGGAAAAGACCGATGGTGGCATCCGGGCCGCTGAGCACCATTTCCCGGCCGGTCCATTCGCGGTCACCGAGCCACTGGTGCATGAGCGGGCTTACCCAGGCAATGCGCTTACGGAGTTCCTGCAGGTTCACGGTGCCGAAGCGGCGGCCCAGCACCTCTACCGTTGCGCCGAAAAGCGGCCAGGCGTAGCCCATGAGCATGCGTACCAGGGTGGTTTTACCGGCACCGTTTGCGCCCAGTATAAAGCAGCGTTCTCCCTTTTTTACCTGCCAGTTGATGCCGTGCAGAATCTCGCGCCCGCTGAGGTAGACTGTTGCTTTCTCGACCTTGATGACGTTTTCCATGGTGCTTTTAAAACAGATTCGGCGGGTTGAAGCAACCCGCCGAATCGATGTGTCGATTTAAAATCAGTTGCGTTCGAAGAGGGAGCGGATCTTGCTGCCCACGATTTCGACCGGGTGCTCGGCCAGAGCGGCGCGCTTGGCCAGCAGGTTGGGAGCGCCGGCAGCGGCTTCGGCCAGCCATACGCGGGCGAATTCGCCGGTTTCGATGCGCTTGAGGCTTTCCTTCATCTTCTCCTTCACCTCCGGGCCCAGAATCTGCGGGCCGTTGTAGTACTCACCGAACTCAGCGGTGTTGGAGATAACGCCGTTCATGGCCTGGATGCCCTTGTTGTAGATGATATCCACGATGAGCTTGGCCTCGTGCACGCATTCGAAGTAAGCCATCTCGGCGGGGTAGCCAGCCTCGATAAGGGTCTCGAAACCATACTTCATGAGGTCTACCAGACCACCGCAGAGCACGTTCTGCTCGCCGAACAGGTCCTCGTAAGTTTCCTGCTGCATGGTGCATTCGAGCACGCCACCGCGGGTGAGGCCTTCTGCCTTGGCCATGGCCAGGGCGGTCTGCTGGGCGTTGCCGCTCGGGTTCTGCCATACGGCGATAAGACCGGGGCAGCCGAAACCTTCCTCGAACACGCGGCGCACCTCAGTGCCCGGGCCCTTCGGTGCCACCATGATCACGTCCACGTCTGCCGGGGGAACGATGGTCTTGAACACATAAGCAAAACCGTGGGAGCAGCACAGGGTCTTACCGGCTGCCAGGTTCGGCTTGATCTGGGTCTCATATACCTCACCGTGGTGTTCATCGGGCAGGAGAATGTGGATGATGTCTGCCTTGGCAGATGCCTCTGCTACGGGCATCACTTCAAAACCATCCTGGGCGGCGGCGTCCCAGCTCTTGCCGGGGCGGATACCGATAATCACATGCACACCGCTGTCGCGCATGCAGAGAGCCTGGGCGCGGCCCTGGGCGCCGTAGCCGATAACTGCCACTGTCTTGCCATTGAGAACGCTCACGTCTGCGTCCTTGTCGTGGAGAATGTTCATCGTAATTTCTTGGGTTGTATGCTCAGGCGTCTGAGGTGCCTGAAAGTTCAGGCAGGATTGTAACAGTGCGCGTTTCTAATGCAAGTCAAAATTGCGTATTAACACATTTATATGCTTATTTTTCTTGCTGTCAGGCGGAAATGTGGTAGAGTAAATGGCGTATGAAGCTTCACAAATCTTTCCGGCGCGCTGCCGGTTTCACTCTGATTGAGTTGTTGGTGGTTATCGCCATTATGGTGACTCTCGCCAGCATCGCGGGCACTGCTATCTACTCGCACATGGGCGCGGGCGATGAGGCCAAGTGCCGTGCTCAGCTCGAGCAGCTGCACCAGCTGGGTATCAAGTACAGCCAGGATATCTCTCACCCCGGCCTGCTGCCCACCAGCGGCATGGAGGATAATGAGGATACCGACAGTGTGAACGAAGGTGATGGCTGGTGGCTCTCCGTTGCGCCGGAGCTCGATGCCGTAGTGTTCCCCCGCAAGATGGGCGGTAAGATGAAGGTCTCCTCCATTTTCCACTGCCCGGCTGATAAACGCGCCGATATCGGCTCCGATTCCACCTTCGCTGCCGATGAGAAGAGCGTCTCCTACGTCTCCTGGACAGATGCGACCGATGACCCCGAAAACCCGAATTCCTGCATCCGCCTTACCGCCCGGCAGAACCTGGATAAGCTCCCCTGGCTCTCCGATGGCAACCCGGTGCAGGGTGAGAGCGTGACAGACCTCAGCTCCTTCAAGAAACAGGTCCTGCCCGCTGCAGAGCGCCATGGCGGTAAGATTCTCGTGGTGTACGCCAGCGGTGTGATAAAGGTTATCGAGGTAGATGAAGATGACAGCGCCGATAAGCTGTTCAGGAAATTTGCTCCCGATCTGGCTGCCAAGGCCGGTAAAAAGGGTAAGAAAAAGAAGTAAAATGGCTGTAGAGGCCGATGCCCACGAATGATATAACTCTCCCGCTGCCGCTGGACCCGGATTGTCTGCCCTACCTGGAGCAGCCCGTGGTGCTGGGCCTGAGCGGCGGCCGCGATTCTGTGGCTCTGCTGCGCGCTCTCGTGCTGCAGGGCTGCAGCGTGCATGCTCTGCATGTGCACCACGGCATTCGCGCGGCAGAGGCAGAGGCCGATGCCGCCTTCTGTGCGCGCCTTTGCGATGAACTGGATGTCCCCTTCGAGCTGCAGCGGGTAGATGTGCCTACCCTGGCAGCAGACCAGGGCGTTTCGCTCGAGACCGCAGGGCGGCATGCCCGGCGCTGGTTGCTGGCTTCGGCTGCCCGCCGCTGGCGGGGCTGCACTGTGGCGCTGGCGCACCATGCCGATGACCAGGCCGAGACGGTCCTCTTCCGGCTGGCTCGCGGGGCTGCGGGCTTGCGGGGTATGCAGCCGGTGCATGTGGCCGGCGGTGTTACCTGGCTGCGCCCCATGCTCAACTGGCGCAGGTCAGATATCACTACCTGGTTGCAGCAGATCGGTCAGCCCTGGCGCGATGATTCTACAAATGCCGTGCCCGATGTCGCCCGCAATTCTCTCCGCCTGGAAGCCCTGCCGGCGCTGAACAAAGCCCTCGGGCGCGATGTGACCCCCATCCTGGCGCGCAGCGCCCGGCTCCATTCGGAAACGCTGGAAGCATTGGAAGCCGCTCTGGCCGCTCTCCCCTCTCAGGACCCGCAGGGCCGCCTTTACCTCCCCTTTGTCTGGCAGCAGCCCGTTGCCCTGCAGAAAGCCATCGTGCGCCACTACCTGCAGAAATGTGCCGTGTCAGATATCAGTGAGGAACTCGTGCTGGCTGTGGTTGCCATCCTGCCCGCAAATGCCCCCGTTGCGCGGGTGAATCTGCCCGGCGGGCGGCAGGCATGCCGCCGCGAGCGCCGCCTCATCATCACCGCCCCCGCATAAATCAAAATCTTGGATTTAAGATTTCGGGATTTACGATTGACGAATTGTTAATTCGTAACTCGTAATTCAAAAATCTCCAGGCAGCCCGATAAACTGGCATTTGGCGGGCTGAAAGCCCGAGGAATTCTGAGCCCGATAGGGCGACACTTTCCATAGCCCAGGGCGTGAGCCCTGGGTATGGTGTAGTAATAAGACCGGAACCCCGCCAGCTGGCGGGGTGGCAGATTCGCATGAGCGTTCCGTTTATGTTAAGCATTGATTATTTGCATATCAACGCGAATCCATATCTACCACCCACTCGCTCCGCTCGGGGTTCGGTTGCTATTTTCACTTTACCCCAGGGCTTACGCCCTGGGCTCTCTATTGAACTTACCGCCCCGCCAGTAGGCGGGGCTCAAATTTCCGCTCGCCGTTGGCTCGCCAATTTCCGATTTATCG
>JAZRKW010000057.1:0-8594 GCA_045646505.1 Akkermansia sp. | reverse complement strand
CGCTGCCGGGGCAGTAGCACAGGCTCTGATTGTGGAAACCGGGGTGATTCTGCGGTGTGAAGCCCTTCACTGTGGCATCATCGCCACCCAGCAGGTATATGCGGCCACCAATCACCGGAGCGGGGGTCGGCGCAGCACCGCAGTAGTGCGGCAGGTGAGCCAGGCGGCGCCAGCCGGTCTCGGCACTCCAGCTCCAGGCATCTGTCAGCATTTCGCGGGCCATGCGACCATCCTCGCCGGGCTGCAAACCAATACCGCCAAGCACATAAATCGTGTGACCGATAGTGGCCATCTGCTGCAGAAAACGACCACGGCAGGGCATGGGTTCACCATCACTCCAGGTATCAGTCTCAGGGTCATACACCCACATGCGGGCTTCGGCATCCTGCTCACCAGGTGCCACAGAACCACCCTGCACGTATACCTTGCCGCCCATCACTGCGGCGGCGTGGCCGGTAAGCGTGGTGGGAAGCGGAGCCACTGCCTTGCACTGCACATCGGAACCGTCCCAGGTAAGCATATAGCAATCAGCCACAGCACCATCAGCATTGCTGCCGCCAATCAGCATCACACCCTGCGGCAGGGTGGCCGTAGCGCCATAGCCCAGGGGCTTGGGCAGCGGGGTGGCATCCTTCCAGCCATCACTGCTGGGTAACACATAGATACGGTCCGTCCATCGCTTGGGGCCGCCTTCCCAGAGCGGTTTTTCCGGAAAATTAGCACCGCCGCACACGATGAGAGCACCGTTGCTCACGCCGGCATAAGAACCGGCAAAACCTTCAACATCCGGCAAGTCAGCCAGCTGTTTCCATTCCAGAGAAAGCTGTTCGTTTTGCATTGTACCTTACTCTAGCACACTCCATTTGCCGCGGCAAGCAAGATTTTGCCTTACAATTCAGAATCTTCCACAATACGAGTAAATTCCATAACATCCGCCGCAGTAAGGGCATCCAGCTCATCCAGCAGGGCGGCAGCAAAGCTGCCCGGACGCGGGCATCGGCACGCTGCGCGCTCACCGGCAAGCCCCAGCACAGCAGCGCAGGCCGCTGCACCAGTAAAGCAATCCGGAGCCGACGCCACACATGCCGCAGCCAGCGCACCCATAGCGCAACCCACGCCCGTCACGCGAGTCATGAGTACATCTCCATTCCCGAGGGCCAGCAAGCGAGCACCGTCGGTTACATAGTCCACAGGTCCCGTGACCAGCACGGTACAACCGCACTGCAGCGCCAACTTGCGGGCTGCCTGTACTGCGGCGGAACTTTCCTCAGTCGTATCGGTTCCACGACCGCCAGCTGCTTCACCCGCCAATGCCATAATCTCAGAGGCATTGCCACGGATGAGTGTGGGGTGCATACTCAACAATTCACGGCAGAATTCAGTACGAAAGCCCAGCAGCCCCACGGCCACCGGGTCAAGCACCCAGGGAACCCCCGCTGCACACGCCGCATCCACCGCACGGCGCATCTGAACCGACTGCGCTTGCGAAAGAGTACCCACATTCACCAGCAGACCACTACCGCAAGCATTCAACAACTGCGCACATTCCTCTGCATCGTTCAGCATGACAGGCGATGCACCCACGGCCAGCAGCATGTTGGCCGTGAAGTTCTGCACCACACTATTGGTCAGCGACAGAATGAGCGGTTTCTTCTCCCGCAGATTCTCCAATACAGCGGCTAAGGATTCTGTTTTCATACGAGTTCTCGAGCGGCTTGTTCCGGATTCTCTGCTGCACAGATGGCAGACACCACCGCAATGCCATCGCAATGCCCGGTAGCGCGCACAGCACGGGCGCGCTCCACATTCAACCCGCCAATGGCACAGACAGGCACCGGGCAGGTAGCGGCAAGTTCACCCCATTTCTGCACGCCCAGGTCGGCGGGCGCATCATCCTTGGATATGGTGGGAAATACCGGGCCGCAGCCCACATAGTCCACAAGCTCCGGATTCACTGCTGCCATTTCAGCGGCATTGGTGACAGTAAGCCCCAGAATCTTATCCGGACCTATCAGCGCACGAGTCTGCTCCACCGGCATATCATCCTGACCGATATGAATACCATCAGCATCAATTTCCACAGCCAGCTCCACATCATCGTTAATAATGAGCGGCACCCCTGCCCCACGCAGAAAATCGCGCAGGGGCAGCACCTCGGCCAGCATCGTGGCGTGGTCTGCGTTCTCGCGACGGTACTGCACAATACTCACACCACCAGCCACGGCCCGCCGGACCGTTTCCAGCAAGCCATAGCGGCAACGCTCCGGGGCATCCGTCACAAGATACAGATTCAAATCAAAACTCTTATTCATGAGAGAAAAGCGAGGTTGAATAGTAGCGGTCTGCGCCATCGGGCATGATGACTACAATATTCTTCCCCTCCCACTCCGGGCGGGTTGCCAGCTGCACAGCTGCCCACAAAGCCGCCCCGGACGAGATGCCGACCAGCACCCCTTCCAGGCGTCCAAGTTCACGCGCCATTCTCACCGGAACCTCATTATCTACGGAAATAACCTCATCGTAAATACCACAATCCAACGTTTCCGGTATAAAATTGGCACCAATACCCTGAATGGCATGCGGCCCGGCAGTGCCTCCTGTCAGAAGAGGAGATGCCGCAGGCTGTACCGCCACTACATGCACAGCTGGATTCTGCTCCTTCAGATACCGTCCGGTACCGGAAATAGTGCCGCCGGTACCCACACCTGCTACAAGCGCATCCACATTCCCATGGCAATCGGCCCAGATTTCCGGACCGGTAGTGGCATAATGCGCCGCAGGATTGGCCGGATTCGCAAATTGTCCGGCCACAATGGCACCGGGTATCGAACAAGCCAGTTCCTCTGCCTTATCCACCGAGCCCTGCATACCGAGCGAACCAGGGGTAAGCACCACCTCCGCTCCATAGACCTTGACCAGGTTACGGCGCTCCACACTCATCGTATCGGGCATGGTAAGAATCACACGGTATCCTCTGGTACAACCGATAGCAGCCAGACCAATTCCGGTATTACCACTGGTAGGTTCCACGATGGTACCCCCCGGCTGCAGGCGACCGCTTGCCTCAGCTTCCTCAATAATACTGAGCGCCACACGGTCCTTGACAGACCCGGCGGGGTTAAACATTTCCAGCTTCAGAAACAACCGGGCCTTCAAACCATGTGCGCGGCTGAAATTCTGCACCTCAAGCATGGGGGTATTCCCCACCATCTCCGAAACGCCTCTGTGTATCCTCATATAATGATGACCCCTTCCAAGGTAGAAATGTTGAATCAATCACCCGTCGGCGATGCGCCATGCTGCAATGCTTCAGCAAACGATGCCGGAAGCCCGGTGCGGGCTATCTTGTTGCCAGCTTCTGCCACATCGTATGCCACACGCCGCAAATGCAATGTTGCCGTCTCCGGGCAATACAGCGCATAGGCCGCGCGCCAATCCAGATCACGCGGCTGCCCTACCGACCCCGGATTTATCAGGAACCGGCTGTCACTGGAAAGATGCAGCGTGAAATCGCCCCGGGCATCGTACTGGATTTCAATTTTCTCCACCTGCCCCTTACAAAGCCGGAAAATCGAAGCCCGGTGGGTATGGCCATAGAAAGATATGCGATTCCTGACAGAAGAAAACACCTTGCGTGCTTCATTCACATTCGCAATACGCCCCCAGCGCTTCGGCGCTTCCGGCGTAGCATGCCCCAGCATACAATCCTGCCAGGCGATATGGTGCGGCAGCCGCCGCAGCCAGCGCAGTTGCTCCGGGCTGAGCATATCCTGCGTGCGGTCCATCATTTCCATGTACATAGGCACCCCGAAAACAGCGCGGTCGACCAACGCTGCTTCGTGATTCCCCTGCACCGCAGCCAGCAGATGCGGCTGCACCAGTGAAAGACATTCGGCCGGATTGCCGTTAAAACCGATATAATCACCCAACCCCAGAATCCCCTCAGCGCCGTGGGACTTCATATCGTCCAGCACCGCCTGCAAAGCTTCCAGATTGGCATGAATATCGGAAAGAACAGCAACCAGCACCGTTTAACCCTCCTTGAGCAACTGTTGTAAACGTTCCTTGAAGGCTGGTATACCATCCCCCATGGCCGCAGAAATCGGAATAATCTCCACCTTGGGGAAGCGCTGGCGCAGAATCTCCAGATTCTCCACCGCGCAGGGCTCATCCATCTTGTTGGCAATGATCACCCAGGGGCGGGCTGCGAGCTCATCAGAATACAGCTTCACCTCCTTACGCAGGGTCTGAATAGCCTCCACCGGGTCATGCTCCAGACCTGTCAGATCCACCACAAACAGCAGCAGATGACAGCGCATGATATGGCGCAGGAACTCATGCCCCAGGCCGCGGTTATTCGAAGCGCCTTCGATGATACCCGGAATATCGGCCACAATGCAGCGGTTGTAATCCTCAAACTCCACCACACCCACAATGGGCTGCAGTGTCGTGAACGGATAGCTGGCCACCTTCGGAGTCGCATTGGAAATAGCCGTCAGCAGCGTACTCTTGCCGGCATTCGGGTAACCAACCAACCCGGCATCTGCAATACGGCGCAGCTCAAAAAAGAACACACCGCTCTCTGCTTCAGTGCCATACTCAAACTTCAGCGGAGCCTGGTCCGTAGCTGTTCGGAAATGCCAGTTGCCTCGGCCACCCTTACCACCCTGGCACAGCACAAAGCGCTCGCCGGGCTCAGTCAGGTCAGCTATCTGCTCCAGCTCAATACCATCCCCTTCACGTTCCAGCCAGGTAGCCTCCTGCATTGTTGCTGCATTACTGCGGTACACGATTGTGCCTGGCGGTACTTTTCCAATCACGGTGCGACCATCCTTGCCATGCTTGCGAGCATGCATACCCGGCATACCATCCGTAGCTACCAGCTTCGGATCATAAAAATAATTGCGCAAATCATTCGTTCCGGTGCTCACCTCCAGAATCACACTGCCGCCATCTCCACCGTCGCCACCATCGGGGCCGCCACGAGGCACAAATTTCTCGCGACGGAATGAAGCGAGTCCATTCCCGCCTTTCCCGGCTTTGGCAAAAATTCGAATATTATCTACGAACATACCCAGAGATTAGCTCATTTTCACCTCATTGGCAAGCATAAAGCAATGGACGACCTGCCTTTATGCTCGACACCAGCCCCCTCTCAAGGTAAAATGAACAACAAACATGACTCCGGCCTCCAACTCCGACATCCCCGACAGCACACCGGTTGCACCCCAGCCCATGGAGCCTCATTGTGCCCCGACACCATCAGTCATGGCACCGCATGAAACCACGGCAGACGCTCATGCCCCTGCAGACTCAATCATGCACAGCCAGCCTGTCGGCGACTACATGGAAAACATTCTCGCCGCCGCGCGCAACGCCGACCTTTCTGACCTCAGCAGCTCCGATATAAACGAAAACGAACTCAACAGAGAAAAACTTCCGGAATGCCCGATTGCACCCAAAGAACTGCCGGACGGCTCTCTGCTGCATGGCTACCGGGTGCAACGCTGTATCGGCGGCGGTGGATTCGGCGTGACATACCTTGCCCAGGAATCCCTCCTGAACCGTACAGTCGTCATTAAGGAAAACTTCCCGGATTCTCTTTGCTACCGAGAAGAAGGAACCCTTAACGTCTGCCTGCATGACCCCGAAACCGGCAAGGAAAAATTCGACTGGGCCCTCAGCAACTTCCTGCGGGAGGTCCGGCTCCTGGCCAACATGGATCACCCCTGCATTGCCAAAGTCTACACCTATTTCGAAGAGCACCAGACCGCCTACTATGCTGTAGAATACATCAACGGCATCTCTCTGGATAAACTGGCAGCACACCACGCTGCAAAAGGCACCCCCATTACTCAATCCAGCCTCTTCGGCATCATGGTGCGCCTGCTCGATGCTCTCGATTATCTCCACAATCATAACCTCCTGCACAGGGACATCAAACCCGACAACATTCTCATCACCCGCGACGGTCTCCCCGTCATCATCGACTTCGGAGCCGCCCGCGAAGCGTATGGCGATCTCGGCACCAACATAGTGGAAACCCCGGGATTCAGCCCGCCGGAACAAAGCACCGCCAACGGCAACATGGGGCCTTGGACAGATATTTACGCTCTCGGTGCCACCCTCTACTATACCCTCACAGGTACCTGTCTTCCCCCGGCACGGCAACGCGAAATATACGACACCGCAGACCCGCTTTCCACCAATGAAGCACTGCTTTCCATCTACCACCCACGGATTCTGGCCAGCATCGACCGGGCTATAGCACCTCAACAGGAACGCCGCTACCAATCCATATCTGAGTGGATGGCTGACCTCGCTGCCAGTCATTTGTAAAACGCGACACTACCAGATTCTAACGCGGAAAGAGGCCCGTAATGGCAAAGATGGACTGGCTGGAAAACAACGCTTACACAAAGCACCAGAACCGCAGCGCGAACCTCACAGGAGCCCTGGCATTCCTTCTCTTTGCTCTGTTGTGGGGCTGGCCGGTATTCCATATCTGGCAGGATACCTGCAACATTCTGCAGGCGGATGCCAACACCACGGTGGAAGGCTACGTAGAACAGATAACTCGCAAGCGCATCGAGGCCCACATTGAATACAACGGAAAAGACTACACCGTACGAAACAAGGGACACTATTTCACCTGGGCTATGCACGATGCAGCCCGAAAAAACCGGCGAGTAACAGTATATATCAACCCGGATAATCCTGAAAAATCAGTGATGAGCCTGGGGATTTCACCAGCCACTTGGACCGGAATCACCGTGTTCACTCTGGCAGAGCTGGGATTTCTGGGCGCATCCCTGTATTTCTTCCGCTTTTATATCCGGAACCGCAGGCAGGAACATGAAAACTAAGCCAGGCCTCTGATTTTACAGCGAAAACAAGAAAAAAAAAAAAACGCTGTCCTCCGATATACAAAATATCACACCACGCACCCTCAGCCGATTTGATTCTCCAGTATCTGCTGCACAACCTTCACGTTATCGATATCCATGAAACCAATCTGCCGGATATCATCCACTATGTGCTCATTTCTCAACGTCCAGGTATTCTGCGTGACAAAAACGATATTGCCGGAGCCATCCCCACGCACAGCAACCGCGTCAATCATCCCCCGCTGAAGTGGAAACAGATGGCGACGATACCCAAACAGCCGCCCCTGCAGCACAATGGCGCGGCGATTCGTGAGCAGATACAAAGTACGGCGCGCGCAGCGATATTTCCGCCACGGCTCGCTGGCAACCCACAATAAAATCCCCCAGAACGGCAGCGTGAGCAGCGGAGCCATAGGATGCACCTGTACTTTCTCCAGCATCAGTCCAACCAGAATGACGCTCGCAAGCACAACAAAAATCCACCGGAACCAATCGCTGTGCCAATCCAGTTCGGCGCGCGGCTTGATAGCCAGCACCAGCTGCTCATCCCCCTGCAGCACCTTACGAGCCGCGGAAATATCAGCATCGCACAATCCCCAATCCAGTATACTCATCGCGAAGCGATATTAGCATATATTTCAAAAAAACACCATCTTAATTCCTCTCCTTCCCCACCTCACGCGCCCCAAGGCGCGTTTTCACCCCTTTATTCTCCTCCCCGCGCGGCAATGCCGCGCCTCTCTCTAAATTCGTAAATCGTAAATCCAAAATCGTAAATGGAAAAGCCCGCAGAACTTTCGTTCTACGGACTTCATTAACCCCTTGTCTCGGCGTAGCTGCGCAGCAGCGAAGACGGATGGCAGCTATCAACCCTGCCTCGGCGTAGCCCCGGCACGGGGCGAAGACGGATCTCGCGGGCCTGTGAGGGCGTAGAAAGCGAGTGTAGCGAGACTCGACCAGTCACGGCTTAGGCGAAGACGAAGACGGAAGCCCCAACCTGTCGTCCGACAAGACGCCCGACGGCTGTAAGGGCGGTTAGCCAAACTGCGCCTGCAGTTTGCCCTCGCTCTGCGGGGGAGAGGGCCCGCGCGGCAATGCCGCGTGCTCTATTCTCAAATTCGTAAATCGTAAATCCAAAATCGCAAATGGAAAAGCCCGCAGAACTTTCGTTCTGCGGGCTTCATTAACCCTGGCAGCTATCTACTCTCGCGGGACCTGTCGTCCGACTACCATCGACGTGCTGATGTTTCACTTCCGGGTTCGGAATGGGACCGGGTGGGACCATCAGGCTATGACCACCAGGCTTCTGCCTTACTTCGTACTTCCAACTTTGTACTTCGTACTTCAGTTTGTCTGGTTATCATTGCTGCTCGGCTGTTTATTTACTGGCGGCAGGCTGGCATCCGCGTGGCTTGTGTGTGTCTTTGTAGCTCACCTTCACTCCCTTTTCTTCCGAATCAAGCAGAAATTGCTTGTCACCGGGGGGGTGTATAAGGTCAATTGGATGTTAGTAGTGCTCGGCTGAACGTATTACTACGCGTACACCTGCACCCTATCAACGTGGTAGTCTTCCACGCTCCTATAGGGAGAACTCATCTTGGGAGGGACTTGGCGCTTAGATGCTTTCAGCGCTTATTCCTTCCGCACTTAGCTACCCGGCCGTGCTCCTGACGGAACAACCGGTGCACCAGTGGTGCGTCAGACCCG
>JAZRKW010000056.1:0-4955 GCA_045646505.1 Akkermansia sp. | reverse complement strand
TCATTATTTTTCTTGATACCCAGAGCTTGGGGCTTCGCGTCTCGCTTCGCTCGCTTGCTACGCCCTCACAAGTACGCTCTGGGCTACCGAACGTGTCGCCCTACGGGCTCAAATTGCCGCTACGCCAGCACCTCGCCAAATCCGAGATTGACGTTTTCGGAGCGGGGGACTTACTTGTCTCGGCGAAGCCTGAAAGGCGTAGACGGAAGTCCCGATTAAATGCTTCATAATTTACGGGACTCCCGTCTCCGAGCTTACGCTCTACGCCGAGACAAGGAAGTCCCGTGCTCCGACAGATAAGTCCCTCGCCAAATGCTGATTTCAGAGCAGGTGTTTTGCGCCGGGTATGTCCAGCCGGCGGGATTCGCGGGCATAGCCGAAGGAACCTTCATCTGGTTCATTGGTGTTGCGGCGGCGGTGCACGGTGCCGCTGCGGGTGCGCAGGTAGTGCACTACACCGTGTCCCACGGCTTCTGCGTAGCGGCGGGCATTATCGGCATCTGCCAGGTAGGCAGCGTGCTTCCGGTTGTTCAGGAAAGCAGCTTCCACGATGGCAGCGGGGATGCCGGCGTCATCGCACACATTGAGCCATCCGCCGCCGCGGGAGGCATCTTTGAAGCGCGGCTGCACGGTGCATTTCCTGCCTTTGTTGGGCATGCCGTGGTTGAGGCAGCGGGAGTTCAGAGAATCCGCGATAGCCTGGGCCAGTGGGGTGCCGTTGTGCCGGTTGCTCAGGATGATGGAATGTTGTTTGCGGCTGCGCCAGCGGGAAGAGGTGCTGTTGTGGTGCAGGAAAACGGCAGCAGGTGCTTTGCGATATACGGCGTAGTCTGCACTGATGATGCCGCTTGCCACGCGGTCCGGGAAATAGCGCGAGGGGTAGCGGCGCCCGGGCTTGTCGTCTTTTTCCAGCTGCTGCACATCGGCTCGTCTGGCATATTGCTGCATCTGTTCATCTTCCGGAGCATCGCCACGGTTGCATACCACGCAGGGGTACCCGGCCTCTTCAATTACTTTCTTGGTGTAATAGGCGTTTTCGTACCAGAATTCGTATTCGTTAATGCGCTTCCCTTTGACTTTGCCCGGTGTGCTGGCACCCGGATAATCGGCTGTATGGCCGATATCGAGCACTACGGCTTCTGTGGGAGGGCCGGGGAACTGCTGGCAGGCCGGCAACACCAGTGCCAGCAACCCGAGTAGCAGACTTATGCAGTAGCGGGCGCTCATGGTTAACCTTCTACTTCTTCATCTGCCCGTGGGATACGCGGCAGGAATCGCATCAGCTCCGGTATGAATGTTAACGGTATATCACCCGTGGGGCCGTTTCGGTTCTTGGAAAGTGCCAGGTTGGCATCTGAGCCCACGGTTTCGCGTTCTTCGTCGTCTTCTGCGTAGTAAGCCATGCGGTACAGCAGACCAATCATGTCGGCATCCTGTTCGATAGCACCGGATTCACGCAGGTCACTCATCATGGGCACACCTTTGTTTTTGCCGGGGCGGTTTTCGGGGCCGCGGTTCAGCTGGGCCAGCGCGATGATGGGCAGGTTCAGCTCCTTGGCCAGGCTTTTCAGACCGCCGGAGATTTCAGCAATTTCACGTTCACGGCTGTTCTGGGCCTGCTTGGTGTGAGAGCGCATGAGCTGGAGATAGTCAATGCCGATGGCACACAAATCGGGGTGGTCGCGCATGACCCGGCGGGCTTTGGCGCGCAGTTCTGCAATGGAGATGGCTGCGGTGTCATCAATCACAATTTTGCTGGCGCGCAGCTCATTGATGGCGTTGGTGAGGTGTTTTATTTCCTCATTGGCCATTTTGCCCTGATTGTTGAGCAGGCTCTGCTTGCTTACGCCGCTGCGGGCGTAGAGAAGTCGCTCCACCAGCTGCACGCTGGGCATTTCGCAGGAGAAGATGAGGATGGGCTTTTTCACGTTCAGCGCCAGGTGTTCCATGATATTGAGCAGGAACGAGGTCTTACCCATGGAGGGACGCGCCGCAATGATGAAGAGTTCGCCGCCTTTCAGCCCGTTAATCATGGAATCCAGGCGGGGATAACCGGTGGTGAGCCCCAGCACTTCGCCTTTGCTGCGCATCATGCGTTCCATGTTGCTGATGGCGGCGGCAATATCGGTGCTCAGTTTCCATTCGCCGCCCTTATCTGTGCTCTGGCGAATCTGAAGCACGGCCTGTTCTGTCTGGTCCAGCAGGGCTTCAACCTCGGCATCGCTGGTGTAGGCCGCGTCACTGGCCTGGTTGGCGGTCAGGATGATGGAGCGGCGTATATACTTCTCTTTCAGCGTGTCAAAATGAAGATTGAATAAGCCTGTATTGGTGGCGTAGGAGAAGATTTCGCCCAGGCCGGCACTGCCGCCCACGGCCTCCAGCTGCTTTTTGTCTGCCAGCTGCTGGATGACTGAAGTGGTGTCAATCGGAATACCTTTGTCGTAGCGTTCGCGGAAGATTTCCCAGAGTATCTTGTGCGCAGGGATGTAGAAAAAATCTGCGGTCATGCCCTTGGATACACACTGCGACACGATGTTGGTCGGGTCAATCGTCATCATGGCCAGCAGGCTTTTTTCTGTATCAGGGGCTTGCGGCATGCGTACCTCCGCTGCCGCGCTGGTGGAAGCTCCGGCCTTGAGATCTGCTCTGTTGTTTTTATCCTGGCTCATGGTGATACGGTGTGGGGCGGGGGCATCCTACTATTTATTTGCCTTCTTTGCAAGTTAAAAAATACCTGCCGGCGCTTAATTTCTGTTCTCTGCAAGCTGTCATCATAAAATGCGCAGTTGCTTTTCCTTGATTGACTTATGCAGAAAGTGGCATCGCAATGAATGCCACTGGAAAGAATCACAGCCGGTACTGACGGCAGTAAGAGGTTGTTCGGCTTCGCCCGGTTGCATACTCCGGTTCCTCAGGCTTCGGCTGGCGGTGTGTTGTCTGCCTGTGGTTTGCGGGGCTTGTAGCTGGTCAGCTTTGTCTTTTTCTTCTTTTTGGGGGCGAAGTACTCCGGGTGAGCGGCAGCCCAGGCTTCATACAAATCCGGGCGGTTGGTCCTGGTGCGCTCGATGGATTTTTCCAGCTTCCATTCCTCGATGGCTTTGTGATTGCCGGAGAGGAAGACCGGGGGGACTTCCATGCCTCGGAATACATTGGGTTTGGTGTAGGCCGGGGCTTCAAGCAAACCGTTAGAGAATGATTCCTCTACGCTGCTGCGGTCATCGCCCAGGGCACCGGGCAGCAGGCGTGCAATGGCATCTATGACTATCACTGCTGCGATAGCTCCGTTGGTGAGAATATAGTCACCGATGGAGATTTCCATGTCGACCAGGGTATCAATCACGCGCTGGTCCACGCCCTCGTAGTGACCGCAGAGGAAGATGTAGTGGGCATCTCCACCCTCCATGCAGGGTGCGGCGAGCTCCTCGGCCATGGGTTGGCGGAAAACGTGGCCCTGCGGGGTCATGAGGATGACCTTCGTGTTCTCCCCTCGCAATTCCTCGATGGCCTCGAAGATGGGTTCACACTTCATCAGCATGCCCTGACCACCGCCGCAGAGGTAGTCGTCCGTGCGGCGGTATTTATCGTGTGTCCAGTCGCGCAGCTGGTGGGCGCGTACTTCGATGAGCCCGGCTTCTGCTGCGCGTCCCATGATGCTCTGGGAAAGCGGCACGGAGATGAGCTCAGGGAACAGGGTGAGAACGTCTATTTTTAACATGGTTAAAAGTACGAATGACGAAGTACGAATGACGAAGTATGAAGTTCCGCTCGCTGATGCTCGCAGGATTTTACTTCGTACTTCGCACTTCGTACCTTGTACTTAAGCATTGGCGTTGTGGCGGAGCATGGCCTCGACGTAGCCGTCGATGTTGCCGTCCATCACATCCTGGATGTTGCCGCATTCAAACCCGGTGCGCAGGTCCTTCACCATCTGGTAGGGCTGGAACACATAGGAACGAATCTGGTTGCCCCAGGCAATATCACCCTTCTCGGAGTACTGGCGGTCGGCCTCGGCGCGCTTGCGGTCTTCCTCCAGCTGGATGAGGCGGGCCTTGAGCATGCGCATGGCTTCCTCACGGTTGCGGAGCTGGGAGCGCTGGGTCTGGCAGGCTACGATGATGCCGGTGGGCAGGTGGGTGAGACGCACGGCGGTTTCCACCTTGTTCACGTTCTGGCCGCCCTTGCCGCCGGAGCGGTAGGTATCCATCTTCACATCGGCTTCCTTCACCTCGATTTCGATGTCATCGGAGATATCCGGGGTGGCATCCAGTGAGCAGAATGAGGTGTGGCGCTTGCCAGCGGAGTCGAAGGGGCTCATGCGCACCAGTCGGTGAATGCCGCGTTCGTTCTTGAGGTAACCGTAGGCGTATTCGCCGTCAATTTTGATAGTCACGGAGCGTATACCGGCTTCGTCGCCATCGGTGCTTTCCATGATTTCGGTGTTGAAACCGTGGCGTTCGCAGTAGCGCAGGTACATACGCAGCAGCATGCTGGCCCAGTCGCAGGCTTCGGTACCACCGGCACCGGCGTGAATGGTCACATAGCAGCCGGCGTTGTCGTGCGGACCGTTCAGGAGGGTCAGCAGTTCAAATTCTTCCAGTCGCTTGAACCAGGCATCGTACTCAGCCTTGGCTTCCGGGGCCATGTCGGCATCTTCCTCAGCCATTTCCACGGCCACGGCTACATCCTCCAGCCCGCTTTCCAGAGAGCGGAACTGCTCCAGGCGGCGCTTGAGGGGGTTCACCTCATTCATGAGGGCGCGTGCGGCCTCAGGGTTATCCCAGAAATCCGGGGCGCTCATGCGCTCATCCAGTTCTGCTACTTTAGTTTCAAGGCTCCCGAGGTCAAAGATAGCTCCCGAGCTCGGAAAGACGGGAGCGCATGGCTTCCGTGTCGAGCGCCGAGAGATCGATATTGGCGGTCTGGTTCTCCATAACGCGCGGGAGTATACAGGCTTT
>JAZRKW010000055.1:0-16945 GCA_045646505.1 Akkermansia sp. | reverse complement strand
GCGGAACCCAGGGTAAAATGAAAAACATATCAGAACCCCGGAGCGTAGCGGAGTGGGTGGCAGAAGCTTCGGCTTAGTGTTTTAGCTGCGCTTCCCTGCCACCCCTCCACGTTGGTCGGGGTTCCGGTTATTTTTTTATTCCAAACCCAGCGTTCCGCCGCGTGGCGGCTCCACGCTGGGCTATGATTATGCCGCCCTGCGGGCTCAAATTTCCGCTCACCGTTGGCGCGGCAAATTCCAATTTGTCGAGCAGATAGGGGCTTCTTCCAAAATGTTGCTGATGTTTCTATAGCTTACCAAACCTTTGGGACACGTGTGGCGCCGTGGGTTGATGCTGGAAAATCTGCTTGACCTGCCGGGGGTGAATCGGTAGAATGAAGCGACTTCTCCCTGATGGAAATCTGGGTTTTAATAAAACTTTGACAGAATGGGGAGATAAACTCCGTATAGTTTGTATATATGAAACTGAATCGTGTATTGACGCTGGCGTTCCTGACCCTCTTCGCTGTGAGCGGGCTGCAGGCTCAGTCGCTGTCCCCCGATACCAAGACCCGCTGGGATAAAGGCACCCTCGTGGTGGAGACTCCCGCTCGTCCTGAGGGGCAGCAGCATGTGTTGGGCCTGAAGGCTCCCAAGATGAAAACCGTGCGCGTGGCCTTTGTGGGCCTTGGTATGCGTGGCCCGGGCGCTGTGGCTCGTTTCACTTATATCCCCGGTGTGGAGATTGTGGCTCTGTGCGACTACGAGAAGGCTCGCGCTGAGAAGTGCCAGAAGTACCTGCGTGAGGCCGGTATGGCCCCTGCCGATATCTACTACGGTGCTACCGGTTACGAGGAGCTCTGCAAGCGCGATGACATTGATCTGGTTTATGTTGCCACGGACTGGGACCATCACTTCCCCGTGGCTCAGTGCGCCATGAAGAATGGCAAACACACCGCTATCGAGGTGCCCAGCGCCATGAACCTGGAGCAGTGCTGGGAGCTTATCGACCTCTCTGAGCAGACCCGCAAGCACTGCATGATTCTGGAGAACTGCTGCTACGACTGGTTCGAGCTCGATTCCCTCAACATGGCCCAGAAGGGCGTGTTTGGTGAGGTGATTTACGCCAAGGGTGCTTACATTCACAACCTTGACCAGTTCTGGAAGTCCTACTGGACCAACCCTGAAAATGACCCCGAAAAACTTGCCTGGCGTCTTAAGTACAACAAGGAGAATCGTGGTGACGTATACGCCACTCACGGTCTCGGCCCTGTGGCCCAGGTGATGGATATTCACCGCGGTGACCGCTTCACTACTCTGGTGGCCATGGATACCAAGTCTGTGCACGGCCGTGAGCTTGTGGAGAAGCAGACCGGCAAGCCTTGCCCGGAATTCCGCAACGGCGACCACACCACCACTCTGATGCGTACTGCCAACGGCAAGGTTGTGGAGATTCAGCACAATGTGATGAACCCGCAGCCCTACAACCGACTGTTCCAGCTGACTGGTACCCGTGGTTTTGCCAACAAGTACCCCATCGAGGGCTTTGTGCTCGAGAGCAGCCACATGGAGGGTGCTGAGGGTGCTCCCGACCTGGAGGACCTTGATTCCCACTCCTTCATGAGCGAGGAAAACATGAAGAAGCTGCGCGCTACCTATCGTCACCCCATCATCAAGAAGTATGGTGAGATGGCTGAGAAGGTGGGTGGCCACGGCGGTATGGACTTCTTCATGGATGTGCGTATGGTATACTGCCTGCAGAACGGTCTGCCCCTCGACATGGACGTGTATGACCTGGCCGAATGGTGCTGCCTTGCTGAGCTTGGCTCCCTCTCCATGGACAACAACAACTGCGCTGTGAGCTTCCCTGATTTCACTCGCGGTCACTGGAACGATGTGAAGGGTTACAAGCACGCCTGGGCTTCCGCTGAGGAAGAAGCTGCCACTGAGGCTTCTGCTGAGGCTTTCACCGCCGCTCACAAGGCTGCTGTGAAGAAGCTGGACCTCTGGACGCTGTACGACGCTGCTAAGACCGGCGACGCTGCTGCTGCCACGGCTTACGAGGCTGCTGCTGCTCAGCTCGATGCTGAGACTGAGACCGCCGAGAAGGCCGCTGCCGCTGCCAAGGCTGCTGCTGAGAAGGCCTACGCTGATACCTATTCTGCTGTAGAGTCCGCTCAGAACTAATCTGCCAACTCAGATTTTATCCCGGTCGGGGTGTTCCGCTGTGAACACCCCGGCCTTTATTTTGTCCGGTTTGTACCAGTAATCATGTGCTCTTCATATGCTCAGTAAGTTAGATATATCGGCCCGAAGATGCGAAACCGGATAGAATTAGTAAAGAAAACTTAAATATCGCTTGACTAAACACCGGTAATCTGGTATTTAGTCGCTATGCGAATTGTGATGATGGCAACGGGGGATATAGCGATACCCTCACTACATAGCTTGATAGAGAGCGGGAATCTGGTGGCGTTGATAACACAGCCTGACAGGCCCGTAGGTCGGCACATGGAACTGACACCGCCGCGCGTGAAGGTGGTGGCAGAGCAGCACGGCATACCGGTGTACCAGCCTGAGAAGATGCGGGATGCAGCGGCTGTGGAACAGTTGCGCGCGTACGAGCCGGATATTGTGGTGGTCATGGCGTATGGCCAGATATTGTCGCAAGAGGTCATCGATGTGCCGGCTATAGCCTGTATCAATGCGCATGCTTCATTGCTGCCGCGTCACCGTGGAGCAGCCTGTATACAGGCTGCCATCGAAGCCGGTGACGATGAGACCGGCATTACGATTATGCACGTAGTGAAAAAGCTGGATGCCGGTGATATCATCTGCAAAGTGACCATTCCACTTCGAGGCACAGAAACGGCAGAAAGCCTGCACGATGACCTGGCGCAGCTGGCACCATCTGCGCTGATGGAAGCGATAGAAGCGCTGGCCGATGGCGTGGATATGCGGGAAGAGCAGGACGAGAATCTGATGACCTACGCGCCGAAACTGCTGCGAGCAGATGGCCAGATAGACTGGAACCAGCCTGCTTTGCAGGTGGCACGCAAAATCCGGGCCTATCATTCATGGCCTGGCACCTTTACG
The DNA here is from genome assembly GCA_045646505.1 of Akkermansia sp. Classification (GTDB taxonomy): domain Bacteria; phylum Verrucomicrobiota; class Verrucomicrobiia; order Verrucomicrobiales; family Akkermansiaceae; genus Akkermansia. The sequence continues at coordinate 13,870 of JAZRKW010000055.1, read as the reverse complement.
ATATATCCGTCCGTACACAGCGGGCAGGATAAGACCCTGAAGCTGTATCCTCCTGTGGATATGTTCCTGAATATCCGCAAGCCAGCAGATGCAGTGCCGGGAATGGTACTGGAAGCCGGGCCGGAGGGTATGCTGGTATCCTGCGGCGGCCGTCGCGGTGGCGCTGTGCGTATTTCCACGATGCAGCCCAGTGGCGCGCGCAAAATGAATGCAGAAAGCTTCTTTGCCGGGCATAAGATAGTACCCGGCACAATATTAGGACTTCCCACAACCCCGACCGTGTAAAGACTATGGCACCCCGACAGAGAGCAGAAAACAAGAAGATGCTGGGCTTGTATGTAGACAGCGAGCTGGTAGCAAAGTTTCAGCAGGCTTGCGCCTATTATGGCCAGACCATGACCTCCGCCGTAACCTTGTTCATTGAAGAGACTGTACAGGAGTATGAGGAGCTGATGAAAGAAGAGGGCGCAGGTAACGAACGCTGACCAGGCCGGATGCTTTTTATGCAGAGAGCCATGCACGAGTGTGTGCATGGCTCTTTTTCATGGTGTGTGAAATGTATTTTATTCCTGTTCAGCTTTGAGAGCTGGGCGGGAGGTGACAAAAAGGAAGATACCGCCGACCAGAAGGGACATGCAGCCGTACAGAATGAATGCGTTGACTCCGGCCGGGTCATCTACCAGCGTGGTGAGGAACACCACCAGCAGGTTACCCAGAGTGCTGGTAAGCAGCCAGAAGCTGGAGACGATGCTCTTCAGATTCTTGCCGGCTGCGGTGTAAGCATACTCCAGGCCGGTGGTGCTGACCAGGATTTCCGAGAGGGTAAGAATGAAGTAGGGAATGCACTGCCAGAGAATACTCAGCTGCGCACCGGTGTCAATACGCTGTTGGAGTGCGGCCACGGTTGCGTATGCTGCGCCGGCCAGAATAATGCCGAGACCCATGCGCTTGAGGGGGGCTCCCCAGCGGCCGATATAGGGATATACAAACAAGGTGACTAAAGGTACGAATATCATGATAAGCAGAGGGTTGAAACTCTGCATTTCTTCTGCGCCGAAGCTGAATCTGATGTTGCCCCAGCTCAGATCGATGCTTTGCATCTCTTTGCCCTGGAGCACCCAGGTGGAGGCGGTCTGGTCATACAGGCTCCAGAAGGGAATAATCATGAGGAATACAATGAGCACGCGCACGAGATTGCGCACCCCGCGCTGTTCGCTTTCAGAGAAACGCTGGCAGGTTTCTTCCTTGCTGTTGAAAAGCATGCTGCCGGCAACTCCCAGGAACCCGTTCATGCCGACGGCTGCTGCCATTTTCAGACCGGCAAGAACAAGCGCTGCTATATAGAGCAGGAGGGAAATAAGACCGCAGAGAGCAGCAGCGGTCTCGCCGCAACCGAGCAGCGTCGCCAGCTGCAATGCGCCACCGTGGGTCCATTTTCCCAGCAGAATTACAATGGGCGATATTACGATGAAGGCAGCAATGCTGATAGCTGTGCTGGTGGCTTTGGCAACGGCTTCACCGCCGAAGCGCTCACAGGCACGGGCCGCTCCCTGGAAGATGCGGGAGAACAAGGCTTTCAGGAATTCTGGCTGTGAGGGTGGTACGTGACCGTATTTTTTGCGCCCCAGCCAGAAGATGAGTGTAGCCAGTGCCATGAAGATGCCGGGAATGCCGAATGCCCAGCTGTAACCCCAGTTCTGACGCACCCAGGGAATTACCAGGAATGAGAAAAATGAACCCAGGTTGATTGACCAGTAGAATGCAGCGTAGAGGCGGGTCATGGTAGGGCCGTCCTTTTCCTTTGCCGGAACCTGGTCGCCCACAAATGCTGAGACGCAGGGCTTGATGCCACCTGAACCGACGGCGATGATGGCGAGCCCCGTAAAGAGAACCCATTTTCTGGTCTCGACATCACCGGCGAAATCAGCCAGGGCAAGTACGGCGTTGCCCATGCAGTAAAGCAGGGAAATGGAGATGATGGTACGGTAGCGCCCGAGAAAGCGGTCTGCCAGCCAGGCTCCCAGCAGGGGAAGAAGGTAGGTGCCGGCTATGAAAAGATGAACGACCTCAGTCGCTTCATTCTTAGACATGAGAAGCATCCCCGTCATGTACGCGACGAGGATGCTTCGCATTCCATAGAAGCTGAACCGTTCGCAGGCCTCATTGCCTACGATGTATTTAGTTTGTGCAGGCAAGGCCATGACGTGTTCCGGGGGCTATGGTTTATTGATTGTTGAGCTTGATGTGTTCGGAAAGGCGCACATTATAGCGTGTGTAGGCATCATGCAGCCAGTCGATGAGGACGTTTTCACGGAGCCGTGCATTCATGGAGGGAATGTGCATGAATGATTTCATGGCTGTGTACTGAGCGCTGGTTTCTACTGTGCGTCCGGTGACACCGGAGATGCGGGCACCGCCATTCAGGGTGACCATGGGGGCAAGTTTGCCGCTGGGGACGCTGATAAGAGCCTGAACTTCAAGGCCCATGGGAAGTCCTTTGTGAGAAATGCCGAGCCCGGTCGGACCGAAATCCTCGACAATGGCACCAGCCTCTGCTGCCTTGGCAAAAGCGGCATCGAGACCGCTTTCCTGGCAGATGCGGGTCATTTCTTCATACAGCTTGTTGGAGGCTTCGGTCAGAGCGTTGGCAGCGCGTTCGGCGCGCAGATCTGCTGTTGCGGCTTCCTTTGCCTGCTCGAAAGGCAGAACGGAAGGCTGCTCAATGGCTTCTACACGGATGAATGCGAGCTTGCCATCCTGCGTGGGGAAATAGCCACGCACCTGGCGGATTGTGGGCAGCTCATCGTCTGTGCCCGCTGCTTTGGCTGCTTCGAACTCAGCCACAGATGGGGCGGTGTCAATCTCAGTGAAGGCTATATCTGCGAGCGTGGTGGTGTTGCCGTTGTGTTCCACCTGGGTGCGCATGGCTTCCGGAGCATCAGCCAGTGAACACAGAGCGAAAGTCGTGTGGCTCTTCTGCTCGGCGTTCAGGTATGTGAAGACTTCATTTTCAGGGTTTTCTGCAGCTGCTGCCAGTTTGGCGTCAAAGCCTTTGCCGTTGGCCTGAGAGAGGTCCTGCATGAGTACGTCGGCTGTGGCCATGAGTGCATCCATGCTGGAGCCTTCACCGGGGGTGAGGGTGTAAACGGATACGATGCGGCGCTCGGCGCTCTTGTAATTATCCTTGTGCTGTTCCCAGAAAGCTTTGATTTCCTCTTCAGTTGCGTCTGCGGGGGCCGGCAGACGGTCTTTTGCCAGCCATGCGGTTTTGCCGCGCATCTGCTGGTTCATGATATCAACAAGCTCGCTGTTGCTCTTGTTGAGAGCCTGAAGTCCGTCTGTCATCAGGTTCCCCAGAGCTTCCCATACCATCATATCTGCAATGACAGAGCGGAAGGCTTTTTCCTGCTGGTTATTGGGCGCACCATTGCGGAATCCCGTCAGACGCTGGTAAAGTTCCTGGTCGAAGCTGCCATCTGCTTTCTTGAACACAGGCATGGCCTGCAGGTAGGCATCAATCTGTTCCTTGGAGGGGGCGATTCCCAGTTCTTCACCTTGGGTCTGAATGACCGCACGGTTTACAGCAGTGTTCACGGCACCGTCATCGGCGAATCCGTAGCACCAGCTCTGGTAGACGACGTTCAGAAATTGTACAAACTGGTCATATTCCGGGTGCTGGGAGGTCCAGGCCTGCATGGCAGCCATTTCGGTGTCGTCCAGCTCTTCGTTCTGGTTCTTATCGAACATGGTGCGCAGCTTGCTGGTCGTATTGTTGTGCAGAGCCTGTACATAATGCTGCCCATTTTCTCCCAGATTTGCGGTTTCCGGGTAGGAATAGCCGGTGCCGTTCACCTGAATGTAGTAGTCTTTGACAAACATGTTGCCGCGGTCCCCGTAGTCCATCATCAGCAGACCAAGGCCTACGCCTGCCACCACGATGAGTACGAGAAGTGAGTTTTTGCGGATGAATTCGAGTGCGCTCATGATGAAAACGTGCTAATGCGGCTATTCTACGCTTTTCCCCGGACGTTGCAAGCCAGAAAACTCACCGCTTGTGTCATTATGCCTGCGGGCCCGCAATGTGCTTTATAAAATAAATGGAATGCTGAACTGGGGAGTAAATCCGGACTATCCGCAGGAAGCCGTGGCAGAACCCGCTGGCTGGGTGGATTACTTTTCCTGCTCCCGTATGTAAGCGATTTCTTTTTTCAGGATGCTGCCGACACGGTGCTTGGCCAGATAAACCTGGGCTATGCTCACGCTCAGTCTCTTGCGTACTTCTGTGGCGCTCATGCCCTGCAGTACATTGTAATCAAAAATCTGGAACTGGCGAGGGGAGATACGCATTTTCACGCGCTCAAGAGCGGCTTTCATGATGTTCTGTTGCCACTCGCGTTCCCAGATATCGGAGAAATTATTGTTGGAAGTATCCGGAATGTTTTCGACCGGTTCGCGGGTTGCATCAGCGGTATCGCCGCCGGTGTCAGAGGCGGGCAGGGGGGCTTTGCCACGCTGGCGGAACTGGTCATTGATGCGCCAGCGGGTTACATTCCACAACCACATTTTGAACGAACCACGCTCCGGGTCGTATGCGTTTTTCAGGGTTTGTTTCGCAATGGTCAGGATTGTTTCCTGTACGACATCCCAGGCTTCATCTTCCCGTAAACCTGCTTTAATGGCTACTGAATAAATCAGCCGCCAGTAGGTGCGATAGAATTCGTCCCAGCTGCGCTGGTCATTCCAGTTACCCAGCCGCATGATGAGACTGCGCCGCGTGCGGGCAGCAAGCTTTTCGAGCTCGTTGTCTACCGGCGGGTTGATGGAATCTTCTGGTTGCACTTGGTTGCATGGTACCAGAAATAATCAAGAACGCAAGTCGTAAATTGACCGGAAAAGAAAGTATTATCAGGATTGAGCCAAAAAAGGGAGAAGAAGCTGGCGAAAAATAGAACGCGCTTGACAAAATTGCCATGGCATGTCTTAATGTGTCGGCCGTGAGAAAACTATCGCGCATGATGTTGGTGGTGGTAATGCTGCTGCTGCCTGTGTTGATGACCGGGGCTTCGTTGGAGGTGCCGGGTGCGGGGAAGCATGCGTTGAATTGTTGCTTGCCGGTATGCTGCAACGGGCATGCATCCCATTGCGCTGAGCCGGATGAATGTACGCTGGAGCACCGGCATCATCACCATTGCCACGAGTGTATACGGCTCCTGATGGATGCCGGTTTGCGGTATCAATATTCGCCTGTTGTCGTTTCCGGAATTTCGCGGGTTGATATCCCCTGTCCGGTGAAACGAGGGAGATGCTTTCTCCCTCGTCAATTGCAGCTGAATACAGCTCCGCCGTACCCGGGGTATCTGGCGCCCTTGCGTTGTTGAGTTAATTTTCAGTGCTATCAGGCAAATCGGAAAGAATTTGCTTTACTTGTGGCCCTTGAAGGGCTAGATTCTAACTTATAAGAGAACGCGCACGCGCGCGAAGAATATTGTACTGAATATTTATGAAATTATCCATTTATCTGGGCTGCGTACTGCCATTGGTGATGGCAGCTTGTACTCATTACGCGCCCAAACCCGTTGATTTATCGCGAGATACTGCCGGGTGGCAAGCCCTTTCCTCTCGAATTTGTGAGGGGGCGAATCCCATGAGCCTTCGTAAATTGCATGAAATCGGGCTCTTGCTGAATCCTGAACTGAATCAGGCGCGCCTGGCTTATGCCCGCAGCACTTCAGTAGCCGAGTTTGCCGGTTTGTGGGATGATCCGTCGATTTCAGTTGAGTTGAATCAGATTCGTGAAGCAGATATCACGAATCGCGGTATTGGTCTGGGGCTTACCTTGCCTGTGACCGGGCTCCCGTCTTTATCCAGAAAAATAGCCGAATGCTATAAACAGGCCGATTATATCACGATGCAGGCCAGGGAACGCAGCTATCTGGCTAAATTGGATGTGTTGCGATACCAGGTAATGGCAACGCATGCCAGGATAAATCTGATGCGAAGCCGTGTGAAACAGATGGCTGCGGAGCAGAAGAGTGCGCAGAGTCAGCATAGTCTGGGCGAGATGGAGTTTGCGGATTTTCAGGTGATATGCCGTCGATTGAATGACGGGCAGAAGGAACTTCAGGAAATGGAACAGCAGCATCTTGAGCAGCACCTGGAGTTGCTGAAGTTGCTGGGGCTGCATCCCGATGAACGCGAGATTGAAATGTCTGGCCATCTGCCTGCCGGTATACCTGGAGCCGTGGCCGCGCCTACTCCTCAGCAACTTCTTGAGCACCCCATGCTGAAGGCTGCCATGGCTGCTCACGATACCAGCGAGGCTGAGCTGCAGCGAGAAATCCGCAAGCAGTATCCGGAATTGTCTGTCAACCCGGGCTTTGAGCATGAGGATGGTAACAGCAAGATTGGTATTGGTGTCGGGGTCAGTCTGCCGCTCTGGAACCGTAATCAGCAGGGAATAGCGCAGGCGACAGCAGAACGCGATATCAAGGAATACGATGTTGTGCAGGTCTGGCGTGATTTGTTGCAGCAGTCGGTTTCACTTGCTGATATGCAGACTTTGCTTATCAGTCATTGCCGCGAGGAGCAGGGGCGTGTTTCACAGCTTTCCAGCGCAGAAAAAAAACAGGAACGGCTCTATGCTATCGGCGAAACGAAGTTGCCCGCGGTGGCTGATGCTCGCCAGGAGGCATACCTTCGTCGCTTGAATTATATCGATTGTCTTACCAAATTGCTGATTACCCAGGTAGAACTTCAGTATCTTAACCCAGAATTTATCGCTGATTAAATGAAACTTCATCACTTATTGGGCTTTATTGCCGCTTTTACATATACTGCTGTGTATGCAGCAGATCATCCTTCCGGACACGAGCACCATCATGAGCATGGTGAAGGCTGCTCTCATGACCACGGCCACGCCGCCGAGGGGGAACACCATCATGAACATGGTGCAACGTGCAATCACGACCACAGACACGCCGCCGAAGGTGAGCACCAGCACGAGCATGGAGAAGGCTGCTCTCATGACCACGGTCACGCCGCCGAGGGTGAACACCAGCACGAGCATGGTGAAGGCTGCTCTCATGACCACGGCCACGACCATGGTTCCGGATGCTCCGGCCACGACCATTCTGATGCCCCCGTTCTGGTGACGGCCGATGCGCACGCCCGCCATATTTCTGCCATGAAGATTGAGGAGGTTCCGGCTATGGGACAGGCTCTGACTCATAGTCTGTATGGTCATCTTTTTGTGCCCAGTCATGCGCTGGAGACGTATTCCTTGCCTTGTGGTGGTCGTATATCCTTATATGTCAAATCTGCGCAGACTGTAAGGAAAGGCGATATCATCTACACAGTTGTGTCTCCGGATGTGAGCGCCCTTGTGGCCGATATCAAGAAAGAGGAAGCCGCTATTACCCGCTGTGCGGAAGAAATTGCATCTGTCAGCAAGCGCCTCGCCCGGCTCAAAGCCGCAGGTTCGTCTAACAGCGATTTGTCTGAGCAGATTAACTTCAAGAATGCGGAGAAGCGCCAGCTGGAACGCCAGCTTGAAGTAACACGCACGAAACTGAAGATTCTGGTCATGGGCGCCGAAATCAAGCCGGAGAACGGCTTGCCTACGCTTGTTGTCCGCGCCAATGGCGATGGAATCGTGCGGAATGTAGGTGTTACCCAGGGCAGCTGGGGAGAACAGGGCGCAGCCGTGGTCACCATGAGCAAGTTGTCTGCGATGGAAATTGAAGGCACCTTGTACGGCAATAATGTGCCGGATTTTACCACTGTGCGGGCAACTCGTCTTTCCGGCAGGGAGAACAAGGTGCTGGAAGGAACCTGGCGTATGGCAGAACAGGTGGATGAGGAAAAACAGACACGCGCATTTTATTTTTCTCCGGCGGAACTGCCTGCAGATGCCCGCCCGGGACAGCTTTGCCGTGTGGATTTCTACAACGACGGCGGCGAGGAGGGATATGTGACCATACCTGATTCTGCTCTGGTAAAAGTGGGGATAGATGATGTGGTGTTCCTGGAAGTGAAGGAAGGTACCTTTGCCAAAGTGAAAGTACAGGCTGGTACCAGCCGCCGAGGTATGACTCCGGTCAAGGGGCTGGTGCCCGGGCAGAAACTTGTGGTGAAAGGTGGCTATGAGCTGCGCTATCTGCTGCCTGCGGATGGAAGCCAGCAGAAGAAAGCCGGACATTTCCACGCAGATGGTAAGTTCCACGAAGGGGAGGATCACTAATGCTGGAAAAACTTATGTCTTTCTGCCTGCGCAATCGCATTACGGTGATTATCATCACCCTGGTGCTGGCTGCGCTGAGCGTTTTTGGAATCATGCGCACACCCGTGGACGTGTTCCCGGAGTTGTTCGTGCCGCGTGTGACAATTCAGACTGAGGCCGGAGGCCTTACTGCAGAGGAGGTGGAGCAGTATGTTTCCATTCCTCTTGAATCGGCGCTCTCCGGTACGCCCGGTGTGCAGCAGGTCCGCAGTTCCAGCGGTAGCGGTTTGTCTTTCGTCTGGGTTGATTTTGATTGGGATACGGATATTTATCTGGCCCGTCAGATTGTCTCCGAACGCCTTTCTACAGTGCGAGAAAATTTGCCTTCTCATGTGGAAATGGAGATGGCACCTATTGTATCTGTTACGGGTGAAATCATGCTGATTGCTCTGTTGGGTGATGAAACGGCAGACCCGCTGGAAGTGCGCCGTGTGGGGCAGTTCGAGCTGCGTAATCGCCTGCTTTCCATTCCCGGTGTAGGGCAGGTTACCGTGTTGGGTGGCCGCATGCCTGAGTACCAGGTTCTATACGACCCTGAGAAAATGCGCCAGGCAGGTATCACGCTTAAAGACCTGAAGGAGAGTGTGGAGTCGGCTCAGAGCACTGACCCCGCCGGCTATATTGAGGATGTGGCGGGGCTGGAGCTGCCGGTGCAGCAGGCATCCCGCGCGTTCACTCCTGAGGAAATCAAGCGCGCATTGGTTCCCTCGCATCCCAGCGGTGTGTTGCGCGTGGAAGATGTGGCTGAGGTGAAGATAGACGGTGCTCCCCGCCGCGGCAATGCCGGTTTCGCCGGTCGCGAATGCGTGGTGCTCTCTGTGCAGAAAGTGCCGGGGGCTAATACCCTGGCTCTGACTGAGCAAGTCGATGCCGCGGTGAAGGAATTTGCCCAGAGCCGGTTGCCCGGGAATATCAAACTGCGGGCAGATGCATACCGCCAGGCAGATTTCATTAACCTCTCACTGGAAAACGGTAAGAATACTCTTATCATAGCCGGCATCGTGGTGATGCTGGTGATTGTGCTGACTCTGCTGAACCTTCGTACGGCTATTATCACACTTATCACCATGCCGCTTTCCGTGCTGCTGGGCATGGCTCTTTTCCCCATGTGCGGCCTGGCCGTGAATATCATGACACTGGGTGGTCTGGCGGTGGCAGTGGGCGATGTGGTGGATAACGCTATTGTGTTCGTGGAGGTAGCGTGGCGCAATCTGATACGCAATGCAGCCCTGCCGCCGGAGCAACGCCGCAGCCGTTTTGCTGTGCTCATGGAAGCCAAGGGGGAAATCGTTACGTCGATTTCATATTCCACGGTCATCATTCTGCTCGTATTTGCTCCTTTGCTTTTCCTGAGTGGCATGGAGGGGCAGTTCTATCGCCCCCTTGGTATTTCGTATATGCTGGCGCTGGCTGCATCACTGCTGGTGGCTCTTACCCTGGTGCCCGTGCTTTGCTATATATGGTTCAAAGCGCCGAAGAGTGTGCGCAACGATGGTGATTCCTTCACGTCCCGGCTCATCAAGCGCATGTACGCTCCTGTTCTGGAGTTCTGTCTGCGGCATTCTGCTGTCGTGTTTACATTCCTCATGGCTATCACGGGCGGTGCTCTCTGGCTGGGGAGTACGTATGGCACAAGCTTCCTGCCGCCATTCAATGAGGATTGTTACACTGTATTCGTGAATGCTGTGCCTGGTACTTCGCTGGCTGAGACGGAACGCGTTTCCCGGCAGGTGATGGCTGAGCTGGAAAAGATTGAGGGTGTGAAAACCGTTACTCAGCGCACCGGCCGCGCCGAAAATGACGAGCACGCCGAGCCTGTGAGTGCATCTGAACTGGTGGTGAGGGTCGACCTGGGGGTAGACCAGCGCAAGATACGCGAGGATATCCGCAAGGTGATTTCCGGTATGCCCGGTATGGGCGGTATGATTGGTTATCCGTTGGCGCATCGCATTTCATCTGCGCTTTCCGGCTCCAATTCTGAGATTGCCATCAATATCTACGGTTCTGAACTGCCGCAGATTCGCAATGCTGCCAAAAAGGCAGCCGAGATTCTGAGCACTCTGCCGCAGGTGGCAGATGCCAGAGCTAACCGCGAGGTGATGGTGGATACCATCTGCGTGGATTATAATCGTGAGGTTCTGGGAACATACGGACTGACCGTGGCCGATGCTGCTGAGCAGGTTTCTGCCGCTATGCAGGGATACAAAGCGGGCGAAATTATCCGGAATCTGGATCATTGGAATATCATGCTGCGCCTGGCTCCGGAGCTGCGTATGAGCATGGATGATGTGAGCAACCTGCAGCTGGTCGCTCCCGGTGGACGTATGCTGCGTCTGGGGGATGCCGCCCATGTGTACCGCGCTGAAACCACGAACCTGATTCTGCGCGATAACACCCGCCGCAAGGCCATGATTTCCTGCAACCCCAGCATTGATTCCAACCTCGGTGACCTGGCTGCCGCCTGCCGCGAAAAGCTGGACCCGGTGATGAATGCCATGGGCTGCTCGGTGGATTATGCCGGTACTATCAAGAGCCGTGAGGAGGCGGGGCGTCGCCTGTACATATTGGGTGGTATTGTGTGTGTGCTTATCGTGCTGCTGCTTTCCAGTTCGCTTGGCAGTGTACGCCGGGCTCTGGTCACGCTTATCAATATCCCGCTTTGTCTGGTGGGTGGCATTGTGGCTGTGTTCCTGGCCTCTCCGGATACGGTGAAATCCGTGCTTAATGGTGAGACCTATGTGCCACCGATTCTTTCCGTGAGCTCCATCGTGGGATTCGTGACGGTCGTGGGCTTCGCCATCCGCTCCGGTCTGATTATGCTCAACCGTTACCGGGTTCTTGAAGATCAGGGGATGAGTACGCTGGATGCCATCCGCAACGGTTCCAGCGAGCGTGTGATTCCTATTATGATGACCTCGCTGACTACCATTCTTGGTTTGCTTCCTCTGGTATGGGCCAAGGATCAGCCCGGTGGTGAGCTGCTGGCTCCGCTGGCTATTGTGCAGTTTGGCGGTCTGGTGTCTGCCACCATCCTGAATTTGCTTGTCATTCCCGCCACCAGCCGTCTTTTCATGCGCTGGCTCGCACCTGAAAAGGAAATGGAATAAGCTCTTGCAGATATCGGTCCTGTTATAATCCCGCTCACCGTATTTCCGGTGCAGCGGGATTTTAGTATTCAGCCGGATATTTTGTTTCTTCTTTCTATGAAGGTAATCTGCTCCATGGCGGCGTTGCGGTATCGTTCAGGATAGATTATTTGCCGGGGGTGAGTGTCCAGCCGTGGTCGCCGTGGTAAATCATCTGGCGGGTCATGCCGCCGTCTATGCAGATGTTCTCGCCGGTGATGAATCCGGCCTTATCGGAGCAGAGAAAGAGCACCATTTCGGCAATGTCTTCCGGCTTGCCTACGCGCCCCGCCGGGTGCTGAAGCACATCTGCTCCGCTGTATACGGCGCTTCCGGTTTCAATCCAGCCCGGAGAAATGGAGTTCACCCGCACCCGCCCGGAAAGGGAGACTGCCAGCGCGTGGGTGAGGGCGGAAATGCCCCCTTTGGCTGCCGTGTAGCTTTCAGAGCCGGGCATGCTCATGCGGTCGCGACTGGAGGAGATGTTCACAACGGCGGCGCCCGGTGCAAAATGTTCCTGGAACAACTGCGTAAGCATGTAGGGCGCGGCCACACCCACTTTCAGCGCGTAGTTGAATTCCTCCCAGCTGCAATCCGGCAGCCCCTTGAAGAGCGGCGCGGCATTGTTGATAAGGTAATCCACACGCCCGTGCTCTGCCAGCACTTTGGCGCAGAATGCCCGCAAGTCTGCTTCTTCTGCCAGGTTCCCTGTGAAATATGGGTTCTCCTGTAAATCAAACACGCAAACCGTGGCCCCTGCGGCTCTGAATTTCTCTGTAATGCAGCGCCCAATGCCCTGTGCACCCCCTGTCACCACTACAACCTTTCCGGCAAACTCGCTCATGTTCCCATTATAGTGTGCCGCGCCTGGATGTCAATGGAATTGCATGATGGTAGCGTGCGTTATTCTAATCTCTCTGGTAAAAACGCCTGGAGATTCTCTTCAATAGTTAATTATTCAAAGGTTCATAGATGGCATCGACGAGCCAGCCAATGGGGGTGGCTATAAGGGAGAGCGGGATATCGATTACCTCTGCCACCCAACTGATGGGCTGTAGACAACGATTATACCAGGTGCGGCGAGAGGGGAGTACTGTGACATCAAGGTTATAGAGATGCGGTTGTCCCATGTCTTCTGCACTGTCGCAAATAATCTTGCCCGCCCGCTGTTCGAAGATGAGGTTTACCCGGTTATGTTGAACTGTGTCCGTGATAGGATAGCGCAACCCTCCGCGGAATTTGTGGATGTGGCAGAGACTGCGGTATTCCTTGTTACTGAGCCGGGTGTTGAATTTCTCCTCCGGGTTGCTCATGATTTCATCGAGGCTCCGGCGGAAATAAGGCTTATGCAGTGTCTTTCGCTGGTGATTACAGTAACCAGCGTTGTGCAGGATAAGGGAGTAATGGGCGGGTACGTAGGCAATGGGAATTTCCACGGTGTAGGCAGTCTCGTGCTTCCAGACCCGCACGGGATAGCTGGGAGTGGCCTTGCCTCCGGAGGTGTCCAGATAATCAGGGCGCAAGACGGGCTGCATTTGTCCCGGCTCTGCCAGCATCCCGCCTAAGTCAATAATGGTCCAGCGGCCGGTAAGAAGTGCCACGTAGCACTCCAGTACTATGGCGAGCAGGATTCCGATAACATATGCCACAGTCTTCAGAATTTTTTTGCTGCGTGGTTTCATCTGCGATGTAGGAAATGGGGATTTGGTTTACTTTACTGCGCCTTTGCGGAGAAGACGGGGAAGCTTGTCTGGCGGGAGGGCGCTGAAATGCAGCCGGGGCGGGGAGTCGATGCCGCGGAGCTTGGTGCTGAGGTTGAAGTTCAGGCGTGAGATGAGTCGGTCGTTCCAGAAATCGGCGTGCAGTTCGATATGAGCCGGATTGAGGGTGCAGGTGAGCAGCTGAAGCAGGCGAGCCAGCATTTCCTCCACCAGGGTGTGGTCTGCGTAGTCGAGCGTTTCCCACTCGGCGGGCAGGGGGAGGTGCTGCAGAAGCGGGCAGCGGGTCACATGTCCGTGGCGGTGCAGCGCACCCTGCGGGGGCTGCCCTCGCAGCAGCTGCAGGGTGAGGGTATCGTCCTGTCCGCTTACCAGCGATTCCGCTGCGGAATATTCGTGCACGGGACAGGCGTGGCGCTGCTGCAGGTGAAGCCGGATGCTGCTGCTCAGACCGGGCGGCAGACAGATGCGCTGCAGCTTGTGGTGGCGGGCGGCTGCATCGAGCCATTCATCCAGACTTTCGGCATGCAGCTGCACAAAGCGGGCCTCGTGCAGCTCAATCAGTTGGCCATGCAGGTTCAGCAGCTCGCAGCGCAGCAGGGTGCAGTGCACCTCGGGGGTGGCGGTGATAAGTGCCACCGCGGCGTGTCCGGGGTTGAAATGGTATTCGCGCACAGGGCGTCCACCGCCGGAGGGTACGAGTTCACCCGGGAGGAGTACTCCCTCCTTTTCCAAGGCTGCCACGGCGG
>JAZRKW010000054.1:0-9893 GCA_045646505.1 Akkermansia sp. | reverse complement strand
GCATTGACCAAATTTTTGGTCAATGCCTCGCATAAAAATCCGATTTGATAAAAATACAGGTTTTAATGAATTCATAGTTGACTATTGAACTTACCGCCCCGCCAGTAGGCGGGGCTCAGAATTCCGCTCGCCTGCGGCCCGGCAAAGTCCAATTTGTCGAGCAGATAGGGCTTCTTCCAAAATGTTGCTCATGTTTCTATAGCTTACCAAATTTTTGGGACACGTGTGTATGAAAAAGCCCCCGCTGTATTTCAGCGGGGGCTTGCTCCGGTTTCAGATTATCGGAAAATCGCTTCGTATATGTGGGTGCCGTATTGCTGGTTGGCACGGAGCCGCAGCTTATTCACCCCTTCGTTGATGCGGTAGGTTTGAATAAATCCGTTGCTGCACGAGTGGGTAGCGCCTTCTACCTGGCAATGGGCAGTGCCCACTATCGTGAAGGTGCCGGCCCCGGCAGGAACCTGCAGTTCGGTGTCGAGTGCGTATTCTCCTGTGTTGTAGGCGGTGGAGAAATCGCAGTCGGTCAGACTGGAGACTGCGGCAGCATTATCCACCGTGGGAATGGTGAGCTGGAAGTTGTTGAGGCGCAGTTCCTGGTCAGCATTGCTCACGTTGGTGAATGTGATGGCCTTGATGGCTTTGCTGGGCATGTTGGCATTCTGCACATAGAATTCAGTGCCGTAGTATTCTTCCAGCGCAGCATCTATCGTGGAGCCATCCTCCAGAGTAAATGTGATTCTGGCCCAGTTGAGCAGGTCCTTTTTGTCCAGGTCAACAAAGAGGTTGATACTTGCGGTGGGGGTGGGCAGGGAAATGCTGAACCCCTGACCCGGGGCTGCCTTGGCGGTCTCCATGACGCGTACCATGGCAATGTTGTTTTCATCGTTGTAGGCAGAGAGTTTCAACCCGGGAATCGTGTTGCTCAGGCGTGCCGGCAGAGGCTTGTTGACGACAAACTCGCTGATGCCCATATAGCGCCTGGACTGCGGCCGGGTGATGCGGTAGCGCAGCATGCGGGCGCTGATGGGGGCTTTGCCCGTCAGGTCTTCGAGTACGGCGCCTGTGGTGCGTTCTTCGCCCAGCGGTGCCCAGGTCTCACCATCGGTGGAGTACTCGAGCTGGCCAGATGTAGGCGGCACCTGAGCGCTGCCACGGTCGCGGAGTACTAACTTGATGGTGCGCACTTCCATGGGTTTGCCGAAGTCCAGGCAGAACCAGTCGCCGGCTTTCTGCCCGCGGGCAGAGGTCCAGTGAGTGTTGAAATCATTGTCTGAGAGATTGGCTACATGCAGAGATTCATTGCCGGCATTGGTATGGAATGTAGGCATGAGCGCGCGGAAATCTCCACCGGAAATTTCAGAATAGATGCTGGCGTTCAGGTAATTGTAGGTGGCCGTCACGCTGGGGGTGATGGCGTAGGCACCTACCTGAACATCTTCCACCTGTTCCACTTTGCCGTCTACCCAGGCATCGCGGCGTAACTGTTTGATGGAATCAAGCTTGTCGACCATGCGGAAGAAGATGCTGATGCGCTCGCGCAGGTTGTTGCTCTGCAGTGCACGGATGCCGTCTATACCGGCCAGACCCATGGTGTGGAAGGCGGTAATCCACGGGGCTATCTCGCGTTGCAGGGCACCGAGGTCGCGTGTATTATTCAGGTCCTCACCTGCGCTGGCTACTGAGTTGAAAAGCTCCAGCATCTGCTTGCAGAGGGCTTCATCAGGAGCGCCATGTACAATCCCTTCGCGGAAGCGTGCTGGCATATCCCCCAGGGTCACAGATTCCTCGCGGTAGTATCCGTGGTTGTTGGGCAGCAGGTAGGAATTGTGTTCGCAGAAGGTCTGCATGGCAGAGGCGCAGTGCGGATAAAGGCGGGCAATACCGGTTTTCCAGGTCTCTTCAGATTTGAATCCCTGAATATTCCAGGTATAGTCCGCTACGCCGAAGAGCCCTACCTTGCTGGCCTCGGCCCGTTCCATGGGGTTAGCCACGAAACCGCTCATCTGGTTTTTCATATCGGGGGTCTGATCCAGCCCGTAGGTGCGGCCCATGGAGAGGCGGGAGGGCTTGAAATCGTTGCAGGGCCAGTTCCACCA
Source organism: Akkermansia sp. (assembly GCA_045646505.1). GTDB lineage: Bacteria > Verrucomicrobiota > Verrucomicrobiia > Verrucomicrobiales > Akkermansiaceae > Akkermansia. The sequence continues at coordinate 7,797 of JAZRKW010000054.1, read as the reverse complement.
GATGAAAGTGGGGCGTTTCACTATGGGGTTTACCCACTGCTGGCCTTCCAGGGTGATATCATGCACCACGGTGTTGCCGGTCCACATCACATGGATATCCTTGTGCAGACCTTCGCCGATAGTGTTGAGGAATTGTTCATTTGTCCAGCTCTTGTTGTAGCCGGTCGGGCACATGATGAGCTCCTGGTTCACATCCGGGTGTTTGCGGATGAAGTTTTCCAGAATATAGTTGCAGAGTTGCACCTGGCGCTCGGGTCTGCCGATTTCGCCGAAGGAGTCATCTACCAGCACACCGAAATCACGCACGCCTATCTGGTACATCTTTTCCAGCTTGGCGCAGAGTCCATCCAGCTGGGTTTTACCTTCGTTTTTCTGCCAGTTCACAGTGTTGGCGGGGTGAATGGCCCAGACGAAACGCACTCTGTTTTCGCGGGCACAGCGCACTAGAGATGCCAGTTCGTATGCTTTGCCGTCCGGGTAGGGCTGGTAGCACCCTTCGCCGTGGTGCAGGGGGTCATCCTTGGGGGCATAGATGTAAAGATTCATCTTATTGCGACCGTAGAAGCGGAACTGGCTCATGCGGGCCTCAAAGCTCCACGGTATGCCGTAATACCCCTCCACGGCACCGCGGTAGGGAAGGTCCGGCCAGTCTACCACCGTACCTACGGTGAGATTGCCCAGCTTCAGCATATTGCGGATGTTGAGATGCGGGAAGGGGTCCTGGTGCGCATCCTGAGCGCCTACAACATTGACCATCATCTGGCTGAGAGTCTGCTTGGCGTAGAACCAGCCGGCGTCGTCATTGTGCAGCACGGTTACATGCCCTTCCGGCGTTACGTCAATGGCATAACCACCGGAAACATTGGGCAGCTGTTCCCACAGTCCGCCCCGGCTCTGGGGGGTGCGGTGCTCTACGGTGAGCTTGTTCACCGGGGTGTGGCGCTCCTGGAGCTGGGCGCTCTGCGGGGTGGGATAGATGGAGCACATGGCGTTTTGGGCGTCAGACGTGCTGACCAGCATAAGCAGGGTAAGCACGGAGCTCAGAATGTGTTTTTTCATAAATTGAGTATAAGAGGAAGAAGTTTGCTGAAATCGTCAAGCCGGTATTCCGGGTTTCTGGCCAGGCAGGCTGCGGCGTCATCGCCGGCGGTGCTGGCCCAGGCTGCGTTGATGATACGCACGCCCACGCTGTGGCAGAGGTCAATATCACTTGGGGCATCTCCCACGTAGATGATTTCTTCCGGTTGCAGCCCCCAGAGCTGCATGACCTGCTGCAATCGCTCGGCTTTGCAGTTGTGCGTGGGAAGCCCCAGACCGAACCATTCGAAAATGCCGTCCATTCCATAATAGCTCACGGTGGGCATGGCGGTGTAGTGCTCCTTGCCGGAGATGAGGCCCACCCGCAGGCCGGCGGCTTTTACGGCGCGCAGCATCTCCACGGCACCGGGGAAAGGCGCCGGAGCCAGTGCTTCATGCAGCCGCTCATAGGCGGCTACAAAGCGGTCGATGGGCAGGGCGGGGTCCTCCGGGGTCATCCCCAGCAGCCCGGCCAGTACCCCGCGGTCACTCAGCCCGAAATAGGAAATGACTTCCTCTTTCGAAGGGGTGCGCCCGGTGAGCTCAGATGTGCACTGGCGGTAGGCTTCCACGCAGAGCGGAAGCGTGTCACCCAGGGTGCCATCCATATCGAATAATACGGCTTTCAGCATGTTGATAGACGGAATAAGGCGGCAGTATAACAAAAGCCGCCAGTCATGGCAAGCATGCATTAATACTGCATATCTGGTATGTACGGCATGCGCGCGGTATTTCTTTCAGGTTTTCAGCGCGTGAGGAATGTTTTCCGGAACATGCGGCAGAATGCTGCCAGCACGCGGTAGAGCAGATAACACAATGCTGCCGGCACAGCAAGGCATGGCGTGAGCATCAGCAGATTCAGCCCCAGCGCGGCCCAGGAATAGGCTATGCAGAAGTGCAGCGGATAATGCAGCCAGACTATTTCCGGCGTTATGCGTGAGGAGAAGAGCCCGCCTTTGTTCCGGCTGTAATCTGCCACCAGCACCAGCCCGTTACCACATGCCACCACATCGACTGAGCCGTGGCCATACCAATCACCATAGCGCCAGGGGCGTGGTAATTCATATTGCTGCAGCAGCTTATTCATACGCCCGTCTGTGGGGCCGGTGGCTGATATTTCATCAAATCGCTGCATGTTCACTGCCGAGGGGCGGGCGATGAAGATGCGGGTGTAGACCCCCTCATCCTGGTAGAAGGGATTTTCCGGGCTGGTGTCGCTTTTGATGATTTGTTCCGGTGCGCCCCAATCTTCGTAGTTCCAGTCCCGGTCGGGCATCAGGTAGTAAAGCGGGAACCCAGCCACGATGAAGCACCACACCCCCACCAGCCTGCGCCAGATAAACCGGCGCTTGTTTTCGTATGCCTTGCTCATGCTTTTGTTCCGGAGCTGGGCAGCAGCACGATATCCTGCCCGAAAATGTCTGAGAAAAGGGCGCCCTTGGTGCGCAGAGCCAGGTTCTCGATGGTGAGGTCGCTCACGTCCGGTACCAGCAGCTCCAGTCGGCGTGCATTGGTGCGCACCGTGAAGCTGCGGATGCGGCGCGAGTGGGCGCGTTCCATGGCTTCGGCCACGCGGAGCAGGGCGGCTAGTTTCTGCACGCGCAGACGGTCGCTCTGGCTCAGCAGGGCATAGGTGGGTTCGGCGGGGGTGGGTGCGCCGTGGCGGTGGTAACGCGCCAGCAACCCTACGACTTCCACATCTGCCCGGGAAAGACCGAAGATTTCAGAATTGAGGATGATATACTGGCTGTGGTGGTGGTGTTTCTTGGGGTTGATATAGCTGCCCACTTCGTGCAGAATAGCAGCTACTTTCAGCAGAAGCCGGTCGTGGCGGGTGAGCCCGTGCAGCTCCTGCAGCTGGTCGAAAAGCTGCATGGTGAGGCGGCGTATCTGCTGCCCATGAGCTTTATCCACGCGGTAGTGGTTGGCCAGCAGAACGCTGAAGTGTACCACTTCTTCCTCCAGCGCCAGGTCATCGCGCCGCCCGGGCATGAGGTTCTGCAGGAAGGCATGCGAGAATTCCTCTGCCGGACACATGATGCTGCGTGGCTCTAGATCACGCGCCACGGCCAGGTAGATGAGCACGGCGGGAAGCAGGGAGCAGACGCTGGCGTAGTCTTCTTTGTAGCGAATCTGGCGCTGGGCTGGCGGTGTGGCGGCAATTTCGTGCGCCAGGTGGGTGAGGTTTTCTTCCGTCACGCCGTCTCCTTGTGCCAGGGGCGAGGAGATGACGTGGAAATCCGGGCCGAAAATGATGAGAGCATCCGGTGGTTCGGGCAGGTCATCCTCAATATCGTAGCTCACCTGCTCCATGATGCCGCGTATATGCTCGCGGATGAGTGCGCTTTCGCTTTCCGTGCCGGCCAGTTCTGTGGCATCGCCGATGGCGATACCGGTGCGGTGGGCACCCATGCGGTAGCTGGCGTAGTAGGAAATGCGGCCTTTGTCGAAGAGAAGCAGACGCGTGTTGCCTGGCCCCACATGGAGCACCAGCACACGTTTGCCATTCAGCTCCGCGTGTTTATCCAGTACAGAGCGGGTGTGCAGGTAGAGCAGGCGGGTCATTTCGCCATCGTCCATCACCTCCAGCTGCAGACCGCAGGTGATGTGCAGACGGTTCACCAGGGTGTCCATGTTGCGGACATCCAGCAGGATATTGGTGGCCAGAAGTCGTACCTCCACCGGGCCGGCCAGGCGGTACTCGGCCAGCAGTTCATTGTACCCTTGTGCAATCTGCACGCAGCGGTCCATCGTGTCGCGTGAGATACAGCTGCCGTTGAATACATCGTGCGCCAGCTCTACAGGCTGCGAGAGTACATCCAGCACCCGGGTTTCGCTCCCATTCTGCTCTGCCACCATCATGGAGACGGCATCGGCCCCCAGGAAAATGACGGCTTTCACCACCGGAGTGGTGCGGGCGGAGCTGCTGCGGCGTGTTCTGGTCGGCATAGTGCTCATTCTATACCATTGCGCCCGGCATTTCAAGCGCGCAGTGGGCATGATGTAATTGAAAATTGCATTTCTGATGCTCATTTGCTACAATGCCTGCACATGGCATATCTGGAGCTCGAGCATGTGAGTGTGCATTTTCCGGTGCGCAATACCTGGGGTACCACCGGGGAGGTGGTGCGCGCGGTGGATGATGTGTGCCTTTCAATTCCCAAAGGGAGTATTCTGGGGCTGGTGGGTGAGAGCGGGTGCGGTAAATCGACTCTTTCCCGCGCCATCATGCAGCTGCAGCCGGTTACCAGTGGTCGCATTGTGCTGGATGGCACGGAGCTGACCGCCTTGCCGCCGCGTGAGGTGCGCCGCCGCCGGCTGGATTTTCAGATGGTGTTTCAGGACCCCTACGCCTCGCTCAACCCGCGTTTCAGCATCTTTTCCACCCTGGCAGAGGCGCTGGGGCAGCGCGAGCCGCTCCCCCGCCGTGGGCGCGAGGAGGCTGTGGCAGAGCTCATGGAGCGCGTGGGGCTCAGCCCGGAGCACATGTACAAGTACCCGCATGAGTTTTCCGGCGGTCAGCGCCAGCGTATTGCCATAGCTCGTGCCATTGCGCCGCGCCCGGCCCTGTTGCTGGCAGATGAACCGGTCTCTGCGCTCGATGTCTCCATCCAGAGCCAGATTCTGAACCTGCTCACTGACCTGGTGCAGGAGATGGGCATTACCATGATTTTCATTTCGCACGACCTAGGCGTGGTGCATTATCTGGCGGATGATATCGCCGTGATGCGCCGGGGGCGTATCGTGGAATACGGCACGGCCGATGCGGTTTTCAACCACCCGCAGGCAGAATATACCCAGACCCTGCTGGCTGCTGTGCCGACACTATGAAGTGAATAGTGAATAAGGAATAGTGAATAGTAAGACCTTACCCGTGAATCATGACGGAGCCCCTTCATCCCAGCGTGCGGCCGAGGCGGCGATTTGTGCTGAGCTTTCTGGTGTTTTGTGTGCTCTGCAGCATCGCCTTGTGTTTTTGTCTGAGATTTCATTCGCTCTGGTATGAGGCAATGTTTCTGCTGGTCGCAGGTATGCTTGCCATACCGAGCCGCACAAGCCACGGCACACTGATGCAGCTGGTGGGGCTGGTCATGCCGTTCAGCGATGTGGTATTTCTTGTGTTGATAGGAATTGACAGGTGGTTTCCATCGCCTGAGAAAGTGCCCTGGACGGAGCTCGCCATGATTCCGTTTGGTGTGGTTCTGCTGGCCGGATTATTCCTGTACCCTCTGGGTTTCGGGCTGGCATGCTGGATGCATAGCCACTCAACCACAAAGTAAGTTTCACATACCCGAAATAGGGAATGCGGTGGCTCCATGTGGCATGCCTCGCAGTTCTTCTATGGTGCAGAACAGGATGGGTGCTTTCAAAGTGGCCCATGAAGCCACCGGAATATTCCGACACCAGCGCAAATCATTATCCGAGGGTGTTCCACTGCGTTTTACTTCCATGGGGTATATGCCGCCGTTTTCCTCAATGATGAAATCGACTTCCGCGCCATCATGGTCACGATAATATGAGATGACAGGTCGCTTTCCTTCGCTGGCATAGCTGCGCATCAGCTGTCCATAGACCCAGGTTTCCAGAATAGCTCCTGCGTAGTTGCTTTCCATGAGGGTAGCGGTATCGCGCCATCCGGCCAGCCAGCAACACAAGCCTGTATCCATGAAATAGACTTTGGGTGTTTTTGCCAGACGCTTGGTCGTATTCACATGATAAGGTTCCAGTAATTCCACTATGCCGGATGCCTGAAGAATAGAAACCCACGCTGCCACTGTTTTGGATGATACGCCTGCATCACGCGCCAGATCGCTGTATACCAGCTGTTGTCCGGTGCGCATTGCGACAGAGCGCAGCATGCGCATGAAGGCTGCTTCATCGGTTATTTTGGTGAGTTGGCGCACATCGCGCTCCACGTAGGTCTGCACATAATCCCTGAAGAAGTCGTATGTTGGTAACTCTGGTTGCTTCTGTATTTCCGGATATCCGCCGAGCATGATACGTTCATACAGTGTCTCCAGATTGCAGATGGATTCCTTGCAAAGGCATGCTTCTGGTGCAGCGGGATTAAAAACAGTGCCCTTGGCATCACCATAGAGTTCACGCTGTGACAGACTGTACATATCCACGATACCGATGCGACCGGCAAGGCTTTCGCTTACCCCCTGCATCATATTGAACCGCTGGGAACCCGTCAGCCAGTACATGCCGGGGTGACGGTTTTCATCCACCTTTATCTTGATGGCTCTGAATAAATCCGGTGCGTACTGAACTTCATCGATGCATAAAGGGCTGGAGTACTGCTCCAGAAATCCCATGGGGTCTTTTCGCGCATAATCTGCCAGTTGAAAATCATCCAGACTCACATATTTCATCCCGGCAGGGAGCATATGTTGCAATAAAGTCGATTTGCCGACCTGACGGGCTCCCGTGACCATGATACACGGATAGAAACGATTCAGTTCTGTCACTTTATAGCTCAGGCTACGTGACATATATGCGCTGCTGTTCCTGGGTTCTTTCATGACCTTAGTATCCTACAACGTGCTGGCCATGTCAAGTTGATTTCCCAAAATTCGGGAATCATATTTCCGAATTTCGGGAATTGGATTCCTGAATTTTGGTTTTTGGGGTAGGGTGCAGAAATAACTGGCAGGGGCTGGGGATTTGTGCTAGATTGGGAGTATGATGCGTTTTTTATCTTGTTTAGCGGCTTTGTCCATGTTGGTGCTGGTGGGATGTCAGCAGGTATTGCACCCGGGCTGGCCGAAATACAAGGGGTACAAGAAGGCTCCTTATACGGTGAAAGGTACGCGCTTTGTGCCCATGAGTGTGGAGAGTGCTCTGCATTACAAGGCCACAGGCATTGCCTCCCATTATGAGGCCGATGGCGATATTGGTGCCATAGGGCAGAATTTGTACTCTCACCTGCGCTACGCTGCGCACCGCACTCTTCCGCTGCCCTGTACAGTGCGCATCACCTGTCCCCGAACAGGGAAGAGCTGCATCGTCCGCGTGGCAGACCGCGGGCCGTATATCAAAGGTCGCCTCATCGATGTGGGTACCAAGGTAGCCAGGGAACTGGGCTTCTACGAGCGAGGGCTCGATATCGTGACGGTGGAGGTCATCTCCGTGGGTGATGGCAAGTGGCGGCGTTATCCGTAAGATTGGTTTATCATGCAGTAAAAAATCCCCACTCCTTGCGGAATGGGGATTTTTTGTAAGGTAATGGAAACCTTCAGCGATTAGGCGCCGAGCTGGAAGCGCTCGAAAGCCTTCACGGTGATGGTGTCGCCCAGGGCCTTGCCAGTGGCGGCCACGAGGCCTTCCACGGTCACGGAGGGGTCCTTCACGAACTCCTGGCTCAGGAGGCAGCTCTGCTTGTAGAGAGCCTTGAGCTTGCCGGGAAGAATCTTCTCCAGCAGGTGCTCGGGCTTGCCTTCAGCGATGAGCTGAGCCTTGGCGATTTCCTGTTCCTCGGCCACGAAGGCGGGGTCCAGGGAGGAGGAGTCCACGCTCTTGGGAGCGCAGGCAGCGATGTGCAGGGTGATGTCCTTGCACATGGTGGCGAAAGCCTCAGCAGCGGCGGTCTCGGCCTTGCCGGTCTCCACCTGCAGGAGCACGCCCACCTTGCCACCCATGTGGATGTAGGAGGTCACGGTGCCCTCGCCGGCCAGCGTGTAGCGGCCGAACTTGCGCAGCTTCATGTTCTCACCGATG
>JAZRKW010000053.1:0-3202 GCA_045646505.1 Akkermansia sp. | reverse complement strand
GCTACTTTAGTTTCAAGGCTCCCGAGGTCAAAGATAGCTCCCGAGCTCGGAAAGACGGGAGCGCATGGCTTCCGTGTCGAGCGCCGAGAGATCGATATTGGCGGTCTGGTTCTCCATAACGCGCGGGAGTATACAGGCTTTATTTCTCTCTGTCAATCTAAATTACACAGCTGCCGGCAGCAGGGGGCTGTTTCAAATCTGCTGGTAGATATATGTATCAGAACCCGCCAACGAAATTAAGCAGCAGCGCCAAATCTGAGTTTGTCGTTTTCGGAGCGGGGGACTTTAGTCCCCCCTCAATGCTTATATTTTCGGGACTTCCGTCTCCGAGCTTACGCTCTACGCCGTGACAGGAAAGTCCCGTGCTCCGACAAATATGTCCCCCGCCAAATACCGATTTATCGATGATTCACTTATTTTGCCAACGCATCATTTATTGCGAGGGCCAGCAAATCTGAAACAGAGCCCTGCAGGGCACATGTGTTCCAAAGGCTTGTTGCCCTGCTGTGGCAGGGTTTTACAAGCCTCTGCGGCCTTCCAGGGCTCGCATCAGGGTGATGGCATCTGCATGCCCCAGGCCGGCACCGGCGGGCATTCCCTGGGCCAGGCGGGTGCAGCGACAGGGGTATTTTGCCAGCAGTTCTCCCAGGTAAAGTGCTGTGGCTTCACCCTCGACATCGCTGCCGACGGCCAGAATCACTTCGCAATCGGGGTGGGCTTTCACGCGTTCTACCAGTTTATCGATGGCGAGATCCTCGGGCATGATGCCGTCCAGCGGGGAAATTTTGCCACCCAGGCAGTGGTAGAGGCCACGGAAGGTGCCACAGCGTTCGATGGGGAGCACATCTGTCGGTTGCTCAACCACGCAGAGCAGGGAGGCATCGCGTGCGGGGTCGTCGCAGGCGGTGCAGCGGCTGCCTTGTTCGGCAAAGAATCCGCACTCAGGGCAGTTGCCCACGGTGTCGGCAGCGGTGGTCAGAGCGCTTGCCAGCTGGCGGGCTTCATTGCGCCCTTGCTGCAGGAACCAGAGAGCCAGGCGTTCTGCGCCGCGTGTGCCTACGCCGGGCATGCGCTTGAGCGCGCTTATCAGCTCCAGCACGGGTTTGGGATAATCCTGGGCTTTCATGCGCGGTGACGACGGTAAAAATGGAGGGCTTCAGCTCCCAGCCAGCAGGTCAGGGCGCAGATGACGGGTGCATTCATATTCAGCACACCGCCCCACAGGACACAGAGGATTCCTGGCAGTGCCAGTGCAGTCAGCGCCAGCAGACTTATCTGCAACCGCCCGCAGAAACTCTGTTCGCGCAGGAGTATCAATGACAAATAGAAGGTGACAACCAGGCACAGGCTGAAGATACCGGCGGGCCCCAGCAGATTAATCTGCGCTTCTTCTGCGCCGATGAAGAAGGGGGCTCCCCCCAGAAAGCGTATCTGCTCCCACTCCAGATACTGCATGAGCCCGCAGGCTGTCAGTACGACGAGAAGCACGAGTACAGCAAAACTCAAGCCGGCCCAGCTCAGCAGGAAGTGGTCCGTGCGGTTCATTCCTGCTCGTTCACGCAGACGCGTAAGCAGGCTGGTGAGGTATTTTTTCATGTCTTGTGGCGGCTGGTACAGATGCGGCGGCCATGGGTACCCATAGCCGCCGGAAAAATTGCTTTATGAATTGAGTATCAACTTAATCCACATAGCGCTTCACGATGAGGGAAGCGTTGTGACCACCGAAGCCGAAGGAGTTGCTCAGGGCTACATCCACAGTCATGCTGCGGCCCACATTCGGGCACACATCCAGGTCGCACTCGGGGTCCTGGTTGAACACGTTGATGGTGGGCGGCACGAAGTTTTCTTCGATGGCTTTCACGCAGGCCAGCAGTTCCACAGCGCCGGCTGCACCCAACAGGTGACCGGTCATGGACTTGGTGGAGCTCACCACAAGCCCGTTCTTGGCATAATCGCCGAAGGAGGCCTTGATAGCCTTTGTCTCGCAGATATCACCCAGCGGGGTTGAGGTGCCGTGTGTGTTGATGTACTGAATATCAGTCGGCTTCAGACCGGCGTGTTTCATGGCCATGTCCATGCAGCGGGCAGCGCCTTCGCCGTCCGGCATGGGGGAGGTCAGGTGGTAGGCATCTGCGCTCAGACCATAACCCACCAGTTCGGCAAGAATCTTTGCACCGCGGGCCTTGGCGTGTTCCAGCGTTTCCAGGATGATGATGCCGGCGCCTTCTGCCATGACGAAGCCGTCGCGGTCCACATCATACGGGCGGGAGGCGGTGGTGGGATCGTCATTGCGGGTGGAAAGGGCTTTCATGTTTGCGAAACCAGCGATACCGACCGGCAGGACGGCTGCTTCGGCACCGCCGCAGATCATGACATCGGCATCACCGAACTTCATGATACGCCAGGCTTCGCCGATGCAGTGGTTTGCTGTGGCGCATGCCGTGGAAATGCTCATGTTCGGGCCGCCGAATCCGTACTCGATGCTCACCATGCCGGAGGCCATGTTGGTGATCATGTACGGAATGCAGAACGGACTCACGCGGCGAGGACCGGACTGGATAAGGGCTGCACAGCCATCGCCATGAATACCAAGACCACCGATACCGGAGCCAATCATCACACCTACGCGGGTCTTATCTACGGCATCGATATCAAGCCCGGAGTTTTCCAGGGCCTCTGCCACGGCACCCATGGTCAGCTGTTCGAAGCGGTCGCAGCGGCGTACGGCCTTCGGATCTTTCTTGAAATACGGCGCCGGGTCGTAGCCACGCACTTCGCCTGCGATGTGGATATTCAGGGCGCTGTCATCAATGCTCTCGATCTTGGTGATACCGGAGCGCCCGCTCTTCATGCCTTCCCATGTCTCCGCGACACTGTTGCCGAGGGGAGTAAGGGCACCCATACCTGTGATAACTATGCGACGGTTTGTCATAATGCTTGAGTACACGTTACCTGATAGGTGAAGTTAAGTCAAGCATAAAAGATTGAACTTTCAGCGGAATTTCACATGTGTCCCAAAGTTTGAGTACTAATCTCGATAAATTGGACTTTGGCGGACCGCAGGCGAGCGGAAACTTGAGCCCGCAAGGGCGACAGAATCATAGCCCAGCGTGGAGCCGCCACGCGGCGGAACGCTGGGTTTGGAATAAAAAATAACCGGAACCCCGACCAACGTGGAGGGGTGGCAGGGAAGCGCAGCTAA
>JAZRKW010000052.1:0-325753 GCA_045646505.1 Akkermansia sp. | reverse complement strand
CGCAGCTAAAACACTAAGCCGAAGCTTCTGCCACCCACTCCGCTACGCTCCGGGGTTCTGATATGTTTTTCATTTTACCCAGCGTTCCGCCGCGTTGCGGCTCCACGCTGGGCTATTATTGTGTCGCCCTATCGGGCTCAGAATTCCTCGGGCTTTCAGCCCGGCAAAGTCCAATTTATTGCGCAGAGGGGGGCTTCTTCCAAAATGTTGCTGATATTTCTATTCTCTACAAAATCTTTGGGACACGTGTGAATCTGCCGCGAGTATTGGAAATTTTGCTGTACAAGTGAGCAGAAAATAAGTAAAATCAGCGCGTGGCGGCGTATAGACCCTGCTGCAATAACGATACAACCAGTGTACCACAATGGCTGAAGAAAGCACCAAGAACCCCATGGAAGCCCTGGAGGCTTTGTACGGAAGCGATACCTTTGGTATCAGAACCATGGAGAAATATCTCTCCAAGAGCGCTTTCAAGAAGATGATGCAAACCATCCAGAAGGGTGGCAAGCTGGATATGAGCATTGCGGATGAAGTGGCCCAGGCCATGAAAGTATGGGCTCTTTCCAAAGGCGCTACTCACTATACACACTGGTTCCAGCCGCTTTCTGATGCTACTGCAGAGAAACATGATTCCTTTGTGGAGCCGGACGGTAAGGGGGGTATGATTTTCGAGTTCACCGGTAAGAATCTGATTCAGGCCGAGCCGGATGCCTCATCATTCCCCAGTGGTGGTATCCGTGCCACTTTCGAAGCCCGCGGTTACACTGCCTGGGACCCCACCAGTCCGGCGTTCATCAAGCGTACTGCCAACACCGTGACGCTTTGTATCCCGACAGCATTCTGTTCTTACACCGGTGAGGCGCTGGATAAGAAGACCCCGCTGCTGCGCTCCATGGCTGCTGTGGGCGCGCAGACCAAGCGAGTGCTGGCATGTTTCGGAATCACTCCCAGCACGGTGGAGACTAACCTGGGAGCAGAGCAGGAATATTTTCTCATCGACCGCGATTTGTACATCCAGCGGCCTGACCTCATTGAGACCGGTCGCACCCTGTTCGGCTGCCTGCCGCCCAAGCACCAGCAGATGGAAGACCACTATTTTGGTTCCATCAAGGAACGCGTGCTGGAGTTCATGACCTCTGTGGACCATGCTCTGTGGGCTCTTGGCGTGCCCTCCAAGACCCGCCACAACGAAGCGGCTCCCGGCCAGTTTGAAATCTGCCCGCTGTTTGAACCCTGCAATGTGGCAGTGGACCACAATGTGCTCATCATGGATATACTGGAGCGCCAGGCCCTCAAATTTAATCTGGTGTGCCTCCTGCATGAAAAGCCGTACAGCTCCGTGAACGGCAGCGGCAAGCACAACAACTGGTCGCTCTCCACGCCGGAGCTCGGCTCGCTGTTCTCACCGGGTAAGACTCCGCACAGCAACGTGCTTTTCCTTACTTTCCTGGCCAGCGTCATTCAGTGCATCGACCGCCACGCTGACCTGCTGCGCGCCTCTATCTCTAAAGCTGGTAATGACCATCGCCTGGGTGCGGCAGAAGCTCCGCCAGCCATCATGAGTATTTTCCTGGGGGATGAGCTCACTGATATCGTGGAGCAGATTATGCACGGCGGAGCCAAGTCCTCCTGCGCCAAAACCACCATGGAGCTGGGGGTGGATACCCTGCCTGAACTGCCCAAGGATACCACGGACCGCAATCGTACCTCTCCCTTCGCTTTCACCGGCAATAAGTTTGAGTTCCGCGGTGTCGGTTCCTCTCAGACCTGTGCCTGGCCTATGACCGTGCTGAACACTATCATGGCCGAATCGCTTGATGAAGTGGCCACCCGCCTGGAGCCTGTGGCTGGTACTCCTGCCTTCAAGGACGAAGTGAAGAAGCTCATTGCTGAGATGATTACCGCTCACAGCCGGATTATCTTCAATGGCAATGGTTATTCCGATGAATGGGTGGCAGAAGCAGCCCGCCGTGGTCTGCCCAATATCAAGTCCACGCCGGAGGCTCTCGAAGTGCTTTCCCGTCCCGATACTCTCGAGCTCATGGCCAGATATGGCGTGCTTTCCAATGCCGAGCTGCTGGCTCGTAAGGAAATTCAGATTGAGAACTACGAGAAGCTCATCGATATTGAGGCCAAGACCTGCCTCAATATGCTGGAGACGATTTATATGCCCGCCGTGGCAGAGCAGATGACTCAGATTTGCAACACGGTGGCCTCTATTCAGGCTGCTGGCATTACTGCCGGGTTGAAGGCTGCCACTGGTAAGGCTGAGTCCGTAGGTGAGCTTTATGACATGCTGCCCGACCGCATCAGCGATTTGTCCGCCGCCATTGCGGAGGGAAATCCTGCCCTCATGCGTGCTGCCATGGTGGCCGCCCGTGAGGTTGTGGATAAGCTCGAAACCATGGTGGATGCCGACCTGTGGCCGGTTCCCACATACGCCGAGATGCTGAATATCCACAGCAAGTAATTCCCCCTGTTTTCTGTATCCTGCCGCCATGAGATTTCATTGCTCATGGCGGTTTTTGTCATACGTGTCTCAAAGTTTGAGTACGGAGCTCGATTGGAATTTGCCGGGCCAACGGTGAGCGGAAATTTGAGCCCGCAAGGGCGACAGAATCATAGCCCAGCGTGGAGCCGCCACGCGGCGGAACGCTGGGTTTAGAATAAAACACAACCGGAACCCCGACCAACGTGGAGGGGTGGCAGGGAAGCGCAGCTAAAACACTAAGCCGAAGCTTCTGCCACCCACTCCGCTACGCTCCGGGGTTCTGATATGTTTTTCATTTTACCCAGCGTTCCGCCGCGTTGCGGCTTCACGCTGGGCTATTATTGTGTCGCCCTATCAGGCTCAAAATTCCTCGGGCTTTCAGCTCGCCAAAGTCCAATTTGTCGAGCAGATAAGGGCTTCTTCCAAACTGTTGCTGATGTTTCTATAGCTTACCAAATCTTTGAGACACGTGTGACTGGTAAGGGAAAAATACCCCTTGAAAACCAGATGTCCTATGTTACAATGGAGGCATGAAGATTCCTCCTTATTGGATTACAGAGAAGCGACGTGCGAGTGATGGCTCAATGTGGAAATTGCGAGGTATTTCCTATCGGTCGATGGAAGAGGCCCGGGAGCGCCTGGAGGAACGAGCTCGTTTGCGGGCAGATTTTGCCAGCCGCCGCCGGGTGAGCGAAGCGGAGGTGGATGCGCATTGCGCGAGTTTACGCGCGCTGGACGAGTTGCAGGAAGAGGATTATAGTGTACTTTTGCTCGAGCCTGTTCTCGAGACCCTGGATGGTTCCAATGTTATCACCCGTAACCGCTATGGAGTGCAGGTACTTAACAGTACATCGCTTTGTTTTGTTGATGTGGATACTTTCCCACTTTCGTTGGGGGATACGCTGCGTGGTTTGTTTGGCCGGAGAGTGACGCCGGAGGAGAAACTGCTGCAGCGCCTGCGTGAACTTTGTATGGCTGATCCGAGTCTTGGAGCGCGTCTTTACCGGACTCATCATGGCTGGCGGGTGATGCTGGTGGGAGATGACATAGCGCCTGATTCTCCGCGTATGCAAGAGTTATTCAAAGCCTTGCATGCAGATGCATTGTATGAATCGCTCTGTGCGCGGCAGCAATGCTGGCGCGCCCGTCTTACGCCAAAGCCCTATCGCGTTGGTATTACCCGTTTTCCCAGACCGCAGGATTCAGAATCAATCCATACCGGGGAGGTTCAGACGTGGCTGCAGAAATATGAAGCGCTGTGCCAGGGAAAAGCTGTTTGCCGGCTGGTGGATTGCCTGGGGCGCTCAATCCAATCGCCCATGGTTGAGCTTCACGATAGCCTGACTCTCGCAACAAAGCAGGATTTGCCCCTGGCGTGATACTACTAGTTGGTCAGGTCGATACCTGCACTTAACAGGAGCGAATGTAGACGGTCGGGTCTGGTACACCGGCGGTGGTAAAGGATTCCTTGCGTTCGCGGCAGGTGGAGCACTGGCCGCAATGGAGTTCACCACCGCAGTAGCAGGAGTAGGTGTGGGAGAAGTCAACGCCGAGTTCTGCGCCGATGGCGGTGATTTCTGCCTTGGTGTTGGCAATGAAGGGACGGAGTATCCGGAGTCTGGCGTAGGTGCCGTGGGTGATGGCGGCTGACATGGCAGCCATGAAATCTTCCCGGCAGTCGGGGTAGAGGGCGTGGTCACCACCATGGGCGGCGATAACGAGCCCTTCTGCGCCTTTGCTTTCGGCAATGCCTGCGGCAATGGCCAGGAAAATGCCGTTGCGGAAAGGAACGACGGTCTGTTTCATGTTCTCCTCTGCATAATCCCCGGTGGGGATGGCATCTGCGCCGTTGAGCAGGGCACTTTCCAGGTGTGCAGAAATCGAGCGCAGATTGATTTCATGGTAGGGGATACCGGCTTGCTCGGCCTGCCAGCGGGCACAGGCAAGCTCACGGGCAGCGTGGTTGCTGCCGTAATCAAAAGAAAGAGCGCAGACCACCTCGTGGTGGCGCAGCGCCCAGTGCAAGGCGGTGGTGGAATCCAGACCGCCGGAGAGGAGAACGGCTACTTTCATGCAGGGCGGTTCTCGGGGTTGTGCTCGGCTTCGCAAGTGAGCTGGATGCCACCACGAGCTCCGAATCGCCCTGTCACTTTCATCCAGGCGGGCTCGGCTGCGGCGACGAGATCATCCAGAATGCGGTTTACCACCTGTTCATTGAAAGCGGCATAATTGCGGAAGGAAACGAGGTAGTATTTAAGGCTCTTCGTTTCTACCACTTTTTCTGCCGGGCAGTAGGTGATGGTCAGGTGGCAGCTGTCCGGCTGACCTGTTACAGGACACAGCGAGGAGAATTCATGCGTGTCGAGCGTGACCACATAGCGGCGCTGCGGGCTGCGGTTCGGGAATGCTTCGAGCCTGGCTTCTTCCGGGGTGCGGAAGAATTCGCTGTGTTTGCCGAGCAGGGAAAGGTCTTTATTGTCCATAATCTTACGCTTTGGTGAGTTTGTAGCCGTCCTTGCCGTCTTTCATGGCCCAGCCGAGTTCAGCGAGCTTGCCACGCAGAGTATCAGCAGTGGCCCAGTCTTTTGCCAGACGTGCAGCCCAGCGTTCATCGGCAATGACCTTGATTTCTTCCGGTACCTCGATATCGGCATCCGGGTCAGGGAGTTGCAGCCCGAGGGCTTCCATGATGAATCGGAAGGCTTTCCAGGTTTTCTCTGCCTCGGCGGCATCCATTTCTGCGGGTTTGATGCCTTTGATGGCGCTGAATACATGGCCCAGGGCTTCGGGACCGTTCAGGTCGTCTTCGAGGCTGTCCCAGGCGGGCTGGAACGCGCCCAGAGCAGGGGCTTTCTTGATGAAATCACGATAGGTGGGTTCCTTGGCGCCACTGGTTTTGGCAAGTTCCTTATCAAAACGGCCGAGCTTGTTAAGGGCGCTGGTGGCATCTTTCATGCCGGTGAGGGTGAAATTGAGCGGGCGGCGATAGTAGGCACCGGCCAGTACATAGCGCAGGGCTGCGGGTGTGTAGCCCATCTCCTGCAGCTGGTCGAGGGTGTACATATTGCCAAGGCTCTTGCTCATCTTGGCTCCGTCCACCAGCAGGTGGGTCACATGGAACCAGTGGCGGGCAAAGTGACCACCACAGGCACAGCGGCTCTGGGCAATTTCGTTTTCATGGTGTGGGAACACCAGGTCCACACCGCCGGAGTGCAGGTCAAAGGTATCACCGAGGTATTTGTGACTCATGGCAGAGCACTCCAGGTGCCAGCCGGGACGACCTTCACCCCAGGGTGAGGGCCAGAAGTTCGGGCCGTCTTCGGGGCGACGTGCTTTCCAGAGCACGAAGTCGGCCACGCTGTCTTTTTCATACTCATCCGTATCTGCCCGGGTCTGGGCGGTCTTGCCGAAATCGAGTTCCTGACGGTCGAGGTGAGCCAGTCTGCCATAATCAGCGTAGGAAGAAATGCGGAAATAGACGGAGCCGTCCTCACTCTGGTAGGCGTGGCCTTTGTCCATGAGCATCTGCACTATATCGAGCTGCTCTTTGATGTGGCCCACAGCGCTGGGTTCCACGTGCGGGGACAGGCAGTTGAGTGCCTTGCAGTCATCGTGGAACTTTGCTGTCCATTTGGCGGTGTATTCGCCCAGCGGCATGCCTTGAGCCTGAGAGTTGCGGATAGTCTTGTCATCCACATCTGTGAGGTTACGCACATGCTTGGTGCGCAACCCGCCCAGCTCTACCACACGCCGGAAAACATCCTGCACGACGAAGGTCCGGAAATTACCGATGTGTGCCGCGGCATACACAGTGGGGCCGCAACAGTAGAAGCGCAGCTGTTTGCCGTCTTCTGCCTGAACGGGCTTTACAGCCCCCGACTGTGTATCGTGTAGATGTAACATAACGCGGGGAGTATGCCCATATTATAGCTGATTGTCAAGTCTGCGGGACGTCAGCAGGTGGAGTTTCAGGCGCTGGAATATCGTAACCTTGTACCTTGTAGCAGCGCCGAAGCAGCATGCGCCTTTGTATCCGCACGTCCGAAGGTTTGAACCAGACTTCGAAAGCTACACCGAAGAATTGCTGCAGGGGACCTTGCCGTATGGCAAAGAGAGGGGTGTTTTCCGGGAAACAGTTTGAGATGTCGTCTTCATCCGGGCTGCGAATCCAGTGGGGCATAGAGCCGGGAATGTCGTGGCGGAACAGTTCATTCTTATCCTTTGAAAACTTGGCGGGACAATTGAGAAGCCGCAATGTCTTACCAGTTGCCAGCTCTTTGATATAGACCAGAATCACTCCAGGTTCACCCGGGTTGGCGTAAATCTCGGCCTGATAGGCACCTTCCTGTGCCAGTGGTTGGCTGAGTCGGAATTCCGGCGTGTTGCCCGGGTATGAGGTCCGCCCTGTCAGCATTTGCTGCACGGTTTCCTGCGCCGGATTGTCGACGAGCGGGAGCATGCGGTCATCTGTGGCGGTAATGGCTGCATTGATAGCCTTGAGCGCAGTGGTGCGGTGTGCGCTGCCGCGCCAGGCAAGCAGTAAGAAGTGGTTACGCCCTAAATCCAGAGCAAAGTCGGGAATGCTTCCTTGTTCATCATTCTGAACAGGAAATTCCTTACCTGGTTGTATCAGTGTGTAGCCGTTGGGCAGCTGGTCGCCTTCGATAATGCGCCGGAAGCAGACATGCACCAGTCCCGGGGCTCCCGCTGTGGTGGGAGGAACCATGACCAGATGTCCCGGTTTGGAATAGAAGGTATCATCGTTGTATTTTGATGACCAGCGAGGGGACTTGTCCAGATATTCCCGGAGCAGCTCTTCATGTTTTTCTTCCAATAGCAGCAGATTAGGTGCATTTGCCACGGTGCTTGTCTGCTGATTGTCTGAGTTAATCGAAATAAGCAGAGATGAGGGACCGTTCAGATGATCTGTTGGCTGATACAGAGTGTCGGATGCCTGGATGGGCAGACTATCACCCTGCGCTTCAGGTGCGGGGATATCTGCCGCAAGGGCTAATAAAATAAAAATTGCAAATCCTGTCCCCCATATTCCCATCCATTTGAAAATCTGCATGAATGCTCTCGTGTTGCTCAGTCGCAACATGTGAGTGACGGCAGATATCAGCATGAATCCTGTGGAAACTGCCGCTGATATCAACAGTATGCTTCCTGCGTAGGGGGTGACGATATCGACACTGCCGCGAGGGCATATTTCAGGAAATAAAATCGGGATGCAGCAGAGCAGCGCAATCAGCATGCCCAGAATATGCAGACGTGTGGGGTAGAGAAGCGTTCGCCAGAGTGCGACCGTCTTGCTGTTCATGGTGCCTCCCCCTCCGCTGTGGCTTGTGGCTGGGTCTCCGGGTGCTGCATCAGGAATCGTAACAAGACAACGTGCGGAGAATCTTCTTTCAGTTCTTCATACCGGGTGCTGAAATCCGGTCGGAGTTCGGCTGGTAGTGTGATGGTGTCGCCATCAATGATGCTTTCAATCATGTCGGCGTGCTGCGGCAGATTATGCTTTCTCCATACTCTTGCTGCATTGCGAATCCGCTGGGCAGTGAGATGCTCCATGTAGCCGTAACGAATGGCAGCATCGACGATAAGCGGATCTTTTAATTCGATAATATCCGGTGATGTGAAACGAGAAAATCCTTCATCCCAGGGGCGCGGGATTTTTCTGAGTTTCAGTTGCAAGGACAACGCTGTGTGTACGATATCCGGGTCAAAAGCTGCGGCATAGTGCTGGAGCTCTGGCAGAGCACCGTTACCTTCATGGTATGTGAGTATTTCCAGGATGTGCGACATCGGGGCAGATGCTGCGCATTCAATCATGTCATCCTTGCTGATAGGGAGCATGGAGCCAAGTTTGTGTAGTGCCAGTCGTAATAAATCTGGTTTAACTCGCCACCTCGTGTCGTGCAGAATGGTGAGCAGACTGGCGGGTATCTCCTCAAGAAAATGCTCACCATGCTCCCAGAGAGTCAGCGAATTGATGAAGTCCTCAGCGGCCTGCGGATTGGCTCTGTGCATGAAACTCAGGCAGTCTGCCATAGCACCTTCGGGTATGTGGGAAAGCGCAGTGGCCCCCAGGTAGTTCTGCATGAGCCGTTCTGCCCGTTCCTGCGCCGGGGCAAAATAACGGCGGGTCAGATAGTCCAGACTCTGAGCAGTTTTGGCAAGGTGAACCTGATTGTTGCGCAGCCGCATGTAGCGCACCAGGGCTCCTTCATCATGAGGAATGCGGAGAGTCAGTTCTCTGGGAATCAGGTTTTCTTTTGTCAGCTGCTGGTAAAAATCAGGCATGCCGACGAGATAGAAAACGGCGTTGCAACCTGCTTTGTTTTCATGCAGGGGATCGTGACCATGCCTGAGCAGAGAAAGCAACAATGGCTCGATGAGTTGTTTGCGGGTCTCTGCCGGCAGGGAATATGACTCGCGGGCAAGGGCGATGAGAATGGTGTCACCGTTCTCATCTTCATCCGGCATCATGAGGGTGTCAAACAGCAGAGGAAGATTCACTCCTTCAGGAACGTCCGGGGTAGTCGCAGACTCCTGCCCGGAGACTATTCCGGCAGTCATTAGAATAAACAGAGCTCTCTGGTAAATATTCATTATGCCTGTTCTGACTTTAATGGAAATGGGCTCATCTGTCAATCTGTTATTTTAACGGTCCGCAGGCTGAAATGCCTGGGCGTTTGTCAGAATAAATTGAGCTGTGGCGATTTCGAGTTCAAATTTCCAGGAGTCGCTGTTTTCAGTTATCTTGTCGAGCTGCTCCGGGTCATCCATGGATTGAGTGATGGCTTCATAGTGGGAAGCGGCTTCTATGGCTCCGATTTCGCGCATAGCAGCGAGCAGCTGCTGCTGTTCTTCCGGCAGCATATCGCCATACCAGAGGCGGGAAAGAGAGGTGAGTAGAACGGCTTTCTGGAGAATCGGAGAATCGGCGGTTCGTTCATGGTTATCCAGCCAGAGCTGAACATCGCCATCTCGAGGAGTGGGGAGCCCCGCCTGTCTCAGTCTGGCTCCAAGGGCTCCTGCTTTTAATGCCCGGGAGGTATGGTTGCAGTAGTGGTTGATTTCAGTTGTTGCGTCCGGGCAACGGGAAAGGAGCTCGATTACAAGAGCTGCAGAATCTCCTTTACCTGCCTTATTCAGGTGCTCGGCTGTGATACAAATGATTTCTTTGGGCAGAATGATGTTTTCACATTTTGTGATGGCCGGAAGCAGGCATTCACCATGTCCTTTTTCCCATGCTTCCGGACCCGTCCATACAGGAAGCGATGCCACATGGCGGGATGCTTCTGCCGGGTTGATACTGTGCAGCAGTTCTACAGCCATGGGCAACACGTCGTGATAACTGGCGTGCGTTTTCATTTCTTCTGTAGGAGTGAGTACGCTCGCAATGGCTTTGAAGTCCTCTGCCGCGGGTTGCTGTTCCAGCACGCTGGCTTTTCCCACTGCCTCAAGTAGAGCAATGCCTGTTGTGAACTCTATTTCTTTTGCTTTCAGGTTGATACCCCTTTTCTCTAATTCATTGACGGTGGCTGGGTCTTTTGTGAGGATATCAGTTGCGCTGAATGCAGGTGAGCCGTCTTGTCGCAATTCTGCAAGGTCTGGATCTGCTCCGTATTTGATAAGCAGAGCGCAGATATCCAGCATAGCTTTGCGTTGCTCGGTTTCTTCTTCTTCAGAAGGGGAAAGAAGGTGTCCGGCTGCTTCCAGCATCGGGGTTGTTCCGCTGATTCGTTTGGCATCAGGGTCGGCGCCGGCATCCAGCAGTAATTTGACGGTTTCTGTATGAAGATTTGCGGCGGCCATGAGCAGCATGGTTTCCTTTGCCATGGGAAAATCTGCTGCACCTGTTCCCATCATGCGCTGCAGCGCGGTATTCCAGCCCATTATTGCAGGGGCCTGGCAGGTCGTTTCATCCGGTTGGCAGCCTTTGTCCAGCAGATATAGAAAGACTTTCTCGCTGAAGCTGTTCAGGCCAGCGTAATTGATTAAGGGAATATCTTCTCCGATTTTCTGATTCAGGTCGGCTCCCCCCGCAATGAGTATATCGATAAGAGCGATAACGGTGTCTTCTGTTACGCTTTCGTCTTCTACCCCACGCATGGCAACGGCCAGTGAGAGAGGTGTGTCTCCAGCTGCAGTGATGGCATTGGGATCGGCCTTATCCAGCAACAGGCATCGTGCCAGCTCCGGCTTTTTGAACAAGCAGGCCAGATGCAGCATGCTGATACCGGACGGACTTGCGATTTTCTGCGCATCGGGAGTTACTGAAAAATCTGCAACCAGGTCGAATATGTCCTCGGTGGATGGTACCTCCAATATTTCATCGATGCCGACTTCTGGCAGATAATTCGTTATCTGCGCAAGTTGTTCGGCTGCTTCCGGTGTCGCATGACCACGGTCCTGCGGTTGGCACGAGCTGAGCAGAACAGTGAGACCCAGTGAAATCAGAATAAGTCGATAGGGAAGCGTCATGTGTGTGATTGTACCATATTGCAGATTTCACACAAGTAGTAAGTGCGCTATGCTCTTCCTCTTATTCTCAAATATGGCATAATAGAACTAACATAAGCGTTGACAATAAGAAATGTTGCGTGCTAAAATCCGCCCGCGTTTTTTTTGACGCAGATTTTATTATTTATCACAATATCGTCATGTCTATCGTAAAGTTCTATAAAGAAGAGCACCAGGTGCCGTTGGAAATGCACAAGGTGCGTGTGGTGCAGAAGCTGTTCCTGCCCACAGTTGAGGAGCGTGTGCAAAAGCTCCGTGAAGCCGGTAATAATACTTTCCTCCTTCAGAATAAGGATGTGTTCATGGACATGCTGACTGATTCCGGCGTGAATGCCATGAGTGATAATCAGGTGGCTGCCTCCATGCAGGCCGACGACTCTTACGCCGGCTCCGAGACCTTCAATCGCCTTTCACGCGTGATTGAACAGGTGTTTGGCACCAAGCATTTCCTGCCTGCTCACCAGGGCCGCGCATGTGAGAACATTCTTGCCGAGACTTTTGTGAAGGAAGGTGATGTTGTTCCGATGAACTTCCATTTCACCACTACGAAAGCTCATATCACCCGCAAAGGCGGCCGCGTGGAAGAGCTTATCACCGCAGAAGGTCTTGACCCGAACCTCGATCTGCCTTTCAAGGGTAACTTTGATATCGAACGCCTGCGCAAGCTGATTCAGGAAGTAGGCCCGGAGCATGTGCCTTTTGTGCGTATTGAGGCCGGCACGAATCTGATTGGCGGTCAGCCGCTTTCCATGCAGAATATGTTGGAGGTTGCTGCCGTGTGTAAGGAATTCGGCGTGATGTCTGTGCTGGACGCTTCACTTCTGCAGGACAACCTGTACTTTATCAAGACCCGCGAGGAAGCTGCCAAGAATATGACCATCGCTGAAATCATTCGCACGATTGCGGACCAGATGGATCTCATCTACTTCTCCAGCCGTAAGCTTGGTTTCGCTCGCGGTGGTGCCATTATCTCCAATAACGAGAAGCTGATTCTCAAGATGAAGGCTTTTATTCCGCTGTACGAAGGTTTCCTGACTTATGGTGGTATGGAAGTGCGCGCCATGGAGGCAATGGCTGTTGGTCTGCTTGAGACCCTGGATGAGGAAATCATTAACCAGGGGCCCATCTTCATTGAATACCTTGTGAAGGAGCTTTCCGAGTATGGCGTGCCCATGGTAAAACCCGCTGGTGGTCTTGGCGCTCATATCAATGCTTCTGAATTCCTGCCCAATATCCCGCATGAACAGTATCCTGCCGGCGCTCTGGCTACGGCTCTGTACATTGCCGGTGGTATCCGTGGTATGGAGCGTGGTTCGCTCTCCGAGCAGCGCAACCCTGATGGCTCCGAGCACTACGCAGAGCTGGAACTGGTTCGCCTTGCCTGCCCGCGTCGTGTGTTCACTCTGTCTCAGGTTAAGTACTGCGCTGACCGTGTGAAGTGGTTGTATGATAACCGTGACCTTATCGGCGGCCTTAAGTGGGACGAGGAGCCCGAGGTGCTTCGCTTCTTCTTCGGCCGACTGCAGCCGCTTAGCGACTGGCAGGAGAAACTTGCTGCCAAGTTCCGTGAGGACTTCGGCGACAGCCTGTAATGCTTTTTCTGAATCAAGCAAAAACCGCCAGTGTTTTACTGGCGGTTTTTTTATTTATGCATGCTCAAAAATATGCGAATCAGTTATAATAATCCTGGACTCATTTCCTGTTTCCATCAGCCGTGGGGATGTAGCCCTTGGCCGGGGCAGAGGCAGGTGCGATAAGCCCGGATGTGAGAAGTTCGTCGATAATGCGCGCGGCCATACCGTATCCGGTGCCCAGGTAGCGCTGGATAGTGCAGGTGTTGATACGCCCCCGTTCCAGGGTCAGCTTGTAAGCCTCGCGGCAGTTATGTGCGAATATTTCTTCAGCGCTTAAGCCGGCCATCAAGTTGGATTGTTCTTCTGCTATTCTTTTTGCGGCCTCCTGTTCGCTCTCGGGAAGTTCATAGAAATCCATTTCCTCCTCGCAGGCGGGCTGGTTATCGGTCTGACATTCTTTAATCAGGCGCATAAGTTCTTCCGGAGTAGAAATAAAATCATTATTGTTGTTCATGGATATGTTTCTGGATAAGTGTTCGGATGGCTGGCGGTAACCAGTTTTCGGGCAGCTTTTCACCATTTTGAATGCAATCGCGGATATACGATGATGAGGCCGGATGCATGCCGGTGCATATGAATGTGCTTCGCGCTTCCGGACGAGGTTGCGGAGCGGTACCACGGTGGTAGACGATGAAATGCAGGGTTTCGCACAGGTAGTCGTAACGCGCCCAGCGATGAAGCTGTTCCCATTGATCTGTACCCATCAGCCAGTGAAGTTCCGCATCTGGATATTGGCGGTGCCAGTGCTCCGCAATACGCCAGCTCCAGCTGGGCGGGGGTAACTGTAAATCCAGGTCGCTTACTGTGGCCCAGGATAAATCAGCTGTTGCGAGCCGCAGCATGTGCAAGCGCTGCTCATTATCAAATAATGTAGACCTGTCTTGTTTGAACGGTGAACATGCAGCCGGCAGGAAAACAACTTCGTCCAGGTTGCATTGCTGCTGGGCTGTAGTTGCAATCGTCAGGTGCCCCATGTGTACGGGGTCAAACGAACCTCCGAACAGGCATACCTTCATTTACAGACCGTTGGTGTTCTTGTATGGAAGGAAACCGCCAATGGGGAGCTTCACGAACTTCTTTTCGACTGGAAGTCTGCGGTAATGGTTGATGAACTGAGTCAGGTTGCCATAGTTGGCCGCATTCTTGGGAATCCCCTGATGCCCGCAGTTTACCAGCACGTTGAAATGCAATTCCGCATGAAGATGTGCCGTGAACATGCCACGATTGGTGCCGATGGTGCCTACCTGACACCCTCTTCCGACCAGCTGACCAAGCTTGACATCAATTCTGTCCAGATGTGAATAGAGACTCTGGCAGCAGAGTACTTTTCCACTTTTCGGTTCGCGGAATGCGTGACGGACGATAACAACGTTACCCCAGCGCCCGCGAGCGTCTGCAGCGTAGGTGACAAGACCGAGACCGATGGAATAAACCGGATCTCCGAGGTCGGAGTTTCCGCCGCCGTTGCCGTTCCAGTCTTCGCCTAAATGGCGAGGTGTTGCGAGACGCAGCCCTCGGGATTTGTAGTAGCCCTTGCCATCGGGTTTGCCAACCGGGAAGTCAAAACCATCTGCCAGCGGGACATAGGCCCATTTGCCATCCGCGGTTTTTTTCGCCATATGAGCGGCATCAGCCTTCATGCCGGCTGCTGCCAGCGCGAATGCGGATATGAGGCACAGAAGTCGGAGCACACGCAACATGTAAGCATGCTATCATAATTTCTCCGCTTCTGGCAAGCATCAAAATTGGCATGATATCGATTAGTCTGTTGCTGATGGAGTACCGACCTTGATTTCTCCGTTGAGAATGCAGGCTGGACGTTCCTCCTCATTCAGTGCAGAGCATTGTAACTGCAGTTCTTGTAATTCTGGCCACTGCGCTGAATCATCTGCAGAAATGAGGATAAGATCATTGCTGAGCAGCCAGCGGATGTAGTCGATATCATCGCAACGCTTCAGTGGGCTGCAAGCGAGGGTCAATGGCGCTTTCTGCAGTAATCTCCTGGCTTCGTTGATATCATGCGTTTCGTACGCTTCATGGACAGCATGCCATAAGTTGTTGTCTGAGCTCATCCTGCTGATGATGCCTTATACAGTCGGCTTTGTCCATGACTATTAGATTGCAGCCAGGTAAACCGCTGTGGCTTCTTCGGCTGTAAGCGGGTGGATTCCGGGCAGGGTGGGAATGGATGCCCCGCCGCCGTATACTTTGCATGCAGCATGTGCCATGGCCGAAAAATCTGCGTCTGCCGGAATGCCCAGTTCCTGCATGTTGGCGGGGAGCCCCAGCTCTCGGTACCAGGCGCGCAATTTGTTGATTCCTTCCAGAATGACAGCTTTAGTATCGCGATGAGGGGTTACACCCATCACGTTGGTAGCCCATTGGACAAAGATGCCTGGATTGTACGCCCAGACTGCTTCCATATATGCCGGAACAATGACTGCCAGACCGCCGCCGTGCGGAACATCGTACACGGCGCTCAGTTCGTGTTCCAGCGCATGGCATGCCCAGCTCTGCTCACGACCAAGCCCCAGCAGATCATTGTGAGCCACGGTTCCACTCAGTGCCAGCTGCCCCCAGGCTTCTACATCCTGCATGTTGCGGTTCAGCCTGCGGGATTCTGTGAGTATTGTCCGCATGGTTGCTTCAGAAAGGGCATCTGTCAAATCGGTTCCGCTTGTGTTGGTGAAATAGCGCTCGAATATGTGGCACATCATATCACAGGCTCCATAAGCCATTTGTTCCCGGGGCAGGGTGAGAAAAAGCGTGGGGTCCACGATGCTGAGAACCGGACGCAAGCCCAGATGCTTGAATCCCAGTTTCCGTCCGCTGGTTTCGTTGCTCAGTACGGTATTGGGGCTGTTTTCGCTTCCTGCCGCCGGTAATGTCAGCACTGTGGCAACGGGTAGGGGGGCATGCTCAGGAATTGACCCCTTGTGTGAATAAAGCTCCCAGATGTCAGTCTGGTTAGGGACACCTACGGCTATTCCTTTTGCTGAATCGATGACACTGCCGCCACCTACAGCCAGAATCAGTGTTACTTTTTCACGGCGGCTCAATTCTATACCTTCACGCACAAGTGTTACGCTCGGATTGGGTTTTACACCACCGAGTTCGGTATAAGTAATGCCTGCCTCATCAAGACTATGGCGTACGGTGTCTAATAACCCGTTGCGGATGACGCTTCCACCACCGTAATGAAGAAGAATCCGCCCTTGAACGAATGGCCGGAGCAGACGACCAATGTTTTTGTGTTCGCCAGGGCCGAAAACGTAGTTTGTGGGGTTATTGTAGTTAAAATTCAGCATGTCTACACTCTATCATGCGTTTCATGCAGTGTCGATGCAAAATGACGTCAAAAGACATTGCTTATTACCTGTGGTCAGGGTAAAATGCCGCGTCCTGCCATGCGAATGAAGCTTTCTCAATATATCATCTGCTTACTTTTCCTTTTCGGAAGCCTGGCTTGTAATCAGCAGAGCCAGAATAATATCGAGGAAAAGACCACGCCCGATACAGAGCCTGTTCCCACCCAGGGGGCGGTTGAACCCCAGGAGATTGTCAGGGATCCGAATGCTCCTGTAGTATTGAAAGAAAAGAGGACACAGAAGCCGGAAAAACGTGGCAGGCTGGTCAAATCCAATAAACAGTCTGCGCCCTTGGCTCTTGATGATTTTGATACAATAGCTGCGTCGAAAGCTGTGCGCCAGAAACCGTTGGGCAGACGTGTCTCGCGCGTTACCATGAATGGTAAGTATGTAGCGTTGACTTTTGACGACGGTCCGCACCCTTCACTCACACCAAGAGCTTTGGATATCCTGAAGCGTTATGGTGCTAAAGGTACATTCTTCATGCTCGGCAGAAATGCGAATTATTACAAGCGCATCGTAGCCCGGGCTGCAAATGAAGGTCATGAAATCGGGGTTCATACCTGGAGTCATATCAAAATGAATTCTTCCAGCCGCGCCCGGGTTGATAGTGAAGTCAGCCGTACGCAGAATGTGTTGGCTTCTATCACGGGAACCGTACCCCGCGTGATGCGTCCGCCGTACGGCTCCACTAATGCTGCCCTCGTGAACCACATGTATAATAAGTATGGTATGGCTTCGATTTTGTGGGACGTGGATACCATCGATTGGCGTAAACCTGGCATCAATAAAGTGATTAGTACGGCGGTTAACAGGGCCAGACCTGGTTCTATCATTCTGGTGCATGATATTCACGCCACAACACTTGCAGCGCTGGAGGGTATTGTGACAGGTCTGCAGGCACGCGGATTCAAGCTTGTCACCGTTTCTGAGCTGATGATGCTTGCTCAGAATGAATCAACGCAGGGAACTGCTGAACCTCAGCCCGCTCCCGCCCCCGAGCCTACTCCCGCTCCTGTGCCAGCCCCCGAGCCTGCTCCCGCACACGAGTCTGCCCCCGCTCCTGTGCCAGCCCCCGAGCCAGCACCAGCTCCTGCTCCGGAGACGACAGAACAAGGAACAACAGCTTCTGAAGAGAATGCTTCTTTGACGGTGCTTCCGGTGCAGACTCAGCCCCAGCCTGATGTGCCGGCTGAGGTTCCTGTTGTCCAGCCTGAGTCTCCTCAGCAGCAGACAGAAACTTCAGGCGAGTCGCAGAATGAAGTCGGAGCTCCGGCCATGGAAAATTCTGAAGCCTCTACCCAGGAATAAAGCGTATGCCGAAACAAACAACGAAGGGAAAAGTTTATCTGATAGGTTCCGGTCCTGGAGACCCGGGATTGATGACGCTGAAGGGGCGTGATTTGATAGCTCAGGCAGATTGCCTGGTCTATGATGCCTTGGCCTCTTCTGCTATATTAGCATGGGCGAAACCGGATTGCGAAAAGATTTATGTGGGGAAGAGAGCCGGTGCTCACACTCTGCCGCAAGGTGAAATAAATGAATTGCTGATTCGGTGTGCTTCGAAATATTCTTGCACAGTGCGGTTGAAAGGGGGGGACCCATACGTCTTCGGTCGCGGTGGTGAGGAAGCGCAGGCTCTGAATAATGCCGGCATTTCATTTGAGACAGTGCCAGGCATCAGTTCAGCTATTGCCGGCCCCGGATATGCCGGAATACCTGTGACTCACCGTGATTACTGCAATCAGTTCACAGTGTTTACAGGTCACGAGGCGTCTGACAAGCTGGAGACAGCATTGGATATTCCCGGCATTGCTGCAGCCCGGGGGACCAAGGTGATGCTGATGGGAATGTCCCGTTTGCGAGAAACGTTGACAGCATTGATGGAAGCCGGGCAGAGTGGCGAGGTGCCGGCTGCGGCTATTCAGTGGGCTGCAACCGGACGCCAGCGGTGCGTATCTGCTACTGTTGCGACTCTGGCAGATGCTGTTGATAAAGCCTGTGTATCCTCGCCTGCAGTGGTGGTTATCGGTGAGGTTGTCAATCTTTCTTCTCAGTTGGATTGGCGTTCGCGTCTGCCCTTGTGTGGTAAGCGGATTGTTGTTACCCGTACCCGTGAGCAAGCCAGCGATTTGAGCCGGGCTCTTTCTGAATTGGGTGCTGATGTAATAGAATTGCCGACAATTCGCATAGCCGACCCCACTGATAAACGTGATTTTGCTGAAGCAGTGGTTGATGCTCCTCACTATGACTGGCTTATTTTCTCAAGCCCGAATGGAGTGCGGCGATTCTTCCAGGCATTCTTTGCTGTTTATGAGGATATACGCGAGATAGGCGGAGCCCGTATTGCGGCTGTGGGACCCGGTACAGCTGCTGAACTGAAGAAATATGGTCTCATGGTAGATGTGATGCCCAGGAAGGCGGTGGCTGAGGAATTGGTCGCTGAATTTGATCGTAAGGGTGATGAGTTCGGTGGTGTTGCAAATGTCACGATGCTCTGGGTACATGGTGAACAGGCTCGTCGCGTCATTTACGATGAGTTGATGAAGCGTCAGGCTATTGTAGATGAATGCCTTGCTTATAAAACTGTGCCAGAGACGGAAGATGTGAGCGGTTCGCAGCAACGTCTGCGTGAGGAGGGGGCGGATATCATTACTTTCACCAGCAGCAGTACTGTGCGCCATTTTATGGCAATGAATATCGGTATACCAGAGGGTTGCCAGGTTGCCAGCATTGGCCCTGTAACCACGCAAACGCTTGCTGAATATGGTATAACACCCGATTTGGAAGCGTCTGAGCATACTATCCCAAGTCTGGTTGAGGCTATTCTTTCTTCGAAATAATCTATGTCCTGTAAGACGCAGATGTTCTGCCTTGGTGTGAACTATCGCGGCTGCCCTGTGGCTGTGCGCGAACGCTTCGCTGTGGCAAAATCCCGTCTTTCTGAGGTGAACCGGTCTCTTTCCTCCTTGTCTGGAGTTGCAGAGTGTGTCTTGCTTTCTACTTGTAATCGTACTGAAATTTATTACTGGAGTGCAGAGCCGGAAGCGTCGATGCGTGCGATTCTGCACTTTTTCCTCGGCTCTGAACCGGATTCTTCTGAATGCCAGCAATTCTTTTACCATTACAGAGATAGAGAGGCTTTGTTTCATCTGGCTGCAGTTGCTTCGGGGCTGGATTCGATGGTCGTGGGAGAGACGGAGATTTTCGGCCAGTTAAAAGATGCATATCGCGTTGCGTTGGAAGCAGGTGTGACAGGCGGGTTTTCTAACCGGACTTTTCAGCATGTGTTCTCTATCGGGAAAAAAGTGCGTACGGTATCGCAGATTACCAGCGGTCCCACGTCGGTCGGCGCTGCTGCTGTGCAGATGGCTCAGGACATTCTCGGGAAGCTGACAGGAGTGAATGTTCTTGTTGTCGGAGCAGGGGAAGTCGCTCGCACTACTGCTCAAAGTCTTCGTTCGCGTGGTGCAGAAAGCATTTTTGTGGCAAATCGCTCATTTGACCGCGCCGTTGAGCTTGCTTCACAGGTGGGCGGGCGAGTGATTCGTTTTGCTGAGTGGATTCCGTATCTGGAGAATATTGATATCGTCATTGTTTCGACATCTGCCCCTGTTTATGTCGTGTCGCCGCCTGTGCTGGAATTGGTTCAGAAGACGCGCCGGCGCCCGCTTTTCCTTTTTGATTTGTCTGTTCCCCGTAATGTTGACCCCGCCTGTGGGCTGGTGGATGATGTCTATGTCTATGATATGGACAGTATGGAGAGGATGACTGAGGAAACCCGCCGGATTCGCAAGGCTGAAATTGCTTCCTGTGAGCAGATGATTCATGTGTGGGTTGATGAAAATGCAGATTTGCTGTTTAAAAAGCAATTTTTGCCAGTAGCTAATCAGTAAAGACATCAAATTAACATTTTTTTTCGAGGAAGTTGAACGCTGAGAAAAATAATTTGTCTACACAATATCACGAACCGTTATTTTGCAACATGTCTAAAATATCTCATCCTTCTGAGTTGGAATCCGAGGAAAGACTGGTGGCTTTGTTAGCTACATTGCGCGTGGAGCCAACAGAAGAAGCGGATTTTGAATCTCGCTTTCTGCATGAGTTTCATGAACGTGTTGCTCGCGAGGCTGTGTGCTGTCCGGCCCGCCGCCATGTTTTTGCGCATCTGTTACAGATGCTTAGTAATTTCGGACGGGGTAAGATAGCATTCGGTTCATCTGTTCTTGCATTTGGTGTTCTTGCCGTGGCTTATTCATTTTATCCGACTGAGCAGGCTGGTGGTGAGACTACCGCATTCATGTCCCGTGAGCGGCAGGCTTCGCCTTTGCTTTTTCCTGCACTTTCCAGTGATCTCGATGAGTGTACTACAATTCGCGTAAAATCTGGTGCTTCGACATTTGAGGTCGGTGGTGTAACCATTATCCGTGGACAACATTCAACAGTGATTGAGGTCCCTAATGTTTTGCCTGCACAGCCTCGTCAGAATGGTAATGTTTCATTGCCTGCCTCTTCTGTGCGGTACGCTTTTTAGTGCCTTTCTGCGATTTTTTTCGTATTCGTTTGAATGCGCGCCTGATTCCGGCTTGCAATAGCGTCTGTGCTTTGATAGAATAAACGCACTTATGGAGATGGAGTGCAGCAAATGTGGGTGTAGTTTTCACGCAACCAAAGAAGACGCGACAATCTGCCCGGATTGCTTGAAAGGCGAATTCTCAACGCAGGCAACCAGGTTAGATGATCAGGAACATGCAGAGCTGGTAGCTGAGTACCAGGCCTCTATCAAACGCCAATCTGCGAGAGCTGAAATGATGGGTAGTATGTATACTTCCGGTCAGGCATTCAGTATTGCAGGAAAAATGCGGTTGGCATTGGGTTTCTTTATTTTTCTTGTATGCGCCTTTGTATTCCTGGTCAGCGATAAGGAATCCGGTCTGACATTTATAGCTGAGTTGGATGTTGAGTCTCAGAGATTGTTTTCCATGATTTTATGCGTTGTAGCGGCTGTGCTGATAGCCACCGCTTCTGTTCGTTATAAAAAGACAGTGCGTCTGTTGTCATTGCTTGTGCTTTGTGCCGGGTGGTTCCTTCCGAATGTCCTGGAAGCTATTATGCGGCATAAGGAAAAATTGCAGAGTGATACTTCCGCAGAAGCTGTCCTTGCAACGACTGAGACTGATAAAGATAAGATTGAGAAGCTTACAGATGGTCCCGTGTTGACAGAGGATGATTTGCAGGTTTTCTATACGCTTCGTACCCCTTCGCACCGGATTTCCAATTACGCTGTATTCATAGATAATCAGGACAGCCGCTCCCGTTCATTGGTTCGTGATGCCCTGAATCGTATTCTGATGGCAGAGTATACGCGTGCTTACACCCGTGCAAATGGCGCGTTGTATGTGGTTGCCAATGTGCCGTCTGAGCGTGTTAATATTTCGGGCATGCTTTCGCGCTTCGGCACTGTAACCTATGCCGCGCCTGATAAGGGAGTGTATGAGGTTCGCTTTGATGCAGACCGTGCCAATCTCGTCAGCCGTTATTCATCAGACGTTCTGACGTCTCCCATGAACAACGCGTACGTTACAGCAAATCTTAGTGAGCTGAAATGCCTTGACCCCATGCGTGTCCGCATGTCTGCCCGTTCGCTCGCTGCGTCAAATGTGAAAGTGCTTCGTCGCGAAATTCACGATACATTGATTGAAGTATTACGGGAACCATGGTCTTCTGAGCCGGATACATACGCGTCACTGGTAGAGGCTCTTGTTACTTACAGTGGGCCTGGGGATAAGGCCGCAGTGAAGGTTTGTCTGGAGTATTTCGAGTCTCGTAAATCCATGAAAAGGGATATTTCCTCCGAGGTTACGGATTATCTCGTTCGCGAATGCCCTGACTTGGTGACACCATCCATCATTGATTTCTGGTGTGAAAATTCCATAGCATGGGATTCAACTTTGAATCAGCTTGGTCACCGTGTACAGGGGCCGCTTCTCGAGCGTTTGTCGAATACAAATAATCTCAGACTGATTACTGCAATCCTCAAGCATCTTCAGGAACGCGGCACGAAGGAGGCTTTGCCTGCGCTGACTCCGTTCCTCGAGTACTCAGATTCCATTATTCGTCATTCAGCCAGAACAACCTATAAGGCTATTGAGGAACGTTCAAAGTAATGCAAACGAATATCTTTTTACTACAATGACTGCAAGGCTCATTAAACTACTCACTGCCACTTTCTTTTTCTTCTGTCTGGGCGTTGTGCTATTCCCGGTTTTTTTCCCGACGAAAGTAGAAAAGAAAGTTGCAACGGTTCAACAGGAAGTCACTATCGTCAGAGATACAAAAGTTGATGACTGGAGTACAGATGATGAATCTGTTGATGATGAAGATACTACATGGGAGGAAGAACCGGAAGATACTCTCCCCGATCGCCGTATCGGTCGGCAGGATGATGAGACCTTTGAAGAGGATGATGTCCCGGTGGATGCGAAGCAGAATGTTGTGCCGGAAGCCCGAGTGCAAGCTCAGTTCATGTCTGCTTTGGGCGAAATGCGCCGTTTTGCAGATGCTCTGGAAAAACAGGAAGCACAAAACTATACAAATGATGAGTTCAAAGCTGCGGACTGGGCTGACCCTGAAAAGATATATTTCACGTTGGCCGACCGTATCATCAGCAAGTTAGGTAAATTGGATGATGCTTCGATTATCAAGTATATGCAGGAACCTGCAAACCGGTTAGACCTGGCGCGGATTACTCTTATACGCAGAACTGGTTCTCAAGGTATCAGAACCGTGACCACTCGCCCTAAAGGTAAGGCGATGCTGGCAGCTCTTACATCTGACCTGAATTGGATGACCAATGTTTTGTATAGTGGTCCGGTCAAGAATGCTGAGCAGGCATTGTGCAATCTGGAGACAATTTATGGATTGGTCGGTGAAGAAGAATTGAAGGTGCCGGTAACGCGCCGTATTGCAACCACAACTGCGTTTGAGTTCGCACGCGAAGGTTGGAGCGAGTCCGACATGGTGAACCGCTTTAAGTACTATAATGACAGTTGGAAAGAAGGAAAACTGAATTCCCATTTTGACAATCTGCAGTATTGGGAAACCCGCTTTGTTACCGGCTGTAAACAGCCTAGTGATGGCGCGGGTAACTGGGGTAGCCCCAGAAACCTTGCCTGGCATCGTGATAATGTCCGTTTGCCGATGGAACATTACCTTGGTGCTGAATGTCAGCTCGAATATCGTCTGCGGAATGTTGCCGGTGACTCTGTATTCTCGTCTGAATATCTTGCCCCCATCTGGAAACATGTAAATTTCACTACTGGCTGGGCGTATCGCGAAATCGGTGGTGTGTGCGGTGCCTTGTCACATTATGCAACTTTCAGTGCGCTGGCTGCCGGCTTGCCTGCTGCCACGATGGGTGAGCCCGGTCACTGTGCTTATGCAATGCGAATCGGCAATGAGTGGAAACGTGGTAATTCTATTTATTGGCAGCATAGCCTTCATAAGACATTCTGGGGTGAGCCGGAGTGGGGCTTCCTGTATCTGACCCAGAAGCTTTATGAGGAGCGCTTCAAGACATGTGCCGCTGACCAGCTTGTCGCAATGTCAGATTTTCTGACAGCTCGTAAAAAGATGAAGGCTGCATTCAGTTGCTATGAAATTGCAATCAAATCCCAGCCTAATAACTGGCCGGCACTGAAGCGCTATGCAGCCTATCTGAAGCTGAAGGCTCCCAAGGATTTAGAAAAGTGGATGACTTTGCATGATACTGTGATGGACGGTATGGGTAAAGAGCACTACCATGCCGCTGCGACGATGCAGGCCCGGTACGTGTATCCTAATCTTGCGCCGCTTATCAAGGATAAGGCTAAATTGAATAAGATGTTCTCGGGCCTGTTCAGCCACTTCAAGGATTGGGGCGCGAACCGTTGGGAGATTGGCCCGGTGCTCGATGCCCAGATTTCCACCTGTGCGACAAATGAAGAGAAGTCTGCATATCTTCGAGAAGTATTACGCGTGCTGATGAAACGCCCCGATTATTCCGGTGCCGTTTTAACCTGGGGACTCGGATATATTTCTCAGTTGCCTGATGGCGATGGTAAGATTCAGGAAGAGTTTACCAATATGCTTGTGCAGGCGATGAGCCGGACTGGCGCCTCCAGTAAGCAGTTGGATGCCACCTGGGCTACTCTGGGTGAAGCTATTCATGCTGCAGCCAAGAATAAGGAACGCCGCACATTCCAGGCTATTGGCCGGCTGGCTCACCGTAAGTGCAAGAAGAAGTTTAATAAGAAGGGACCGCGTATCAAGGGCTTCTCTGGTCGTGTTGTTTCTGCGACTGGCTGGATTGACACTGCTACAACCATTGGTGATATGTCCAATTGTTGTTTGCATTGGGGGGTACTTCAGCGTTTTGGCGGAGCCATGCCTGGCAAGTTTGAAGGCAGTGCCGGTTTGACTGTCGGCCTTGAGAAAAAGTGTGATTTCACTGGTGCTGTCTGTATGACGGCTGAGAGCAAGCTCAAGAATGACCGGCCTTTCTATCTGGAGGTTTCCGACGATGGGCAAAACTGGACCCGTGTGCGTCCTAACGGTGTTATCCAAGGTGGTGAAATCAGATTCGATCTCAAGAAGAGTGAAGCTTCTGGTAAGTTTGTACGCATGCTGCGAGAAGGTGATAAGTATGAACCTGGAATTGTGGGCTTCTATGTATATGGTAAGCCCCAGAAAAACTAATGACCCTTTCTGAAAGAAATGATTAAACATATTTTTAGAACGCTGGCTCTGGCTTTGTTTCTTACTGTTCCAGCACAGGCGGCAATTGCGCGAACATATCCGGATGCTCTTGCTAAAGCCGGGAAGAATCCCATCGTTATTTTCATCTATGGCGCCAATTATGATAAAGTGAGCGAGAAAACTTATGAAGTCTTTGTCAAGAAGAACAAGATTTCACCGTTTATCCGCCAGGCTACGTTTTTGGAAATGCCGTTGTACCAGATGCCTTCTGAACGTGAAAAGAAGGATATGGAAAAACGACTGGGAAATAAGAGACTCCCCGGGGGTATCTGGAGTTATCCCTGTCTTGCTGTAGTCGATTCTCGCGGAAACCTTCGCGGGGTTATCCAGAAACCAGAAGAAATGAAAGACCCTGAGTCGGCCTTAACGTCGCTTAAGAAGCTTATTGATGACTTCTATGCTCAGGAGAAACTCCTTGAACGGGCTCGCAAAGCCAAAGGCGACAAAAAAGCAGCATTGCTGTTGGCTGCGGCCGATATCGATTTGCGAATGCCAAGTGATGTACTGAGCAGTAATGAGAAGAATAATCAGGATTCCGATTTAGGGAATCGCGTGGCGTTCAACCCTCTTTCCGTTGTTGAGGCTCTGCAGACAAAATCGTACGATGAAGCAAATGCTTATATTCGCCAGATGATGGCACAAGGCGGGTATTCCAAGCTGCAGCGTCAGATGATGATGGCTGCTTATGCCGGGCATCTTCGTCGAGGTGGTGAGGGGAAATCTCCTGCGTCAAAGGAACGTTTACGCGCGCTCTATACTGAGATGCGCAATATTGACCCGACATCGACCTATGGAGCATATGCAGAAGGTGCTCTTGTTATCTGGGTTGAAGGCGGCACTTTGACCGAGGACCCCATCCCCACAGAAATCAATCGAGTCGGCAATACTTCAGATGATGGCAATAGTTCCGGAACATCTGGGAAAACAGCTATGGGCGCTACGTCTATACCAGCTGCTGATGATGAGGATGTGCCCGGCGAGCCTGACGCAGATGCCGAAGAGGATGAGGGGGATGATTTCTAATGCCCTGATGATTCGCTCTTCCGGACAGCTTGTATGTCCATACTAAATCTTGATTTTTTTCACCGGCGGGAGTAGAATCCCGTCGGTTTTTCATTGATAAAATATGCTGGGCTTTATTGTTTATATTGTTTGCTTTGTAATTTTTATCCTTGGATACATGTTTTATGGACGCTTAGTCCAGCGGGTATTCGGGCTGGATACGTCAAGACCTATGCCATGTATCAGCCAGCCCGATGGTGTTGATTATGTGCCATTGCCTACCTGGAAGGTGTTTTTGATTCAGCTTATGAATATCGCCGGTCTGGGACCGGTTATCGGGGCTGTATCCGGTTGCCTTTTTGGCCCTGTTTCCTTGCTTTGGATAACGCTGGGGTGCGTATTTGCCGGTGCTATGCATGATTTTCTTGCCGCTGCAATGTCTGCAGAGCGAGATGGACTCAATCTTCCCGAATTGGTAGGCGAAAATATAGGTAATGCAGCGCGCTATATGATGCGCCTGGTTTGTATATTCCTGCTTCTCATGGTGGGGGTAGTATTCACGCTGCTACCTGGTGGTATGCTGAGTGGAATGTTCCCACAGTTAAGTGCTCTCCAGTGGAGTTGCATTATCCTTTTATATTATTTCCTTGCAACTGTTTTACCTTTAAATGCAATCATTGGTAAAATATATCCCTTCTTCGGTGCTTTGTTCCTGTTCATGGCCCTTGGCTTGTTTGTCATGTTGCCTGTGAGTGGGTATGAAATTCTGCCGAATCTCGACTTTTTCACGAACCAGCACCCGGCCGGAACGTCAGTTTGGCCTATGCTTTTTGTGACTATTGCCTGCGGCGCAATTTCTGGCTTTCATGCAACGCAGAGCCCGATGATGGTCCGTTGCCTGAAGCAGAGAAAGAATTTACGACTGGCTTTTTATGGGGCTATGATTGTGGAGGGTATGGTGGCTCTCGTCTGGGCTGTTGTCGGCATGAGTCTGCGAGATGTTCTGGTTAATGGTTCACAAACCATGTCGCAGTTGACCATGGTGAATCCATCTGACGCTGTAAAGTCTGTTTGCAAATTGCTGCTGGGGGATTTTGGAGGTATGTTAGCGGTGCTTGGTGTTGTGGTGCTTGCTGTAACCAGTGGCGATACCGCCTTGCGCTCGTGCCGCCTGATGCTGGCGGATGTATTGCATATCAAACAGGTTCGCGTGAGTTCCCGCTTTGCTCTTGCCGTCCCGTTGTTTTTGTTTGTTATTGTGATTTCTCAACTTGATTTCAGTGTCATCTGGCGCTATTTCGGCTGGGGAAATCAGGCTCTTGCCTGTTTTACTCTTTGGAGCATTGCAGCATATTTACGTCGGCATAACCGTTGCATCTTGATAGCTCTTCTCCCTGCGTTGTTTATGACTTGCATGTGTGGAACCTTCCTTTTTTATGCTCCGGAGTGTGGAATTGAGGCTTCTCTGTTCGTAGCAAGTATTATTGGCGCCGTGGTTAGTGCTGTTTGTCTTGTCGCTTTTCTTTTTTGTGTGAAACCGGGTTTACAGAAAGAGTGCCAATAGCATTTGCGGCTTGCTTACTGATTGCTTTTTTGCTATAATTCACCAAGCTCCAGCATGGAAAATCTTGACGAATACCAGAACACTCGTATGGCTGCTGCAGAACGCCGCCGTAAGCGTCGCGCTGCAAAGGATAAAGCAGGTAAGCACCGTTCGCCCCGGCGTTGGTGGAAACGTGCTATCCTTCGCGTTGGTATTATTTTTTCTATTGCTGCCATAACGCTTGCACTTATAGGTTATACCTTGTTTGTTTCTGTTACGTCCAAGTATCAGAAATGGGCTGATGAGTTTGACCTGGAGGATATTAACAACCTCGACCATCCCTGCATTATCTATGATCGTAATGGAGAGGAAATCGGGCGCATATACGATGAGAATCGCAGTTATGTGACCTACGATAAAGTGTCGCGTGCGATGATTGATGCACTGGTGGCACAGGAAGATAAGAATTTCTGGACACATAATGGCTTTGACCCTGTAGGCATAGTGCGTGCTGCAAAGGAAGCCGCAGCTGCGGGTGGTCAGGCAAACCAGGGCGCTTCCACTATTACCCAGCAGCTTGCGCGTAATGCGTACGATCTGGAACAGCGCACCGCTGCACGCGGCGGTAGCCGATATGAGCGAAAGGTTGTCGAGATTTTCCTCGCAATGCGTATTGAGCAGAAATACGACAAACAGCAGATTCTCGAGTTTTACATGAATCGCGTCTATTATGGACGTGGATATTATGGTATCCGCTCTGCATCGCTGGGGTACTTTGGCAAGGAACCTGCAGATTTGACAGTGCGAGAGGCAGCCAGTATTGCAGCTCTCATCAAGAACCCGGAGAACTACAACCCGCTGCGTAATCCCGATTTAAACAAGAAGTGGCGCAATGACGTGATTGACCGTATGGAGCGCGCCGGGATGCTTACCCCGTGTGAGGCAGCCAGACAGAAAGATACTGAGCTGGGATTGAATCCTCGTCCGTTGAAGCGTAACACCTCTTTCCTGCATGCGCTGGTGCAGCAACAAGCAATAGATATTTTCCAGAATCCGGAACGAGGTGAAGAAATTGTTAAAAGCCGAGGCTTGAAGATTTATACCACGATTGACCGGCAAATGCAGGAGGCCGCTGAGCGTTCCCTGCGTACTCAGCTTGAAAAACTGGAATCGCGAGAGGATTTTGCGCATGTGCGTTTCAATGAAACCAGCGACCCTCGTTGTGCTCAGCATCGTTATGTGGATGGTGCGGTATTTGCTGTCGACAATAATACTGGTGGGGTGCTGGCCTATGTGGGTGGACGCAGTTTTGACCGCGACAATTTTGATATCATAGAAAGCGGTCGTCGGTCTGTAGGAACTGCTATGTTGCCGTTTCTCTACATGTGTGCGTTTGATAACGGATATTCACCCTGTTCCCGTTTATTGGATGACGCGCTGGACAACCGACTGGCCGGTATTGGTGGTTCGGAAGGTATTCTTGGTGAATGGGGCATGGAGGTAGAGAAGGGGAGATATCTTGATTCTATTACCTTGAGGCAGAGCCTCGAATGGTCAAAAATAGCTGCCTCCGCTCGTCTTGGTATTGCGCTGGGCTCTCATCCGACTAAGGGCGCGCGCGCATTCAGGGAGACGCTTACAACCGTGGGGATAACCCCTCCGGCGCGTATTCCCAGCAGCACCGAACTTAAACCGTTGTATTATCCACGTGTGTATCTGGGGACTGAGCCCGTGTCGCTCAAGGAGGTGACTATGGCATATACTCTTTTCCCAAATGCAGGTAAACGCCCCATAGCTTCGTATGTCGTTTCCAAAATTACGGATAGCAATGGCAAAATACTCTGGGAAAATCCGCTTTCCGTAACTCACCGAATGGTTCGCGGAACCTCCTCATGCACAGCTTTCCGTTTGCACAGTATCATGCGGGATTCTATGGAAACTGGTTCTGCTCAACGAGTGCGTTCATTGCTCCCGGATGATTTTGCAGGCGCAGTCAAGACCGGTACCAACTATGATTTCTCTGATAACGCGTTTTTCGGCTACAACAATAATTTCACCTGTGGTATCTGGATTGGCTTCCTCAATGATCATCAGCCTATCTATCCGCAAGCGTTCGGCTCTGATACATGTGCTCCTGTTTTTGCAGATGTGCTGAAAGCGTCCCGCCCGAGCTTCCCTGAGTCGGTTATTCCTATCCCGCCAGATACAGAAGAGGTGGAAATCTGTCTCTCCTCTGGTCAGGTTGCTACAGATTTCTGCTTTGAATCTGTAACAAAAGACGGCAAGCCTACATATATCCGCCCCACATACCGTGAGTACATACCGAAGGGCGATGTCACATTGGGGCAGTGTTCTATTCATGGAGATGGAAGCCCTTCGTTGATGGATTTCATGGAGTCACACCCTGTGATGATGAATTCTTCCCGAGTATTACCGATTGCTCCGGTGCTTCCGACGAGTTCCGCACTCATTGGAGAAGACCCTTATGCGTGCGAGTTAACACTCAATCCTCGTTATAAGGATGCTGCAGATATTGCAGATATGTCCTCAACTGCAGAAGAGGTGACGCGTGGAGATGATGACAGCCCTGAAGAAGTGGATTCCCCTGCCATAGACACAGAACTGCAGATACATGCCCCCAATCCTCTTCGCCATTTGCCCCTGGTACCCTTACAAATATAATTAATCTATGGATTCTTTTACTCAGACACTGGCAGCCACTCAGGAAAAAGCCTTTGAGATTAATCTGGACAAAGGAGTTTATGGCTCTTTTGCAGAAATCGGAGCAGGGCAGGAAACAGCCAACTGGTTTTTCCGTTCGTCTGGCGCCGCCGGTACTGTTGCAAAGACAATTTCTGCTTATGATATGACCGTAAGTGATTCTCTGTACGGTCAGGCCAAGAGGTATGTTTCAGAGGAACGCCTCAAGCAGATGATGGAGAAAGAATATAGCCAGCTTATTAATCGCCTCGGCAAACAGCGAGGCAAGGACACCTGCTTCTTTGCGTTCTGTAACACTGTGAAGTGCAAGGGGTATCGAGATAATGGCCCATGGTCCGCCTGGATTGGAGTCCGCTTTCAGTTGCACCCGGAGTTGCCATACAGCGATTTTGTGATGCATGTGCGTTTGCTGGTTCCTGACCATGATATGCAGATGCGTATACTTGGAATTCTCGGCGTGAATCTCATGTATGCTCTGCTGTATAAACGCGACCGAATGGAGCAGTTTGTGCAAAGTGTGGGTGATAATCTGGACCGTGCATTTTATGAAATTGACTTTATGCGATTCTCCGGGCATGGGTTCGGTATGTTTGATAACCGCCTTCTTGCTCTGGAATTGGTTCGTTCCGGGCTCTCTGAATGCACTTTGCTTTGCCCTGATGGTACAGTAGCTCAACCTGCTGATTATCTCTATAAGCGTCCGATTGTGCTGATGCGCGGCAGTTTTTGCCCCTTATGTAATATTCATCTGGAAATGATGGATAGCGTGCGCTCGAAGTTCCTGGAAACATTGCCGGAAGAACAGCACGAGCGCGTTGTAGATATTTGTGAGATATCGTTGTCTAATCTGTTGCGAGGCAATCAGGTGGATTTTCTCGAATTCCTTGACCGTGTGGATGCCCTGGCCGCCGAAGGCAAGATGGTAATGGTGACCAATATGGCTCGTTTCCACCGGATATCCACTCTGTTAAGCAATTATACAAAAGAGCCGGTCGCTATTGCGCTTTCCATCGGCCTGTTGAATGAGCTTTTCAAGGACAAGTGGGCTGATACTCCTGGCGGTATTCTCGCATCTATGGGGCACATTTTTGTGAATAAGACAAAATTCTATGTGACGCCGTGGATCAATCGGACGACGGGAGAGTTTGTGACAGCTGGTACTTACAAGGCACCAGAGAAATATCATTACCTCTATCGACATCTGCGCGAGACTGGTTGCATTATAGAGGTGCCTTATTTTAATCAGAAATTGTTATTCCAGACTCCTCGGGATATTGTACGGATGATTAAGGCAGACGATGACCAATGGTGTGAGTATGTTCCCGAATCTGCAAAGCGTCATGTGGAGCATATAAAGGAGGAAGTATAATGGACTACAGAAAAGATTTCCCGATTCTGAACGTTCGCATTGGCAAGCGGTCTCTTGTATATCTGGATAATGCGGCTACGACGCAGAAACCGCTTTGTGTGCTTGAGGCAGAGCGTCAGTTTTACGAGCTTCAGAATTCCAATATTCACCGGGGTGCTCATTATCTGAGCCGTTTGGCGACAGAGATGCATGAAGCCGCCCGTGAGACTCTAGCTGCATTTTTAGGCGCTTCATCTTCCCGGGAAATCATTTTTACCAGTGGTTGCACAGCTGGTATCAACCTGGTTGCTCAGACTCTTGTCTTGTCTGGTTTGATTGGAGCAGGGGACGAAATTATTGTAACGACTGATTCTCATCATTCCAATATTGTACCGTGGCAGATGCTTTGCGGGCGTGTAGGGGCTGTTCTTCGCCCTGTGCCGCTGACACCTGAGCTACAGTTTGATATGGAGGCCTATCAGCGGATTTTATCGCCGCGTACAAAGTTGGTGGCGGTTCCGTATATTTCCAATGCTCTTGGTGCGGTTAATCCTGTTCAACAGATTATTTCAGAGGCAAAAAAGAATAATCCGGCAACCCTTGTTTTGGTGGATGGCGCTCAGAGCTCGGCTCATCTTCTTGTTGATGTCCAATCCCTTGGCTGTGATTTCTATGCTTTTTCTGGCCACAAGGTTTATGCTCCTACTGGTACAGGCGCACTGTGGGGGCGTGAGGAAATATTGGCACAACTCCCCCCCTGGCTTGGTGGTGGTGAGATGATAAGTGAAGTCAGTTTTGAGAAGACTACGTACAATACCTTGCCATTCAAATATGAAGCCGGCACACCAAATATCTGTGGTAATATTGTACTCGCAGAAGCGCTGCGTTATGTGCAGAATATCGGACTGGAGAAAATAGATGCACATGAGCAGCTGCTTACGAACCGCTTGTATGATGGTTTGTCCGATATGGGCCTGAAGATTTTAGGCACGAGAGATAAGCGCGGCGCTCTTGTTTCCGTTATTGTCCCCGGAGTGCATCATTACGACCTTGGTATGTTGCTTGATCAGATGGGTATCGCTGTGCGAACTGGTCATCATTGCTGCCAGCCTTTCATGCAGTCACTGGGAATTACCGGAACTACTCGTTATTCCTTTGCTTTGTACAATACGCTTGATGATGTGGAAGCCGCGCTCGCTGCTACTGAGCGCGCTCTGGATATGTTGCGTTAAGACAGAATTGCAGCGTTTTCAATTTGCACTACCGGCAGGAAGAGTTTCATATCACCCAGCCAGTCAAGTGTTGTCGTGGTGATAAACACTTGTGTTTCATCAGTCAGTGAGGAGAGTAGTGCTTGCCGGCGGTGTGTGTCCAGTTCTCCGAATACGTCATCAATCAGGAGGATTGGTGCTTTGCCTGTCTCTTCCTGCAGAAGACCGCCCTGAGCCATCTGCAGCGCGATTGCCAGCGTGCGCTGCTGGCCCTCAGAGGCGTATTCCGCTGCGGCCATGGAGTTGATGAAGAGGTGAATGTCATCCCGGTGCGGTCCGGATGTCGTGTATCCGGCTCGTTCATCTGCAGCCAGATTCATTTCCTGCTCTTCTGCCAGCGGCCGGGTGGC
Organism: Akkermansia sp.; assembly: GCA_045646505.1. GTDB lineage: Bacteria > Verrucomicrobiota > Verrucomicrobiia > Verrucomicrobiales > Akkermansiaceae > Akkermansia. Next base: position 292,700 of record JAZRKW010000052.1, on the reverse strand, counting down.
AGAACTGTGGTACTCAACAGAAAACTGTTCGCCACCACTTGAAATGGCCCTGTGACAGGATGATATGTGGGGAGTGAGCCGGGAAAGAAGTTGCTGCCTGAGTGAGATGATGATTTCCCCTTGCTGTGCAAGAATACTTGCATAGCTTCTCAAGGTTGCATTATTTCTTCGAGGATTCCGTAGCAATGCATTACGGCACTTGAGTGCTTTCCGGTATGCTTGTAGGGCCATTCGGTAAGCCGGGTGCCATTGACAGCCAAGAAAATCAATGTAGCGTCTCCGTTCCTCTGCGGCTCCTGTTACCAGCGTTATATCGTTATTAGCAAGCCATGTAACAGGGTATGTATCTGTCAGAAAATCGTTGTAGTCACGCTTTTCTGCTCCATTGATATGTAGTCTGAGTTTCCGGTCTGCCCATTGTAATCTGCGGGTGCCTGTTTCAGTTTCAAGAGAAATACCAAAATTTGCGCAACCGGATCTGGCCAATTTATCAAGTTTTGCTGTGCGTGGACTGTGCAGAGTCAGAGCAAAGCACAGAGCTTCCATAAGGCTTGTCTTCCCCTGCGCATTTGCACCCAGCAGCACAGCACCCTCAGCTGGTATTGACCAGCGGAGGGTGTTGTAACAGCGGAAATTGCTCAGTCGCAGAGTAGAGAGCATACCTATCAGACCTCTGTCGGCAGGGCGCGGATGGCATCCATTATCTTATTGCCGAGGGCTCGCTGAGCATCTCTGCCCTTGGCTTTGAGTTCTGCCGGGGTGAACTGAATCGGATCGCCTACAGAAAGAGTGATAGGACGGAACTTCAGCTTGCTGCTGTGGATGGGCAGACAATCATACGCTCCTTCAATGCGGATCGGTTGCACCGGTACATGTGCCAGTTTGCTCAGAATAAGACCAATGCCGGGCATGGCATCGTGAATCTTGCCATCCGGGCAACGGGAGCCTTCGGGGAAGATGATGATGCGACCGCCGTTTTTCACAGTGCGCAGCACCTGGATGATACTGGCGGGGTCGGGGCGGGTCTGGTCAACTGGTATTGTATTGCAGTGCGGGAGTGCCTGCTTAAGACCAGGAGCATCAAACAATGTCTTACGGGCAAGGAAGAACACTTCGTTCCGATAGAGGGAGCCTACCAATGGCGGATCAAGGAAGCTCTGGTGGTTTGCCACAATGATAGCAGGTCCATCTTCTATCAGTTTTTCGCGGCCAATGACTTTGTAGTTGAAGAATGATTTGAAGAAACAGTGGGCAGTGCCTCGGATAATCAAGTAAAGTAAGGAACGGTTCATAGTGTGTGTGTTATGAATTAGCAGTCAAGTTTGGAGCGGATGTCGGCTGCAATGAAGGCAACCACCTGTTCGATGCTCATGTCAGAGGTGTCAACCAGGAGCGCGTCGTCGGCTTTCTTGAGCGGTGCGCAGGCGCGCTGTGAATCCTTTTTGTCACGTTCCGCTATGGAATCAGTAATACCTTCGGCTGCTCGGCGGGCCGCACGAACTTCTTCGGAAGCAGTTACAAAGTATTTATACTTAGTGTCCGGGAATACGACGGTTCCGATATCCCGGCCTTCCATGACAACGGCTTCGCGAGTATTGTATTCACGCTGCTTTTCTACCAGTAACGCACGGACAGCCGGAATCGATGCAATGGCAGAGACGTTATCATTTGTGCTCTTTTCTGTCAGCTCAGCGGTAAGCACTTTTCCATTGTACATTACCGTAGAATTAGCTCCATCTTTACCGAAGCTGAGCGGAATCCCGGGAAGAAGTGCTTCAACTGCTGTTGAATCAGCCGGGTTAACACCTTGCTGCAGGGTGTACCATGTAACAGCTCGATACATAGCACCCGTGTTAATGAACGTAAAGCCAAGCTCTTTTGCAATAAGTTTGGCAACTGTGGACTTTCCGGAAGCTGCAGGCCCGTCTATGGCGATGGCTGGTGGATTCATACTGCGGTATTATAGCTGTTTTAGCGTCTCGTGTCGAGAAAAATACGAGTGTGCGAATAAAGTGTAAAAAAGTCCGGCCCGTATATTTACGGGCCGGAGATAAGTTGATGTGTTATTTATATCAGAAGGATTCAGCTGCGGGCAGAGTTTCAGCTGCTTCAGCAGCAGGTGCCGGAGCCGGCTCAGTAACAGGAGCAGGCGTTACTTCAGCTGCGGCAGGAGCAGGTGCGGGTTCTGCAACGGGAGCAGGTGCTTCTTCGGCAGAGACCGGCAGAGATTCACCTGTGGCTTCAGCCTCTTCTTCGGGCTGAATCTCAAGACCCTGCTGCTGGAGCTGCTGCAGAATCTCCGGGGGAAGCTGCTGGAGGGACTGGGTGTCCATCTGCGGAGCAGGGGCCGGGGAAATATTGTTCAGCGTAATGGTGAAGATAAGTGTGGAGTTGTTGCCGATGGGACCGGGACCCTGGGGACCGTATGCCAGGTCAGAAGGAATGCATACTTCCCAGGTAGAGCCGATGGGCATGCTCTTGAGAGCTTCAGAGAAACCAGGCACGACGCGGTCAATCGGCATGTCGATGGGAGCCGGGCTCTTGTCGAACACAGTACCGTCAATCAGCTTACCTTCGTACATGACATTGCACAGAGCACCAGCGCCATCTGTGGCGGGGTCATACTTGCGTCCTTCAGAAGGGGTGATAACGCGGTAGAGCAGACCGGATTCAGTCTTAGTCACACCATCAGCCTTGGCAAACTCCTCCTGATATGCTTTGCCAGCAGCGAGGTTGGCTTCTGCTTTCATCTGTTCGCGCTTCTGCATGCTCATCACAAATGCATTCATACCGGCTTCAATGGCAGCCTGATCCATAGAGGGCTGCTTACCGGAGATGCTATCCTCCAGAGCTTCAAAGAAGGTGTCTTTGTCAAAATCGTCGATAGTAAGAGTTGTGGCGCCAGCAGAAACCTCCTGACCAAAACGGTAGCCGATGAAGTAGGAGAATGCTTTTTTTGCATCTTCTTCCGATACTTCAACCGGAGCTGCTGTTGGAGCTGCAGCCTCTGCTGCAGCAACTGCTTCTGCGGGAGCAGGTGTCGTTACGGGAATCTCCTGATTGCTCTGGGAGAAGCAGTATGTGGTGGTAGCACCCACGATAGCGAGGCCTGCCAGTGTCATGATGTACGTCTTCTTCATATATGTGTGATGTACTGTTGTTGACTAAGTGTCTACTATGAATACGCGAGAATGTCAAGTTTCTTGCACGTTCACTGTCATTTGTTGGGTGACATGTTTATTTATGTTCGAACAGAGGAATAAATGAGATTCCCCAGGATTGATGTTCTCCGATGTAAGGCTGTTCAATGATGATGGTATTTTTACCTTTTTTGAGTTTGAGTTCGGTAGGCGGCATAGCCCACCAGATTTCCTCAATATCCAGGGGGTGCTCGAAATTCCATGCATTGCCCGCGTGTTTGAATTTACCTGCGTTTTTGTAGCTGCGAGGATTTTTGACTTCCTGTCCGTTAATCCAGATACGTGTGCCGGTCTGGCTCCAATCACCATTGTTCGGTACGCCTGTCCATCTGCGATTGGAGCGGGCAGGGGCGTCAAAACCAATCATGAATGAATATTCTCCGGCTTTTGGAACTGAGATTTCAGTGCTGGCCCATACGGTGTTGCCTGGTTTGCTGTTCATGAACATACCCAGATAACCGGTGTCGGGGCGGGTGCGGAAGTAGAGGTTGGCGCAGTGAGCCTTTTTGCCGCCTGAGGCGGTGTTGTTGAGTACTTCGTTGCGTACGCTCTCGGCCTGGTTGCTGGCTACAGGACCGGTAATATTCCAGGTAAGCCCGCTTTCGTACCACATGGGGAAATCCTCATCCTTAAATTGGGATTTACGGAGTTTGGCCATGCGTTTTTCGAACATGCTGTATGCTTTGCCTGCTTCTGTTTCTTTCCCGGGCATGTCGAGGGGTAATGCATCTCCATTACCAGCTCCGCCAATCCAGGCGCGCTCGGCCATTGCCATCATACCCGGCCACATGTTGCAGAATACGGGAATGTAGTCTTTATTGTCGACTTTGCCATCCGGCCAGTAGCAGAGAATGGTGCCCAGTTTCTTTTCATCGCCTTTTGCGGAACCGCAGGGGCGCATAAAGAAATATCGGCGTACCAGCATCGCCGGGTCAAGCAGGTTTGCGTACCCCATTGTCGAGTCAAATGCCCGGCGGGTGATGCGCTCCGGATTGATGGATTTATCTGCTGTGTTTGGGCCTTCACCCCAACGTTGTTCGATGGACGTATCTGCAACAGGCAGGTCACGGTTGCTGGCCCATTGTACGGGGATTCGGTTGTGAGAGAGAAGTTTTTCAGTCACCATTCCGACAAATTCGCCGGCGTTTGGAATACGCACTTCATCTGCGCCGAAGTGAATAATAGGACAGAGCTCAGCGGGAATTTCCTTACAGAATTCATCCAGAAGTTTTTCTACGATTTTCATTCCTTCGGGAGTGTGCATCTTGAAGCCGAAAGCTCGTTCAAAGTAAGCACTGTGACCCGGCATGTCCAGCTCTGGGATGATGGTGATGCATCGTTTCTTTGCATATTCGAATAACTCCCGGATATCGTTGTAGGAATATGTGTCGTTCAAATCGCGAGTGCGGTGTTTTGGAGCATTCAGTTCCGGGTAAGCCTTGCATTGCACATGCCATGCCGGGTAATCGGTCAAGTGCCAGTGAAAAAGATTGACTTTCAACTGAGCTGCCAGATCAAGTTCTTTCTTGAGTCGTTCAATCTTCCGGAAATTACGACCACAATCCTGCATGTACCCGCGATATTTGAATGCCGGCCAGTCCTTGATATGACAATAAGGAACAGAAGATTTACCGTGAGTGAGTTGTCTCAAAGTCTGCAGTCCATAAAAATACCCGGGTTCGGAATTAGCCTCAATGCTTATGCCTTTTTTATCGATGGTAAGGATATAGCCCTCTGCTGATTGTTCGTCGGTCAGTTTGTTGCCAGCTTTTTTTAAGGATACAAGAGTTTCTGTTTCTCCTTTTCCCTTGATATCGTGCAGAAGTGCTTTCCATGCAAGTTTCGTAGAAGCTTCTTTTGCCGCTTTTCCTTTGAGTTTCCAGTGGTCGGCCTTAGAAAGTTTGAGCTTTCCTTCTTTCCACTCAGCTTCCCGGGGAAATGGAATAAGCGCATTGGGCGCGGCTTCCTCGGTTTTTAAATCGTGAGGTGAAGTCCATTCTGCACGTATGGGGCTGGTAAACAATAAGATTGTGAGTATGGCGAGTACAAGTCGGTACATGTTGTTAATATTAGCGTACTGCTCTTGGAATATCAAGCTAAAACTTCCGGCCGGAAATCTGCGAAACCTGTTGCTGTATCTATCCGGATGGGAATAAGTTTCATTTTAGCTCCCGGGTACAGGCATCTCGCGTCGGTGCTGGTCCATCGCTCAGCATGCCGCTCGAAGTACCATGATGTATCGCCGGGTAAATCTGCACCGGAGACAAAGCCTTTTACTCGCAATAAGGGAACTTCTACTGCCAGCCCTTGTGACCAGCAGGCGACCACCACAGCATCCCATGCCCGGGGATTTTTGCTCTCACACTGCAATTCCAGAAAACGAGACATCATGTTCTGTTGCGCTTCATTTTCTGCTGTCGCTGAATTGCGCTCTGTTTCTGATATGTGGTCTGCGATAGATGCGAGGATGCTTCGTGTGGGTAAATGAGCAGCGCTGGAGCTGATCAATCGACTGAATGTACGGTGTACGATTAAATCTGCGTAGCGGCGTATGGGGCTGGTAAAGTGGCAGTAATCACCCTTCGCAAGTCCGTAGTGCCCAAGCGCATCAGGTGAATACCGGGCTCTCATCATCGCTCTCAGGAGCCGGACTTTGAGGATGTCTTCGTCCGGGTGACCTTCTATCTTATCCATGACTGCGTTGAGTTCTTCCCGGGTGCCGAGCATTCCCGCCTTGATGCCGTATGCCTTCAATTCCTGAGAAAGTTCGTTAAGCTTAGCTGGGTCAGGCGCCTCGTGCACCCGGTAGATTGTAGGAAGCTGGTGGGCGTTAATCGCATGCGCGACGCATTCGTTAGCTGCCAGCATGAACTCTTCGACAAGCTGGTGAGCTTCGTCTCCTGTTTCCACTTCAACATCTACCGGTTTTCCCTGGTCATCTGTTATCAGTTTTATCTCTGGCATATCGAGGCGTAATGCACCAGCTTCAAACCTCTTGCGTCTCAGGATTGCTGCCAGTTTCCCAGCCTCTGCGATAATGGTGTCCACTTCGGCATCTCCCGTGCTGCTGTTTCCTTGCAGCACATTCAGAACCTGTGGGTAGGTGAGTCTCCGCCGCGAACAGATGACGGCATCTTTGAACTCTGCCTTGAAGACTTTTCCCTGCCGGTTTATCTGCATCAGACACAGCCGGGTGAGCCGGTCCTCCCCTTCCCGTAATGAGCAGATTCCGTCACATAAACGTGGCGGTAGCATGGGTAGTACTCTGTCCGGTAAATAGGTGGAGTTGCCGCGGTTCTGTGCTTCTCTGTCCAGGGCAGAGCCTGGGCGTACATAATGGCTGACGTCTGCTATGTGAACTGCGAGCTCCCAGTTTGAACCATGCCGGGTGACTGCTATGGCATCGTCATAATCGCGGGCGCTTTCCGGGTCGATAGTAATGACGCATCGTTTCCTCCAGTCATCCCGGTGTTCCAGTTCCTCAGTGGATATGGTATCAGGGATTCGTTCGGATTCTTCCAGAACGTCAGCAGGAAAGGTATCTGCCAACCCGAATTTATGCATGATTGTTGTGATTTGCACGGCATCATCTTCCGGCCATCCCAATACTTGTGTTATTTTTCCTGTCGCTTCATTGTTTGCCAGAGGGTAGCAGACTGGTTCTACAACCACTACCATGCCGGGTAATAGTTCTGCCGGAGGGGGAGTGAGCAGTCTCACTAATTCCGGGCTTGTGCGTCCATCTCCAATCAGATGCCCATAACGCCCGGTTGATTTGTAGGTGCCTACCCAGCAGTTGTGCCCGCGGGAAAGTATTTCAAGAACTCGTACTTCCAGGCGCGTTTCGTTTGCATGGGGGCGATGCCGATTCCGTTTGTTCTGAACAGGAGCCTGTAAGCGTATTGAAACCTGCACTTTGTCTCCATCCATAGCACCAAGGCTGCGGAGCGGGTTGATGAACAGGTCCCCTGTATCCTCTCCTGGTCTGAGCGCAGAAATCTGCCGGGCGGATTCACTATCAGCCTTAAAGAAAAGTTTTCCGCCCCGTTGTTGAACTCGCCCGGTCAGAGTCGCTCCTTGTAACTTGCGGAGAATATAGAGACTTTTTCTCAGCTTTAACAAGTGTCCTTTCCTGACCCCCTCAGCAAGAGCTGCTTTCAGTTCACTGCGTTGTGCAGGGGAAATTCCAAGGCCACGTGCAATATCGGACATTTCCTGGGGCTCGTATCCAGGTGCAGCCAGATATTCATAAAGAGATTCGGTGAGAGTATGCTCCTTCATGCTGTCATGCGTATTTTATCATAGATTATACAAGTGTTCAATCGGAAGCTTCGTGAATCAGGAAATTAGATGATTTCCCTGTCATGATGGCAGGTATGGCGGCTTGTTTGCTTGCTCTACGGCATGCGCTGCGCATAGAATGAGCGGCGATGATTAGATTCTCTCTCTTTGGGGTGCCGGTGTATATACATCCCTCCTTATGGCTCACGCTTGCGATTTTAGGACGCGTTTTCATGGCTGCCAGTATGGTAGAGTTGATGAGTGGGCTGCTGTTTATTATCGCTGCATTTGTAGTATTGCTTTCTCATGAGATGGGGCATGCTCTGGTGGGCAGGCGGCTTGGAGGCGGGCAGCCAGTGGTACACCTGGCATGGTTAGGTGGTGATTGCACGAATGAAACGGCTTTTTTATCGCGAATGCAAGGGGTAGTGATGACTGCCGCCGGACCGTTTTTTTCCTTGATGGTAGGGGTGCTGACCTATCTTTGCCTTTGCCTTTATGTCGGTAGTTTTGAATGGGGAACATCGATGGTTGCAGGCTTTGTCTTAGGTGTGATGCCTGCTGAGGTGTTGATGACGTACCCGCCTCTTGCGATGTTCTTTTTTTTCTATCTTATAGAGGTGAGCTGCTGGTGGACAGTCTTGAATATGCTGCCTGTTTTCCCGCTCGACGGTGGGCAGATTATACTGGGCCTTATGAAGTCAGAGTATCAGGTGCATCGAATAAGTCTGACAGCTGCGGTTGTTCTTACCCTGACATTTATTTCACTCGGAATGTGGTTGCTCAGCATCTTTATGATTCTGCTGGCTGTGCTGAATTATAAGCTGTGTCGCAAAGACTGAGCCTGATATTGTAATTTTCATTGACTTTTTAACCATAATACATAAAATCCACGACATGGCACAACAGAACGCTATTTCCCCCACTCGAGCTCAGGACTTTCCCGAGTGGTATCAGCAAGTTATCAAAGCCGCTGACCTCGCAGAAAATTCCGAGGTGCGCGGCTGCATGGTCATCAAACCCTGGGGCTATGCTATCTGGGAACTTATTCAGCAGCAGCTCGATGCTGATTTCAAACGCACGGGGCACACGAATGCCTATTTCCCCATGCTTATCCCGGTTTCCTATCTTGAGAAAGAAGCAGAGCACGCAGAAGGCTTTGCCACTGAGTGTGCTGTGGTGACACACCATCGCCTGGAGGCTGTTAAAGACCCGGAAACCGGGAAGACCCGCATGATTCCTTCTGGTGAGCTTACTGATAAGTATGTGATTCGCCCGACTTCCGAGACGGTGATTGGCGCAGCATTCTCCCGTTGGCTGGAGTCCTATCGTGAGTTGCCTATTAAAGTGAACCAGTGGTGCAATGTGATGCGCTGGGAGATGCGCCCCCGCATTTTCCTGCGTACGGCCGAGTTCCTCTGGCAGGAGGGCCACACAGCTCACGAAACCCGCGAAGAGGCTGAGGAAGAAACAGCCCTCATGCACAAGGTGTACGAGGAATTCCAGCGCGATGTGCTCGCTGTGGACGTGATTCCTGGTGAAAAGACCGAGCATGAGCGTTTCCCCGGTGCTGTTCGCACCTTTACCGTAGAAGCCATGGTTCAGGACCGCAAGGCTATTCAGGCTGGTACATCTCATTTCCTGGGTCAGAACTTTGCAAAGGCTCAGAATATCTCTTTCGCTGGCCGTAATAACGAGCGCCAGTTCGCCTGGACCACCTCCTGGGGTGTATCCACGCGCATGATTGGCACTCTCATCATGGCTCACTCCGACGACGATGGACTTGTATGTCCGCCCCGCGTTGCCCCGAAGCAGATTGTCATCATTCCTGTTACCCCCAAGGCTGACACGAAGGATGCCATCATTGCACACTGCCAGGCTCTGGCAGATAAGTTGAGCGCTATGAGTTTCCACGGCATGCCGCTACGTGTGCAGGTCGATACCCGCGATATCAATGGCGGCACCAAGAAGTGGGACTGGATTAAAAAGGGCGTACCTGTTCGCATTGAAATCGGCCCGCGCGACCTCGAGAAGGGATCCGTCTGTCTCTGCCGTCGAGACCAGGCAACCAATGAAAAGAGTTTCATTGCAGAGGAAGAGCTCGTGCAGAACGCTGTGAATCTTCTGGAAGACATTCAGAACACCCTCCTGCAGCGTCAACGTGCTTTCCGTGATAGTCATATCCGCACCTGTACCAGCCTGGAAGAACTGAAAGAGAACTTCAATGGTGAGGGCGATGCCGACTGGCTGCTTTGCCCCTGGGATGGTTCACCCGAGGAAGAGGAGACCCTGGCCAAGAGTCTGCGCATTTCCATTCGCTGCATTCCGCAGGGAGAGATGGGTTCCGGTCCGGAGGCTCCTTGTATCCTGACCGGCCGCCCCACCACACGACGCGTGCTCTGGGCTCGTGCGTATTAATCCGCCGGCTCAGCCGATGTTAAAAAGCCCTGAATCAGTCTTGATTCAGGGCTTTTTGCGACGAAGGCTGTTTAAGATTTTTCCATACAGCCGCAGTACATCGGGGAATGGAAGCAGGAGCCGGAATGTAGCATTGAGTATACCTGCAATAATTCGAGGCAGACGGCTGAGTGAGATGAGCGGGTATGGTATGCAGTCTGCCCATGGTGAAGCTTGCCAGAAATGAAAAAACTCTCTCTCCAGAGCATTGCGCGGGCCGGTGAGGATATTGGGCTTCATAGCCGCAAAATGTATAATGTAAGGGCAGGCGTATGCTTCTTTTGCTGTGTCGCTTTCATTCTCAAGCTGTTCTGAGAAGAGAGGGATGACATTGTAGGCGAGAGGCAGGGGGGTGATTTTTCCGCGTAATGCAGCATTCAGAGCATCCTGGTCGAGCCAGAGCAGTTTTTCCTTTGGTGTGTTTTGTGCAGTTTTGATGATTCTGGCTGCGGTTCCTTCGGCTCGCATCGCTTGCAGATTCATAACCAGCAGAGATGCGTAGAAATAAGGTGTGCCGTCATCCGGTAGATTGAAGCGTTGCGGAAAGCTGCGCAGATGCTGACCATATTCTTCCTGATAATGACCAAGAACAACCCATGGGACTGCTGCAATATCGTTACCTTGCAAGTCTGTGTGATAGAGTTCTGTCAGGTCTGTTTTTACCAGCGTGTCGCAGTCCAGAAAGATGACCCGCTCAATTTCTCCGGGCAGGAGCTCCGGCAGGAGAAAACGGTGGTATGTGGCAGAGGGAAATCGTTCATAAACTGGTAAATCCTGCATTTTGTCGGCAACATCATACCAGGTGATATTGGTGAATCCGTCACGCATCAAAAGCTGACGATCCAGCCCGCTGTCAAGAATATGAAAATGGTATTCAGTGCTTGCTGCGGCACTCTGCATGATAGAGCGCAGGCATAGCCCCAGCGGCACCGTAAACGATTTATCTGCACAGAGCGCTATGTGTATTATTTCACGCATGGGCTTTTCTGCTGGCGAAGATGACCGGTAGTGAGGTGATGATGACCAGTATGGCACAAAGTCCCACAGCCCAGTCGCCCAGTAGGGCGTATAACGTAAACCCTGCGTTTTTGTCGACAGGAAGAACAGCGTAGCTGTGGCCTGCCAGGTGGGGTGTGCCGTCGGCTTTCTGCAGAATGTCTATGAACGCGCCATTCTGTGCGATTGCGCAGGTGTAGCCCATATTTGCTGCACGAACCATGGGACGGCGCAATTCAATGCAACGGAAAGCCGCATTGCGTGCCTGTTGTTCGCCGCAGCAGGAATCACGGAACCACCCGTCGTTTGAGATGTTAACGATAACCTGCGGACCTTTGCGGACGTATTTGGTAAGCAGACGACCAACCGTGTCTTCGTAGCAGATGGCTGGGATGACTCCAATGGATTCGTTTGTGCCCGGCATAGGAACGCAGATGGGAGAATCGCCTTCTCCGGGGTGGATCCCGTCTCCTACCTGAGTGCCTGTCAATTCTGTATATATGTCTCCCAGCCATTCGAGATGCTCCACAAAGGGCAGATACTCACCAAAAGGCATGAGATGTTGTTTGTTTGCCGTAATAATCGAATCGAATTCTCCTGGGATGATTGCCATGGAGTTATACATACCACGGGGAGTCAGCAGCTTCTTCTCCTCATCTTTTTCCCATCGGTATTGGTCAACTCCTGAGAACAGCACAAAATCCTGCCCTCCCATTTCGCGAACTTTCTGGCGCACGAGAGGAAGTCCGTTTTCTCCAAAAAATAATTTCGAAGTGTAGTGGTCCTCTATCAATCTGCCATTTGTAGTATCGAGGTGAATGGGGCATCCCAGCGCGCTTTCCGGCCATACCACCCAGAGTGGAAGTTGCTGGGTTATGGCAAGCTCCGGGTTTTCCATTGCCTTTTGTATGGTCTGACGCTGCACCTCGGTGAATGCCTGGTGGGTGCTGCGAAGGAACTCCCCGTAGAGACGAGGTTGAGTAGCGCCATCCTCGATGCGCTCTATCTGGTCAAGGTTCAATTGTACTCCCATGACTGGAAGCTGAATAACGCTGTCGCGCTTCATCATGACAAGCGGAGAGTTCTTTTTGGAAAGAGCCAGACCCCCAGTGAACATCAGGAAAAGGACAACAACCATACCCAGGAAGTCCCAGGGGCGGTTGCCGCGACCTGTTGCTTTGTACTGTATCCAGCTGCGTCGGGCGGCACACCAGAGTATGACGGTTGCGGCGGTGGGGAAGAATGAGAGCGCGGCTGTGCCGATGAACTCGGCCCATTGTACCAGAGAGAGCCCATGATACAAAGCCATGCCCATGCTGTTCCAACTAAAGCCGAGAGTGCCGTTTGCCCGCAGCCATTCAATGCAGACCCACATGGCCCCGCAACCGATTGCACTGCGCAGCGTGCTTCTCAGGTCTTTCCAGAACCATGTTTGCCATGCCTGCTCCTTCTGTCCCGGGCGAGTCAATCCTGCCGTATCCGGCCGGGGCTCCATGCCGGGGCGCAACAGGGTATTCGCCATGCCACCCCAAAGACCTACAAGACATGAATAGACAGTCATGAGTGGCAGGAACGCAATGCCGACAAATACCGGCATCGGGATGCGGAAAACATAGCCAACATTGTGAATCCACCAGAAGCTGACACAGTACCACCCCATGCCATACAGCCAGCCGTACACAAAGCCTCGTTTGAAGCCTCGCTGACCATTCCAGAGCACACAGAGCAGGGGAATCAGTCCTATCCAAACAAGATTCCCGAGGTCATAGGGAGGGAAGGCAAGCGCCATGAAGCTGCCGCCAAGCAGACTTACCAGCGCATTTGTGAGCCTTTTACGCCACTTGCGAGAGGTATCAGAGGTCATGAGGCAGGATACTGAGGTGACCAAGACGTTGAGGCTCTCCGTTCTCCGGACGGCAATCGATTTCCACCTTCCAGAGCGGTGCGTATTCGTCGAACTGGTGCAGGGTGTATTCATCCTTTGTCAGGAACCCATCTTCTAATCGCACCTGAGCTTCGGTCTCTGTTACGTTCATGCTGTTGCTTTCGCGAGTTCCGAATTTTCCGTCCTTGTATGAGATGTAAACGCGGTCGCCCATTTGCACGCCCTGACCGTTGATGAAACGGATTGTCACATGTCCGCTACCTTCGGCTTTATCGAGTTTAATCCGGCACACAGGATAATTATAGGAGCGGAGCTCCATACGGGCATCTCCAGCAGAAGCTTTCCAGTAGGCTTCAGCTTCAGAGATACGCACCCCGGCAGATTCCCAGGCAAGCGGGGTGTATTCGTTTCTCCATTCCGCGCGCGGAAGTTTGTGAATGGTATACCAGAAAGACGAGCCTCCTGCCACAAGAATGAGCAAGGCAATGCTGCCCCATATTTTATCTTTCAGTCCTGTTCGTTGCGGTTTTTCCGGTTCCTGGTCTTGCATGACCTTATTTTGTACCGAAAATTGCCGCGTTGCAATAAAAAAGGGTTGCATTCCCGGAAAAATAGGTCATAAATATCTATGGGTAATAACCCCACATACAAGACTATGGCCGATATCGACGATAAGACTGAAAAGAATGTTCCTGGCAAGTTCTATGTTGACTGCAACTGCATCGACTGCGATTTGTGCCGCGAGACTGCCCCTGATTTCTTCGCCCGCGATGATGACGAGGGCCTTTCCTATGTTTGCAAGCAGCCCGTGACTGATGACGAGGTTGCCCTCTGCACTGAAGCCATGGAAGGCTGCCCCGTGCAGGCCATCGGCGACGACGGCGAGTAAAGCTGCGGAATGTCATTTTGATTATTGGGCAGCCCGGAATCCGGGCTGCCTGCTTTTTCCCGCCGCGTTATGGCAGCACGTCGCAAAAAGGAAAATCAGAAAGTGGAAACGCTCTCGCCGCTTCCGATGAAGCGTACGCAGAAGCGTTTTTATATGCAGAAGATGGCCGATGGCGTGGGCGAAAGAGCGGTGCGAGTCTTCAGTTCCCAGAAAAGTGCCAGAGAACAGGCATTTGCCGATTTTTTCTGTTGCGGAACAGATTTTACTTTAAAGGATAATCAGCGGAGCATGGAGTCCATTCTGGGCGAATTGCTCAGCGAGTTGAATATCGAGGAGTCAAATATGGCTCCTGAGCTGTTGGCTGAGGCCTGGCGTGAAGCGGTTGGTGATGGCCTGGCTTCATTTTCCCGGCTTGTGAGTGTGGCGAATGGAAAAGCACGGGTTTCGGTTGTGCACCCGGCAGCCCGCTATGAAATTACCCGTCTCAAGACACCAATCATCAAGGCCTTGAATAAGTCTCTCGGCGCTGGGTGTGTCAAGTCTCTCATCATTGCTTCTGCGTAGCTTGCGCGCTTGCAGCCCGCAGGGTTTCAGCAATATCTCTATACCCTTGTTCTTCTGCCATTATCAGGGCATCCCGCTTCGCCTTGTCTTTCACGGTTATATCAGCTCCCGCGGAGATAAGTTCTTCTACAACCTGGAGATGTCCATGGTAGGCCGCTTGCATCAGGGCAGTTCTGGATGAATCATTGGTTGTGTTGACCATTGCTCCACTGTTTATCAATGCAGATGCCGCTGCGCGACGGCCGTGTCTGGCGGCCAGCATTAGTGGAGTCAGGCCTTCGTTATTCATGTTTTCAAGAGATTGACAGTTCTGTTGAAGAATAAGGATAGCGGCCTGCTGTCCGGCCATGGCGGCATGGTGCAGGGGGGTGTTTCCACTATTGTCTCTGGCTGTGGTGTCAGCCCCGGCTGCTATGAGAGCAGTAACGATTTTGCCAGCGCCAGGAGCGGTTGCGGCATACATTAAGGGGGTAATACCTCCTTTATCTGTCAAATTTACCTTTGCTCCTGCTTTCAGCAGCGTTTCTGCAACCGTGTGATGACCGCGCATGGCGCACAACATGAGAGCGGTTCGGGAATTAGTGTCACGTTTATCTACCTGAGCCTTATATCTGATGAGCAGCTCGATTGCATTTGAGTTTCCAAGCAGTGCAGCTATTTGCAAGGCTGACCAGCCATAACCGTCAACGGCATCTACCTTTGCCCCAGCGTTCAGAAGAAGCTTCATGATGTCAAGGTTACCATTCATTGTTGCAGTGGAGAGAGGTAGTTTCCCATAAGCATCATGAATATTCGGGTTTGCTCCCATGCTGAGCATGTGTTGTACAGCGGGCATATCACCTCTGCTGACCTGCCCACATAAGTTGTTGATGTGCGGAGCTGGTGCTGCTGTAGCAATCGAAACAAGAAAAAGAGCTGAGAGAACGTGGGCTTTCATATTTATTCTGGACTATATCATGTGTATGCCGGTAAGACGAGAAAAAACAATAGCTATTAGAAGGATAAAGCAAAAACAGAGCCGCACGAAAGGTGAGGCTCTGTTTTCGGAGTGTGATTTTGTCTTATTGCGCGCGCGCCAGCATTGTTTCAGCCATGATATTGCCCATGGCTGCCGCGTGTTTGAGTGCCGTCAGCGCTTTGTCGCTGTCTTTTTCCATGAGTCTGCCTTCTATCAGGCACATAGCAAGTACGAACAGGGCAACATGGTCTCCATTCTGGGCTGCGGATTCCAGAGAGATGAGGTCCTGATGAGTTCTGAGCTGAGCAAAATAGACTCGGGCCAGCTGGTTCTGAGCTTCGGCGTGGCCGGCGAATGCCGCATTGCGGAGGTGTTCGGCTCCATCCGCTGCATTGCCAGCCTTGAATGCTGCTGCTCCAGCCTCGTATTCCTGCTGTGGGTCGGACATTATTATTTCTTGAGGTTGGGGTCAACTGTAGGTCCTGCGGGTGTTGTGTGCTTCACTTGCAGAGAATACACGGTACCGTTGAAACTGCTGCCAAGCATTTCCAATGGCAGAACGAAGGTGTTGATGAGCCCCTCAGGGTTCCGATGGAAACGTGTGAGTGTGCATGGGCCTGCAGGCTTGCCGTTAAGTAGCAGCTGCGTGCTGCCGGGCTTGCCGATGAGCTTCAGGGTGACCTTTTCACCTACGGGGAGTTTGCAGTTGAAAGAGAATTCTATGCTGTCGTTGCGGCGGAAACCGATGGTGCCATCGCTGAGTGCTGCACAGAATACACCGGAATCGCCCTTGAGAAGCACCTGTTCTTCACCCTGGGCAGGAGCTTCCTTGAGCATGAGCTCCATCGTCAGTTCATAATCAGGGCCCATGCTGGGGTGCCCGAGTTCACAGGGCAGCGCTCCGGGGTGGCAGATGTAGCTTGCTCCATCCTTCCAGAGCGCGTAGGGATTTAACCCCGGAATTTTGTTCAATGTTGCCAGCTGTTTCAGGTGTTCGGCGTAATTGGTGGTGACAGTATCGCTACCCCACATTTTGCCGGCCAGTACATCCACAGAATTGCTGAACATGTGCCAGATGTCGTAGGCACCGTAACCCACATAACGCTGGTCAATCATATCGTTCCAGATGCCGAATGCCGCACCCAGCAGCTGCGGGTGACCGGAAGGAATCACCTCATCAGCAATGTGATTGACTTTCCAATGTTCGTGTACCCAATTGTGGCGTGCATCCATACGGTAGTAGGGTGCAAATGGCACAATGTAGAGGGCTCCGTCATTGGTGTTAATGACATCGAAGCCGTCGTTGATGGAATCCCAGGCTTTAGCCCAGCCGCCGTTCCACAGGTTCATCTGCACTCCTTTTGCCTGTACAGGTGTGACTCCTTTTTTGGTGTTCAGACTACCCCAGACACGTGGGGTGTAGCCCTTGCTCAGCACCATCTTGAGCAGACTGTCAGTGTAGGACCGGTAGTGCTCGGCATCGCCGTGGAATTCATCTGCGCCCACATGTACTACGCCGCAGTTGTCGAATACTGCGGGTTTTCCGTCCTGCGGAAGCAGGTATTCATCGAACACTTCTTCGACGAACTTGAGCGCCTCTGGATTTGAGGCATCCAGCATTTCACAGGCGCGCTTGTTTTTGCTCTTGTAAATGAGATCAGGGCGCACGCGGGTGAAGGAAAGGGCGTGGGCGGGTGTGTCAAACTCCGGCACGATGTTCACGCCATGTTCTGCAGCAAATTTGATAAAATCGCGGAACTCCTGCTTGGTGTAGGAAAGATCTGTAGCAGTAAGTCGTGTGCCGTCCTTGCCGGCAATGTCGGATTCGAGTCGGAATGCCGAGTAAGATTTGACGAATGGATCTTCTCCTGCATCTACATAATTCTCGTGGAAGATGTAGTTGTCATTCAAGTGAATGTGCAGATCATTCATCTTGTACCAGGACATGTATTTCACTACGTCTTTGACATAGCTGAGCGGGATGGGCAGACGACCAACATCCAACAGGAAGCTGCGCACCTGGTAGCGGGGAATATCCATCGCCTTGCCGCAGGGAACAGTCCCATCACCAAGCTGCAGCATCTGCAGAATGGTGCGCGTAGCCCAGTAAAGACCGGTTTCTGTCGCGGCCCCAGCCAGAATGCCGCGCTCTGCGGTGATGTCCAGGGTATATCCCTCTTTGCCCAGCGCGATGTTGTTGCTGATACCAAGTTGGATATCTACCTTTTCTCCGGGGGCTGCCTTGATGACACTGCAGCCTGTCAGCTGACTGAGCTCCCGGACAAACGAGTCTGTTGCTCCGGCCACGCGTATTTCCTGTCCGAGCTTGTAACTGCCGGTGCCGCCTACCCAGTTCAGCAGCGCCGGAATTACCTTCGGTGCCGGGTTTGCGTTGTCGGCAGCTGTCATCATGCCTGGCACTGTTACATCATAATCGCGAGAAACAGCTTGTTTACCATCTTTGCTGACGACAAAACTAACCTTTACAGGGGTATCTGTCAGCGGTTTGACGATATCGCCGTTCGGGCGGATAATCTGTTCGTAGTCTGCTCCAAGTAGCCGCACTTCGGCTCCTGGAATGGTGGGAATTTCGAGTTTGCTTCCGTTGGAGCGGGGCTGTACCGGAAGATTATTTGCCAGATCCTGGAGATTCTCTGCCATAAGAGGAGAAGCGCAGAGAGCGGCCATCATGAATAGCGTGGTCTTTCTCATGCGGGGTATGCTAACATAATGGCCGTTTCATTGCAAGTTCAAATTGACTCTCGATAGCCTGGTGAGGATTGTTCGTGCCTTTATGTTTTGCTCTGATTGTGTAGAGAAAAGTATACTGCAACGAGGTAATTTGTAAAAGGCCCGGCAATGCAGAGCATTTGCCGGGCTGAACCAAAACATGTGGTTTTGCGTAGGGATTTATTTTACATCAATGCTGTAGACCTTACCATTAAAAGAACTGCCGAGGGATTCGAGAGGAAGCACAAATGTGCTCATGCGGTTATCCTTACGCAGCGGGAATCGTACGTTTTCGGGTTCGCCGGCAGAAACGCCATCAAGCAGAAGTTCAGTCTTGCCCATAGTGCCGATGAGTTCAAGCTTCACGCGTTTTCCGACGGGCAGTTTGGCGTTGAATGCAAATTCCATGGAATCGCTACGGCGCAAGGTGATGCGTCCGTCTTTACCAGCCGCCAGTAACTGCCCCTGGCGGGAACCCAGCAGTACCTGTTCCTCCCCGGGAATCGGGGCTTCCGGCATTTCCACTTCCATGGTCAGGTGGTAATTCGGTCCTTTCGAGCCCTTGTGGAGTCGCACGGGGGTAAGCTGTGGTGTCAGGCTGAATGATTTGTCATTCAGATGTAACGGGTTGCAGAACGGAATATTGCTGATTTTGCCCACTAGCGCATTATGCTCATCGAAATTGCGTGGCGCATGTGGCTGCCCCCACATTTTCTGAGCAAGCACATTGACCATGCCGTCAATCATACCCCAGAGGTCGTATGCTCCGTAACCTTTGTGCAGACGGTCAATTTCATCGTTCCACACGGCAAAGGTGGCACCCAGCAGTTTCGGGTGACCGGAGGGCAGGGTTTCATTGCCGAACCTGTTGGGCTTCCAGTTTTCGTAAAGCCCTTTGCGATTATTATCTGCGCGGTAATAGCCAGCGAAAGGAACCACATAAAGGTCGCGGTCGAATGTGGTAATCACATCGTATCCTGCATTTACGGAATCCCAGATGCTGGCCCAGTCCATACTCCACATATTCATCTGCACGCCTTCTGCACGTACCGGGGTCTTGCCAGGTTTGGCTTTCAGACTACCCCAGATACGCGGGGTATGATTACGGCTCTGGATATGCCCTAATAATCCGTCGGCGAATTTGCGATAATCTTCCGCATCGCCGAAGAATTCGTCTGAACCTACATGTACAACAGGACAATTTTCAAATGTAGGCTTTTTGCCTTTCAGGTATTCGTCCCACACCTGACCCACAAATTTGAGGGTTTCAGGGTTGGCCGCGTCGAGCATTTCGCAGCGGCGCTTTTCATGTCGCATCGGGCCATTGTAAATGAGGTCAGGACGTACTCTCGTGAACGAAAGAGCGTGGCCGGGCGCATCGAATTCCGGAACGATGTTCACACCTCGCTCATTGGCAAAATCCACCAGTTTCCGGAACTGCTTCTTGGTGTAGTATAAATCCTGGGCCGTGAGCGGAGTGCCGTCTGCACCCTTGATATCGCTTTCCATACGGAAAGCTGAATATGATTTCTTGAATGGATCTTCTTTAGCATCCACATAGTGTTCGTGGAAGATGTAATTATCATTCAGGTGCAGTTGCAGATCGTTCATCTTGTACCAGGACATGAGACGAATCACATCGCTGATATAATCAATCGGAATGGGCAGTCGACCTACATCGAGCATGAAACCTCTCAGCTTGTATCGGGGGGCATCCCAGCTCGTGCCACAGGGAATTGAAGCCGGATTCTGCGCCAGTAACTGCAGCAGTGTGCGAGTGCCCCAGAAGCGACCAGTGTAACCAGCTGCCTGAATCTGAACTTCGTTCGGATTGATGGAAATGCGGTATGATTCGTCGTCTTTACCCTTCGTGGCGAGAATTCTTATCTGTGCATCTTTTGCATTATCAGTTTTGCTTGCTTTATATCCGTCCGGCAGCAGGGTATTGATTTCGCGTACGAGGTCTGCTACGAATTTATCTTTGCCGTATACCTTGATTTCTTTGGGGAATTCGAGTACTCCGGTATCGCCTTTCCAGGTCAGAAGGTCAGGGATAATCTGTGGCTTGGGATTGCCGTTTTCTGCTGATTTGCGGCGCGCCGGTATCGTGATTTCATAATCGCGACTCGTGGCTTTCTTTCCATTACGCGTGAGTTCAAATGAGACGCGCACCGGAGTGTCGCTTAACAGTGAGGTAATGTTGCCTTTTTCGTCAATAATCTGTTCGTAGTCAGCTGCCAGCAGTTTGACTTTCGCGCCTTGTGCGTTGGGGAGGGTAAGTTTCTTTGCTCCCTGGGCCGGAGCCTTTACTTGCAAATTGTCCGCCAGTTGCTGCAAATCAGCTGCCAGCAATCCGCCAGCCGATACGATAGTAAGCGAAACAAGAGTACTGAGTTTCATACTGCCAATCCTAACATATTCAATTTTCCGGTCAAGCTAAAAACGAAGATGCGTCGGATTGATGTGGGTGACAGTAAGTCTGTTAATGGCCGTAGATGCGCCATGGCGCCCCACCTATATCGCTGACAGGAACGGCCTCTTCAATAGTGTCGTTGTAATCTTGAGAAGGTATCGGGCGCGTTTCCTGGCAGGAGATAAGTGAGAAGAATATAATAATCGGTAAGAATAAGGAGCTTTTCATATAGAGTGGTTTGTAAATGTTTCAACAAGCTTCCGCCCGGTGGTTGTAGCGACGAGGTGAAGACCGAAGCGAGCTCGGGTGCAGGCTGTATATAGTTCTTTCATGTCAAATCCGCGGCTTTCGCCCAGCCCGATAATATCTGTTACTATTACATAGGCTGCTTCTTGTCCTTTGAATGATTTGATTGTAGAGGAAAAGATTTTTGTTGCGCCAGGCTTTCGGCATGCAGAACGACGTTCGGCTGCTGCAGCTGGTGATTCATCCGCAGCGGCTGTAGCCAGCTCCGGCACCATGTTCAGACAACAGCGCTGGTGACTGGTGCGCCAGGGGGAGAGAACAACGATATCTTGCATCTGTATAGCCGGAGAGCTGTTGAGAAGTTGATGAATGATTCGTGATACTTCTGCAGCTCTTTCTTCCGGTGTATCTGCGGGTGGTGCAATGTTAATATCGGCTCCGCTTAAGGGGAGAATCTGGAAATCCTGAGCATCTGCCGGTAACATGGTTCTGCTGAATCCCGCAATCTGCTGTGCATTACGCAGGTTGGCGGTCAGCCGTACCCGGGTGCTTAATTCCGGAAGTTGGTTGTAGCGCCCATACAAATCCTGATGCTCATCTGCGAAAATGTACAGCTTTCCATCGGGGGTAAGAAGATGTTTGATGATATGCCACCAGCTCCCGCGGAAATCCTGCGCTTCATCTACAAAGATAGCATCGTAATGGGGAAGTTCTGGTACGAGCTGGTTGATGTAGTCCAGGGCGGTTTCTGTTAAGCGGTCTCCGGAGCCTGTGTAATTAATCAGGTGCGATAAACCGTTCGGTACAAGAATGTTGTCAATGCAGAAATCATGAAATGTGCATATCGTTACCACGTCTTTATGTCCATTCAGAAGTGGATGTTGCTGCAACTCATGAGCCATGGAATGGTTGAAACAAAGTAATAACAGCCGGTGCTGTCCATCGCGTGGTAAGTCCGCAGCCAGACGTGCAAGCTCAGCACAGGCTATTACGGTTTTACCAGTGCCGGCGCAACCTTCTACGCGGATTCCGCCAGTGCTTTCATAAAGAGCAGGGAGCAGATTCAGTATATTTGCTGCGGCCATGTCCATTTCCTGCAGATAGTTCTGCGGTGTCATGCGGAACAGGACGCTGGGTGACAGCGCTTCAGAAATCTTCTGCACATGGTGTTTCGTCATGCGCGTCGGCTGTTCCAGTGTGAACAGTGCTTCGATGCGCTCCTGGAGGTGAAGCAGGGATGTTGCTCCGCAAAGATAGAGAGAATCAAAGGGTAGGTTATGATTCCCTGCTGATTCTGGTTCGCCCCGTGTGAGAATGGCCAGATGCCGGTGCTCTGGCCAGCGTTGTGATACACGAGAAATGCACCCGCAGCGAGCCAGACTGCGCATCAGTTTCTGAAGAGCTATGTTGGCTTGTTCGAGTGGGGCCTGTGCTTGTGTTTTCCATGGTTCGTCAGCATTTCTGCGACTTTGCCAATGCCCCTGGCTAATTCTCATCTCCGGCCAGTCCTTGACTTCGGCGACAACAATACCCATGCCGGGTATCAGTAATACGAAATCTGCTTCGAAATGTATATAGCGACCATCTTCGCGGTAATCCTCCTTACAGCTGTGGTATATGACCCAGTTTTCGGGCAGATGGCTCATGGCCTCGTATACCAGCAGCTCACCGCGTTGCATTTTGCTGACCGGAATCCGGGAATGCATCTGTGCCATAGGCTTAGGATAGACGGATTTACTTTTTGTTGCGAGGGGAACGTTTGCGTGCAGATTCTACGCTTGTTTTCTTTTTCCTGCCCGAGGCGGATTTTCTGGAGGCCTTTTTTTGTGCAGGAGTATGCGTCCGCTCTCTCAGCACGAGCCCGGCAAGCAGTAGGATGACACCTGTGCCTAATTGCATGCATTCCCACCCCCAGATGAATTTCCATTTGTGAATATGCGCCTGGCTGGGATCCAGCGCCGGGGTGATGACTTCCACCTGTTGGTTGACCGTGTAGTCTGTATCGTCTGCGTCTGTCATCATCCGGTCGATGACGATTCCGCTGGGAAGCGTGTAACGCACGATTGCCTGGTATGAAGGCGTGCCGCCAAGGGCAATGTTGCCATGCTTGAACGCTTCTCCCGTAGATTCGAAGGGGCGGGTTACCACGTCGGTCACCGTGGCGGTGACTCTGACGGATTCGTGCACATAGATGGCAGTCCGTACAAGCTGATAAAGTGAGTAGACGGTAAGCAGCAGACCTGCAATTAGAAATAATCTGTTTGCTCGTTTACCGGATATCTGCTGAATAAAGTGTTTAACCATATCAATTTGCTGCAACGCGGTGTTCAAAAGCCTCGACCCGGCCGCGAGAGGCGCAGCCTTTTGCCCATTGCAGTACAACCCCTGTATCTGGCATAGCGGCGGCTGCGCGGAGAGATAATTCCCGGTGTCTTGGTCGTGCTAGTGTGGTCTGGGGCAGACTTGCCAGAAGTGTGCGGGCTTCGTCGGCACTCAACCGGAAAATCTCATCAGCCCGGGGCATGGTTGCCAGGTCGTCTTCATCTGTATCCAGGCATCGGATTCCGACCCCGTAACGGGCGGCGAGATCGGTGAGTTCTTCTTCATTTGTTGCGCCTGGAAGTAAAAGAAGTTCGCATTCCTGCGCCCAGTGCCCACAGGCGAGTGCGCGGAAAAATGCCTGGCGGCAACTGTCTTCATCTTCAGCAAAGCCAACACAGATGGCGCGGAAAGAAAGCTCTTCTGCTTTGTCTTCCATGATGTAAGCTCCGTCTTCATCCCATGCTCCGGCCGGCCACTGAACTGCTACCAGATCCGGATGCCCCCAGCTCTCTTCTTCTTCTACCGGGTAGACGAAGACACCCTGGCCGGCGGTGTCGTATAAGCGCACGGCCAGCGCCATGGCTTTGTGCAGGGCTGTTTCTCCTTCTGCATTTCCGCCGAATACATTCTGGAGGTTCGGGCCTTCGCCGTCGTTCCTCAGATAATATCCTTGCCCGTTTTCCACTCGCGCCAGACAGGATTCCGCATCCAGCACCATGAAAGAAAATTGCGAACGCAGTGAGTGGTCGGAATACGCATCGCCCAGCACGGCACGCACCCGGGCAATCAGTTCCTTGCCTTTAATGGCATCCTCTGCTCGTTCGGGCAGAAGAGTGGGCAGAATTTCGTTGAGCTTTTCGCGTAATCCCATGGTTATTTGCGGAGCTGTACTCCGGCAAGTTTGAGGTTTGGATCAACAGGAGTATCAAGGGGTGAGAAATCACCACTGCGGGCACGAAGCATACCGGCAAAGGCAATCATGGCGGCGTTGTCCGTTGTCAGGCTGTTTGGCGGGAGAATCAGCTCGATGCGGCGGCGTCCGCACATCTGCTGCAATTGGGTACGCAGCCCTTTATTGCAGGAAACTCCGCCGGAAACAGCCAGCACTTTGTGACCGCTCTTGCGGAGTGCTTTCATGGCTTTGTGCAGCAGTACATCTATGATGGCCTGGCGGACCCCGGCGCAGAGATCACACATGGTTTGTTCATCCAGGTCGTGCGGATTGCCGCTTTTCACCAGTTTGGGCAGGGTATAGAGCACTGCCGTCTTCAGTCCGGAAAACGAGAAGTCCAGGTGGTCCTCATGTATCATCGGGCGAGGAAGTTTAAAGCGTTCCGGGTCGCCTTTTTCTGCATGTTTATCAATCTCTGGTCCACCGGGATAGGGCAGATCCAGCATCTTGGCCACTTTATCAAAGGCTTCGCCAGCTGCATCGTCTCGGGAGCGTCCCATCAGTGTATAGTCGCCCGGGCCCTTGACATCTATCAAAAGGCTGTGCCCGCCGCTCACGACCAGACTCAGGTGGGGAACCAGACCTGCCGGGTGGGTGATAAAGGGCGAAAGCATGTGGCCTTCCAGGTGGTTGACTGCGACAAAGGGTTTCCGGGCGGCCAGTGCAAGCGCCTTGGCGGCGGTGTTGCCAACAAGGAGCGCGGCCACAAGTCCGGGACCGGCCGTGCTGGCAAATACATCTACCTGGTGGATGCTGCGTCCCGCTTTTTCCAGAGCTTCCTGGAGCACTGCCGGAAGGTTGGCAGAGTGGTTGCGCGAGGCAAGCTCTGGAATAACCCCTCCATACATGCGGTGCAGGGGAATCTGGGTTGATATGACAGAACTGAGCAATTGCGGTTGACCGACTCCGGTGTCCTCTATAAGGGCAACGGCGGTTTCGTCACAGCTCGACTCGATTCCCAGTACCAGCATCTTACTTTTTAGTGGTTTTCCGATGCTTGATTTTAGGCTCAGCTTTGCCCTGAACCACATCTTCTGTGATTGTCACGGTATCAATGCTCTTGTCGCTCGGGACTTTGTACATGACATCCAGCATGATGTTTTCGAAGATACCGCGCAGGGCGCGCGCGCCGGTCCCTCGTTCAATTGCCAGCTTGGCCATAGCACGCAGCGCATCATCTTCCACCTTCAGTCTGGCGTTATTCATGGCCATGAGCTTGGTGTATTGTTTGACCAATGCGTTCTTTGGCTCGGTGAGCAAGTGCATGAGCTGTTCTTCTGTGAGCGTGGTCAGCGGAGTAAAGATGGGAAGACGCCCCATGAGTTCAGGAATCATGCCGAACATGAAGAAATCTTCCGGCATAGCTTTTGAAAGTATTTCTTCTTCCGTGTATTCTTTAGCGTCGCGTTCTTCCTCAACGGCTGCAAAGCCCATGGCTGAAGAGCCGAGACGTTTGCGGATGATTCCTTCCAATCCTACAAATGCGCCACCGCAGATGAAGAGTATGTTCTCAGTGTTCACACGGATGTACTGCTCATTCGGGTGCTTGCGGCCACCCTTGGGCGGGATGTTGCATTCGGTTCCTTCGACAATTTTGAGCAGGGCCTGTTGCACGCCTTCGCCGGAGACGTCCCGGGTGATGCTTACGTTCTGCGTCTTGCGTCCGATTTTATCGATTTCGTCCACATAGATGATACCGCGCTCAGCCTTGGCCACATTCATGTCTGCCGCCTGAAGAAGTCGCAGTACAATATTTTCCACGTCCTCGCCCACGTATCCGGCTTCCGTCAGTGTGGTGGCATCCACAATGCAGAAAGGAACATCCAGAATCCGGGCCAGTGTTTTGGCGAGCAGGGTCTTGCCGCTGCCGGTGGAGCCGGCCATGAGGATGTTGCTCTTTTCGATTTCTACGCCGTCATCTGTCTTGGGTTGCCGCAACCGCAGATAGTGGTTGTAAACAGCAACACAGAGGGTCCTCTTGGCTCGGTCCTGACCAATGACGTAGGCATCGAGCATCTTATGCATCTGTTCCGGGGTAGGCAGCTCGTCCTGGCTTTTGGTCTGAACTTCCAGAACGGGCGAATCATCTGTCTTCTCCTGTGGGAGGATTTCAGGGTGTGTCCCTTTGATGAGAGCCAGAATGCGGTCAGCTGCCACATCTCCCATTTCCGAGCGGAACATGTGGTAGGTCATACCTTCCACGCACTGGTAGCAGATGTGAGTGCCATCCAGCGTCAGCATAGGGCGTCCGTCGCATTCTTCGCCTCCGCAGATGGAACAGATTTTTGTGTGTTTAGCCATGTGGGGCAGGGATTATTTTTTCTGTGTGGGGGTGTGTTCCAGAATGCGGTCGACAAGACCATAGGCCAGGGATTCCTCCGCTGTCATGTAGTTATCGCGGTCCTGGTCCTGCTTGACGGTATCGAAATCCTTGCCTGTGTGCTGAGAAAGAATACCTGTAAGTCGTTTATCCAGACTGAACATGAATTTAATGGTGCGCTCCACGTCTGCTGCAGTGCCTTGGGCTCCGCCGCGCACCTGGTGAATCATGACATGTGAATTCGGCAGGCAGAAACGTTTGCCTTTTGTGCCGGCGGCCAGCAGTACAGAAGCCATGCTGGCAGCGATGCCGATGCAGTAAGTGTTGATATCGCAGGAAACGAACTGCATGGTGTCGTAGATAGCCAGTCCTGCTGTCACAGAACCGCCCGGGGAATTGATGTAGATGTGGATATCTTTCTTGGGGTCCGTCATCTGCAGGAAGAGGAGCTGGGCAATCACAGAATTGGCCACTGTGTCATCAATTTCCGTGCCGATGAAGATGACTCGGTCGAGTAACAGGCGGGAGTAGATGTCATAGGCACGCTCGCCCTGATTGGTCTTCTCGATAACGGTGGGGATGTAGTAGTTTTTGGGGGTATCCATAACGTGTTGATGAATACTTTTAGCACATGTAGAGGTATCGGGAAAGGGTGAAGTGTTGCATACTGCCCGGTATGCCACAGATTCAGGCTGATTACAGGCTTTTTCCTTGCCTTGATTCGTCTGTGTGATAGACTGAGCTCATGCGTATCGCTCTCTCAGTTCTGATTGCTTTTATTCTACCCCCGATGGTGCTGGCACAGGGAGATGCAGCCAGTCGTTTTTTTGATGACCGGCTTGCGGAGTACGCTGAATATATGAAGGCCAGAGAACAACTTGCTCGTACCGATGCTGAGAAAAGGGCTGTTGCAAGGGAACGCGCTGAGTGCAAACGGCGCATAGAATCTGCGCGCATGGGATACACCGGCCTTTCTCCGGAGGAACATGCGTTCTGGGATAATATCAAAACTGAGCTGAATAGTGTTCTTAAATTGTGGCAGCAGACAGCAGATGCTGATGAAGAGGAGAAAAAAAGTATTCATCAGAGTGCAATTGCTGCAGTTCAGGCTGCTCAGCGCTCTTATGAAGCGCAGATGCGTTTTGCCATGGCGCAGTTGGGGGTGGCTGCGTGTATGCTGGATTCGGAGACTGTGGCGGAATGTGCTGCACACTTTCGCGCTGAGCTGCAACGCGAATACCGGCAGGATTTTCAATCCTTGATTTTTGCGGCACCATGGGGCTTGGAAGATGAGCCGGAAGAGGAAGAAAAGGCTGAACCTTCACACGAAGCCGGCGAGGCAGAGGAAGGAACTGTAGATTTGAATGCCGGTGATGAGGATAATACACTTGATGCGCCTGCAACACCATTGATGGTTCACGAATTGGCTCACGAGAATACCCATAACGATGCGGCGCGTGCTGAATCTGCCAGTCGGGCTGCTGCTTTGTGGCAGGGGTATCTTCGTCTTTGTTCCCAGCAGGTTGAAGTGTGTTTCGGGTCTGAACGAGGTGCTGCTCTTGTCTGTGGTACGCCACTGCCCGGAGCTGTTGAATTAAGCCATTTTCAGGCAGTGCAGGAGCGTTCAAAACTGCTTTTCCAGGCAGCAGAACAGGCCTGGGCTGCCTATGTTGATGCTGTTGTGGCAGCTTATGACCCAGGTTGGCAGGCTTCAGAAGGTGCTATAGCTCATTCTCCTGTTTCAGCCGATGCTGTCATGTTGCGTTTTCCGTTATATGCAACACACGAGCAGTATCTTGCCTTTGTCCTTTCTCCTCATCTGCTGTATACGGAGCCGGATCCGTTGCCCGATACCAGTGCCGTTGAGGATTAGTTCTTACCCCAGCAAATAGCAGACAGCCCTCACTTGGTTTTCAAGTGAGGGCTGTTTGTATGGTGCTGGTGAATCAGCGCATATCTATCATGGGCACCAGAAGCGGGTCATCCGGCCCCTTGTAGGCTGCAAGCGGGCGGTAGAGTGTGTTGTCTTCCAGCTGCTCCAGAATCTGGGCTACCCAGCCGGCGCAGCGGGCTATGGCAAACAACGTTGTGAACATGCGGGTCGGAATACCAAGACTGTAGTACACCGTGGCCGAGTAGAAGTCCACGTTGGCGTTCAGATTCTTGCGGGCGCGCATAATCTTGGCAATGCGGTCGCTCATGCGGATCCACTTGGGCTCACCGATTGTCTGGGTGAGGCGAATGGCAATGCGGCGCAGAAGCGGAGCGCGGGGATCCAGCGTTCGGTACACACGGTGACCGATGCCGAAAATCTTCTCCTTGTTGGCAAGTTTCTGGTTAATGTATTCCTCAACGTTTTCTTCCTCGCCGATTTCCTTGAGCATTTCGATTACAGCTTCGTTTGCGCCACCATGCAGCGGTCCTTTCAGCGAACCAATTGCAGCCGTAATGGCAGAGTACATATCGGACAGTGTGGAAGCTGTCACTCGGGCTGAGAAGGTAGAGGCATTCATGCCGTGGTCAGCATGCAGAATGTAAGCAACATCCAGAATATGTGCCTCTGCCGGGTCTGGTTCCGTCCCCTTGAGCAGCCAGAGGAAATGCTCTGCTTCACCCAGATCAGTGCGGATGGGGGGCAGGTCGAGCCCCTGGCAGATGCGGTAGTAATAAGCGGCCATTACCGGCAGCTTGGCAATCAGCGAAAGCCCGATTTCTTTCATCTGGCTGGGGTCCTTCGTACGGTCGTCGTACATGCCGAGCATGGAAACTGCCGTGCGCAGAGCACTCATGGGACGTGCTGTCTTGGTGGCCGTCTTGAAGAAATCAAGTATGGGCTGGGGAAGCTCTCGGTCATTGCGCAGACGCTGTTGCAGACCTTCAAGCTCTTCACGGTTTGGAAGGCGCTTGTTAAGAAGAAGATAGATGATTTCAGTAAAACTGCAAAGGTCTACCAGGTCCTCAATCTCGTAGCCGCAGTAGAGGAGGTGACCCTCTTCGCCGCGGACATCGCTCAAACCGGTCTCTGTGGCGATGACACCCTTGAGGCCTTTGGCGTATATAACCTGCTTTTTCTGCGTGGGCTCGTTTTCGTTCATGCTTGATGAGTCAATCGTTGCGGCAGGCTATAAAGCCGCCTGCCATGGCATTAAAGGATAAAGGGAGCTCCATTGAAATCAGAATCCGGCGTACCAGGCATCACGCAGTTCGCCGAAGCTCTTGATTTCGACATCATTGCGAGCTTCAAGCCAGCTCTTGACTGCTTCGCGCTGGGCTTCGCTGGTCTTTGTGGCATCAACAGCCTTGGCAATGATGTTGCAGCCGGTGTCGGTGATGTTACCTTCACAATCGAGGCCGTTGGCTTCGATGCATTCCTCGACAAGGGCGTGAAGGAACTGCTCGCACTCAGGTGCTGCAACGTCGCCCTTGTATTCAAAAGTAAATTCAAAGCAGAGTTCCTTGAACTCGCCTACGCGGTATTTTTTGCGGAGTCGCTTCTTCATGGTGGGCTGATTTTATGCACAAATTAAGCTTGTGTCAATCAAAATCACGTCTGCTGTCACCCTTGGGCGGGCCTGCTTAGTGGTGAACCTCCAGCACAGGTACTTGCTGGTTCGTGGTGACAGGCTGTTGGCATGAGCTCAAACCCAGGCCGCATATTGAAAGGATAATGAGATATTTCATAGGTGTATTTTCTACTCGGGGGCAGGCAAGGTGTAGTATGCTTCCAGCTCTTTCGGAACTGGTCTCACCAATGTCTCCGGAGCTGGGGGCGGAATTGGTACTATTACTTTTTGTGAGAGCTGCTGACATGCGCTGCTCAGTATCAGTAACAATGCGGAAAGGGGGAATATTCGGCTCATGTCAGACATACTAGGTGTTAAAATGAGATTTTTCAAGGAAAAACTGTTGATTTAAGGCGTTTTTCCTTGACTTTTCCGAAATAAAGGTTATCCTGTGCGTCCACTCTGTTTTCGCTGGCAGAGTGAGACCACCCGGCGGGTGACGTAAGCGCACCGACGTCGGAAGAACTCCAAACAAACCTCAATTTCAATACATAGAAAGAATTATAACTATGACGACATATTCCCTCAAGGCTACCAAGCGTGAGGCTATCGGTACCGGCAAGCTCAACGCTCTTCGTGCTCAGGGGTATCTGCCCGGCGTTGTGTACGGTGCTGCTGTGGAAGGCAACATCAATGTTCAGATCAAGGCTGCTGAGGTGCGTGCCCTCTTTGCTTCCGTTGATACCGATTCCATTCTCGTGAACCTCGAGCTGGATGGTCAGACAATCCTGACTCTGGTGAAGGACGTGCAGCGCAACTGGCTCACCGATACTCTGAATCACGTTGATTTCTGCGCCGTGACTCCCGATACTGTGGTGAAGACCCGCGTACAGGTGAAGCTTGTTGGTACTCCCGTGGGTACCGCTATGGGTGGTGTTGTGCACCAGATCGTGCACGAGATGCCTGTGAAGTGCGCAGTGAAGGATATCCCCTGCTGCATTACCGCTGATATTTCCTGCGTGGGCATGAAGGAATCCTTCCGTCTGTCTCAGGTTGAGCTGCCCGCCAATGTAAGCACTCCCTTCAATGGTACAGTGGTGCTTGCTTCCGTGGTGAAGCCCTGATTTCACTGAAAAGTGTTTCTTTGGCCGCCTTTCTCGTACAGAGAAAGGCGGTCTGCTTTTATATTAAGCGCTAAGATACAGAAAAAGGGTACTCTCCCGGAGAAAAATAAGTCAGAAATAATTCAGATGCAGGGATGAGCTTTCTCTTGCATCATGAATGCTGCTGCAGAGATGATTCAAAGTTCATCTGCAAGAAGACCTTGCAACTGGCGGTGTGCATAATGCAAGCGGGAGCGAAGTGTTCCTTCGGATATATTGATGAGCTTCGCAATTTGCGGGTATGACAGGCCTTGAATATCACAGAGGTTCACTACCTCCTGATGTGCCGGTGAAAGCTGTGAGATAGCCCTCGCAAGTTTGCTGCGCAGGTCTTTTACCTGGGCTTTCCGGATAGGGTCGGATTCGATGGCAGCATCGGCAAGCTCGGCATCTTTTTCCAAAGGATTGCCTTTTTCATCGTTATCCAGACTGTAGCTGCGCTCACGCTTGCGCTTACGAAGGAAATTGCGGGCGTTATTCATCGCAATGGAATAAAGCCAGGTATAGAATGAGCTGTTACCTTTGAAATAGCGGAGAGAGTGAAATGCTTTCAGAAATGATTCCTGTGCAATATCGTAGGCATCGGCCTCACTATTGAGCATCTGAATCAGCATGCTGTTCAGTTTGCGGCTGTGTCGCCGTATAAGCTCATCGTATGCCCGTGTATGCCCAGATAATGTCTGGTCTATGAGCTCTTCATCGCTCAGGTCGGCATGCGATTCTCTGTTGGCTTCTTTCATGGTTGCTGGGCATAGGGTAGGGGGGTAGTGTCAGGGGACAGGTAGGGAGATAAAGATTCCTCCCTGTCCCCCTAGGATTCTCAGAGTACGAATTCGCCCACGATGCCGCGGGTCTTTTCGTACCAGTCGATATAGGTTTTATTGATAAGGGTGTAGCCGCCGGCTGTGGGATAATTACCGCTGAAGTACCAGTCGCCACAGGGGGCTTCGATAGCGCTGTGCAGTCCTTCAAGTGTTTGATAGACACATTGGATTTCACAGGGAGAATCTTCCGGCGTGACCATGCGTGAAATCTCTGCTGTGATTTCATCTTCTGTAAGCGAACTGTATATCCGGCGAACCGGATTTGTGCGTGCTTCAGCAGGCTGAGTCAGCTGGTAGCGGCATTCGTTGTACACATCGGTGATGATGTTGGACAGCCCCTTGCGGTGCAGCAGGTTAATTGCTGCGAGGAATGCTACAAACTGCCCCATTTCGCACATGTCAATGCCGTAGAAGTCCGGATAACGCACCTGCGGCGCAGAGGAAACGATGACAATCTTACGAGCCTTTGTTCGGGCAAGGAGACGCAGCAGACTCATCTTGAGCGTAGTGCCGCGCACGATGGAATCATCAATGGCGACAAGCACCTCATCTTCACCGACGGCGCCGTATGTCAGGTCGTACACCATGGAAGCCATCTGCTTTCTGCTGCTGGCCTCAGAGATGAATGTACGCAGTTTGATATCCTTGTGGGCAATTTTTTCAGCACGCGGCCAGCGGCGGAGGATGAGTTCATTGATGAGCTCCTCGCTCATGGTGCCGTTGCGGAATGCTTCGACCATGGCTTCAGTCACCTTGTTGCGACGATAGGCTCTTAACCCTTCGAGCAGACCATAGTATGAAACTTCCGCCGTGTTTGGGATGAAGGTGATGGATGCTTTGGAGAAGTCATCTTTATCCAGACTGGCCACCACTTTTTCTGTGAGATTGGCACCCAGTGCCTTGCGTTCACGGTAGATGACAGGGTCATTGCCGCGGGAAGTGTAGATATCCTCAAAGCAGCAGGGGGTGTACTTGCCGGGTGTTGTGTATTCCTTGATGGTAACCTGACCATCGGATTTTACGAGAATCATGGTTGCCGCAGGCAGTTCATGAACCTCACATTCATCAACTTCCATCACGCTCATGAGCGGAGCTCGTTCGCTGGCAATGGCGATGAATTCATCCGTGTGGATATAATAACAGTGACGAATGCCGTGCGGATCTCTCAGACAGAAGAAGTCACCATTACCAACACCGCCCATGATGACATAGCCGCCATCCCAGTCTTTACTTGCTTTACCGATTACATCGAAGAGGTTGAGCTCGGCCGAGATAATCTGAGGAATTTCGCGACCATCTACATTCTGAGCTCTCAGTTCGCGGTACTTATCTGTGTGCGCCTCGTCCAGGTAATAACCGACTTCTTCGAGGATGGCCTGGGTGTTGGTGTCAAAGACAGGATGCTGCCCCCGCGCCATGAGCTTTTCATGCAGTTCTTCCACGTTGGTCATGGAATAATCGCCCTGGAGCATCAGTGTGCGAGTCGGCCAGTTTGAACGGCGAAGGAACGGGTGGCAGTTCCCTTCTTCATACTGCACGCCGCTGCTGCCGTACAGCATGTGTCCCATGAGCACTTCACCACCAAAGTTGAAGTTCTTTTTGAAAGATGCTGTATCAGAAGCTTTGATGATGTTGTCTTCGCGCATATGGCGAAGATTGCGCTGCTGTGCGGTAAAAAGGTCTGTGAGTGCAGAACCGCCCACTGCACGGGAACGGAAGATGTAGGGCTCGCCCAGCGGCATGTGCAGTTTGATGCTGCCGACGCCGGCTCCGTCCTGGCCGCGATTGCGCTGTTTCTCCAGCAGGAGGAAGAGCTTGTTGAATGCCCACTCAGGGTTCCCATATTTTTCTTCAAAATATGAGAGGGGTTTGAGCAGACGAATGGCTGCGGACATTGTTGGGTCTCCTTTCTGGATGCTGTTACTTGCGCACGCTTACCTTGATACCCTTACCTTCGCGCATGGTGCCGATGACCGTGCCGCCGGGGCCTGCGGTGAGAGCCTGTTCCACCTGGTCAGGGGAGACGATGGCAACCCAGCCGATACCCATGTTGAAGGTGTGGAAACGGTCTTCTGCATCAACGAACTGGAGTACTTTCTGGGCAGGTGCGTTGTCCCAATACGGGATTTCGAGGTCAGCACCCTTTTCGCCGAGGAAACGCTCAAGATTTTCGGGCAGACCACCGCCGGTGATGTGGGCGTATGCCTTGGGGGTGATGCCAAGCTTGCGCATGTCATATACAACGTCATGGTACAAGCGGGTGGGTGCAAGCAGGTCACGAAGCTCTGCCTCGGTGAGCAAATCCGGGTTCTGTGCAAGAACGCGGCGTACCAGACTCCAGCCATTGGCATGGAAGCCGTCGCTGGGGTATCCGATAAGTACATCGCCTACAGCTACCTGGCTGGGATCAATCATGTCGCTCTTTTCAACGCAGCCGATGCTGAAGCCGGCCAGTTCCACCAGACCTTCAGGCACTACGCCGGGCATTTCGGCAGTTTCACCACCAGCGAGGATGCAGTTGCAGCTTTCGAGATAATCACACATACCTGCGACAAGTCGGGTGATGCGGGGACGTTCTGTCTCCAGATTGGAAATGCCGAGGTAGTCGAGGAACATAAGAGGATCACCACCAGTGGTGAGAAGGTCGTTTACATTCATGGCGACCAGATCCTTGCCAGCTGTTTCGAGCATATCCATATCGAAAAGAATTTCGGTCTTGGTGCCCACACCGTCGGTGCCGGTTACAATAACCGGTTCCTTGTATGAGGAAAGGTCGTAAGCTGCAGCGAAAAGCCCGAAAGCGTTGCAAAGCTGACGGTTTTTCTGCGTACGCTTCACATGGGAGCTGATATCAGAAACAAAAGACTGCGCCTCAATAGTGTCGACGCCGGACTGCTTGTATGTGAGATTGCCGGACATAATAGCTTGTAGCATCGATTGGATGCGCGCCTATTATACATAAGAAGAGCCACATTTGCAAGCCGATTCTGCCTTGTTTTTCCAACTGATTTGCGCGAAAAACAAAAAAAGCACCAGAGCCTTGCAGCGCTGGTGCGAAGATGAAAATCAGATAGAGAACTCAGCGGTTTTTGTGCCGCATGCGCAGCCGGTATTTCAGCCGGTCTGATTCGTAATTTGAATCAACTGACAGACAAAGCTCCTTGATAACCGGAATATTGGCAAGGTCCACATCTTCAACGCCGAAGGGAAGTAGTACCTCCATGCTCATTTCGCGTGTCTGTTCAGAATAACGGAAGTAAAAATCCAGGGTTCCTTTATCTAATGGAAGATTGCGGAAAAGCGCATTACCGATGAGTTGCGCCTTGCGCATGCTTTCGCGAGTAAGGAAGTATTTGTTGCAGTAGGCCTGCCATTCGGACTTGAGCAGAAATCTGTCGTAATCCGGGCTGTGGAATGAGAAATGGAAATCGCGTATACGATTCACAAAAACGCGTGTGCGTTCCCGTTTCGGGTGTTCGAAAATTTCTTCAGGTGTGCCAACTTCGTAAATGATGCCTTCATCCATGTAGACAACGCGCGTGCTGACATCGCGTGCGAATGACATTTCATGCGTGACGATAGCCATCGTCATCCCTTGCCGGGCCAATGCGCGGATGACAGATAACACTTCGCTCACCATTGTGGGGTCCAGCGCTGAGGTCGGTTCGTCGAAAAGGATGATTTCCGGGTCCATGGAAAGACAACGGGCTATGGCTGCGCGTTGCTTCTGTCCGCCGGAAAGTTCATCTGGCATAGCGTGGGCTTTTTCTGCCATGCCGACCATTTTGAGCAATTCCCATGCTTTGTTTTCTGCATCGCTCCGTTTCTTGCCCAGAAGTTTAATGGGACCGATACATGCATTCTCCAGAACGGAAAGATGATTAAAGAGGTTGAATGACTGGAATACCATGCCCATTTTCTGGCGCAGTCTGGAGGCATTGATGCGGCCGTTGAGCACTTCTTCGCCATCAATCACAATGCTGCCGCCAGTCGGCTGTTCCAGCAGATTGAGACAACGCAGAAATGTGCTTTTGCCTGTACCTGACGGTCCTATGATGGAGATTACCTCGCCTGGTTTGATATTCAGATTGACATCTCGCAGAACTTCAAGATTGTCGAAGCTTTTCTGAAGGTGTGTGATTTGAATCATCGTTTGGTGTCAAATGTGAGAGGTTCAGAAACTCAGCAGATTTTGTTGCCGATGCGGTCAAGAATGTAGGTAAACAGCCAGGCAATCAGGAAATACATGAGTGCCACCATGAGAAGCGGGAAGAAGGGGTCAAACGTGCGCCCGCGGATGATGTATGAGGCGCGGGTCAGGTCTGCTACAGCCACATAACCGACAATGGAGGTGTTTTTGATGAGTGAAATCAATTCGCCTTTGTACACAGGCAGCACGCGGCGTACTGCCTGCGGCAGGACGATATGGCAGAATGTTCGCACGGGCGAAAAGCCCAGGGCTATACCTGCCTCGGTCTGACCTTTATCAATGCTGCTGATGGAAGTGCGGAACATTTCGCTGACGTAGGCAGCAAAGTTCATGGCAAAGGTGATGATGGCAACAGGAGTGTTATCAAATTGCGTGAAGGCAACGTAGCACATCATCATCAACAGAACCAGCACCGGGGTGCCGCGCATGATATCAATGTATACTCTCGCGATAGTGCAGCAGATTTTGCAACGGCTCATGCGCATGTAACATATAACCGCACCCAGAAGAGTACCCAGCAGGGCTGAGAAGAAGGATATATGAACGGTAACCTTCAATCCATCCCACAGGAGCATGTAGCGGCGTTCTTCGATGATGTTGCGGTAGAAACTGCGTTTGATGCTTCCCCATACACCGAGTGTCTGTTGCCCTTCATCTCCCGATATGATGGAGGGATGCGCATTTTTGGTCAGAACTGCTACCCGTGAGTGACTGTCGTAGTACGGCTCTGAAAACAAAACGCTTTCGGCGCGCTCGTCAGTTATCAGGATGCCGGATGCCGCCATGTCGGCTTTGCCGGTTGTTGTCGAGGCAATGAGGGAGTCGTACTCCATTTCCACTATTTCGACAGGACGGTTGATGTAGACTGAAAAACGATGAATCAGCTCTGCGTCGAAGCCGGCAATCTTTTCATTCTTGATGAAAACGATGGGTTCTGTGCAGGGCTCCATTGCAACACGAATAGGTGTTCCTTCGGTAGGAAGAGGAAGATTCGGCATTTCAGCGGTATCAAAATGTTTAATCCAGCGTTCCATGATTTGCTGGAGTTCACCGCTTTCTTTCAGTTTTTTGATGAAAGTGTTGAATTGCTGGCAGAGCTCAGCGTTATGTTTACCGAAAACAACACCCATCTGGCAAGGAGGAACAGGACTGTCGGGAAGAATTGTGACTCCCTCGGTTTTGCGTACCAGTGCGTAGCAGATGACATCATCCATGATGGCGCCGTCGCACTTTTCCTGTTGGAGGGAAAGCATCATATCGGCCTCGGTGTCGAAACGATCCAGCCGGATATCCGGATAATGCTCTTCCACATAAATATCCTGTACCGTGGATGACGGGACAGCCAGTATCCTGCCACGCAAATCTTCAAAACAGGCAATCTTATCATTGCCTTGTTGCTGAGTTGCAGCTGTGGATTCTGCTTCACCTGTTGCGCTTGCCGGCATCAGGCCAATGTTGAGAAAAGCAACTAAAGTTGCTACAATATGAAGTGCTTTATTCATGTTGTACAACCCGGGGTTGAAGCGCCCCGCGCGCGCATTCTAACATAAGCTACTTTTTTTGCAAGCTAAATGTTATATGATATTACATCAATTATCCAGGTGGGCGGGATTTGTGCTGAAAAATACCGGAATTGTCAAGCTGCTTTTTCCTGAAAAGGAAGTCACCCGGGAGCCGAAACCCCCGGGTGCCCAACTACCCTATGAATCGGACCCTTTCGAGCCCGGGAACCTTGTTTTACGTCCGGTCCCGTAGACGAGAGAAATATACCTGATTTTATGTATCACGTCAAGCGGATTTCCCGGATTTTTTTATATTTTTTTAAAGTGATGCTGCTTTTTTGTTGATAAGTGATTGAGCTTTAGCGGCGCAAAATTTTACACATTTTTCGCAGGGTCTGGTGCTATAGTATGTTTTTGTGCGTTCATTCGGTCTTGCAGAGGCTTCCATTTCGGTTTCAAGATGGAGAAGTTCGCGACAAATCAAGGTGCCGAATTCCTGTTTAAATTCATCAGCAAGCGCTCTTGTAAGAGAAAAGATTTCTTCCTTGTCTTCCGGATTTCCTGTCAGGTTTCCCTTACAGAAACCGGCCACCATGCACAAACCGGCAAATGCCCCGCATGTTCCTCTCATGCGTCCCAGACCAGCTCCGAATGCGGAGGAAAACAACAGGGCGGATTTTTCACTCATGCCAACTTCCTCAGCAAAAGAAGCGAAGACGGATTGGGCACAATTGAATCCTTTGTGAAAGTATTCGAGAGCTTTTTCTTCTGCATTCATGGGCTGAGCATACGCGCGCC
Organism: Akkermansia sp.; assembly: GCA_045646505.1. Classification (GTDB taxonomy): domain Bacteria; phylum Verrucomicrobiota; class Verrucomicrobiia; order Verrucomicrobiales; family Akkermansiaceae; genus Akkermansia. Next base: position 254,487 of record JAZRKW010000052.1, on the reverse strand, counting down.
CGCGTGTTTTGTCAATGCTCGTTTTTTTGCTCGCATTGATAAGCAGGAGATGGTAGAATCCCCGGCAGACATGAATACACAGCGTAGATTGGTGAAACATGCGTTGGCCAGTGAGGCTCCTGTGGAGCTTATTCTGGTGGAAGGATGGGTGCGTACTCGTCGCGATTCTAAAACTTTTTCATTCCTTGAGGTCAATGATGGAACGAGTCTGGCCTCGATTCAGGTGGTAGCAGATGCCGGTATACCTGGTTATGAGGATATCAGTCGCATGACAACTGGTTCTTCGGTGAGCATTCTGGGGCGGCTTGTGGAGAGCCCCGGTAAGCAGAAATGGGAGATTCAAGCTACAGAAATTAAACTTGTGGGCGGTTCCCCGGAGAATTACCCCTTGCAGAAGAAGGGGCATTCGCCTGAGTTTTTGCGTTCAATAGCGCATCTGCGTCCGCGTACGAATTTGTTCGGCGCAGTTTTCCGTACCCGATCAAGAATGGCAGCTGCGGTGCATCAGTTCTTTATGGAGCGGGATTTCGTGTGGGTACACACACCCATTATCACTGCCAGCGACTGCGAGGGAGCAGGGGAGATGTTCCATGTAACTACGCTTGACCCCATGGCTGAGAATAAGGGGTACGAGGACGACTTCTTCGGGAAACCTGCTAATCTGACTGTTTCCGGACAGCTTGAAGGTGAGACCTTTGCTTGCGCTTTGAGCAATATCTATACCTTTGGGCCGACTTTCCGGGCAGAAAACAGCAATACCTCTCGTCACGCTGCTGAGTTCTGGATGATTGAACCAGAAATGGCTTTCTGTGATATTTACGGAGACATGGAGATAGCAGAGTCTTTCATCAAGCATATCGCAAGGACCATGCTTCAGGATACCAGCGGCGATTTCGATTTCTTCTGCCGTTTTGTGGATAAAGGCTTGCGCGCACGTCTGGAAGAGGTTGCAGAAAAGCCGTTTGTTCGTTGCTCGTACACGGAGGCGATAGAAATCATGCAGTCCAGCGGTGAGAAATTTGAGTACAAGCCGTACTGGGGAATGGACATGCAGACCGAGCATGAACGATTCCTTACAGAGAAGCATTTCAAGTGCCCGGTGATTGTCTATAATTACCCGAAGGAAATCAAGCCTTTCTACATGCGTCTCAATGATGATGGCAAGACTGTTACGGCAATGGATGTTCTTGTGCCGGGCATCGGTGAGATTATCGGTGGCAGTCAGCGTGAGGAACGTCTTGAAATACTGGAGGGGAACATTGAACGCATGGGCATGGATATGGATGCCTATTACTGGTACAATGACCTTCGCCGCTATGGTACAGTTCCGCATGCCGGTTTTGGCGTTGGCTTTGAACGTTTGATTATGTTTGTGACGGGTGTGCAGAATATTCGCGACGTGCTGCCCTATCCTCGTACACCGCGTAATTGTGAGTTCTGATATTGACTGAGGGAAGGAGTGCTGTTAGGATAAGAGACGTATGAAATCGCGTGCGGAGGAATTTGCAGAGTGGGGGACCGAAGTAGTATTTGGTCGGGCCCGGGGATTCCGTGCGTGGATGATGCGCGGCCTGCTGCGTTTTGCCTCCTTCTTTTTCTGGGGCCTGGTTCAGGTCCGGCTTTTCCTGTTCCGCAGACGTATCAAGACTGTTCATTATCTAGGGACATTTGTGGTAAGTGTAGGCAATATAACCGCCGGCGGTACAGGTAAAACCCCGGTTGTGGAGTTGCTTTCCCGCAGCCTGGCATCCCGGGGGCGTAAATGTGCTATTCTGACCCGCGGTTATAAAAGTCACGACCTGGAAAAACCGCAAATCTGGTTGGATAAAACAGGAAAACGCGTTAAGCAAATTCCTAAGATTGCCAGTGACGGTGTCACTCGTTACCTGAGCCCTCTATATGCAGGTGATGAGCCGTTCATGCTTGCCCGGAATCTTGATAATGTTGCGGTCCTTGTCGATAAGGATCGTGTCAAATCCGGCATTTTTGCGATTGAACAGCTGGGTTGTAATACCCTCATACTGGATGACGGCATGCAGTTCCTGAAGCTCAAGCATGAAATAGACATTGTTCTTGTTGATTGCGGGTTTCCCTTCGGGACAGGAGCTTTGCTGCCGCGCGGAACCATGCGTGAGCCTCGTGCCAGCTTGAAGCGTGCCAGTTATATTATACTTACAAAGAGTGAGGGTAAGCCTCAGGATGCTCTTATCTCAACTATCCGAAATTATAATAAGGTGGCAGATATCATCGTGACGAATCATGCCCCCGTATTGCTTGAAAATATCTTTACAGGGGAGCAATTGCCACTTTCTGCGCTCAAGGGTAAATATGTTGCATGCCTGAGTGGTATTGCTCGCCCCGAAAGCTTCGAAAATCTGGTGGAATCTCTCGGCGCAAATGTAGAAATCCGCCGTAGTTATCCAGACCACTACTGGTTTGACCAGGAAGATCTGGACGCATTTGTGGAGCGTTGCGCAGAACGCGCCATGGATATGATTGTGACCACAGAGAAAGATGCTGTGCGTTTCCTGAGACCTGGTGAAATGGATGTGCCCATTTATTTCCTTCGTATTCAGATTGATATACTTCAGGGGAAGGATAAATGGGATGCCATGATAGATCGCATTTGCGGGCTTGGTGAACCGCAGCCGGTACCTGAGTGGGGCGACGTATTGTAAATTATATTCTACCGTCGAAATAATGTCCTCGAGCTGTCATTTGCAATGAACTCAGACGTATTTTTCTGAATTCAAACAGAGGGCCTTGATTTCTGTCGGGGAGGGTTGAGGAAGAATACCTTGCAGAAAGTTGATGAAAAACGCCCCGCAATGAAGCGGGGCGGGTGTAAATTTGACAGCAGCACAACTGTGGGACTGTATTAGCATTGAGTCACCCATGGTTGTCCTCAGACGTGCCTGAATCGGTGATATTCAGCGTTTACGGAATAATTTCCATGAACCTTCATCACTAATAAGTTCCCACGCATCCAGCTTGATTTTATAAATGTTTTTGCGGTGCAAGGCCAGATAATCGCCGTGGCAGAGTTCTTCTGGAGCTTTATCCAGAAGTTTTGCACGTCCTTGTGAGTAGAACTGAGCAGAATAGGGAACCTTGGCATCCAGATAATATAAGGGAGCATTCTGATCCCATGTTTGCAGTAGTTTGTACTGGCAACGGTACTGAATGTGGTTGAATCCCTGACCCATACCAAATAAACCTACTATGAGAAGTACAGGCAGGGCCGCGAAAAGGAACTGGCGGTAGTCGCGGCCCTCTACTTCACTGAGTGTCCAGATTCGGCGTACAAGCAGTATGCAGAAAGCGGGTACAGCCGGAAGGATATATGCAGGCAGGATATTCCGGGCCATGGTGAAGAAGACTGGTGTACCTAATGCCCAGCACCAGAGATAAGCGTTTTCCGGTTTGCAGATTCCGCTCATCTTTTTTCGTAAGAGGAAAGGAACCAGTAACACCCACGGTAAGAACATTTCGAGAGCATAGAGCCAGATAGAACCAATGGCGCGTGAATGACCCTTGCCATATAAATCGCCTTCCCATCCCTTTACCAGGAAGCGTTCGATGTGCTCGCCAATGATAAAATAGCGCAGGAATCCGGGAGTAGCTTGTTCTGCGGCTATGTACCAGGGGAGGGTGAGAGCAACCAGAAGAACTGTGCCACTGATCCAGGGAACGCGTTTCCAGAGTTCAATCCATTGCTTTTTCCAAAGTACCCAGGCAAAAATCGGAAGGCCACAGACGACGAGAGTGAGAGGGCCTTTACTAAGGAGACCCACGACCAGCCCCAGGAAGAAAAGATAGCCCCAGATCCGGCGGGGTGACACATCTGTCATGGCTCTGTAAAAACTAATCATGGAAAGGGTTGTGCCAAGCGCCAGGAATGCATCCGTCATAACAGCACCTGCCGCAACAAATCCCATGGCGGAGGAAAACAAAACAATGATTGAACCGGTGACTTTTTCTTTGCGCTTTCCTTGGAAAGGCCAGAGAAGGAAGCAGAGACCAATACCCAGAGTTGCAAGATATGGTGCCAGGCGGGCGCCGAATTCATTGATGCCACAAAGTGTCATGGTTGCAGCGCTTCCCCAGAATGACAACGGAGGCTTACCCCAGAATGGAACTCCGTATTCAAACTGTGGCTGGAGCCAGTAGTTGGTTTCTACCATTTTTCTTGCCATTTCACCATAGCGAGCCTCAGTGGTATCCATGAGCGGATAAATTCCAAGGCTGAGAAGGCGAGCCAGAAGGATACAGATGAGAAAAGCAAGAAGATAGGGAAACAGCTTGTTTTGATATGTCGGCAGAGATAATAGATTCCGGCTCTGCGGGAAATTTTGACGTATAAGGAGAATCACGGCAATGATGAAGATGAGGCTCGCGCTCATGTAGATGCATGGCATGGCGTATATCTGAGCCAGATCCGGTACTGCGGTCAAATCATATATCCATTTGAAAATGTGGAACAGACCATCATCATACAGGGCAGGAACATCAGCAAGTTCATCCATGGCTTGCGCCTGGTAGATAAGCATGAATCCTATACCAGAGATGATGCACGGCAGAGTGGCGCGTATCACATAATGAGGAACTTCACACTGCGGCATGAGCCTCTTTCTAAGGAGAATAATTGTGACGATGAGTTCCACCAGCAGAATAAAAGCCATGCATTCGCAATATGGCAACTCCAGGATTCTATCCCAGGTTGCTGCTGGCGCCATGATGAATTCGCGAGTGAGCATGTGGAATGAATCACCAGAGACAATCTCCAATAATTCCTCAAGCCAGTGAATGAGACAGAAGAAAGAAAATAGCACCAGAGTGCACCTTTTATCCCATTTGCCTCCGTGAAAATCACGAGGAAGAACCAGCAGATAAAGCAAGTATGGCAGCAAGGTGAAAAGAAGACATGCTGTATTCTCATTGACAAAGGATAGCAATGATTCCTGAAAATCTCCTTCTGTAGGTTGCGCTACATTGTATAAACGGAGAATTAACAGTTCGATGAGTTCAAAAAAAAGATACACTCCCATGAAAGGAGCGAGCCGCTGCCAATAATAGCGAAGAGCCTCTGTCATGAGCGCATGTTAACATTTCATTGATATCATAACAAGTGTTATTTTTGTATTGATAACAAAAACAGACTGGCAATATAACATGCCAGTCTGTTTTCGTTTCTGATTCTGTTGTTACATGGAGATGGAAAAAGCCAGCTTAGCCGAAATGGTTTTAGCTATAGCCTGGAGCTGGTCATCGGAGATGGGCAGATTTGTTTTGATGACAGCCAGAGAATCACCGCTTTGGTGGTCGGTGGGTGCGACAATGTTGTCAATGTTAATACCCGCCAGCGACAATGCCTGGCCTATGGCTGCGACAACACCGGGGCGGTCGGCATAGCGAAGAACAATGGTATTACCTGCAAGAGCGGCGTATAGATGATTAAACTCCGCAATGCTGGATACAACAGGAGCACCATCGACAACCATACCGCGGACACTGCTGACAATCTGGTGCCCATCTACTTCCATGTGAACATTGATGATAAGAGCATCGTCGTACAATCTATCATCTTTGGGTTCAAGAGCTTTGTAAACGATACCGTGTTCACGGAATGAGGTCTCTGCCGCTGCTGGCATGAGTCCATGCTCGGCGCCAGGAACTACACCTTGAAGAATCCACGGTGTGAACCATTTGCGGTATGCGCGCAGGTTGTTGAAGAAGGTGCACTCAACCTTGCGGATGGGTTTGCAACCGCCGGCCTGATAGGCCAGTTTGCCAAGCATGGAAGCGAGTTGGAGCTGGGCAGGATGCAGATCTGCCGGGCGTTCAGCATTGATGACACAAGCTGTATCTCCGCTGGTAAAGTAGCTGATCATCTGGCTGGCTGCGCGCATGGCAGCGTTTTTGTTTGCTTCTTTGGTATTTGCTCCCAGGTGGGGCAGCAGAAGATCTGCAACATCTGCGCTGGGTTGCATGGCCGCCGTATCTTTGGGGTGCACATCGGTGCAGTAAATGATATTCTTTCCTGCTGCTTTGGCTGCCCGGATGGCATCTTCATCGACCAATCCGTATCGAGAGCAGTTGATGAGCATCGCACCGTCTTTCATTTTGCCAATCAACTCGGCGTTAATCAGGTTGCGCGTTGCCGGACCACCGGGAACATGCAGAGAAATGATATCAGATTCCGTGAAAATCTCCTCGATTTCAGTCGGAGTCGCGCCGATGTTGAGTGCTCTCTGTTTGGAGAGGAAATGGTCATAACCCAGCACTTTGCATTCAAAGCCCTGCAGACGTTTGACAAGAAGTCGGCCGATATTACCCAAGCCGAGAATGCCTACCGTTTTTCCGGTAAGCTCGCTGCCCATGTATTTTTTCTTGTTCCATTCGCCAGCGCGAGTTGTAACATCTGCCGGGACAATGTAACGGTAGGCAGCCAGAATCATGGCGATTACCTCTTCCGCGACTGCATTGGAATTGGCCCCGGGGGTGTTCATGACGTCTATGTTCTTGGTACGAGCATAGACGTAATCAATGTTATCGAAGCCAGCGCCTGCGCGAATCACACATTTTAAGCCCGGAAGAGCATCAATAATGGCAGGGGTGACTTTTTCAGAACGTACGATAACACCTGCAGTATCGGGATGCGCTGCAACAAGTTCTTCGATAGATACAGTATCATCCTGCACTACGTCGTAACCTGCAGCTCTCAGCATGGCCGCAGCTGCTTTATCAAGTTTGGTCGGAATAAGGATTTTCATGAGATAATGAGAGATTGTTGTTCAGCGTTCGATTTCATGCGCGAAGAGCCCGCTGCGAAGCTTTGGTTCAAACCACGTTGATTTTGGCGGCATGATTTCTCCGCTGTCTGCCACATGGAAAAGGTCTGCCATTGTGACGGGATAGAGCGAGAACGCCACCCCTGTATTGCCCGCTCTTTTCTCCAGTTCTCCAAGTCCGCGGATGCCACCGATGAAATCAATTCTGTTACTGGTGCGCGGGTCAGTGATTCCGAGAACAGGAGCGAGAAGGTTTGTTTGCAGAATGGCGCAATCAAGGCTTTCGATGGGGTGCCCGGCATTGAAAGAACCTTCCTTAGCAGTGATGCTGTACCATTTTCCGTTGAGGTACATACCGAACTCGTGCTTTGCGCGCGGGGCATGCGGCTTATCAGAAGCAGTGGGAACCACGGTGAAACAGGAACTGATGGCATCCAGATATTCCTGTTCGCTCAATCCATTCAAATCGAAGACCACGCGGTTATAATCCATGATGAAGAGGTCTTCATCGCAGAATGTCACAGCCATCAGATAGTTAAATTCCTCTTCTCCGCTATAGTCCGGGTGTTCGCCGCGTCGTTTGGCTGAAACTGCTGCACTGGACGCTGTGCGGTGGTGTCCATCGGCTATATAAAGAACCGGCACTTCTTCAAAACCTTTGCGGATGGCCTCGATGGCTTCGTCATCAGTAACAGGCCAGAGCAGGTGGGTAACGCCATCGTCACTGGTGAACTCGTATTCCGGCTTGTGGAATTTAATCCATTCACGGATTGTTGCAGAAATGGTTTCATTTTTCCGGTAGGCCAGGAAAACCGGTTCTGTCTGAGTGGAACAGGTGTCGAAGTGATTGATGCGGTCGAGTTCCTTTTCTTTGCGTGTAAGTTCGTGTTTCTTGATGGTGCCGTTCAGGTATTCATCTACACTGGCGCAGCCGACAATGCCGGTCTGGACTCGCCCCCACATCATCTGACGGTATATGTAGTAACAGGGCTTTTCTTCACGAATCAGGATGCCTTTGCGAAGGAAATTCTCAAGATTTTCTCTGCTTTTATCGTAGGTTACCGTATCATGTATTTCTTCCTCACTGGTATCGATATCGGCACGGCAGATATGCAGGTAAGAAGAAGAATTGCCAGCAGCCATGGCGCAGGCTTCATTGTGGTTCATAACATCGTACGGAAGACAGGAGACCTGTTCTGCGTACTGTCTGGGCGGACGAATTGCCGCGAAAGGACGGATAGTAGCCATTTGTAGTAGTTTGATTGAAGTTTGTAATCAGGATTGACCAATCTGGGCTAACTGCACGAGTACAGCCGGAAGATTACGTGAGCCATAGTATTCTGCTGCGGCTAACCGGTCTGCTTGTGCCTCGATGATATGATTGAGTTTTCTGATAGTTCCCAGATAGCGTTCTTCATATACGAGAACATCTGTTTCTGTGAGCGGGGGCAGATGCGAAAAGGATTGGCTCCAAAGTTTCATCTCCTCGCAAAGTTTCATCAGTTTGGGCGCAGCCGCCTCTGCTGTATCATGGTCTTTCACTTCTGCCATACGCTGGCAAATCTGCCCAAGTATGACAATTCCGGTGCGAATGCGTTGTTCACCATCGGATACGGTTGGTGTATTTGTCTGCTGTGGTGGCGTTGTGTCAGCGTTAATTTCAGCAGAAGCATGTGGTAAATATGCTAAAAGGAGCAGAGCTGTAAGTAGAGCCTTCATTTTTCAATCATCATGCACAGTAAATGAAATACTTCTGCCAACGCTGCGGATTGGTAGCAGCGCTCTTTCTGCAGCCGTGAAATCTCTTCGTACATCCGGCCCCATTCCTTTCGCATCTGCAGAGCATATTTCTGCCTTATCTGTTGCGTTTGTTCGGGGGTCAGCCGGGGCATTCTATGAAGCTTTTCGCGTGCTTCATATACGGCCGGAAGTGATTTGTGTAACGGCTCTGCGGCGGCATCTGCGCTGGTTTTATCCTGCGCTTTCTGCATAATGGGGACCAGCAGACCGGGCAGACCTATGTACGATTTAAATGCTTCTTCTACATTATCCGGAAGCGCGGGTATCGGGGCAGCGAACACCGGATATGTCACAGCAGAAAGCAAGGCTAAGCCCTGGTATTTCATAAACAGGAAGGAATAACAATCACTTTTTTGTTTCTTCCGCAGGCTGCTGTTCAGCTGTTGCATCAGCTGCCGGGGCAGGCTGTTCAACTTCCATCGTGTTTTCCCCAGCATCTGAATCAAGCTCTTTCTGAACAGCATCCATAGCACTGTTGAGCTGAGCCTCGGCACTGTTGGTCATGCGGTCCAGTGAGTTGGTTGCGCGTTCAAGCTGGCGTTTCAGCACATTATACCCACGCAGACGGTTGCGGATTTCTTTGTCTATTTCCTTGTGCTGGTCGATAAGCGGTGTCCTGTATTCAGCCGGCAGAATGTAGTTCTTAAGACGCATGATGACGGGGTAAGCCCCATCGTTCCGCAGCATTTCAGAGGCTCCTTCAAGATTACCTGTCACCATGGCCATGCGGACTTTATCCATGTTTTCCCAATATTGAGAAATCAGAGAGGGCACGGTGCCCACTTCTTTATCCAGCGGGCGGTCTTCATTGCGGCGAATAGCATCCTTCACCTTATTGACGCTGATGGAGAGCATTTTCAGGTTGCGAGAGGGCGGAACGAACCATACATTGTTGATGTCATCTCCGTCTTCTTTTAACTTGGCAGCAATGGCTTTGTACTCTTCTTCATCCTGGCGACTGCGCAGGTTCTTTTTGTCTGATTGAAGACGCTGGCGAGCGGTTTCTTCGCGCTTGTGCATCTTCGTCCATTTACTCTGTAGAGAATAGAGGGTCTTTACGTACCATTCATAAGCCTCTTTATATTCAGGAATGCCCTGATATCTCGCTCTCATGATTTCGAATTTATCAAGACCGGCTACCTTGCGGCGGCCTTTCTTTTCCTTCATGTCAATTCGCATGGCTTTGTAAGCTGCTGCACCATCGCGCATAAACTGGTCGCGTTGCTCAACGCTTACTTTGTCGAAAGAGAAATCTGCTGCACCTGCTTTGTTGAATTCATCTTGCAGACGTGCTACTTCAAGCGCCTGCTTGTCCATGGTATCCAGCTGGCTGGTGACGCGGCGCTTTGCCTGAGCTACCTGGCCTTGGAGTGAGCGGCTCGGCTTGGAAATCTTGCTCATCTGATTGTCGATTTCAGCCAGTCTTTCGCGAAGGCGCAATGTTGCATCCTTGGCTTTTGCTTCCCCAGCACGCTGAGCGACATTACCGTCAGCCACGGGTGCGGGTTGTTCATTTGTGTCACCTGTGCTTTTTTCTGTGCCGGAGTCAGGAGTAGCCGTAGCTTCAGCCTGTGTCGGTTCGGTTGCTGGAGCCGGCTCGGTTGTCTGCTCTTGTTCTTCAGGCTGCTCCTGGACCACTTCGCGCATCATGATGATGTTCTGAGTGGGAACTTCCCTGGTAACAATCTTGCCGCTTTTATCTTTACCCTTGAATTTAGTGGAGCTGCTGCTTTTGTAAATAACAGTGCAATCGGTGAAGCGCTCAGCCGAAGTAAGGGTAATGGTGTACACCTGCGCAGCCTGGGCAATGCTCAGCCCCAGAGCAAGAAGAGACAGAACGATGGAGGAATTCTTCATGTTGATTGGCAGAAAACTAGTATTTAAGCGTAGGTATCCTATCATAAAGAGCCGCAGTATGCAAACTCAAATCGTTTATTCTTTGTAAAAGATGTTTTTTTTGCTGACAAATCAGCGCTTCCCATAGCGGAAAGCGCTGCTGTGGTGTTATTGAACTGGGAAATCAGATGGGGCATTGTTCCTTAATAGCCTGAGCTGCAGCCTGAACCAGCGGGGGACCATTATATATGAAGCCGCTGTACAGCTGAACCAGAGATGCACCAGCCTTGATTTTGTTTACTGCATCTTCTGGTGTGGTGATGCCGCCAACGCCGATGATGGGGATGCTGCCTTTTAGCTCCTGTGCAAAGGCTGCAAGTGTTTCGTTGGCCCGGTCGTACAAAGGTTTTCCGGACATGCCGCCACTCTGACCAGCATGCGGTGAATCTTCGACACCATTCCGGGAGGTTGTGGTATTGGTGCAGATGAGTCCATCCAGCTGACAATCCTGAAAAACATGGGCAAGGTCACGGATTTGCGCATCGCTCATGTCGGGCGAAATTTTCATGACCAGAGGAACATAACGGCCGGTGTCATTGGACAGATTGGATTGTTCACTCTTCATGAGCGAGAGCAGATCTGCGGCGCTGTCTGCTTTTGCCAGGTCCTGAAGGTTCGGTACATTCGGACAAGAGAAATTGATGGCAACATAATCAGCAACATCCCATACTGCACGCAGACATGCAAGGTAATCCTGGTGCGCTTCTGCATTGGGAGTGACCTTGTTCTTGCTGATATTTACGCCGAGAATACCATGGAATCTGCGCGTGCGGCGAATGTTTTCAACACCTATATCAACACCGGGATTGTTGATGCCCATGTGGTTGATGATAGCCTGCTGCGGGATGCAGCGGAAAAGACGAGGCTTAGGATTGCCCGGTTGTGGCCGCGGGGTCAAGGTGCCGACTTCCACAAAACCGAAACCAAGGTGCCCGAAAGCAGCTACGGTGTTAGCTTCTTTGTCCATGCCAGCGGCAAGACCGACTCTGTTCGGGAATTTGAGCCCCATTATCTCAACGGGGTCGGCTACTGTTTTGCTGCCTGTCAGAGCTGGCAGGAGGTGCATGTGCTCAGCGGCACGAAGCCCGGATAAGGTCAGCTTGTGAGCTGTTTCCGGATCCATGCAGAACAGCAATTTCTTTGCGAGGTTATATAGATAGGGGGACACGCTTCTGAATTTATTTGTTGATGAAAATTACATTTTGAACGTTTTGCCGTAGTTCTCATTGAACCAGTCAGCGAAGAGAGGAATTGCTTCTTCATAGTCCCAGACTGGGGAATAAGCTAATTCTCGTTCAAGTTTGGAAGTATCGGCATACATTTCGATGCGTTCCCCCAGTTGCAGGGGAGAGGCGGCATCAAGAACTATTGTGGCGTTCCTGTTCAAGGAGTTTTCCAATGCCTGAATGAATGACATGAAAGATACGGGTTTTCCGCACCCGACATTATACAGTGCATAGGGGGCACCCGTAATGTTGTAGGGTTGGTTTGCGAGTGCCGCATCCAATCCTTCCAGCAAATCTTCAATGTAGGTGAAATCGCGAACAATGTGCCCGCCGTTCAGAATTCTGATTTCTGCCTTTTTCATAATGCGATGCGCAAGCTGCATGGGGATGGAATCCGGACGCCCCCATGGCCCGAAAACGCTGAATAGCCGGAATACGGTGACAGGTATTCCGTATGACTTGGAGTATGAATAACAAAGCAGCTCGGCAGAGCGCTTGGTGGCAGCATACATATTCAGCGGCGTATCAACATGATCTTCCTCCTGCAATGGAGCCGTGGCTTGGTTGCTGTATACGCAGGAACTGGATGAGAAGAAGAAATGCTGCACACCGTGGCGACGCGCGCTCTCCAGCATATTCATCGTGCCAGTCACATTCGTCTCATAAAACGCAGTAGGATTTAACCGTGCAGTTGTAGCTCCCGTAAGCGCAGCCAGGTGAATAATTGTGTCTATACTTTCGTCGCGGCACAGGGTATCGATGCTCTTTTTGTCCAGGACATCCAGCCGGATAAAGCGGAACCCATTTTTTCCCGGATATTCGTGGCTATACTCAAAGTTATCAGCAGTAACGGAGAGGAGTTTAAGCCGCTGAGTCTTTATGCTTAAATCTCTGTTGTCACACAGATTATCGATTCCTATGACGCTGTGACCTTTGTCAAGCAGGTGGTTGACAGCATGGAACCCGATGAATCCTGCGGCTCCGGTGATGAGTATTTTCATTATTCAGAGATATAAGATAAATAGTTACAGACTCGCCGTATTTTACGAAAAAGTCCTTTTAAAAGCAACTCTTTTTATTCTTCTTCCACGACCTGGGTGACTGAGCCTATAGCGGGACAACTGAATTCCACCACATCACCCGGCTTGAGGTAGCACGGAGGGTTCATGCCAAGGGCTACTCCTCCAGGAGTTCCGGTTGAAACTACATCGCCAGCATTGAGGGTCATGAATTGTGATACGTAAGCGACCAGCTGAGCAACGGGCATAATGAGTTGTGATGTGTTGGCCTTCTGTCTTACCTCTCCATTGACCTTTAATTCCAGCTCAAGATTATCGGGGTCTGGTATTTCGTCTTTGGTAACCAGTACCGGACCAAATGGAGCAAAGGTATCGTAACTCTTACCCTTGGTCCATTGACCACCATGTTCCAGCTGGTAAGAGCGTTCGGAGTAATCACACATCAGCGTGTAGCCGATGATTGCTTTCCTGGCTTCTGCTTCTGTGGCTCTGTGCAGTGTGTCACCGATAATGACTGCCAATTCGACTTCGTAATCAAGTTTGGTTGAGCCTTGCGGGTTGAGCACATACGATAAATCCGAAGAAATAGCAGAGGTCGCTTTCAGAAATAACGACGGCTCAGTGGGGGTGTCCCCGCTGAACTCTCTGGCGTGGTCAGCGTAGCATTTGCCCAGACATGCAAGAGTGCAGGGCTGTACATGCAATGCACTGGATATCGCAAGCCCTTTCATGTCTACAGGAACACCATCTGCTGCGCCTTTGGAAATCCAGGTTTCGATTTCTTTCCGTAATTTTTTGCCATCCGGCTGCATAGCTGCCCAGATTTGTTCATCCTGGCCGGTCACATCGATGAAGCACCCCCTCTTGGGTACCCAGAGTCCGATGGTGCTTTCGCCTTCTTCGTCAACGTAATATTGCAGTCTCATTATAGTGTGGGGGGTGGAAGTTACATGGAATCCCAACCATCGAGGGTGTCTGGGATATCATCAAATTTCCCAGGCGTGCTCTGAATAGCAGGAGTGGAGGGGATGGGTTCGGGAATAGAAGATTCTGTTTCAGTATGCGTGTTTTCGAATGGCGTTTCCGTCAACCCCGTTGCTGGTTCTGGAGCAGGGGCTGTGGTAGTGCTGACCTGCTGGAGCTTTTCTTTAATTTCCGGCGGTGTGTATCCTACATCTATTTCTGTATCCGTCAGAGTGAACGGCTCTGGTTCTTCAGTCTCTTCTGCTTCTGCTGTTATGCTTCTGTACAGGAAGATGCGGTCCCCCTTCATGACAAGCCCAGCGCGTATATCTGCCGCAATGATATTACCACGAGCATGTTGAGCAGATGATACAATGAGATTTCCAACTCTTTCAGTTGTTCCATCTGCGGGATGCGTGATAAGCACGGTTCCTTCCTTCGGAACTGGACCAATGATGCGGAGCAGGGCAAATTTATCGGCAGGAAAAATCTGATGTACGGTGCCCAGATACAGAGGCGGTGGAATTGCAGCTGTGATTTCCTCCTTGATAGGCTCTTCCTGTTTTTCCTGTTGCTGCTGCAGCTGGCTGCACGAAAATTGCAGGCAGCTGACCAGTGCCAGCAGTATGATAGGAAGTAGGCGCTTCATGCAAGGCATACTAGCATATTCTGCACGGTGCCGTCAAGTGACAAGATATTCTTGCATTGAGTTACAAAGAATGATAGAATGACGGCACATTACAAGAACGATTTTACAATATGTCTGGCACCACCGAACTTTATCGTCCTAATGCGGCAATCATTTACCAGCGAGCCGATGGCCGGGTGCTTCTCTGTGAGCGCGTAAAACCAGCTGGTGCATGGCAGTTCCCGCAAGGCGGTATAAAGAAAGGCGAGTCAGCCATGGATGCAGCCTGCCGGGAGGGTATGGAAGAAACCGGCTTCAGACCGAATGAATATGAAGTGGTGGATTCCCGTGGACCGTACCGCTATAACTATCCGCCCAAGGAACGCGAACGTGTTTTCCGCAAGCGAGGAATTCCTTATGCCGGGCAGGAACAACATTATTTCCTGTGTCTTATGCATAGTGACCAGGCTGAACCCTGGCTGGATAACAAGGAGTTCAAAGACTATAAATGGGTGCTCCCCTCCGAAGTAGACCTGTCGTCGCTTCCTGATTTCAAGCGCCCTGTCTATGAACAGGTCATGCGAGATTTCTTCCATGTCTGAAATGCAGCCTATTGCATATATCCGCAGCCCCTTTGCTGAAAAGTTCGGTGTTCCCCGACAAGGTAATCTGGCGCCGCATGTGGTGAGCGAGATTGTGTTTGAACCGCCGTTTCGGAACAGTGATTGCGTGCGAGGGCTGGAGCAGTTTTCGCATCTCTGGCTTATCTGGCAGTTTCATCGTAATGGCAGTGAGTGGAATCCGACCGTGAGGCCCCCTCGTTTGGGCGGGAATACCCGGCTGGGTGTCTTTGCAACCCGCTCACCTTTTCGTCCGAACGGTCTGGGGCTTTCGGTGGTGAAGCTGATTTCTATTGAGCCCGGTCCCGTCATTCGAGTTTCCGGGGCTGATATGGTGGATGGCACTCCGATTTACGACATAAAACCATATGTGCCGTATTCTGATTCTGTTCCTGATGCCGCTGCCGGATTTACAGAAATACCGTGGGAGCCCCTGAAAGTGAAATTGCCGTTACAATTGCCAGCTTCTGCTACAGCAGACTGGGTAGCAGCGCTGCGGGAAACACTGGCTCAGGACCCTCGCCCTGCGTATCAGCAGGATTCTTCCCGTATCTATCATCTGATACTTAAACCCTTCGAAGTTCATTTCCGGGTTGACTCCGGTTGCGCTATCGTCACCGCGATAACTCCGTATGAAAGCTGATTGGACAGACGAATTCGGTGATTGTTTCCGGTGCCATCTGAAAGGTGGCGCTTCTGTATCTGTCTGGCAGCATGGTCATGAGTTAATCACACTGAGCGGTGGTCAGAATTGGTCACGGGATACACTGGTTCCTGTTTTTTCTGCCACTAAGCCAGCTGCTGCGCTTTGCCTTCTGCTTGCGCTTCATGATTGCTGCAGGGGACCGGAGCTGACAGTGGGCGATATCTGGCCTTCCTTTCCTGCGCCTCATTGCAGCATTGGAGAGATACTTTCTCATCAGTGTGGACTCGCAGCGCTGGCGCGACCTGCACCTCTTGAAAACCTGGAGACCTGCAAGATTGCGATAGAGCAAACCACCCCGGCATGGTTGCCGCCGCAGCATGGATATCACCCTCAGACCTTCGGCCCGATTCTTGATATTCTGATGCTCAAACTGACCGGAATGCGCGTAGGCGAGTTCTGGGAACAACGTATCCGCTGCCCGTATCAGCTCGATTTTTTTATTGGATTGCCAGAGAATGAGTTTCATCGGGTGGCAGCCCTTCAAGCGCCAAGAGTTCAGCCTGGGTACATAAGAAAAGATGCTTTTTATCGCGAGTATTTTAACCCAGATTCTGCAGTTTATCGGGCCTTTCATAGTATTGAAGGTTATTCTTCGCCGCGAGAAATGAGTACACCTGCCGCCTGGCAATGCGCGAGCCCGGCCAAAGGCGGGGTAGCCAGTGCGCAAGGTCTCGCTCAGTTCTATCAATTACTATTGACCGATGCCATCCCTTCCGATGTGCGTTCCTGGCTTTCTACTCCCCAATGCCGGGGGTGGGATAATACCTTGCAGCAGGAGACAGCGTTCACATGTGGTGCTATGTGTGAACCCGCTCATCTGTTCCCTGGTGGCGGCTTTGGCCATGCCGGAGCCGGCGGGAGTCATGCGTTCTGTTCGCCGGCAACCGGTCTCTCATTTGCATACGTGATGGATGCCATGGAACTTGGTAATCTTCCCGGGGAGCGGGTTGAAGCCCTGCTGCAGATTCTGAATTCCTTTATTTCTGCCGTCTGATTTTCATTGCTATTGCGTGTGGGCTGGTGTAGTATAAGGGTGTATGCGTCGTTCCCCGATACCTGGTTTAGTTCTTGCAGATGGATGGCTGGCTCCTTTCGAGCGAGAAATCAAAGGTCGCATGAGATTGTATGATGCTCAATCAGAGCGCATCTGCCGTCGGCATGGCTCGCTGATGGATTTTGCGAAAGCCTACACTCGCATGGGGTTTAACCGGGACTCTGTGACAGGGGAATGGATATACCGGGAGTGGGCTCCAGGGGCTCGCCAGTTATATCTGATTGGAGATTTTAATTTCTGGAACCGGGAAGCGAATCCTATGACCCGTGATTCCAACGGAGTATGGGAACTCCGTTTACCTGCAGATGCGCTGAAACACGGGCAGCACGTCAAGGTTCATGTAGTGGGGGCGGATAATGTTCACAATGATCGTATGCCGGCCTGGATTCGTTATACAGAGCAGGATGCCGCCACTTTTGATTACAGTGGTGTTATCTGGGACCCGGCTGAACCTTATCAGTGGAAGAATACACGCTGGAATCCGGCCAATGTGAAGACCCCCTTTATTTACGAAACGCATGTGGGAATGGCGGGGGAGGAAGAGCGCATTCACAGCTATCGCGAGTTTGCGGATGAAGTGCTGCCGCGTGTGGCGAAGCTGGGCTATAATGTGGTGCAGATTATGGCGATTCAGGAGCATCCGTACTATGGCTCTTTCGGCTATCATGTGTCCTCTTTCTTTGCACCATGCAACCGTTTCGGCACGCCCGAGGATTTGAAGTATCTTATTGATGCCGCTCATGGTATGGGAATTGCTGTGCTATTGGATGTGGTCCACTCCCATGCGGTTAAGAATATGGCCGAAGGGCTGAATAATTTTGACGGTTCCGGTGGACAGTATTTCTGCGCAGGCGAGCGTGACAGCATACACCCGGACTGGGACAGTTGTCTTTTTGATTACGGTAAGGAAGAGGTGCTGCAGTTCCTGCTCAGCAATCTGCGCTGGTGGCTGGAGGAGTTTCATTTTGATGGGTTCCGTTTCGACGGTGTGACCAGCATGCTTTATCTGCACCACGGGCACGAGCCTTTTACCGACCTTGGCTGCTACTTCAACACACAGGTGAACCTGAGCGCTGTGACCTACCTGCAACTTGCCGCCACGCTGGTGCAGCAGGTGCGCCCGGGGGCTTTTGCCATTGCTGAGGATATGAGCGGCATGCCGGGATTGTGCCGTCCTGTGGATGAAGGCGGATTCGGTTTCACGCATCGCCTTGCCATGGGCCTGCCGGATTACTGGATTAAACTCCTCAAAGAGAAGAAAGACGAAGATTGGAGCGTGGGAGATATCTGGTACACGCTCATCAACCGCCGCTATGGCGAAGCTAATATCGCGTACGCTGAAAGCCATGACCAGGCTCTGGTGGGGGATAAGACGATAGCGTTCCGCCTGATGGATGCCGAGATGTACACCCACATGAGCTGTGAGATGTCCAGCCTTATCATCGACCGTGGTATGGCGCTGCACAAGATGATTCGACTGGCTACTCTGGCTGCCGGCGGCGAGGGCTGGCTCAATTTCATGGGCAATGAGTTCGGGCATCCGGAATGGATTGACTTCCCGCGTGAGGGTAATGGCAATTCTTATCTGTATTGTCGCCGTCAATGGAGTCTGGTGGATAATAAGTTACTGCGGTACCGCTTCCTGAATGAGTTTGACCGGGCCATGGTAGAGCTTGCAAAGCGACGTGACCTGCTGGCTGCGCCGCCCGCACGTCCGCTCAACATGGATGAAGAGAACCAGGTCATGGCATTTGAACGCGGAGGTCTGATCTTTGTGTTCAACTGGAGTGGTACTCGTGCCATACCGGATTACAAGCTGCCGGCGCCCAAGGCTGGTGAGTGGAAGGTGGTGATGGATTCGGATGAGGCCCGCTTCGGTGGATTTGCCCGTCAGGACGCGAGCGTTCACCATTTCACAGATAAGACTCAGCAACTTTCCCTGTATCTGTTGCCGCGCACCGTGATGGTGCTGGCTCCGGCATTCCAGGGCGGCAAACCGTTCTGATGTGATGATTGATTTTATCATTGAGTGGATTGTTGATTTGCTGGCGCATACGCTGGGGCGTCTGCGCTGGTGGGTGGTTCTTCCCATCCTCCTGGTGGTTGCGTTGATTATCTTATGTTGTGTGGTATGATTGCGCCTCTCATTATCAGTATTATCACTGCTTTACTGAGTTGCGGTTGCCTTGGCGTTTTCGTGTGGCAGATCGGGCAGGTGCTGTCAGGTGATGTAACCTGGGTAGAGGCAGCCTACCCGCTTATATTATCTCAGCTCGGGATTCTGTTTTTCGGAATTTTTGCAATCGTAGCGTGGAAGAACTATAGGGATGAATCGACCGACTCCAAGGCGGTGGTCGGCATGGTCCTGATTTTTTTTCTGGAGGTTGCGCTCTTGCTGGGTATTAAATGCGGCCTCGATGTGCATGACCGTGTTATTCTCATGGAAAAAGGGATAGAAACCAGCGCTACGATTATCAGACACAAACGAAGTGGCTCAGGGAGACACCGCCACTCGACTCCTATATACCAGTTTACTGCTCTCAACGGACAGAAAATTGAAGATTCCATTGAGTTTCAGATGTCGCTGGAACTACCTCTGGGAGAATACTCTAGGTTTAAAGTTTCCTCAGATGCCATTACCTATCGAATCGGCTCGTCTGTCCCTGTGCTGTACCTGCCTGAAAATCCTGAATGCCATGTAGTACTCACGTTTGGTGAATTATGGTGTGTCCCCCTTGGTACAGGGGCGATGAGCCTGGTCATCTTTGGTGTGATGGGATACCAGATTTATTCGATGCGTAAACGCCGGGCAGGGCGTTCCCGACGCCGGTTCCGGAGACGCTGGTGAAATCATATCATTACTATTGACATTCCATTCTTCCTTTGTTACGATTCGGTCATGTTCATTCGCCGATTCTTTTATTCCTTCATGATAGCTGCATTTGTCGGTTGTTTTGCCTTGACTGAAGCACAAGGGCAGGAAACTGCCGACGAACACATGGAAGATGCAGCCCCCAAAAAGAAAAAAGGCAAAAAAGGAAAGAAGAACAGCAAGAAACAGCCAAAGGAATCGGCTGAGGAGAAAAGTGCAGATAAACCTTCTGCATCTGTTGTGGCCGATTGCCTTTCCAAATTTAAAGTAATCAATGCTAAACCTAATCTTAAGGCTGATTATTACATTTATTTTTTCACCTCCAGTACCTGCGTCCATTGTGTGCAATGCATGCCCATAGCCGTGGAGCAGTATAAAAAAATGAAAGCCAGCCGCAAGGTGGAGTTGCTTGTTGTTTGCGCGGATAATACTGAAGACGAAGCCAAGAAATATCTTAAGAAGTCCAAGCTCAAGGCTCCCTGCATCATGTTTAAGGACCTTCAGGCAACAAAATTCCAGGGTTTGCCCAGCGTCGGTATGCCGATTCCGCCGTCCGTTGCCATTGTCTCTAAAGAAGGGAAAATGTTGAAGAACGGAGTAGGCGGAGGACAGGCTCAGGAGACGCTCAAGGCGTGGCGAGACTTCACGATAGGTGGTAAATAAGTGCGAGCGGATGGGCAGGTGCCCCGATGCACTGAAAAATGCGGCTCAATAGCCCTTTAGGCTTGTCTTTGGACTCCGGATGCGGCATAATGTTGCCACGGCACGCGTGGGTGCCGTAGCCTCAACGAAATCGCAACCCCTCAGAGGAGCCATGATTCGCATTTACACGCAGACGGAGAATGGGATTTCCCGCACGGTAGGCCTGGAAGAACAGGAGAGCCGCCGCGGGGATGTATTCTGGATTGATTTGCTGACTCCGGATGCCGAAGAACTAAGATACGCGGAATCTCTTTGTCGTATTGAAATGCCGACCAAGGATGAGATGCGGGAAATTGAGGCTACATCCCGTCTTTATTGTGAGGACGGAGGACGTTTCATGACCACGACGGTGCTTTCCCGTGTGGAGACGGATGAACCTATTATTTCTGAAATCACTTTCATTTTGAAAGCAAAAGTCCTGATTACCATCCGCCACACAGATTCGTATTCCTTCCGCATGTTCTCGCAGCAGTTGCTGCGTATGAATCAGACAAACCGCGACCTGGCATTCATAGGGCTTCTGGAATCATTGGTGGACCGTCAGGCTGACGTTCTGGAACGATTCGGAGCAGATCTGGATGCGCTTTCCAAAAAGGTCTTCGGCACGCACCATACACGCCGCAAGCAGAAGAAAGAAGACCCGGATACGGATGATTTGCGCGATGCCCTTGAAGAACTGGGACGGGTGGGTGACCTCATCACCCGACAGCGCGATGCTCTGGTGAACCTGCTGCGCCTTATCACATACGCCGGCAACGAGGAAAGCTGCCTTGGAGAAGAGAATCTTTACATGCCATTGCGCTCTGTTTCCCGAGACGTGAACTCTCTTTCCGAATACGCAGCATTCCTTTCCAATAAGATTAATTTCATGTTGGATGCAGTGCTCGGTCTCATCAATATCGAACAGAACGATATTTTCAAGGTTTTCACCATCATGAGCGTGGTGTTTCTGCCGCCGACGCTTATTGCCAGTATGTTCGGCATGAATTTCAAGTACATACCATTCCTGAATACTGATTGGGGTGTCTGGATTTCTCTTGTGCTTATGGTGCTTTCCGGGGTGCTTCCCCTCATCATTTTCAAAATTAAACGTTATATCTGATTATGATTCCAATCCGCAAGGTTGTTACTCCTGACCAGGAAATTTATAAAGCCGACATTCTCATTGAGGCCTTGCCTTATCTCCAGGCATACCGAGATCAGACCATCCTTATCAAATTCGGCGGTTCTGCCATGGATAATCCTGATTTGGTAAAATCGCTCATGCGTGATATCGTTGTGATGGAAACCATGGGGTTGAATCCAGTGGTAGTTCATGGTGGCGGTAAGGCTATTTCTAAAGCTATGGCAGATGCCGGGCTGGAAGCCCGCTTTGTGAATGGGCTCCGCGTGACCACGCCTGAAGCCATCGACATTGTGGAGCGCACTCTCAGCGGTACTATCAATCCTGGGCTCGTTGAAATGATGCGAGCTCATGGTGGTAAAGCAGTGGGGATTCCTGGCACAAATGTTTTTGTCGGAGAGAAGATATCTGAGCGTGATGCCGAAGGCAACCCGGTAGATATCGGCATGGTTGGTAATGTAATCGGCTGCCAGCTGGAGCGAGTGAAAGAAGCTCTTTCCCTGCAGCTTACTCCGGTGATTTCTCCGTTGGCCCGTGAACTGGGTACCAGCCATTCGCTGAATGTGAATGCTGACCTGGCCGCAGCTGCTCTGGCTCGTGAACTTAAACCTGTGAAACTCGTCTACATATCTGACGTGCCCGGCTTGATGAACGACCCGCAGGACCCCAGCACCATCATTCAGAGTATCAATCGTAAGGAGGCATTTGAACTGATTGAGCAGGGAATTATCTCTGGCGGCATGATTCCGAAGGTGAAAAGCGCTGTAGATGCTCTGAATGCAGGTGTGCGTAAGGTTCACTTCATTGATGGTCGTTTGCGCCACACTCTGCTGCTGGAGATTTTCACACCAGAGGGTATCGGTACAGAGATTGTCCGAGAACAACGTTAAGCTCAATTTTTGTGCGTCCGCCCGCTTCCATAGGTATTCTTTCCCCGACACGCACCAGTGCGTGTCTGCAGGTTTTGCAGCAGCTTATGGAAGCGTGCGCAGCTGCGGGATTGAATGCTTATGAACTTGGGCGCAACACCGTCGCTGACCCTGTTCTCGGTAAGCCTGAGATGATTCTTTGTCTGGGGGGGGATGGAACCATTCTTTCTGCTGCACTTAGTGCACGTAGTACAGGCTCTATCATAGGTGGCATAAATCTGGGGCATCTTGGCTTCCTGAGTGCCTGCGGGCGCGATGAAATTGAGTTGCTGGTGCAGGCTCTGTCTGCTGGCAGCTATGAAGTGGACGAAAGAGCGATGCTGGAAGTCCGTAAATTTGATGCAGCCAACCAGGAAGCAGACCGTCGCTTCTATGCACTTAATGAGTTGTCGTTGACTCGTGCTCAGACCGGGAAAATGATTGACGTGGATGTGGAACTTGACGGCATGTTGCTTAACCGCTATCATGCAGATGGTATTCTTGTGGCTACACCAACCGGTTCTACAGCATATTCCATGTCTGCAGGTGGTCCTCTTATGTGGCCCACGGCAAGCGTTATCTGCCTGACTCCTATTTGCCCACATAGCCTGACAAGTCGGCCGATAGTTCTGCCGGATTCAGTTGAAATTACATTGCGCCCCAGAGAACGGCGTGGTCGAGCCGGTGAATCCCTGATTTTCTCGCTTGATGGCCGTAATACCTACGCCATCGAACTCAATGAAACCCTCCGTATACGCAAAGCTCAAAGTCCTTTGCGTCTGTTAAATTTGCCGGGCAGTGATTATGCAGCCCGCTTGCGGGCAAAATTACGTTGGTAAACTCGATTTAGCATTGCTTTTTTCAGCTTGTTTCTGGTAGAATGGAAAATCGAGAATTTTCTACCATGAAACTGCATCTCCCTGTCATTCTCCGCCGCTCTCTTTTTGCATTATTTTCTGCCGCTGTCTTACCAGTCATGGGTGCCACTTTATCAACGGATGTTGATTTGGTTACATACGCAGACTTTGGACAGAATCGAGGGAGATTCAGCACCAGCAACGTGAATGCCTTGTTGCAGGAATTGAATAAGAATGGCGTGACCATTTCTTACAACAACGGGGCGGCTGATTATACGCTTGAGCATGGAATGATTTCCTTTGAGAGCCGGCAGGAAAGTAATGGTGCAGCGGCTGCTGTCTGCTATAACTATATTGCCACGGTTTCGCACAACGGCGTGCAGGCTCCGCATTTTTCTTATCTCGAGCTGGGAGAGTCGCATTCTATCAAGTATCAGGGCATTGAATATCGGTATCCGAACTATTTTGATAACGGCAGGCCTGGTGCATTTATTCATTCTGCGCCGACGCAGGGGTTCCAGGCAGACTTCAAGCTGACTCGCCTGAGCAAGGTTGTGACCGATGTCACGACGTCCAATCTCTATTCCAATGACAAGCTTACATATGAAAATGTGTACGGCGAACTTCTGTATCACTCCGGTGGTGGTTATAGTGATGTTTATAATCCTGAGACAGGCATTGATACCGGAATTGAGCGTGGTATTACCAGTGGCATTATACAGATAGATGGCCTGGGTAAAGCAGAAAACGGTAATTTCTGGATGGGACATACTGCAGATGGCTGGGATGTAACGGTTGACCCTCTGCCATTTGGTGTGAATAGCGGTGATTCCGGTAGTCCTAGCTGGATATGGGATGATGAAGCTCAGGAATACCGATACGTTGCAGCCGTGGCTATCGAGGACTGGAGCAATCTGGCCAACGGTACATCCAAAGGCAATCTGAAGTTTGCCGCGGATGTGGTTGAATCCCACAACCGTACCCTGGATTCCGATTCCGGGCAGATTTTCCTCAGCCAGACTTCCCAGACAGACGAAACCATCAGTCAGGATTCGGTCTCAACCACCCTGTGGAAAGGCTCTGCTACCGATGCTCAGGGAAATGAACTGACCTCTTACACGGGCGTTCAAAGCGGTGTGAGTACATGGAATGACATGTCGGCCATTCGCGATGATGATAACTGGTACGCCCGGACTCAGAATTACCTCAATGCTTCTCAGAATAATTCTACCGCAGGAAAACTGGATTATGCCGACTTGTTCATGACGGATAATCTTGTATTCCAGGCTAAAGATCGCACGGACTATGAAGTTGTCTTACAGGGCAATCTTGATTTAGGTATTGGCTATACCGAATTCAGAAAAGGGAACCAGGAGTCAGCCCGGTATACGGTGAAAGGGACTGGATATCTTGATTCTGCCGGCTATATCATTGGCGATGGTGTTGATGTGTACCTTGAGCTGACCAGCACCGATAAGACCCGAGAAGTTCGTAAAATCGGGGATGGGCATCTGCATGTGACCGGTACCGGCAACAATGATATCCTGCTGAATCTGGGCGGCAAGGGTAAGACGTATCTGAATCAGAAGAACGGCTATGCTGCCTATAATGTTCTTGCAAATAACGGCTCTACAGTGGTGCTGGAGGGCGGCATCTCCCAGATTAAACGGGATTTCACTTTCGGCAACGGCGGCGCTACACTGGATTTCCATGGAAACAGCTGGACCGAGGGTGCAGAGGGCAACTTCAATCTGAAGGCGCTCACTCAGGATGCCATCATTGCCAACCATAAGACTGGCACCACTTCAAATGTGACCTTCACAACCGGCGGTACTTTCCTCGGCTCGTTCTGCGATACCGAGGACGCTGCGCTGAAAGTTCATTATGCCGGGGATAATACCTGGACCCTGCATAGCATCCATACCAATCTTCAGAATGCCGGCAGTGGGTTATCTGTGGACTCCGGTTCGGTAGTTCTGACCGGTACAAGAACAGAACATGCCGCCAGCAACCTGGCTGGCACCAATAAGCCATGGAACCATGATAATGACTGGCATTATGCTGATGCCAGCATGAATGTCGAGGTGCAGAATGGTGCAGGTTTTGAACTGGGCAGCCATGCACGACTTACCGGCACGGTGACTGTGAACGAAGGCGGCACCTACACCATGCGTGAAGGCGTGCAGAACCGCTATGAATATATTGAAGGCGGCTATAAGCTTGAGGATACCTACGCCATTGCTGATTTCTTTGGTCACAAGGGAGATACCGTGTTGAACGGTACCATGCAGATTGATTTCTCTGATGGTACCACCTCTAATCTGACCTACGCCGGTAATATCTCCGGTACCGGCAATATGACAGTCGATACAGCAGATGGCTCCTTTACATTGACCGGCAATAATACTTTCACCGGCACCAAGGAATTGTTGCACGGGCATCTTATTGCGAATGACGTGACTGCTCTGGGCGAGGGCTCCGGATGGCAGTTGGCCGAAGAAACGACCTTGACGGTGCATGCGGGGCTGTCTTCTCAGAATCTTCTTTCTGTGGTGGATAGTTCCAGATCTTCCGGCCTGCTTGTGCTGGGCAATAGCATAGAGTCTGCTGTCGATTTATCGGAATCAAATCTTATACTCGGCGTGATGGCGGGCAAGACTGTTCAATACGGAGCAGAAACTGAAACGGTCCGCAATCCCAGACTTGGCGGTGGCGGCGGTACACTGGAGGTGCTTGCTAAGGTTGAGGCAGATAATCTGGTGCTGGGCCGGGATGGTGAGACGGGTGTCGTGCGCCTGGTCAATAGCAAAAACTCCCTGACGGGCACTATTTCCATAAATGGGCAGGTTGCTCTGGATGCTACAAGCGAGGCTATTGGCAATGCCCAGGTGAATCTGGATTATGGCAAGGGGCTTATGCTCCGCGAATCGGTGCAGAGTATCAGTGGAAAGCTTGTTCCAGAATCCTCTGGCGCTCTCCTGCTGGATTATTATACCGGCAGCGAAATTGATATGAGCGAAAATCCAGGCTTATCTCTTTCCGCTGCAGGTAAAGCCGATTATGCCGGCACCATCAAGGTTGGCTCCTCATCGGCCTATCAGCTGGGCGGTTTTGTGGGTAGCCTCGGATTGAGTAACAATGCGGCTATCACCGGTTCTAATGCATTGATTGTGGATGCCAAAGGTACAAAAGGCGGCGAAGTGGTGCTGGCTGCTCAGTCTCAGTTCACCGGTGCTGTAACAGTAAAGGATGGCAGCAGCGATAGGACTGGCTCCGCAACACTTACTTTCTCCGAGGATAACGCGCTTACCGGAGTCTCTTCCGTGACGGTGAATCAGGGCGGCGTGCTTGATGTTGGCAGCACCACGCAGAGTTTGAAGAACCTGCAGGTGAATGCCGGAGGCTTATTGACCAGCGGTGAAGGTGGTAAGCTTATCTTTAACTTGCAGGAGGAAAAGGTCCAATATGGCAGCATGCGACTTGATACTGCCGAAAAGATTGGTAGTGGTGCTTTTACCCTTGAATCTGCAGATAATGAGTGGAATCTTTTAATCCTTAGAGAGGGAACCATGTATACCCGTGTCGATAATGCACTGTCTGGTATAGGTGTTACCCGGGTGGAGAAAAACGCAACACTAAACCTGAATACCTGGAATCATGATGGTTACAGGACCCGCAGGATGCATGGCAATATCCAGCTGGCAGATGGTGCGACCATGACAACCGGACAGGGGGACTATGATGTCACGCTGACTGGTTCCTTTACAGTAGATGCCGGGGGGGCGGCAAATGTAACGGGTGCAAAATGGCATTTAACCGGGATGAACAACAATGAGAATGGTGGAATAATCAATTTCTCGGCCAGTGAGTTACATTTTGATTCGTCCTATACCCAGGCCATTGGTGGCACAATCAACATTGCATCCAATGCCAAGTTCTTTAGTTCGCAGGGCAGCACTGACATGCGCAAGCTGTTTAATCATATCAATATTGCAGATGGTAAGACTTTGACCCTGGATGAGAATCATTGGAATACTATCTGGAGAATAGATTCCCTGACTGGCAATGGTAATCTGGTTTGGAACTCTGATACCAACCATTCGTCCACAGCCCGTGTTGTTATCGGGGGGAATGGTGAATATAACGGCAACATCTCATTTAATCGTAATTATCAGAACACAGGTCGCACACATCAGGCTTATCTCGAAATCGCTGGTGATAAGGCTGTTTCAGGTGCCGTCATCAATCTGAATGGGTACTCAGCCTCATCCGTTGCCTCTCTGGCCATCAGTGCATCCAATGCACATGTAAAAGGCCTGAATGGCAACACTCATAGCCATCTGCTGGCTGGTGGAGCTCCCTGGAATGCGAATACTTCTTCTGCACTAGGTTCTTCTTCTCGTAAGTCCCTGATTATAACAGGAAATGATAATTATACATTTTCCGGTACCGTTGCAGGCAATAACCTGAATGGTCTGGATCTGGAATATGCCGGCACCGGTACGCAGACCTTCAATGGAAGCTCGGTGGTATTCCAGAATGTGGCCGTTACCGGCGGTGGTACTCTTGACCTTTCCGACGCTGCATCGCTGCAGATTTTCGGTGGCTTGACACTGGGAGCAGACAGCACACTGAATATGGGCAATCATACCTATGAACTGGCTGCTGGTAATATGCTGAATGTACAGGCGGGCGGTGGTACGCTGAATGCCGCCAAACTGACTCTTAGTGGTGGCTCATTCCAGTTTGATGCTGATACGTTATCAGCAGATAGCGCACTTCTTACCCTGGGCTCTTCATTGTCCAATTCCGCCGGTGCAACCATTTCGTTCCTGAATGTCACCGGAGATTATGTGGACAAGAGCTTCACCCTGGCTACTGGTGACTGGTCCGGCGTACTTTCGAGTTTGAGCGGTGCCAACCTTGGAGCCATGAAAGCCATGTTCTCCTGCAATGACTCTGGCAATCTGATGGTAACATTCTCAGCGAACGCCTTTATCTGGGATGGAACGCAGGAAAATAACACCTGGAGTGCATCTGCCTTTGCTACGGCGGGAACACCTAATGCGAATTCCAACCTGCTGTTCCGCGATGGTGCTAACCCTGATGTAGTGGTTTCGGGTTCCGTCATTGGTGCTGATATATATTTTGAGAATGATAAGGATACCTATCATTTCACAGGCGATTCTATCAACGTGGGTTCCGTCTCGCAGAGTGGAGAAGGCACTACAATTATCGATGCGCTGCTTACAACATCTCGCATCGACGTAACGAACGGTCGTCTTGAACTGCTTGATATAGATTTGAATGGTGGTCGCCACAGTGTGCAGAACGGTGCGCTCGCGATGCGATTATATGAAAACGAAACCATTAATTTGTTGCATCTCGGCAATGATTCCGTACTTGAGCTTTCCGGCAACTATCGCCTGAAAACTTCTTATGGTTCGAATAAGGTGCTGACCGGAACTAATTCCATTAGCCTTGCCAGCTCCAAAACGATATTGCAGGATAGTTCCTCACAGTATTCTATCAATGGTGGCAGTCTGGCAATTGAAGGAAGCGGCACCGCCTATTTCAGAAAAATTGAACTTGCCGGTGATTCGAAGATGACCGTTAACGGTGCCAATGTAGCGACCAAAGCGGGATTGTCTTTTGCTAATGGCAGCTCTTCGGTTTCCCTGAACAATGGTGCTGTGTTGTTACTGTATGGCAGCAATGCAAATGAAGATGCCATCATCAAAGCTCCGACCGAAGGGACTGGCGTTATCGAGGTTCGCAACTCCAGCTGCTTGTATGCCGGTGGCAGTGAAGCTTCTGAGAATCTGCAGATTATTCTTGGAGACGGCGCAACATTAGGCACCTCTCTGGATGTCATTTCAAACTATGCTTGTGATATATATCTGGAAGATGGGGATATCAATCTTACATCTGAACGATATTATATCTCCACTTCCTCAAAAGGGGACGACAGTATCAGATCATCTACAGGTATTCTCCAGCTTTCCGGTAATATCAAGTCGTCAGGCAATGCAGCTAACGTGAATATCGGCGGTAACGGCACCTACGGCGATGGTGACACCGGTGTGCTCATCTCCGGCACGGCGGATATCTCCGGCGATGTCTCAGTCAATGCAGCTTCCGCGTTGCGCATAGCCGGCGGAATGGAAAAAGACGGCTTTGTCTATACTCAGAAAGAGGGTGTGAATATCACGAGCAAGGATGGAAGCCGTGCGGCTACTATCAGCGGCGGCAGCACCCTGGCCTGGGAACCTGTTATTAAGGAAGACGAGACAGATGAGTCGCAGACAAATATCGCGGCAGGGGAAACAGGTTCAGAGCAGAGACTGGAGAATACCGCTGTTGTGAGTGGAGTTAACCAGACAACGATCAGCAATGCCCTTGTGGAATTGTATAATGCGACGACGCTGAAATTACAGAACGTAGCACTGGCAGCAGACACTACCCTGGCCTTGCATGCCTCGGCAACAGCTGCCACTGTGGATGCCTCTAATGTCGGGCTGCACTTGATTGAGGGCACAAATGCAACCACCAGCGCTTCCTCAACCACGGACAATGCTCTGACGCTGAATCTCACGGGTAGTGATAAATCGTATACCTTCGGTCCCGGTCTCAGACTGCTGGACCTCTCTACAGATATGTTGGCTGGTAATCTTACCATTACCGGCGAGAGTCTGATGGTGCATTTTGATGGATACGATTTCAGTCAGTACGATGCCGTTCAACTGAGCTTTGCGACCGGTGTGACAGTGGATACTCAGATGTTGATTACCGGGCAGGCTCAGGTTGAGCAGGGAGATACACCTCAATTACTGACCGGAACCTATGTCACCGGCGAAAATGTCGGCTCCATCATATTTATCATGAATTATCATATCCCCGAGCCTTCCACCAGTGCTCTTGGCTTGTTGGCTCTGGCCGGCATGGCTGCAAGACGCAGACGCAAGGCTTAACAAAAGAACGCTGCCGGGTAACTCTGGCAGCGTTTTATTTTTTGCGGCTTGGCAGCAGGAGAAGTAACAACTGCAGGCCCCAGCCGAAAGGAGGCAGAAAGAGGGCTGGCAGGATGCAGATGATAAGCTTAGGCCAGATAGCGAAACCGATGTCATTCATGCGGCGCCAGATAGCGCCCAGGAAGAACGACATCAGCAGGAGATGCACAGTTGAAGTGACCAGCACCCCGCCAGCAAGTTCTATAGGCTTGATATCAGCCCCGAATACCAGGTAGTTGACAACGCCT
Source organism: Akkermansia sp. (assembly GCA_045646505.1). Lineage (GTDB taxonomy): Bacteria > Verrucomicrobiota > Verrucomicrobiia > Verrucomicrobiales > Akkermansiaceae > Akkermansia. Next base: position 224,064 of record JAZRKW010000052.1, on the reverse strand, counting down.
CCGATGAAAGGCCAGATTTTGGGAATCAGATAGACCCAGAGCCAGTATACAAGGAAATCGCGGCGGCTGAGATTGCCGCGAAAGTTGTAGAGTCTGGCAAGCGGATTAGTCATTTACACAATGAGCATGCAATCGCCATAGGAGAAGAAGCGATAGCGCTGTTCCACGGCCTGGCGGTAGGCTTCCATAATCAACTCCTTGCCGGCAAAGGCGCACACCAGCATGATGAGCGTACTCTGCGGCAGATGGAAGTTGGTGAGCAGGGCACCCACGGTCTTGAACTCATAGCCGGGGTAGATAAAGATATCTGTATCTCCGGAGGTGGCGGGCAGGGGCATGCCGTGGCGCGTGGCCAATGTCTCAAGAACGCGCACACTGGTGGTGCCCACGGCAACCACACGCTTGGCGGCAGCTATGGCATCTGCTGTATCCTGCGGCATCACGAAACTTTCGCGGTGCATGTGGTGGTCAGCAATGTTTTCCACCTTCACCGGGCGGAAGGTGCCCACACCCACATGCAGGGTCACAAAGCTGTGAGGCAGGCTCTTGAGAATCTCGGGGGTGAAGTGCAGACCGGCCGTGGGGGCGGCAATGGCTCCCTCGTGCTCGGCATAGACCGTCTGGTAGCGTTCTTTGTCGGCTGGTTCGCTCTCGCGGTTCATGTAGTGCGGCAGCGCCAGGCGGCCGTAAACCTCCGGGTCCACGAACTTATCCCAGCGGATGTAGCGGTAGCCTTCGTCATCGATGCTTTCCACGGTGCCGGTGGCATCGCCCACCTGCACGGTGCGACCGACCTTCATCTTCTTGCCGGGGCGCACCAGGCATTTCCAGACGAGTTCCTGCGCCAGCCCGGCACGCACCAGCTCGATTCCGCCATCGTTGCTGAAATAGCGGGCTGGTACCACTTTGGTGTTGTTCAGCACAAAGTGGTCACCGGGCTGCACATATTCCATGATGTCGTGGAAATGGCGATGCTCGATGAGCCCGGTATCGCGGTGAACCACCAGCATGCGGCTGGCGGCGCGATCCGCCAGCGGGCGGTCGGCAATCAGCTCTTCAGGCAGGTGGTAATCGAAATCGATGGTGCGCATGGACTGCAGAATCTGATGAAATCAGCAGGGGAAGATTGCGATGCGGCGCAGCACCTCATCGCGGCCAAGCGACTGCATGACCACATCGATGCCGGGACCAGCGTGGCAGCCGGTCAGTGCCATGCGCAGCGGGAACATCATCGCGCCCACCTTCACGCCATTTTCCTTGGCCAGCGGTTTGATGAGCTGGAATGCAGTCTCGCCGCTCCAATCCTCAATACCCTTGAAAGTATCGCTGAGGAGGTTTAGCATCTCGCGGGCGTTCTCCTGCAGTTTGGCCATGGATTCCTCCTCGTACTCAAGCACCTGCACCCACTTCACCCAGGCAGGAGTCTCGCTGAGCAGCTGCACCTTGGTCTGCACAGAGGGCAGCACCTCGCGCAGCTGGGGGGTATCCTCCAGCCCGGCCTTGGTGCAGAACGGCAGGGCAAGTTCCACGAACTTCTCGGGAGCCAGGCGCATGATGTGCTGCTGGTTCATCCACTTGCACTTGGGGATGTCGAACTTGGCGGCAGCGCGGTTCACATTCTCCAGGGAGAAGAGGTTGATAAGCTCGTCCTTGGTGAACACCTCGTCATCGCTCTTCGGGCTCCAGCCGAGCAGGGCAATGAAGTTCACCACGGCATCGGGCAGGAATCCTTCCTCCGGGTAGTTGCCGAGCTGAGCGCCTACATCGCGCTTGCTCATCTTGGAACCATCGGGGTTCTGAATCAGCGGAATGTGGGCATACACCGGCGGCTCCACGCCGAAAGCGTCGAAAAGCTGCAGGTGCTTGAAGGTATTCATGATATGGTCCTCACCGCGGATAACGTGGGTAATCTGCATTTCGATATCGTCCACCACGTTCACCAGGTGGAAGATATAGGAACCGTCTGTGCGCTTCACCACCATGTCGGGGTTGATATCCACGTTGTTGTAGTCCACGGAGATATCGCCGCACACCATATCGTGCAGGGTCATCACGCCCTCGCGCTTGAAACGGAAACGCCACACGGTACCCTCGCTGGTGCCGGGGATTTCATCGCCGTTCTTGTCGCGTTTGTTGGGGGCGGGGCATTCATACACACGGCCCATGTCCACGAGCTTCTGGAAATAGCGGTCGTAGATATCCTTGCGCTGGCTCTGGAAGTAGGGAGCAAACTCGCCACCCTTGCCTTCGCCCTCATCCCAGTCCAGCCCCAGCCAGCTCATGCCGGTGAAAATAGCCTTCATGGCGTCTTCCACATAGCGTTCCTGGTCGGTGTCTTCAATGCGCAGCACGAAAGTGCCACCCATCTTACGGGTGAAAAGGTAATTGAACAGAGCGGTACGGGCACCACCGATGTGCAGATATCCGGTGGGCGACGGAGCAAAGCGTGTGCGTACGTGCGTTGACATGCGCGCCTTATACACCTAATCGCTCGAATTTTCAAGCCCAATCGACCACAATGACGACAATATGATGGATTTATTGCACCCGGAATCGCAGGTAACACCAGAGCATCAGGCAGACAATGGCGCCGAAGAGAAAGTATTCTGAGCAGATTCCCCCATAGAGCAACAACACGGCAGTCCCGATGAGCAGGGTGGAAAGCAGACTGCGGATGCGGTGGTGAATGGTGCGTTTCTTCCATATCCGCCAGAAGGCACGACGACTCAGCACAGCGGTCCAGAGTGACATGAGCGCCGCCGCAAAACAGAAGAGCCCACCGAAGATGCTGCGTTCCTCTCCGTAAAACAACTGGTTGACCGCCATCGCTGTCTGGAAAAGCCAGCTGATGCCGAACTCCAGGCAGAAGAGCGCATAGCCGGCTAGACAGAACCAGCGGGAGCAGCCTTCCTCCAGGAGCACCAGCGCTTCTCGTACACTCTGGCGGTTGAAGATATATGCTGGCAGCAGACAGAAAAAGGCAATAGCGAAGGCTGGGATTGTAGCAGCAGTAAACAGGATAATCAACATATCTCAGGCTAAGTAAATGATAGCCGGCAGCAAGCCGAGGAAGTAGAGAATCAGCAGTATGAAATCCACCTCATTACGGGCATAGGAATAGGCCATGCCCAGCGGTGGCAGAATGAGAAATGACAGCGGCAGGGGAATCCAGGAGTAGCTCTCATGCCCGCAGACGCAGCCCCATGCCACTGCCAGGGGAAACCAGAGGGCTACACCGGCCAGCAGCGCGAGCAAGGCTGATTTGCGCCGGAAGGCAAAAAGCATCAGCAGTGTGTAGGCCGAGGCGAAATACGGAAAGGCGTATTGGAGCAGTATGATGCCTTCGGCATTACAGGATTCGCCGGGATTGGCGTTCCAGAGAACATAGCCAATCCCGGCGCAGATGATGAGGTTGAAGGCGATGAAGTATCGCATTTACTTGATTTCCTGTAGTTTCATGGTTCCGCAGGCATCTTTCAGCAGGTAAGGACGCCCCTCGGACTGGGCAGGATAGATATCACGGTACTGAATCTTGTTTCCAGTAAAGGTTACATCCTCAGCCGAGATGGCAGAGAGCAGGGGTACCCGGTGGGTGATGAACTGGTTTCCTTTGATACGGACATTGCGGTGGTAACGCTGCTTCTTCTCACCGGGTTTGCGTACTTCGGGACAAATAGCGATGAGCGCATCGGTGAACTGGTAGAGGCCGGTAAGACCGTGGCGGAACACGTTGCCCTTGATAAGGACATCCTGGCAAGCGCCGCTTTCATACCAACCCTGGGCATCACCCGCCAGCAGAATGGCTGAGCCGTGGGTGTGGTCGAAGTGGTTGCCGATGACACGCACGGGCTTCGGGGTGGTGAAGAGTGCGCCGCGGGCGCGATTGTGGCGCACTGTATTGTTCCTGAAGTCAACACTGGGATGCCAGTCGGCATTCTCGATGGCATCCCCCGCACCGATACCGTCAGGAATATCTTCAGTGAGAGTTACGCGGACATGACGAGGGTCGATGAATTCGACGCTTTCCACCTTGCGAAGCTCGGGATTGAGCTCCAGCGTGGGTCCGTGGATGAACTGCAGCTGTTCACCAGGTTCCATGACTTCAAATCCGTATGCCTGGCCATGCATATAGCGGGCAATGAAGGAGCGTGATGATTCCACCTCGGTGATGCCGAGACAAGTGGCGTGCACGTTGATGGCATCGTCCATCATGGCCTCGTAGGTGGCACCCTGCACACTGATATGGCCACGGCAGTTGGAGAAGTGTGTGGCATCGGCCGCGGTGGTGTGCATGCGCCCCTTGGCACGAATGCAGCCGCCACCGCGAATAGTGATATTCTCGCTGCGCTGGGCGATGAGTGCCATACCCTGGCTATCGTGGAAAACAACATTATTCAGCGTGGTATCCTTGGCACGGTAGAGGAGCATACCGGGATGCGGGCGGTAATAGCTGCGCAGCACAAGCGTATCGCCTACGGAAAGACCTTTGTGGCTGGCATCCTCTGCAAAACGCACGCGGTTGCCGGAGAGTTGTTCAGCAGCGGCATACCAGCCCATGTCACCGGCTTTGCCGGTTGGCACCATACGACCATCTGCCTTGAATGCAAGAATGCACTGCACCTTGTCCCTACGACCGTTGTTGGTAAGAAGAAATTGCCCTCCTTCCACGGCGTAACGGCTGGAAGGGCTGAGCTTCAAAGTTGTTTTACTATCCTTGATTTCCACAATGCGGCCTTCGGATGAGAATGGTTCAGCCGCGTCGATACTGATATTGCTGATGGTCACGTTCTGGCAATCCATCAGTACAAACGGAAGCATCTTGCCGTGGAAGATGAACTTTGTCTTCTTCCCTCGCAGTTCCAGATTTTTCAAATCTACCAGAGGCACACCAACAGGGTGAACGTCCTGCTGGTCGTGATTGGAGATGTAAAGATTCATGGGCTGGGCACTTTCGGCATAAAAATGGTATTTCCCTGGTGCAAAGTTAATACGGCTTACACCTTTTGCCCGTGCGTCATCTATCAGCTTCAGTACGGCTGCTCCGCAATCCTGATTTCCGGGCAATACACCGTAATCTGCTGCGTTCAGCTCTGTGCTCATGGCTGGGTGAACGGACAACGCCATAGCAGAAACTATGGCGCTGGTCACAAAGAAAGGGTTGGTTGATGTATTAAATGTCATATACAGGTTGCTCCTTGTTTCAAAAGTGTATCGAGGGTCAGGCTGCTGAGATAATCCTCAATCACTTTGTGAAGGCCTTCCCATACTGGAATCGTGAGACATCTCTGGCGGATAGGACACTCGTTTTCATCCATGGCAAGACAATGAACCGGGGCAAGACCTCCTTCCGCTGTACTGAGTATCTCATACAGGGGGTACTGTGACGGCTTGCGGGTCAGTTTGTAGCCGCCGGCTTTGCCACGCAGGCTCTGCACAAGATTATCCCGAAGCAGCAGAGCCATGATGCTCTCCATGTATTTGGGGGTAATGTTCTGGCGTTCGGAAATTTCACGCAGAGCCACAGGACCCTGTTCATTGTGTTGTGCCAGATCCAGCATAATGCGAAGGGCGTAGCGACCCTTTGTGGAAATTCTCATCATAAGCGTATACTATTTAGCAGGACGTGTGTCTATACTATAATAGTATAATATAGTGAGTCAAGTATAAATGATACTTTTTCTATAGGAAAAGTGACAGTGTATCACAGGCTTTCCTCGAAGCGCACAACAATCTCGCGCAGAACATCATCAGAGTTGAGCTTGGTCTCAATCATGCGCAGGGCGTGAAGCACGGTAGAATGGTCGCGACCGAATGCAGCGCCGATATCCTGGAGCGAAGCCCCGGTATGACGACGAGCAAGGAACATAGCCAGTTGGCGCGGATGAGCAAGCGATGCCTGGCGGCGGCGGCTGTCAATGTCTTCCACGCGAATGCCGAATTCATTAGCGATACGTGACTTGATTTCAGCAATCGTGATGGATTTGGATGACTGCTGAGGCATGAGATCCGACAGGTTTGCGCGAAGGTAGGCAATGGAAGGGCAGGTGTTGTAGATAGAGGCAATGGCGCTGGTGCGAACCAGGGCCCCTTCCAATGCGCGTACAGACTGAGTGATGTTCCGTGCAAGGAATTCCACTACTTCATCGCTCAGGATATTGTTTTTCCAGCCCATCATCTTCTGCTTGAGAATAGCCATGCGCATTTCATAACAGGGAGCGGTGAGTTCCACCGTCATCCCCATCGAGAAGCGTGTCTTCAGTCGGTCATCCATCTTTGTAATCCGGGTAGCGGGGCAATCTGCAGAGAGTACAATCTGCTTGCCGCTTTCGAACAAAGCGTTGAATGTATGGAAAAACTCTTCCTGCGTCTTATCTGCCCGCGCCATGAACTGAACATCATCGATAAGCAGAACATCTACTTTGCGATACTTCTTGCGGAATACTTCCAGAGCGTCTCCACGCTTGCGAATTGCTTCGATGTATGCGTTGGTGAACTCTTCACTGGTTACATAGAGAACATTTACATTATCGCGACGGGCGCGGAGCGCATTGCCAATGGCATGCAGCAGGTGAGTTTTCCCCAGTCCCGAATTGCCGTATATAAACAGGGGATTAAAAATTCGTTCCGCAGAGTTAATCAGTTGCTGCGCAGCAGTAAAGGCCAGACGGTTATTCTCACCCACAACGAAATTATCAAAGGTATAATCCTCGTTCAAGTGAGTTTTCTCCTTATTGTGGCGAGTGCTCTTCTGTGATTCGCGGCGAGCCGGACGCACAATTTTCTGTGCAGCTTCCGTTTTTTCGCTCTGAATATCCGTCACTACTGTTTCCTTGACCTCTTTACCTGCTTCTACGAACTCCAGCTCGCGAGCATTTTTCAGAACTCTGGTAACAGATTTAGCAATGAGTTCTTTATAATTCATCTCTACCCATATAAAGGGCATGTCTGCAGGATATTCGATAATCAGTCGGCTACCTGTGTCTTCAATCAACCGAAGCTGGGTAACAAAGCCCTTGACATAAACCCACCCCTCTCCTGCGGCGCGCATATCGTCAAGTATGCGTGCCCACAAGTTCTCATGCTCCTTTGATTTATTGTCCATTGTTTTGTTTCCGTCTCGGTTCGGTTTTGTTTCCTCTTTCCTCCCGCTCGGGGAGTGCGGGGTGCAATATGCCATTTGTCCCCCTGCTTAGGAAGTTTTTTTTTCGCATGCGGTACATCGTTTCACCCGGAATGCTATGTTCCATGAGCGTTCCACAGTAAATAAAAAAAACTTTTTGAACAAATCCGATTTGTTAAGTTTTCCTGATATTTTTGTGTTGGTACAAACTAATTTTCAGTCGAGCGTAGAACGCAGGTGACTAAATATACAAATTACTGATAATGAGAGTTTAATAATTTTGAAATATTTTTGAAGAATTAAAAAAATCCTGAAAAAGAATACGCTCTTCGGGCTTAAAAAACAAGCGTTTCAGGATGCAAAATGCTGCCATCCCGGGGCAATTTTCCGGAAAGAATCTGAGGTGAGATATCCGATATGATGCAAGTGACTAGCAAAAGGGGAAGTTACGAGTTTACTTGCGATATCCGGCGGTAAGGTAAGGAGCAATTCGTAGTCCTCACCGTGTGAAACAGCATCATCGGGAGTAAAACCTGGCCGACAAGGTAAGGCTGCCTCATCGATTTCAAAACCGCAGTCGCTGGCAGCCGCCAGACGAGGTAAATCTGCGCCAAGGCCATCTGAGAGGTCCATCATAGCTGAAGGTCGGATGCCGGTCTTTAAAAGCCCTCTGGCGAGCTTTACACGAGGTTCGAAGTCAAGATGCCACTCGGTGGGGAAAGAACCGCCTAAAAGGCCTGAGACGAAAATCAAGTCACCAGGAGAGCCCCCGGAGCGGAGAACCGCCTGTCCACGTTCCACTTTACCCGTGAGCGCGACATTGATGACCAGCCCGTCATAGGGCAAGGCAGATGTTTCGCCGCCCGCCAGAGAAACGTTGTAGGATTCGGCGAGCGTACGAAGGCCAAGGTAAATACCTTCCAGCAGTTCGATTGGCCTGGAGGGATGGCACAGAATGGTAATGAGCGCGTGCTCTGGGATGCCGCCCATGGCAGCAATATCTGAAATGGCTCTGGCAAGGGCTTTTCTGCCGATTTTTTCCGGCGCAGTCTCTGGTGTGAAATGCAGATTTTCGACAACAACGTCTGTTTTGAGAAGAGAATCCCATTCATCGTCTCTTGCAACAACCGCACAATCGTCTCCAGGACCGACGATGAGAGAATCATTGACAGGAATATGTTGAAGGATTCGGTGAAGAACCGCATTTTCGCCCAGTTGAGAAAGAGCCGTTGACATGTTCAGGATAATTGCAGGACAAAGATAATCATGAGAGAACTTAAGCCATTGAAAAGGACATGAAGAAGAATGGGTAACCAGAGAGATCTGGCTTTTTCATATGCCACGCACTGCACCATACCAAAAATGAAGAGCGGAAGAAACTGGGCAAGCGATGCGTGAATTGCGCTGAACAAAGTCGCCGATGCAAAGGCAGCCAAAATGCGAGAATTGCGCTGTTTGAGGATATTGTATACAAAGCCTCGGAAGCAGCATTCTTCTGTAATGGGAGCAATGATGACTGCGGCGACAATCATACATATTTTGACGTCGACAGGACCATCTTTCATGAGTTCGACAACATCCTGAAGCGGCGGACAACCTGTTTGCTCAATAATCCATTCGTTAATACCAGCAGTATCCAGCAGCAGAGCAGGTATAGTCAATAAGAGTAAACCGACGATAACCCAGAATAATTTTACCAGAAGAGATACCTTTGGGAGCGCTCGTCTGGGTAAACGAAAGTATATAATGAGAAATGGCAGATAAAGTAACAGCTGTAACAAGGTATTAAATATCAGGTCGCCTGCAGAAGATGGCGTCATTTCTTCACCTTGAAATTGAATCATGTAGGCATGTGCGGAGGCCATGCCGAACAAACTGATGAAAATAATGGTGTAAAAGATAGCATAGATATTCGGGAAATCACTACCGGGGAACAAAGGCACAGGCGGCAAAGACTCGCGCTTCTTAGAGATAAGGAATGGATATAAACCGAGGAAAAGGCAGAATAAGATACTCCCGGTAATCAGACTCAGGACCAGAATGACGTGTAGAGGCATAATGAGTATATTATATATTATAAAGAGTAAGCTACTGCTCCACGATAGCCGGGCATGGGGGAGAACAACTCCACCACTGGCGCATTCTGGAACAGACATTCGATTTTATTTTGTTTCAACACAAACGGATATTGCTGCGCATGCCACATGGTGTCACCCGCATGTTTGACCAATGCTTCGGCTGCACACCAGCATGCATAAAAATCTTCAATCGGGCATTGCTTAGTCATGAAGTCTTGCAGCTGTTGCTGGCTCATGAATCTGGCGGCTAGAGAAGCAAAGGGACGAGGCCTCATATATTCTACATCTACCCCGATATCCTTATGATGAAATGCCAGACAGAGACAATCCCGGGAATGGCTGATGTTAAAGGGATGGAGTTCACAAACCGGCTTTCCGTGCTGTGAATAATTGAAGACGATGCTTTCCGGTCTGACACCGGTACGGCGTGAAAGCTCTTGCCTTAAGACTGTGCGTATCTGCGCATATTTTGTCCCTCTGCGTACCGCTTCTTCCTGTTCGGCATCAGGAAGAGCATTGAACGGCGCAGAAATGGCATCGAGCGCGGAAAGCTGGTAAATGAGATAATCCATCAGACAGGAAGAATTTTCACTGTGTTATCACTGGTGTCATATATACCGATACTTGGCTTACCCTGGCGACCGTACACTTCTCCAGGGTTTGCAACGAGTGTATAACCTTTGGTGCTTATTTCCGGAACGTGTGTATGGCCGAAAAACACGGCATCGTATTTGCCTGTCCTGGCTGCTTGCATGGCGGGACCTGGTAAATGACAGAAAAAGAGTTTCCGGTTATCGAGTGTAATCGTCGCTTCGTTATCGTGCAACTTCGTCCGTGGCCAGAGTCTAGCGGCCTCTCTGAACGCATATATTTCATACTCATTGTTGCCTAATACGAGGTCGATATGATGATCCCACTCATTTCGCAGCGTGTGGAAGGTCTGTATGGTGGCCATGTCGCCCAGGTATATCATGTGCGTGCAGCCCTGTTCTTCTGCTGCGTGTAGCGCCAGGAGAAGATGAGTGATATGGTCGTGGATATCAGAAAGTAAGGCAACGAGCATGGTAATGAAATCAATATTGTTTTTCCATGATGAATACCGGAGACAATCGATCAGGTTTCTCTAATCGCGAACCATACGGCGTGGTTATCAGGGCGCCATTTGATAAATACCAGATAGATTTATCAGCTTTTATCTTTTCAAAAAGAACGGCTTCCGCATTTTCATCGATATAACCGCAGAAGCGGGGACTGACATTGAAAAGAGAATTCAGATTTTTCCTGAGCTCACCGGCAAAATTCACCTTCTTATTTTTTTTGAACCAGCGAGCATACCTGATTTCTGCTGCCGTATACTCGGGTGAGTAATATAACCAGCAGTTACCATCGAGTCTGACATTGCACTCGCGACGTAATGCCTCAAAACTTTCAACAGCTTCTCTCATAGTGGGTGCATATCGCAAACCACTCAGAACCTGGTGAGAACTACTCTCATTGATGAGAAGTAAATGGTAAAAGATGTAGGCTTTGGCCAGAGCCGGAACCTCGGGGTGCTCATGCTGCATTAACTTTGTAATGGCAAGCGGAAGATTGACAGTTGTTGCAAACCCGGATTTATTGTCCAGCCCAAGTAATTTATGCAAAGAACGAGGGTCAAGCGTTCGGCTGACAACAGCCTGAGGGTTCTGCCATTCCTCATATTTTCTTGAAGATACATCTCTTTCCGGATCCAGACCGGAACGATTGAAACAGGCTCGTCCATAACGCAATTCCGGCAAGGCTTCCGAATAGGCATGAAGACCTTCAACTGTATTAGTCAGTTCGTATACCCTTGTTGCGAGAGCTGAATTGGTCAATAATTCATTCAGTATATGAAGTTGACGTCTGGTCGCGGGAAAATCCATGGAAAACGAAGGTCCGCCCTCAACGAGAGACTTACGAGCCGCCAGAAGAAGCCCTGCCGGTAGATTCTGCCCGTGCTCCTGCATCATACTCTGAATATCTGTCACAGTCGGGAAATGCTGCAGAACCGCCAGCATATCTCTGGCTGGTTGATATGAATCCGATTTGAATTGGAGCAGAAATTTCCGGTAACTGTCGAAATCATGAGCAGAGGGCAGTAATTCCAACAGATTCACAAATGCGCGAATTTCAGATAGAAGCTTCTTGTTGGTCTCCATTTCCTGTTTTACCGGTAGAATGATATCTTCCGGCAACTTGAGAGCTTCAGCGGTATCTTCATAAATATTGAGCCGTTGCTGAAGTTTCTTCTGGCGTTTTTCAAGTGTCTCTTTATCCAGTCTGGGGATTCCCTGCAAAGCCTCCCACTCCGGCAAGGGAAGCATTAGTTCCTCCGCTAGTGATAAACGTTGCTGGTTAAGCTCTTTCTGTTCTTTCCGGCAAAGTTCAGCCCATCTTGTCTGCAAATCAATAGCATCCGGCCCCAGTTCCTGAAGCCGGCGTTCTATTTGCGCCCGTCTCCGCACCCCCTGTCCAACAACACTTTCCGATCCGTTTTCAATACGCTTCAAAATAGAGTCCACTTCGTTCATCCGCTGGGTGGATGCTTTGATAAGACTTCTCAAGCGGTCAGCTTCTTCTCCAACTCTGCGATTCAGAGTGCGATTAAGCCCTGTGTCATGAACTTTGAGAAGATTCTCAGCGGTGCTTTTCTGATAGTTATCACGAGCTGCCGAAAGAGCATCTGCCGCCTTCTCTGCATTTTTCCACAAATAGAAACCACCACCCGATACCAGGAGCGCAACACCAAGACAAATTGCGGTAATAGTACCGATACGACCTAATGGTTTACTCCGGCGCTGTCTCTCCCGGTCAATGGCTGCGCGTAACTGCTGGATTGTTTTTTTATCTGTCACAGACAGCATGTGGCCCAGAGTCTGTTCCAGATAATTGACGCGGTGGCGAAGACGCTTCAGTCCCTTTTTCCGATAGGAACAAAGGCGCTGTGGCTGTCTGAGAAAATCTGTTAATATTTCCTTCAATTCTGAGAAATCAGTCTCCTCAAAGGAAAAGGGTTTACCTGTGACGTAACGGGTAAGTTCTTCCCGGACTTTTGCGTGTGACGGGTTATCGCGAAGCGCCTGTTCCAGCACTTCAACAGCTTCGCGGCGTCGCCCGGCACGAGCCAGACGACGTAGTTTCTGCATAACAGGGTCTGATTTACGACGCGCCATTTCCTATTATTTCATCAACATACGGAACTGCCACAAGAGTTCTACATGATTACCTATACCTATACTGTCAAGAATGAGGGCAGGGGCCGTTTTATCCCCCTTCTGCAGAAGCTGCTGTTGTTCGGTATAGGCTGCGTACAAGGCGCGGGTCAGGGTTTCACAAATGCGCTTTCGTATCAAATCGCGGGTATTGCGTTCTCCAAGACGGTCTTTAATGAAGTTCCGGACCTGAATGGCTTTGATTTTATTCGAACCAGCCTCAGCCGGGGTGAGATGGAGCATGGTATCGTGTTCAAAAAGACGCATCAATATTTTGTTAAACTCCTTATCTGCGAATAATTTGAAATATGCTTGATGCAGTTGTTTTTTCTCCCTGCGGGTTAATTTATCATTGGCAAGAGCACAACAGATATAGTACAGGTGCGCCAGTGTAGCGGAGGAATTGGTGGATTTAATTTCTCCGCAGCAGGGGGTATTGGCGACACGGTCGAACGCTTTACGCAGCCGTTCCGGCAAATCCGGTCTATGTTTGATAAGGCAGCGTATCGTTGTCTGGGTGTCGGTCTCTTGAATGATGTCGGCATCATCCCATGTATATGTGGCAGATACTGCACCAACCTGGGTCATACTGTTATGCCCGGTTAATATGGGCAGATGCATTGAGAAACGGATATTTTCAGTTTCTTTCCGGGAAAGCACCCAGGGGAAAACGTTTCTTTTCTTGATTCTGATGCTGGGGGATGGGCTCCCGATTGAATCAGGAACAATCTCAATATCAGCATCCGTGATTTTCAGATTCGCATTGACAGCTGGAGGAAGCGAAATTCCTTTTCCTTCAGGAAGAGGTATACCGAAGGCTGATGCAAGAACAATATTGGTGTGGAAGTTCTCTTTATTGGGCACAGGAAAACAGATAACCGCTTCCTGATCATGACAACGAATGCTGTTCAATTTTCCGTTGCGAATGGTAAAAGTCGATGGCGGGACAGATACCGGCTGCCCGGACTTATGTTCCGGAACCAGTTGGAACTCGCCAGGATTACCAGTCTGCGAGATAACCAGACGGAACCCTTCTTCGCTTAATTGCAGCCTCTGAGCCGGTTGTAAATCCTCTCCTTCTTTGAAAGTTGAGACCACATAAGCACCAGTACTGATTGTTGCAGGAAGATGGGGAATGATATTTTCTAATTCTTCGGGAAGAGCAGCGCCGCTCACTGCGGTGCGGGGTATCAGTGAGATTCGGGCAGGACCTTTAATCTCATTTTCATTAGTTACAGAATCCTGCTCTGAAACAGTCTGTTCAGCCGCGGCAATCATTGTTGTTGAGGCGGTGTCCTGGATGCTGGCTGGTGCGTACGCCAGAAACTCATCGGAACCGAGCTCGGTAAAAACCTGAGGTTCGCTTTGTTTCAGGACTAACCATTCCGTGACATATTGCCCGTTGAATTGCTGTTTCCAATCATCTGGTTTAATACCATGAACAACCTCGCGCAGATAAAGGCGAATCATATCTGTATCCCGGAGACCGAGAAGCCTGGCACATTCACACAATCGCTTCATTGCCGACGGATGAAGGCTGTCTTTGCGACCGGCATTCTGCAGTAAGAGAACAGACTCGAGAATTAATTCATCTTCCTGGCTGTTTTCCTGTATAGAAGAAAGCTTGAGCAGAGTATCTGCTGTCATATCATGCTCATAGTCAGCTTGCAGCAGAGCAGAGAGCCGTTGCAGATTGGATTTTACCGTGATATCGGTGGAGTTGCCTTTGTCAACTAATGCAGTATGCGGCGAGTTATCCGGGATTACCTGGTATATGATACCGGATATAGCCACCAGAGATATCAATGAGGCAATCGTTATGAATGTTTTCCGGGGTGCAGCAGGGCGCACATCATATAAGAGCCAGTCTGGTTCTTCTGTGTAGTGGTAGTGTACTTCAGAGCGAGTGACCGCCTGCATGATGGCCCCTTTCTCATCCTTTGGTGAAATCGGGTAACTATCCGGCGGAGCTATAGGAGAAACAGGAATTTGCAACTCTTTGTCAATGAGAAGAACCGGATGACCAGTGCGGAACGCCTTTTGAATCAGGGAAGAATCAGGAACCGTCACCATGCGGAGAGTTTCCGTGTAAGTATCGGCTTCGTCGGTTACAGTCGTATACGTTTTTCCCCAGCCCTGAGAGTGGCTCAACCAGTCGCTTTCGTGTAATAAGCAGAGCACATCTGTAGCAGAGGTCCCTTCAGGCACAACAATCAGGCAATCCTTGTTGTACTGCGCTGTGTTAAATGCACGGGCGTTCGATTTATGACCGGTCAGACGTTTCCATGTCGGCTGGGCGCTGGCGTCCGGCAGATTGCCCGCTGAAATAGCAGCTTCGCTGGTAAGTATACGCGGCGGCCCTGCCCACTGCGACACCCAGAAACCGGACTTTATCAAGGCGAGAGTGATACCAGCCGGGGTAGGGCGGTGCTGATTGGCTTGCAGCGCATGAACCTCGTTCTGATTCAGGATGAGATGGTGAGCTATGTGGCAGTTTCGACCGCTGTAATCAGCGCCGGCTTGCTGAACACATGTCAACACATGCCATGAAGTGCCGGCATGTGTGATAATATGATAGCTGAATTGCGGTCCGGTTAATAAGAGCCCCTCACGAGGTTCCTTCAGAACACTCAGTGCAGAGAGTTTTTGAATAAGGGCTTTCGATAATTTCTCAGACCTTGCAACAGTGCCATATCCGGACGAAGATGAATCCAGCAGTTCGAGTGCACTAGTATGTATGAGCTGTAGAGGCATACAATTCAGCTTTGCGAGCTGGGAATGAGAGAAGGGGCAACATTATGCAGAGCCCAGAGCATAGGCTCGGTAACCCTTACAGGATGTACCTGACCCGATGCCGGACCAATAAGCGTGCTGCCGCTGGTTTCGTCCTGAAATTCAATGGGTGATTCACCAAGCGCACTTGCTGCGAAATAGCGGACATTAGATGAGATTGCTTCCGCATTTGTGCAGATATGAGGCGCAATATTGAAAATAAACTGACGTAAACGTGTGGAATTGACGTTTACATGTTCCGGCATAAACATGCCATTCCGGTAAGACGGGAGCAGGGACTCAGGCCCGAGAAGATGAATCCAGGTGTCGCTTTTACCAATGATGACAGCCATGGGAATATCCAGTTTTTCAGAGGGTGGCATGTTCAGCTTTGTTCTTAATCGCATCTCAGACTCTGCCAGAAGCATGGCCTGGCGTCCGGGACGATATAAGGAATTACGAAGCTGAGGGTCCGTGCTTTCCTGCAGAAGTTGCCGGAAACCGGGATTGGCGGTCGGGTCGAAAAGGAAAAGAATAGCAGAAGCAACGCTGATATGCTGACTACCCGGAGTAAGGATATTGTCACGCCCAGGCTGAAAATCCTCTCCTGCATTGTCATAGAGAACGATGGAATGAGTCTCGGCACCCTTGTTGAGATTATAAATAAAGGGACGAGGCATATTGGCATACACTCCTTGTCGCCACACTTTGTGGTACAATTTCCCCTGCATGTGTGTCTTTGCTATATATGCTTCCTGCGGTGTTTGCGCAGTGAACAGCCGCATTCTCATCTCATTGAGCGGTTCGTTCATTTCCGGGTCGGCATCGCGGAACGGCATGCCGAACTCTCTCGGGAACAAGGTTTCGAGTTCGTGTACCAAAGCCGTCAGGTAATGACTTTTTCCGGCAGCCGGCACACCGACAAGCGAGATGATATGCTGCTGGGTAGTTGTGAAGAATGGTGGAAGTTTGGAATGGCAATGAGGACAAGCATATTCATTGCAGGGAACACCCTCAGAATCTAATGGTATACCGTTCGGAGTGCAGTATTCCGGAATAAAGCGCTGCATGGCATCTTCGCCCTGGATGTCATCGCCCATCAGATTCGGGTGACTTGCTATGCTGAGCACTTCCGCAGGTGTGAAAAATTCCCAACAGCAGGGGCAACGTAAAGATTCCAGACTGTCGGAGACTGCCGGTTCCGGAAGTTCTTGCGCGGTTTCACTGCTGTCTGCAAAATTAGCAACACTCAGGATATCACGGAGATAGAACGCACAGTTGTCCAAACCCTGGAATGCTGCCAGCACATCGTCCGGCAGCTCTGGTGCAACCAAAGGTAAATCGGTCAGCGAGTATGGCCCATACCATTCTTCCTGGGAAGGGTTGTAAATGTACCAAATATTGGAATCGTACTGGCTGAAATCCGGTCTGGAAGCATCATTCCCATACCAGCAGATGAAACAGGCACACTCCAGGACAAACAGGTACATTGTTTCCGGGCGTATAATAACGTCTGATTTAACCTGTGCGCCGTTAAGAGAATATTGAGTCACCTTGCCGTGGGGAAAAAACCTGCACACTGAATCACGTTGTGCAAAGGAGCCTCCGTTCTCTGCGTTCATTCTGATACGAAACGTATTCTTGTCGCCGGCGCCTATGGTCATGAACACGCCGTCCGATGCCCGCAGCTTTCCTGCCAGGCAATCATAGATATAAAGTTGCTTATTCATGGGTACATAATTCCTGTACTCATTATAGCGTTCGCTTATCTCAGAGTCAAGAAAAGAGCGTTGTTACTCGTGTCACTCGATTATCCCTGTCATGATGGGTTGAAGCATTTTCCTGTTTGTGTTAGTATAAAGCCATGCAGACGGCGTATACTAAGGAAGAACTGCGTTCATTACTGGCTCCGTTCAGGGGGCGACGCATCGTACTTGTCCCGACGATGGGGGCATTGCATGAAGGCCACGCGACATTGCTTCGTCAGGCTCGGACTCTGGCCGGCGAGGAAGGGATTGTGGTGTCCAGCATATTTCTGAATCCAGTTCAGTTTGATAATGCAGGGGATCTGGCA
Source organism: Akkermansia sp. (assembly GCA_045646505.1). Lineage (GTDB taxonomy): Bacteria > Verrucomicrobiota > Verrucomicrobiia > Verrucomicrobiales > Akkermansiaceae > Akkermansia. The sequence continues at coordinate 206,787 of JAZRKW010000052.1, read as the reverse complement.
ACCTATCCAAGGACTCCCATGCAGGACCTGGAAGTATGTGACAGATGCGGAGTCGACGTTGTATTCATGCCTTCTCCTGATGACATGTACTGCAAAGACCGTTCTATAACGATGGAAGAAACGCATCTTTCCACTGTTCTTTGCGGAGCCAGTCGTCCCGGTCATTTTGCGGGAGTCTGCCTTGTGGTCAATAAGTTGTTCAATCTGGTGCAACCGACAGATGCCATTTTCGGCAAGAAAGATTATCAGCAGCTGGCTATTCTGCGGCGCATGGTGAGAGACCTCGACATTCCCATTACATTGCATGGCGCTGAAATTGTGCGCGAAGCAGATGGTCTTGCGCTTTCCAGTCGCAATGTCCGACTGACCCCGGAGCACCGCAATGCTGCTCCAGAAATACGCCGTTCTCTTTTATCGGCACGAGAAGCTTATGAATCAGGTGCAGATGCTGTATCTGTATGCGAAGTCGTAAAGGCAACACTGGAAGCCATTCCTGGTGTGCGTTGTGATTATGTGCAACTGGTGGATGCAGAAACCCTGCATGAGATCACAGATACGCATCGGATGGCATTGCTTGCAATAGCTGCCTGGTTTGGAGATGTACGACTTATTGATAATATAGAACTTTCCCGCTCATGATTAAGGCTACGAATCTTCACCGCTCATATTGCATAGCCAAAAAGCAGATTGAAGTACTGCACGGGCTTGATTTGCATATTCTCAGTGGCGAGAAGGTTTTTCTCTGTGGCCCCAGTGGCGCAGGAAAAACAACCCTCATGTATACGCTTGCCGGTCTCGAGCCTCCTCAGCAGGGAAATGTTGTCGTGAAAGGCGAAGACATCTATGCGCTTTCACTTCGTCGTCGCGCTTTGTTCCGGAACAAGATGATGGGCTTCATTTTTCAGAATTATATGCTTATGCCTGAGCTTACCGCTCTCGAAAACGCTTCACTTGCAACGGCCGTGGCCGGTACTGAGGCGACAGAGCGTGTGAAGTATCTGCTTGAACGAGTAGGTCTGGCAGACCGCATGGATCACCTCCCGAATGAACTTTCCGGTGGCGAGCAGCAACGCGTTGCCATTGCCCGTGCTCTGGCTCATGACCCCGCAATTATCTTTGCCGATGAACCCACAGGAAATCTTGATTCCCGTAATGGCGGACAGATTCTCGACCTTCTGTTCGGGCTCGCAGAAGAAGGACGCAAGACACTGGTGACAGTAACACACGATTCCTCTATCGCTGCTCTCGGTGACCGTACTCTCATTATCCGTGATGGAGTCGTGGCCAACCAGTAAGATTTTTCATACAACAAGAGAAAAAGCAGCCGCAGTAATCAAACCGCGGCTGCTTTCATATTCAGTGTATAAGGTGTTTACTTGATAATCTCACGCCATTGGCGCAAGGCGCTGCCGTGACCGGCAAACAGAGTCTTTCCTTCAGCCGTTACCACCACGGCATAAGGGATTCCAAGTCGGGCAACTTTTGCAAAACCAGGGAGTTGCAGCTGTGAGTAAGACCCGAATCCAGCCATCACTGCGGGGAACTCCATTTTGTATTTCTCCAGATATGCGCGACCGGCATCGGCGTTGGCATCCATGCAGAGGAGGACAATCTCGCCGCCGGCTGCCTTGATGTCGGCATAAGATTTGATAATATCGGGCATGATAGCGCGGCAGGGACCACACCACGAAGCAGAGCAGAGGTAAACGTAGAACCTGGCATCTGCAACCGGACGAGTCTCAGTCAGATAGCTCAACTCCTGGAGTCTGGCAGGCACTGCTGCGATGGTCGGTTCAGAAACAGGAGCGGAATCCTGAGCCAGCGCGGCTCCGCCACAGATTGCCGCGAGAGCAAGACTTAATATAATGTTTTTCATGTCGTTTATGATGGATATTAGTAGAATCAGGCGCGAATGATATATCCTTCTTTGCGAGGTTTGGCGGCAACCGTTCCACCTTCTGCTTCGTAACCGAGAATACAGACAGCAAGACCGGCCATCTGCTCGCCCAGTCCCCAGGAAGCTTTGATTTCAGCACCACCGGGAAGTTCAAACATCTGGAGTCCACGGTTAATCCAGCATGAACCAAGCCCCACAGCATGTGCTGCATTGAGCAGATTGGCCATCACCATGCAGGCATCTTCGTGCCCCGTGGAAATACTTGTATCCTCAAAGACGACTACTGCTGTCGGGGCTCCGTAGAATGGGTCACGGTTGGTTCCCATGACCTGAGCGTTCAGCGCAGAGAGCCTGGTAATCATGTCAGAATCCTGCACAACAACCATGACCGGGCTTTGCTGGCCGTGACCGGTGGGTGCGTATGTTGCAGCTTCCAGCACAGCGTTCAATTGTTCTTCTGCGACCTGCTGTTCTTTGTATTTCCGGCAGCTGCGCCGCGTTTTCAAATCTATGAGAGTTTCGTTCACAATTAACTTATTTGTTAGCATTTACAAATTGTTCCCATTTGGTTGCGATAGCAGGTGCGCCCTGGGTAATAACCGCACCACTCTGCGTAACAACGCAGGCGCTGGCCTCTGTGCCGAGTTCGCCAAGCCCGGGCAAATCAGAAACGCCATCTGCAGATTTCAGGATACCGGGGAATTTGGCTTTGTGGGATCTAAGCAGCTTGGATATAGAAGCCGGGGTCTTGCCATTGCTGATAAAAATAAGCTCAACCTTTGACTTCCTCATATTCTTGTAGGAACGAGCCAGTTCATTAAGCAATTCCGTATCAGCACTTGCGCTATCCGGCATATACATGTAAATGTAAAAATCAGCTTTAGCACTGGGTTTTGCATTGGTGAACTTCATTTCTTTAGTGGCTTTGCCGACTCGAGCCACCCCGTCATCTCCAATGGCTGCATATTCTCCAATTGTCTGTTTCTTCCAACCCCGGATAATGGAACCATGTCCGTCTTCTATGATGGAACCATCAGCCTTCATGATAACAGCATGCGGAATACCTTGGGCTGGGGGTATCTGAGGTACACTGGCACCACGCATCACCCCTGGAAACTTTGCCTTATACTTCTCTAGAAATCCCTTGGCAGCTTGTTCTGTATCATCGTAACCAATCAGGATAAGTTCGACTTTGCCGCTGGCTTTCATCTGCTCATAAGCTTTGACTACTTCCGGCATTTCTGCATTGCACGGGCCACACCAGGACGCCGACTCCAGGAAAATAAAGAAATCGGCATCGAAGTTAGGGGTGGGATTATTGAAAAAAGTATTTTTCTTAAGAATAGTCCCCACAACACTTTCTTCTTTTTTTTCAGCAGCTTCAGAAGCGTCTTTTTTATCCTTCTTATTTTTCTTGACCTTTTTAGTCGCTTTCGGAGTATCGCTTTCCGTTTCTGCGTATGCTAACGGAAGTGCAGCGTTTGTCAGAAGTCCGGCAAGCAGAGTAAGGAGTAACGTGGGAGCTTTCATAACTGGCAAAAATCCTATCATGGCGCTTCCGTAGTGTCAACGCAAAATTCAGATGAATGAATAAGCATCAATATCAAGGGAAATGGATACTCCCTCGCCACAATTCAGTTGGCTGATTTCCCGTCCGCAGATATCAGCGAGGATGCGAGCTCGCGGTGATTTCAGCGTACATTGGTAACGGAATTGTCCATAAGCCTTGGCCAGGGGGGCGGGAAGGGGCTCACTGATCTGAACCTGGGGTGGGAGCGCGTTAACCAATCGCTGGTGTAACGTCTCGATAGCCAGGGCAGCCAGTTCTTCCTGTTCACTGCGAGCTGTTACTACGGCCATGTGGCAAAACGGGGGGAAGTTCATCTGCTGGCGCAATTCCAGTTCTGTTTCTGCAAAACCATCAGTATCATGTCTTCTGGCGAATTGAATGGCTGCGGCCTGCGGGTTATACGTCTGGATAATGACCTCTCCATCCAGCTCTCCACGGCCGGCTCTTCCTGCAACCTGGGTCAGGAGCTGAAAGGTTCGTTCTGCCGCCCGGGGGTCAGGAACATTCAGTCCTAAATCTGCATTCAGAACACCGACAAGAGTGACTCCCGGAAAGTCTAATCCCTTGGAAATCATTTGTGTGCCAAGCAGAATATCGGTCCGGTGTGCGCGAAAATCTGCCATAATGTCCCGCAGGGCGTTTTTGCGCGTCGTTACATCAGCATCTACCCGTTGCATACGAGCTTCGGGGAAACACCGTCGCAGCACGGCTTCCACTTTCTGGGTACCGTACCCTTCCAGTGATATATTGGCTGTGTGACAATCCGGGCAACGAGGTGGCACCATCTGGCGGAATCCGCATATATGGCAAACCAGCCTGTTTTCTGTTGCGTGGTATGTCATGGGCAGGGCACAATGCTCACAGTTAGCCGTGTAGCCGCATTCCGGACATTGCAGGGCTCTGGCAAATCCTCGCCGATTCAGCAGCAGGATAATCTGCTCCCCTTTGTTCAGACGCTCATCAATCGCCATGCGGAGGCGTTCAGACAATATACCCAGATTCCGTTTATCTTTTGCCTCTGTCCGCATATCCAGCACTCTGGTGAGCGGCAGACGTTGCCCGTCCGCGCGCTTATCCATGCGGATCATGGTATATTTACCTTGCTGGACATTATAAAGTGATTCGAGTGATGGAGTGGCAGAACCGAGTACAATACTTGCGCCTTCCAGCCTGGCCCTGAGAACGGCTAAATCACGCCCATGGTATCGGGGGCTGTTTTCCTGTTTGTATGAGGAGTCATGTTCTTCATCAACGATAATGAGCCCCAGATTCTGCACTGGTGCAAAAACGGCAGAGCGGGGTCCAATTGCAATACGAGCCTTACCGCGGTGAATCGCATGCCATTCGTCAAATCTCTCGCCATCGCTCATGGCACTGTGCAGAATGGCAACGCTACCCGGGCTGCTCGCAAAACGGCCTTTGAATCGGGCCATGGTTTGCGGAGTCAACGAAATTTCCGGTACAAGAATCAACACTCCTTTACCTTGTTCCATGGCGCGTTGTGCAGCCTGGAGGTATACTTCTGTTTTTCCTGAACCGGTAACGCCTTGAAGCAGGAGTGGACAAGAATCCCGATTGTCGAACGCTGCATTGATGGCTTTCAGCGCGGCTGATTGTTCCTCATTCAGCGCGAGTGGTTGAGTGGGCGCAAATTCTTCATTCCCCGCCGGGTCACGGTGAATGACCTCCTCTTCTATGCGTACATAACCGGCCTTGACCAGAGCCCTGCAGGGATTCAATGCTGCTGAGCCACCTAAATCAGACAAAGGTTCGCATTTAGATTCGCTGGCATGGAGATAACGCAGAATGGCGGCCTGGCGCGGTGCTTTGCGGTTTATTTTATTCAGAGTATCATCATCCGGCCAGTTCTGAAGAATAATGATTTTGCGTGTTTTTTCTTCGTGGCGTTCCTGTCTTACCGGCTCAGGAACAATGCAACGTATCATCTGCTCAATGGGGACGGCGTAATACCGGGATGCCCATTCTGCCAATTCCATAAGCGATGATGAAACTACAGGAGCCTCGTTAATCAACCTTTTTATCGGCCGTAACCGTGCGGCCCATTCTGGTTCTGGCGGTGAAATAGCCAGAACGGTACCCGTGGCACTGCGACCTCGCAGAGGAACTTCAACCCGGCACCCGCGCCTGATTTCCTTCATGCTGTCGGGGATAGAGTAATCCAGCACCATATCATTCATTCCATCCACCAGTACTCTGGCGGCGAATGAAATATCTGCCAATTCTGGAAAAAGCTCCTGCATGAAGCTTGGGCAAGGGAGTAATTAAGCCAAAGCTTCTTCCTTGGAAAGAATATGTACCACGACCCTGATTCCAGCCTTTTCTCCTGCAGCTTTTGCAAGAGAGCGGATTGCGGAAGCAGTCATACCATTCCGTCCAATTACTCTGGCCACATCTTCCTGTTCCAGCACAAGCCGGAAACGCAGTAAATCTCCATCAGTGGATGCAGCAACTCGCAATTCTGCCTTTTCCGGATAACGGATGAGGGGAGAAACGGCTGCAAGCAGATACTTACCGATGGATTCTGTGAGCTGGTGCATACGACTCGTAATTTACTTCATCTGTCCCCGTCTGTCAAGTTGCCATTGCTTCATGATTTTACAGTTTAATAAAAACGCGTTTACTGTAGAGAAAATAACAAAACCACCACGCCAGCAGCAATGCTGTCACGGCATTTGCGACATGTACCCACGCCTGGGGTAGCATCAGACTCATGGTGCCCCACAGTAGACGTGCCGAAATTCCCTGAAAGTTGATAATATGGGTCAGCATGTAGATAGCCAGGGCATTCATGCCGATAACCCGGAACGGCAGGCTGATTTTATGCAGACCGGCTACATCTATCAACAAGTGTAATACCGCCACCAGAATAGCACCAATACCAGCACAGCTCAGCACGAACCCGGGAGTCCAGATTCCCTTGATGCAGGGCAGAAAACACCCTGCAGTCAACAGTAACGCACCACTCAGTAATACTATCACAATTCGCTTGAAATGACTGGGTATATTGAGAAATACCAGACCTGTTGTATACCCGATCAAGCTCAGTGCAACGGCTGAAACTATGCACAATGGACCTTCCGGGTCGTATGAGCCATTGTGCAGCACTCCGGGGCATAACAACGTATCTATTCTCGCATTCACGCAACCGGTGGGTGTGTAATCTCCGCCGAATTCCTGACAGAGGGCTACTGTGCATAGTATCACAGCCGAAAGAACCAGATTAGGAATGATTCGGCATCCGCTGAGCCAGGAGAAGGTGCCTGCAACAGCACCGGATATGCCAATCAGACCAAGTACCGAGGCAAAGCGCATACTGGATAAATCCCAGGTGAGAGGCCCATTGATAAAGACCCCCAGTATCACCAGTATCGCGGCGCGCAACCAGAGCTGTATCAAAACTCTGCATGTTTCGTTGTTCATTTTCCTGAGCTGGGAAAAACACATCGACATACCAGATATGTAGACAAATAATGGAAAAATACAATCGTATAAATGCAAGCCGGCCCATTGCGCATGCTCCATCTGTTCTTTCACCAATCTGTAGATCTCATTATCGGAATATATGGGGTATAAAGAATAAACCAATGCATCTACCCCCATAATGAGTAGCATGTCCATTCCTCTTAATACATCCAATGAAGTCAGGCGGGCGGCTGAGGATTCCATGCCGCTCATTCTATCGGATTACTTTTGGTGTGGCAAGTTAGAATAATCAGAAATCTATTCCTGAATTATCGTTACCTGGAACTCCCCATTCTTAATTAAATTAGAAATATTCCAAAATAAAGCTTGAATAATGAACCGAGTTAGTATACTCTAACCGCAACAACCAATAACTCATATTATGTTAGTAGGAAAACAAGTACCTGTGTTTAGAGCCACTGCAGTCATCAATGGAGAAATTGTGAGCGATTTCAGTCTTCAGGACTATATAGATAAGAGTTATGTACTCTTATTCTTCTACCCGAAGGACTTTACCTTTGTCTGCCCGACAGAGCTACTGGGTTTCCAGGCAGCATTGCCAGAGTTTGAAAAGCGGAACACAGTAATCGTCGGCTGTTCGACCGACACAGAGTACAGCCACTGGGCGTGGTGTGAAAAAGAGCAAAGCCAGGGTGGAATCAAGGGCGTAACTTACCCCCTCATAGCAGACACCAACAAAACCATAGCAGATGCATTTGATGTGCTGGCAGGAGAGCGTTATGTGGATGAAAAGGGTAAACTGCAGGTCAAGGGCGAACTCGTTGCATACAGAGGTCTCTTTCTCATCGATAAACAAGGAATAGTCCGCCACCAGCTGGTGAATGACATGCCGCTTGGGCGTTCCATTGATGAAGCAATCCGTATTGTTGATGCCCTGCAGCACTACGAACAATATGGAGAGGTATGTCCGCTTGGCTGGCACCCGGGCGAGGATGCCATGGCCCCGACACAAGAGGGAGTCGCGGAATATTTGAGAAAGGTGCAGCTTTAAACCATTAAAAAGAATAAAAATAAGCTCTGAGAACCACCTCAGAGCTTATTTTTTACAGAAACACGGCAGAAAATCAGTAAACGTCTTTCTGATACCGCTTGGCCGCCTTCATATCAGCAAGATAGGCAACGGCCTCTTCCTCTGAACGGTTACCATATCGGGAAATGATGGAGAGCAGGGCTTTTTCCACATCCTTGGCCATGCGATTGGCATCGCCACACATATAGAAAGCAGCACCCTTTTCAAGCCACTGCCAGACTTCTTCGCCAGCCTGTTCCATCAGATTCTGCACATAAATCTTATATTCCTGGTCACGGCTCCAGGCGACAGAGAGCTTGAGCTTGCCGCTTTCTACAAGCGGAGCTGTTTCGTCCTCATAGCAATTATCCGTAGCCTGGTAAGGATTACCGAAGAAGAGCCACATGGGACCAGCTGCGTTATCCGCAATACGTTGCTGCCAGAATGCGCGGAACGGTGCAATGCCGGTTCCGGGACCAACCATAATGATAGGAGTATTACCATCTTCCGGCAGACGGAAGTTCTTGTTACAATGAACAAATACTTTCACTTTATCACCAGACTTGATGCGATCAGCCATGAAAGTGGAGCACACGCCGCCGCGCTTTCGGTCGTTAGTCGTGTAGCGCACGGCACCTACGCACAGGGAAACCTGGCCGGGCACGGCATCCGGGCTGGAAGCAATGGAATATAGACGTGGAGAGATTTTGCCAAGAATGCTTACAAACGCTTCAGCATCTGCAAAAGAAGCTTTGCAGCATTCACAGGTAGCGAGGTCAAGCACATCCCGTCCCCAGCAGAAATCCTTCAAAGCATCCTTATCTGCCAGAATCGCGGCCAGCTTCTCACTGTTGGCCACGGCATTCCACTTGGTAAGCATGCCTTTCTTTAAATTTGTGATATCGTACGAGCTGATAAGAGCTTCGCGGAGCAAAGTCTTTTCTCCGGACGGAGTTGAGACCTCTGCTGCGGGGTCGAGCCCTAATGCGGCGATAAGCGCGTCTACCAGAGCAGGGTCATTGCAGGGGATAACACCCAGAGCATCACCTGTGGTATACGTCAACCCGGAGCCTTCCAGGGAGTAATCCACATGGATGGTTTCCTTAGCGCTGCCGGGTTTGGTAACAGAGCGGACTCCCAGTACTGTGGCCGGGAACGGATTCTTCATGCTGTACGGTTCCATTGTCGTATAAATGATGCTTCTTTCTGCTAAGCAGTCTGCCTGACAGCTGATGCAATGTCAAGAAAAAACAGTTTTTCAAGAGACTTACCTGAGAATGATTTCGTACTGACAGCGCACCATATCTGCCTTTATCTTCATGCATGTGAGCTGAAGGTTCGTCTCTATATATAACATTGCGCAGTAAAGCCGGAAAATCCGAGTTAAAGTGCTGGATAATATGCGCCTGTTTTTCGTGAGCCTCTGTATTCTACAGCGCCGGATTCACGCAACTGTTGCAAGTGTCTGTCGAGCATACGGGCAGAGATAGTGGGCATCGCAGCCATGATATCCTGACGTTTACTACCAGGCTGTTCTTTCAGGTAATTAAGAATCTGCTCTGCAGGACTCTGAGTGCGTCTGGGACGAGGCTTATCTGTCTGCTTGGAGACGTATACCCGAAGCTCGCGGAGAATCGCGTGTAGTGATAGCGTAATGAAATCGCTCGCGTCTACAGCCGTCATGGCCGTGTTGTATTCATTGGCAGGCCAGCGCAGATTCATGGCACCGAAGCGCGGATGATGAGTATTCAGTATCATTTTCTGCAAATGACAGGACAGTTTGCTATTATCATTTTCAAATGGGCGAATCTGCATCAATTCATAATGAAATACCGCAGCTCGTATCAACGGGTGAGTTGTTGTGCTGTGCAGCCAGGCAATCAATCCCTCCAACAATACAGGAATCCAATGCGGAGCAGGGGGTGATTGTCTGAATATTCCCGCACCTCCCAGCATGACATGAACCTGCAGAAGTTGTTCAACACTCTGCGGCCAATGCTGATTATGCGATTGGAACACTGGCGTTTCCGCACAGATATCCGACAATAACGCCTGAGCTTCTTCGGTTACTGTATATGAAGGCACATACATGGCAGAATTATATATTTGTAAACAACGATTTGTCAACACTTAAACAAACAGAACGGCAAAATAAAAGGCGAAATAAATGGCAAAATAAATGCATGCCAAAGCGGCGAAATAAAATCCTGTCTTCCGTTTCACGAAACAAAAACGCCTCCGCAATCACTCGATTACGGAGGCATACAAATGGTGTAATTTACAGATTACAGACGTATGGCAGCAGAGCTCCATGTAAGGCCAGCGCCAAAGGTAACGAGCAGAATAATATCTCCCTTCTTGGCGCGTCCAGACTTGACAGCTTCATCCAATGCAATAGCTACAGCAGCACCTGATGTGTTGCCATATTTATGAACATTCACAAAAACGCGTTCGGTAGGAATGCCCAGACGCTGAGCAACAGCGTTGATAATGCGCAGATTTGCCTGGTGAGGAATCACCATATCAACATCTTCCGGTTTGATTCCTGTGCGGTTAATCAGGGAAAGCGCACTATCTTTCATGTGCGCCACCGCATAACGGAACACTTCATTGCCACGCATGGCAAGCGTATAAAGCTTTTCCTGGATATTTTCCTCGGTTGTCGGGATAGCAGAACCACCACCGGGCACCATGAGCAAATCCGTCAGGGTACCGTCAGAACCGATATCGGATGCAAGAACTGCGCTGTCGCCCTTTATACCAGTACCTGTGCGCAAAATGGCTGCGCCGGCACCATCACCGAAAAGAACACAAGTAGAGCGGTCTTCCCAGTTCACAATATGGCTGAGCTTTTCGGACGCGATGATAAGAGCTGTTTTAGCCTGACCGCAGCCGATATACTGCACCGCAGTCTTCAATGAATAAAGGAACCCTGAGCATGCGGCAGAGATATCAAACGCTGCGGCGTTCTTTGCGCCGATATTTGCCTGCACATAGCATGCCGTAGAGGGGGTAAACGTATCAGGTGTGACAGTAGCAACAATGATAAGGTCAATTTCCTCCGGCGTGACACCAGCAGATTCCATAGCCCGCAGAGCCGCCTGAGTTGCCATATCGCTGGTCTTTTCTCCAGGTGCAGCAATTCGTCGTTCTTCAATCCCTGTTCGAGTCACAATCCACTCGTTGGAGGTATCCACCATTTTTTCCAGATCTTCGTTTGTCAGCCTTCTTTCCGGGACATACGACCCTGTGCCAACCAAGGCTACAGGCAGACGTTTGAAAGGTTTAGTCAGGTCGTTCATAATTGACAATGATTCAAATATTGACAACTCAAATTAGCATATTAATTTCCTGCTGGCGAGTTTTTTTTGAGGGAATGTCAAAAATATTAGAGTAAACTCCAGCTCTAGCTCTGCTTTACGAACGATAACAAGGACCATGTCTGTCTAAACAGAGTATCAGAGCAGAGTTTACACGATACTTTTTGCAAACAGCCCCCGGCACCGGCCTTGTCAAAATTAACAACTACGTGTTTTACCTTGCGTTAGGTGAAAGCTTCTGATAGAATGCACCGCATCACTGAAAGGAAAAGGCTCTGCCTATACAGGACTGAGATTTGATTCGTATCTGATTTTTTGCTGAAGGACTGATAATATGACTAAGATATTACGAAAATTATCGCCGCAAGGAGATGACCCAGGGGCTCGTTTCAAGGGAAGTGAAAAGATTATGCTGGGGCTTGCACTCATAGGCGTTGTCGTGCTGTGTTTCATTGCCTGCTCGGTGGCTGCAGATGTATGGAATGCCATTTTCCGTGTGGTATGGCTGGTGTTGACCTCGATGGGGTTGCTGCTGCTCGCTTATTTATCACGATTACCCCAGCAGCTTACTGTGCGCCGCGTTCTTCTTCTGGTGTTCATGATTACAGTGCAGCTCCTGATTATGACCGGTGTATGCGCACTGAAAGGAACTATTCCTGGTTTCAATATGCAAGGGCAGGTTCTGCTGTGGCTGCCCTATGCGCTGGCGCCTACGATTCTTGCAGTAATGATTGGTCGACGGCTGGGCGCATTTACAGCGCTTTGCTGCACGATTTTCGGTGTAACAATGTTCCCGAACGACACAGATTCGGCCATTATCCTGAATTACAGTGCTGTTAGTTTTGTAACAGGCACTGTATGTGCCCTCATATCTGGCAGAGTCCATAAGCGGGAGCAGATCCTGAGAGCGGGATTTGTAGCCAGCGCAATTGCGTTTGCCGCAGTTTATCTTCTGCTGGGGCTCGATGCCGCCAGTTCTAAGGATGGAATAGCTCTCCGCGGATTGAATGGTGGCTTTAATGTGAGCGGATTCGCAGTAGAGCTGTCCGTCACGGTCGGTGTCAATTTTGTGCTGGCTGCCCTGGTAGGAGGTATGATGCCTGCGCTGGAGCGTCTTTTTAACATTTCCACTCCCATCACCTGGCTGGAATGGGCTGATATGAATCATCCACTTCTCAAAAAGCTGCAGATTGTTGCCCCAGGAACCTTCCATCACAGTCTGCTTGTACAGCGCTTATCTGAGGCAGGAGCAGAAGCCATCGGAGCAGATGTCACGCGCGCGGGTGTGTGTGGGCTTTACCATGATATCGGTAAGATAACAAATCCGCAGTATTTTGCAGAAAACATTGCGGATCCCAACAACAGCCCTCATGCAGACCTCACTCCCGAAGCAAGCGCACGCATCATCACCGGGCATGTGGCGGAAGGTCTGGAATTGGCAGAAGCGCACGGTTTAAACAACCGCATTGCAAACGTCATCCGTGAACACCATGGCGTTTCTACCGCCTATTTCTTTTACCGGAAGGCTCTTGATCAATATGAGGAAGAAAAAGCAAAGTTTGAGGAAGGCTTGATTGACACCTGTCCGGAAGAAGTGGATAAATCAATCTACACCTACAAAGGGCCGATACCCCAGACCCGCGAAAGTGGCATTGTGAGCATGGCAGATGCCGTTGAAAGTGCGACACGTTCCCTCCAGCATCCGACCGAGGAAGATATCCGCAACATGATTAACGGGATTTTCAAAGGTCGTATACTGGATGGCCACTTACAGGATTGCGGGCTGACTCTGGGCGAAATTGAAAAGCTGAAAGAATCATTCTTTGCCACAATCCGCACGATGCATCATAATCGCATTGCGTACCCTAAGCCGAAAGCAGATGATGCCACTGCTGCAGTGATTGAGCTCCGCAAATCAGAAACCAAGACGGATTCGCAATGAAGCGGCATATTCGCAGCATTTCCATGATTGTGGCCTTCCTTGTGGGAGGCCTCTTTCATAAGCATCTTTCTCCTCTGGGGGCGTGGTTGCCGGTCAGCGTGGCACTCATGCTCAGCATCACATTCATCGGCATTGAAACCGCACGGCTCAAGCCTAAAAGCATGCATTTATGGGTATTGCTGGGAATTCAGCTCATCGGTATGGTCGGCTGGGGGATTGCAAAGTTCCTTGGGCACCCCGTGCTGGCGGAATCTCTCTTTTTCTGCGGGATTGCTCCTGTAGCAATTGCCGCCCCCGTCATCGTTAATCTTCTCAAAGGGGATGTGGAATTTACAACAACTGCCATGGTTCTCAGCCAATTGGTCTTTGGTCTGACAACCCCCTTACTAATGCCTTTTGTTGTGCAAGTGGAAGGCTTCTGCTATTCTGAACTCGCCTTAGAAGTGGCCAAACAACTGGGCGTTGTACTCGGAGTTCCAGCGGCTATTGCAATTGCCATGCGTATCATTTACCCGCCATGCAAAGCATGGACAGCAAAATTGCGCGATGTTTCACTGGGAATATGGATTGCCAATCTCACCATCATAGCTGGCGTGGGTACTCAACGAATCCTGGAAATGAATATCAGCTGGTGGGATATGCTGCCGCTGGTCGCAGGTTCGCTCGTGGTCTGCATTACCGGTTTCGTGGCTGGCTACAAACTCGGGGGCAGGGAGCTCAAGCGCGAGTGCTCTCAGTGTCTGGGTCAGAAAAACACCATTCTCACGCTTTATATTGCAAGCCAGTGGTATGTACACCCCCTCGCCTATATAGGCCCCGCCTTTTATGTGTTTTTCCACAATATTGCCAACGCATTACAGATTGCATTGGCTAACAGAGAAAAGGCCAGACAGAAATGATACAGACACCGCTTTCTCGATGATGCTGCGGAGCTTGGTGAGTTGGTCGCGGTGGCGGCGGGATTGCCGCACTGGGTGAGGGGGCGGATGCCTTGTTCGATGGCTTGTGCTTCGGTGAGTCCGGGGATTTCGCGGAATACGATGGCGAAGTGTTCTGCGCGAGCCTTGCCCTGCTGGATGAGGTTACGGAGGTGGGATTCAGAAGTATCATCAGGAAGACTAAAGTCTCCTGCTCCGAGGTAGGTTCTATGGTGATTTCTTTGCCTGTGATGGATTGGTCGACGGGGATGGTGATGGGCAATAAGAAGTGTCGTCCGGGTCCTGTAAGCCAGATTCTGTCCACCCGCAGAGCGGGCTGTGTGGCCATTTTTCTCTACATCTGTTGCCAGATGAGCCTTGCGTTTATAGCAAGGTGCAACTAATACCCGGGAATACAGCGGGCAGGCGACCCTTTCCCTGTTTGTCTTGCATCGCGCGGGGTTTTCCGTGCCTCCGTCGTTACCTTCGGAGCGGTGGGCTCTTACCCCACCTTTTCACCCTTACCCTTGCGGGCGGTTTGTTTTCTGTGGCACTTTCCGGCCACCCGGCATTGGCTCCGGGTGTCTCCTGCTTTCACAGGACGCGTTGCCTTACGATGTCCGGACTTTCCTCTACGGGGCTGCCCCCGCAGCGGCCACCCGGACCCGGACGACACGGCAGAGAGTACACCACAGAGCTTCGAATGGCAAGACAAATCACCCCATTTAGCTTGATTTTGCTGGTTGGATAGCGTAGAATGATGCCTGTTATGAAGAAACGCGTGGTCATTCTCGGCTCTACCGGCAGTATCGGCACCAGTGCACTCAAAGTTGCGCGCGATATACCGGAGCGCATGGAAGTGGTTGCGCTGGCAGCCCATAGCAATGTGCAAAAACTGGCTGAGCAGGCGTGTGAGTTCAAGGTGCAGCATGTCTGTATTTATGATAGCTCTAAAGTTAATGAGCTGAAACGGCTCCTGCCTGCAGGGACAAAGGTATATACCGGGTTGGAAGGGCTGTGTGAGCTTGCCAAACTCGAGAATGCAGATATGGTTCTGGTTTCCATCATTGGCACAGATGGCTTGAAACCCACACTGGAAGCTATAGAGGCAGGTAAGGATCTGGCTATTGCATCCAAGGAGATTCTGGTGATGGCCGGCGAGGTGGTGATGAACCGGGCGAAAGCAAAGGGCATCAATGTGCTTCCCGTAGATAGCGAGCACAATGCCATTTACCAATGTCTGCAGGGGAATCGCGGAGGAGCCGGGCAGGTGAGCCGCCTGATTCTCACAGCCAGTGGAGGTCCGTTCCGTAATACGCCACGAGAGCAACTAGCAGCGGTGACTCTGGAGCAGGCGCTCAAACACCCCACATGGCAGATGGGGCGCAAGATTACTATCGACAGCGCTACGATGTTCAATAAAGGGCTGGAGATGATTGAAGCCCGCTGGCTTTTTGATATACCGATGGAACGCGTGGATGTCATTGTACACCCACAAAGCATTGTGCATTCTCTGGTTGAGTTTGTGGATGGCTCCATCCTGGCCCAACTTAGCAGCAGCGATATGTGTTTCCCCATCCAGTATGCGGTGACCTGGCCGGACCGTCTGCCAAATTCTTTACCACACCTTGATTTGGCGCAGATTGCCAGTCTTAAATTTGAAGCCCCGCGCTGGGATGATTTTCCCGCGCTTACCCTCGCCCGACAAGCCGGACTTACCGGCGGCACCATGCCTGCTATGTACAATGCAGCCAACGAGGTAGCAGTGCAGGCCTTTGTGGATGGCAGACTGTCATTCCCCGGTATCTGGGAGACTGTAGAGAAGGTGCTTTCAAATGCACGCCCCCGTGATTATCAGGGGCAGCTTCCCATCATTCTGGAAGACGATGTCTGGGCACGCGAGGAAGCTCTTCGCGTACTCGGTATGTAATTACCCCAGGATTTCCTGGTAAATCCCCAGCAGAGTCTCTATCATCGTGGCGGCCGAGAGTTTCTGCCGGCATTCTTCCTGTCCATGAAGCCCCATGGCGAGAGATATATCTGCAGATTCGGTCATTCTGAGCACGGACTCCTTCATTGCAGAAATATCATTCGGCTCGACGATGAATCCGGACTTACCTTCCTCCACATGTTGCTGGCTGCCACATGCTGTGGTAAGCATAACAGGGAGCCCCATTACGCGAGCCTCTTTGGCAATAGTGGGTCCTGTATCTGCAAGGCTTGGATGCACCAGAGCCCACGCCTGGGATAACTGTTGGGACATTGCCTCGCGGTTCAATCGACCAAGCGGACGTATATTCGCCGGTAGATTTTTGAATTCTCCAGGCATAACACCTGCCAGTTGTAATTGAACATGAGCTAACGCAGGGTCGGAAAAAGCCTTGATAAGGGTGGGTAGATTCTTGATAGCTGTATTTGTTCCAGCATACAGGCAAGTTGGTCTTTCTGTAAGCTGACGAGATATGGAGAAGAACCGTTCTTCTACCGCATATTCCAGGTGAAAAGGATTCGCTGCAGGAGATATCTCCTTTACTCTGGCTGCGGCCCATGGAGATTCAGTGGTTATATGCCGGAATCGGCGGATGGTTATAGGTTCATACAAAGCTTGTGTACGTTCAAAACGGGCTATATGGGCACGCTCTGAGTATGCTTTAAGCAATCCTTGCACAGAAAGCAGCTTTTCTCCTTTGAAGTAAGATGCTGAATAGGAATACGAATTTTCTGTACCCCATGAATGAACCAAATCAGGATTAATTCCGGACAATTCTCTCTGTATAACGAAAGAATCATATATATACCCGGTCAACTGACCCACACTAAGTCTGCTTTTTGGAACTATATGGAAAATCTGATTTCTGGTCTCAATGATGCGACGTTCTCGGGCCTCCTTTGAAGGGATAATCCAGTGTATTTCAAAAACTGTTTGAATGGAAAGAGCCGCAGCCAGAGCGGAAAGCCACACACAGTAGTGCCATGCGTTGGCATCAGGAACGGGATTCTCTGCGACCTCCCACAGAGGTAAATCACCGATAATGGCTATTTTTTTCATCTTATTTTCCGGTATATACTAAGTAAAAAGGCAAAAAGAGCCATAGGCAGACAGCGCAGCGCAGAAAACACTCCTTTATATCCAAGACGTCTGGAAATGAGCATGCGATTAATAACGCCTTTTCTCCAAAAAGAACACAGAAGCTCACGTCTTTTCAAGTCCTCCAGAATATCGGAGAGGAAGGCAGAAGCATCAACCCCCTGATCATTAAGATAATTTTGTAATTGAGTAAAGGTCTGCCTTAGTGGATAGAGCGTCTTATTGTAGTATGCATCATGAAATTTCTCAAGCTTCATGATGGAATGATAATCCCTCCCTGCATTGGATTCACCTTGGCTCATATTACCAGAATTCCAGCGTATATAAGCCGTAACAGCGTTGACGTAAATGCCGCATCCTAATACACAGCAACGCATATTTGCAATGACATCATCCACCCAATATGCATCAATCGGCAAATCCCCGAAAACTTTAAAATGTCTGGCTGACCATACCTGGTGCAGAATTCCTTCTTCAGAAAACCGGACCCACATATTGTGCTCTCCACTCAGAACGTTAATAGTAGAGGTTTCTACATTTGCACGACTAATCCGTGCCAACTCTATTATCTCAGATTCCTGGTTTCCTTCAAACCTCTCCATCTTTGTATACAGATAGCTACATCCAGGATTTTCTGCAATGGCCCTACCAATTATCGAACATCTGTCAGAGGTTGATATGTCATCATCATCTGCTCTGATAATCCAATCGGATTCCACAAACTGCACGGCATGATTTGTATTGCCGGCAAGATGCAGATTTCTGGGAGTCTGGGTAACGACGACACGGCGATTACCTTTATAAGCCGCTACGCACTCCTTGATGATTTCGAAGGTGCGATCGGTGGAGCAATCGTCGGAGAAAATATACTCGAGCTCGCCCTCATAGTCCTGCGCAAACGCACTTTCGATAGCAGCGCGGATATACTTCTCACGATTGTGAGAGAGGAGTACATATGAAAGTTTGGGCAGGGCTGGGGGCATAAATGAAAAAAGAGCCGCCCCGGGGTTGGCGGAGCGGCTCCGTATAAATGCTTTTAGTGATTTACGCGAGCGAACTGCTTGAGGCGCAGACCGTTCAGGTGAATGAAGCCGCTGGCATCATCCTGGTTGTAGTCCTCCTCGGTGTAGTCAGCTTCCATGGTAGCCATGGCGTAGCTGTACAGGCTGTTCGGACTGCGGCGTCCGGCATACATCACATTGCCCTTGTAGAGCTTAAGACGCACTTCACCATTCACCGTCTCCTGAGTCTTTGTCACGAGAGCCTGGATAGCCTCGCGCTCGGGTGCGAACCAGAAGCCGTTGTACACCATGGCAGCGTAGTCAGGAATCAGAGAATCGCGCACCTTCTGAGCCTCGCGGTCCATGGTGATGGTTTCGATATCGCGGTGTGCGGCAAGCAGAATAGTGCCACCGGGAGTTTCGTAGATACCACGGCTCTTCATGCCAACGAAACGGTTCTCGATGATATCCACGCGACCGATGCCGTGCTTGCCACCGAGGTAGTTGAGCACAAGCATCACGCCAAGCGGGTCGAGCAGGGTGTAACCATCCTTCTCACCCTGCGCAGTAGTGCCGACCTCGGCCATAATCTCGGCAAGTCCTTCGGTCTGCAGACCAATGATATTACCTTTTTCGAAAAGGCACTGCAGGTACTGGGGAGCATCGGGAGCATCCTCAGGAGCGTTGGAAAGCACATACATACCGCGGTCTTCCTCCTTGGTAGCATCGTACCAGGTATCCTCGAGAATACCAGCCTCATAAGAGATATGAAGCAGGTTGCGGTCCATGGAGTAGGGCTTCTTCATGCTCTGGCGAATCGGAATGCCGTGTTCCTCTGCATACTTGATCATTTCAGCACGGCCGGGGAACTGATCGCGCCACTCCTTCATGCGCCAAGGAGCAATCACCTGAAGCTTAGGAGCGAGAGCGTTAATGGAAAGTTCAAAGCGAACCTGGTCGTTACCCTTACCGGTAGCGCCGTGAGCGATAGCATCAGCGCCCTCTGCGATGGCTACATCAACCATAGCCTTGGAAATGCAGGGACGAGCAATGGAAGTACCCAGCAGGTAGCGCCCTTCATAGACGGCGTTGGCCTGGAACATGGGGAAAATATAATTAGCAGCAAAATCGGCTTTCAAATCGCCGATGATGCACTTGGAAGCACCCGTGGCGAGTGCCTTCTCGATAACGCCGTCGAGCTCTTCAGCCTGGCCTACGTCAGCGCAGTAGGCGATGATTTCAGCATTGTACTTCTCCTTGAGCCACACCAGAAGCACGGATGTGTCAAGACCACCGGAGTATGCAAGAACGATTTTCATTTTCTTATCACAGCGCGTAGCGGTTACAGCAGCGCACGCGGGCATTATACATCGCAGAGCAGCAGGATGAAAGCAAAAACTACGAATCTGACGCAGAATGTCTGTTATTTCCCTTTACTGATGCGTTTGAGTCCCCATGCTGCCAGGAAGATAGGGACCAACCCCATCATAATGAGATAGTAAGCATTTCGAGTAACAGTTGAAATAGAATCTTCATCCGTTTCATGATCTTGAGAAGCAAAGGGGCGGGCCTGACGCGGAGATAAGAAGAATCCACGGGATTCATTCGTGCGGCCATCTTTACGAGCTGTTTTGACACCTTCTGTGATGGCTGTCAACTTTCGATTAGAAAAAAAGAATTCCGCAGGCTGGTCATATTTTGTCTGAGTTCTATTATCCTGGTCTATCAGTACTTGTTCCAGGAACTCTTCGTTCCGTGTAGCTGCCGCTTTACTGACACGCCTGAGGATTTCCTTGGCTTCATAGCTATTTCCAGCCAGACCGTTAAACGCAAGAGCTGCTCGCTGTATGAAGCGCAACTCTTCAAGCGAGCCTTCATCTTTGAGCTGTTCACGCAGTTCGTTCACTCTGGCAGTCTGCCGTTCCCAGAGATTATCAGTAGTCTGAACAACGAACATCATTTCAAACGCATAACGAAGCGGGCAGAACTCAGCTATGAGAGGTACGGGTTTCGAAGTAATATTGTGCGTTTCTTCGTCCTGATACGCCACACGATGTCTCAGATTAGATAAGCGTTTATCTATTGATGCTGGGATAATGCCATCCGGGATTCGAGGACTGAACTCGTTCATTTCCTCAAATCGGACCAAAGCTCCGGCAAGCAAAATCTGAGGCACCAGCAAGAGAGGAACAATATTCAGGGCAATCCTGTCAGAACGAACAAAAGCAGACACCATCAGAGAAAGAGAGATACCGACGAACGCAGTCAGTAACATTACAGCAAAATGACTCCAGAACAGGTAATGAATACCTAAAATGGCGTTGCCTACCATAAGGTATAACGCGCATTGTAAACCTGCAATAAAGGTCAGTACAAGGACTTTGGCAGCCAGGTATCCAGCAGTGAAGAGCTTGTAGTTACTTTCTCGCTTCAAGAGGGGGCGATCGCGCAGGATTTCACAGGCCGCATCAGTAAGCCCGAAGAACATAGCGAGAACCAGTGATAGGAACAAATACTCGTTTACATGCAGTGACTTGTAAAAAGTGTAAACTTCTTCTGAGGAAGCTCGCAGTGTGCCGGCAATCAATGCCGCAAGAACCGGGCCTTCCAACAAAACGGCATATAATCCCAGCCGCCGGCGGACTCGAGCCAGGAGCGTTCTTGCTACCCAGAGACTGAACAAACGCCACAACTCAATCGGGGTTCGAGGTCTTGCTTTAGGAACCACACGAAGGGGTTCCTCCTGTTCTTCCGAAAAAGCTGATTTTTTTTGGTTCGAATATGAGTATTTCTCAAAACGCTCTTGCCAGAGGTTCGGATTTTCTCGGAATCTGCTTCCAACTCTGCGGAACGGAGCATCAAGGACCTCGAAAACATAATCTGCGCCGCCAGCAGCAATAGCCTCGCGGGGGATTGACAAGCGCATCTCTCTCGCCGCCGTTTGGAAATATTCACTCATTTCCTGAGGACTGCCCCAGAACGCCATCTGTCCGTGTGTGTCTAACACCATTACCCGCTTGAATCTGTTCAAAAGCATTTGCGCCGGCCGGTGCAGAGTGCAAATGAGGATTCTACCATGAGACATATTTTCCAGAGTTTCGATAACACGCTCAGCATCAGCAGAAGACAACCCACTGATAGGTTCATCGATGAGGAACACCTCAGAAGTTCCTGTAAGGTCTAACCCCAGATTCAGACGGGTACGTTCACCATCCGATATGGTACGTTCGCCGGCACGACCGACTGAACGATCAGCCAAATGACTGATACCCACAAAGTTAAGCACGGTGGCAGTCCTCCGCATGCGGTCAACGTGTGCAAGACGAGGGCGTCTGGCAACAGATGCCTGGTACACATGCTCCTGAACAGACATAGCCTCATCCAGGATATCTTCTCGAGGGATGAATGCTATATGACTGCGCAAATTGGATGATTGCAGGGTAAGCCGTTCTCCATTGTAGAAAATACTACCAAAGGAAGGCTCAAGATGCCCGGCCAGCATGGAAAGGAGAGTGCTTTTACCAGAACCACTGGGGCCAAGTATACATGCCATCTCTCCACGGTGAAGAGTAAAGTCTATATTGTCAACAACACGACCTGCGCGAACAAAATCACGGGTTAACCCCCGAACCTGAAGGGTTGAAATAAGATTTGATTCCTCCTCCAGTACACCAGCAGAGAATCGACAGCGTAAAAATTGATTCGGGCTCAGGGCAATCAGATCACCATCCTGCAAGGGCGTAATCTCCCTTACCGGTACATCATTCACTGTCACAGAATGGGAATTCCCCTCCAGCACCTTTACTGTACCAGTATTTGTCGACCTGGAGTAACTAACTTCCAGAACCGCACCAGGAGCCAGACCAGGTGCAAGTTTCAGGACGTCCGGGCGCGTCATGTAGGGAAGATTCGTTACCAATACAGTGCGCTCCCCGGGATTCAACTGGTAGCTGTTACCATCTGAATCAGAATCCGAGAGGTCTACAAAAGAAAAAGGTCCGTGTCCCTTAATAGAAAAAGAGGAAAAATATGAACAAATTACTTTTTCTCCTTCAGTTATTGTGCGCCCGTCAATTTCAAAATCGGCATCCGGACGCAAAACTTCAATCTCGACCTGCAGGCCGAGCGTAACTTTTGCCAGAGCGTTTCGTGGTTTCTGGCGGCTCATGGAAAGCATATCACTTTCCAATGAAAGGTAATTAACCAACTTAATTCCAGTCGAACGGAATTGTAACAGTGTGACAATCGTTTTATAACTGAAATAACAAGAGCTAAGCTCTACGGTCTGCCGCGAAGAAAGCGGCAAGACGCCCCCCTTACCCAGAAGTTGTCCACGAACGGAAATGGGGGTAGCAGAATCATTAACAATTAACAGGAAATTGACACAACGAATAGCGCGGAATGTGATATCTGCTTCACTTTCTGGCAAATGCACCGTATTATCATCCTGAACGGAAGAAAAAGTAATACTCTCCAAGGGAGGAGCAGCCTGAAGCCGAGGTGTGCGAATCAGCTCTTCAAGCATTGTGGCGGCATTAGGAAGGTTCAATCCTAAAGTTACCTCCTCAAACAAGGTGGGGCTTGTTAAATCGCCTCCTATTCGGAGCAGCAGGGCGTATACTTCCAACGCCAGGGATAAGCGTTCCTCTTCTGTGCGCCCAGCAGCTGCCAGAGCGAGAGTCGCGGGCAGGGGGTATGAGGCTTCATATGCCGTCTGGAAACGCTCAGCCAGCCAGATATGCTCCACATTCGGAAAATCATGGCGCAAAATATCCATGGCAGTATCCAGCTTATCTACACCGATATCTACCACCTGGCACATAATTGACGCAAACAGGTCTGCGATCGTACCAGCATGCGCACGGCGGCTTTCATCTCGCGCAGCAATTCGGTGCGGTGCAGTATTGAGTTTTGCGGCGAGCGCACTGCGTGCACGCAGAACCCTGCGTCGGGCCGAGCGTATCAGGTACACACAATATTTCCGGATACGGGCGACAGTCATTCCGTACAGTCTCCTTTCTTACCGGAACCAGGGCAGCGCTGCTCCCAACCAGGGAAGTTCCATTTATGGGGAAAATCCTTACATTGCTGGGGTTTTACCGGTTGAATACGGCAAGTGTTATCAGGCTGGAGCATAATACAGGCTCCATCGGGAGCATCAATCAGAGAAAGGCCTCTGCGATTACGTTGCAGATGACAAAGTTCATTAATGAAAGTCACTTCATCCATGCCTAAATAAGCTGCAATGGCAGTAATATCGGCATCTGTCAGGCAAACATTGCCCTCCCACCGGCAGCAGGCACCACAACGTTGACAAGTATGAATAATTGATTCTGACGATTGTTCGCTCATATTTCCCATGGTTTACGCGCAGCAGCTGTGATATGCGGGGGTCGCACATAAATAGGTTCGGCAGGTCTGGCCGCGAGGGTTGACTGCTCTTGTTCTGATAAATTCAGCCATGTGGTAACCAATCCTTCAGCAGAAGGAATCAGGCCTTCCTTACAAACTGTGTTTAACGCAAGATGCTCAAGTTTACCAGGGGCTTCTGTCGAATACACAGGATTTGGCAGTGCCTTCAATTGCTCTGGAGACAGGACCTCTATTCTGCCATCAGGGAAACGTACAGTCCAGCCGCCACGGCGAGCATCCGCAGTTACACAGGCATCACCTTCTGCTAACTGAGCCCACGATTCAATGGCAACCAGTTTTGCAGATGTAACGGCTGCAATACCTACGCCGGCCGCCAGCGCGACACGCACTCCACCATAACTACCGGGTCCGGAGCCTACCAGAATGTAATCGAGCTGCTGGTTCTCTTCCAGAAAATCGAGAGCTTGCTGCAAAGCAGGGAAAAGATGAGCATCATGATTCCGTTCAGCTTGCCATTCTGTACAGAATAGCACTTTATCCCCTGCATACAAGCAAAGAGAAGCGCACGGAGTGGAGGTTTCTATTGCCAACAGGTTCATGCTTGTCTGAGTTGTGCTGTCATCCATTTGCCTCGCATGACCGACTTCATCACACTCAACCCGGCAGCTTCTGCAGCAGCCAGGGTTTCTGCAGCCTGAGTGTTCAGAATCCCGGAAATAATCAGAATTCCATCCGGTTTCATTGCTGCAATCAAGCGGGGAAATGCTTTCTGAAGCACAGTCGAGAAAAGGTTGGCCAGAACCACATCTGCCTGCTGCCCCGGTTCAGGAGACCATTCAAAGACATCAGCCTGAAAAAGCGACAGATTTTCAGCGCCGCCATTACGTGATATATTTCGCTCGGCAACCTCAACTGCTATGGGGTCAAAATCAAAACTGACAGCACTTGCAGCCCCAAGACGCAACCCCGCCAAAGCAAGAACCCCTGTACCACAACCAATATCTGTGAGGGACCAGCTGCCCGGGCGAAGCTGTTTTACATGGTCGCAAAGCATGCGCAGACATGTGGAAGTCGTGGCATGATTTCCGGTGCCAAAAGCGCGCTCTGCAGGAAAAGAAAGAATGATACGCCGGGGATATTTCTGGCGCAATTCATCCAGAACGGCAGCATCAGCTGAAGCCGAAATGACAATTTTATCTCTGATAATAAGCGGAGGGGTGTTCTCTGGAGCAGTTGCTGCAACCCAGTCCACAGTAGTCATTTCTTCTACCATACCACCATAGATGGATTTCAGCGTCAGTGCATGATTCTTATCCTCGGTATAGACATCAATGGAAATTCTACTGGCGTGAAAACCAGCAGATACCACAAAGCCCGGCAAATCGCCAAGTCTCTCTTGCCATAAGGATTCCTGCTCAGCCTCAACCGTTTTATGCCATTGCCACATAATCAGACTTATTTTTTCTTGGATGATTTACCCTTTTTCTTATTATTATCCTTTTTGGACTTCTTCTTTTTCTCCGGGAACATATTAATTTCAGCCACGCTGGATGCGTTACCATCAAGAGCCCGGCGAGCCGTAAAACGGAAATACCGGGCAGACTGGGGATTTATACTGACTTTCAACTCAACGGGATTAGCCCGGAGATTAGAAAACTCACCCTCTGCGACTTTTGCCCATTTCTTTCCATCAAGGCTCAAATCAAGACGATACTGATCGGTCATTCCATGAGTCTGACCATCCTGCCGAGGCAAATATGAGAAAGCGGCTATCTCATGTTCCTCATTCATATCCACCACAAATGAAGCAGGTGCAGAGGCTTTCTCCCAATGAGTATCAGGGGCATCATCGTGCGCGGCTGCGGCATCAGATTCCCATCTGGATTTACAATAACCAAGGTTCAAAGTGGAGACAGGACCGACACTCCCATCTTCTTTGTTAACATAAACCGCTTTGATGACACCAGGCTTATTAAATGTAAACTCACCACTATATTCTTCAGCCTGAGTTGAGGGTGTTCTTCCATTCGTTGTGTAGTAAATCTGGTAGGCTTCGTTTGTTTCGATATTGACTTTGTCGCCCACTCGCGATATGGCGGGGCGGGGGAGCATAGTCGGCATGCGCAATACCGAAAACTCTGAGATACAGGGACAAGCCTTAGCTGCGGTAATAGTCAGGCGCAGATGATTTGTGGTAACCGGCTCCGCAAGCCAGCGAAGAACCTGGTTTCCGATGGTTCCACCTTTTCCGCCACGTACATTCAACTCGCTTTCTGTTTCTCCAGACCATGGCTCAATGATTGTCTTCCATGTTTCACCAAGTTTCGCCTCAACTTTGAAACTTTCCACGCGCTGGCCAAGGCGGATTTGCTCACGAAGGCGAATGACATCAAACGTGGTTTCCTCTTTGAGTTTAATTTCAACTTCACCCGTTGTTGTGCCATCCTTCGGGCACCAGTAAGATTCAATGTCTCCATCTGTTAATTTCGAGGCATTGAATTCTTTACCACGGGTCTCAGAAGCTTTTGCTTTTGCGCCAAGGGCGAAATCCCGCTCCAACAACTGACGGCGAGCCGCACCAAATGTCAGCAGAGACTCCACATCTGCTTTATCAAGAACGCCGTCACGATTCGGAGCTACATTCAGAATAAGGTTGGCACCACGCCCCACGCTGGATAAATAAACCTGCATGAGGTGATCAGGAGATTTTACCTTACCAGCCTGGTCGGAATGCCAGAACCAACCTGCATGGTTGATGGGAGTATCGCCTTCGAGAGACAACCAGGTCTTACCTCCATTGTTCCAGAGAGGATATTTGACAAAGCCTTTTTCAGAGCCGCCCCAGACAACATCACCACGTTGTGAGGCGCCCCAGATGATACAATCCGGCTGAAGGCGGCGAATATTCTTCACAACTTGCTTGTAATCGTAGTATGTGTCAGCATTACCGATATTGCGGTTCTGCCGGGCTCCACCATAGTACCCATCTCCACCGTTGGCGCCATCAAACCATATTTCGAAGACTGGGCCGTAATTCTTCAGCAATTCCTCAATTTGTTTGTAGTACACCTTGCGATAACCATCGCGTCCATACTCAGCGCAATTCCGGTCCCAGGGTGAAAGATACGTACCAAATTTAATGCCGGCCTTCTTGCAAGCCTCAGCAAACTCCTTTACAACATCCCCCTTGCCGTTTTTCCATGTTGATTTCTTGATACTGTGCGTGGTTGAACGAGTGGGCCAGGCACACCAACCATCGTGGTGCTTTGCGGTATAAATCATACCAGTCATGCCGGCATCCTTGAACGTATCTGCAATAGCCTGAGCATCAAATCGAGCAGGATTGAACAAAGTCGGTGATTCATCACCATACCCCCATTCCTTGCCTGTATAGGTATTCAGGCTGAAATGGACAAAAGCGTACCACTCCATACGCAGCCAATCAACCTGTTGCCTGGTAGGCAGGGGACCGTAAGGTGCGGGCTCCTGAGCCACCACACAGCCTAAACCACAGGCTGCTAAAATCATGTTCCGGATTGAATGAGAAAAAAACATACTATTACACGGAAATGCTTCACTTACATATCAAGAAAATCGCCAGCCAGAGAGAGAGCATCCGCATGGGAAAGAATAAACAACTGACCAGTTTCAACAATGCGGCCATAATAGAATGGACGCTCTGAATCATAATCCGCCGGAGCTATCTGCAAAGTGCGGGTTTCTGGTTTTGTCTTACTCTCCATTGTGGCAAGAGAACGCAGGATATCAGCATCGTCACCTTGCTCTTGCAACATGTCTTCTGGGGAACCGGAAGAAGGAGTAGCGCTATCATCCTGTTCAATCACCGTTTGTTCTGCTGCGGAATAGTCAGTCATTTCCAAATCCAGCTTCACGCTGAAATGCGGGTTCTGGAGCGCAGCTATCGCCTCTTCATCACCTGAATCAAGCCATTGAGACACTTTCATCTTCTGTAACCGTCGCACATAATATCCAGCGCGATGCGGGTTGATTCGGGGCGTTACATCCTCGTTATTTAACGTGCCGGTCCAGGTTTCACCCATATACTCATAATCAAGCACCATCTGAGCCTGCTGATAATTCAGAGTCAGTCGTCTCAATGCCGATATCGGGAAATTAAGCAGATTACGGTCTTTCCATTTTTCTGCACGCAGTGAAAGAAGCCGGGTAAACTTGGTGCTGAGCTTTACAATAGAGTTGGAGCCCATTTCAGTACCAAACCAGGCACGGCGTCCGCTGACAGGATCTGCAAAACGACGCAGCAGGAATGTTCTGGGAGAACGGTCTTTCACCATAGGTAAATCATGTCCGAAAAGGGTTGCACGCAGCATGCAGGGGCGTGGTTGTACTGACAGAATATAATCAGGGTCATTCAATCCGTAAGCTGTAAGTTTTTCGGACATATCAGCCCCCGGTACAACATCGGCCACGACTTCTTCCACAGGAATGTTACTCAGGCCTCCAAGGAAAAGATTGACGGCGGCAGTTTCAGCCTTCTGAGCTCTTCCACTGTTTGAGGTTGCAAACATCCAGGTATCTTCAACTTTGCTTTCTTCATCGCCGGGTATCAGCAACATGCGAAGCAGTCCGTTACCTCTCTGTGTGCGAATCGAAAAACGAGAAATATCCTTAACCTCAACATCTGCAAACTTCATGGAACGGAGAGCCTTAAGATCTACAGGCAACTCTGAGAGCGAGATGTGACGATTTTTCATGCGCAATTGCGCCATGGATTTCCTTGGAAGGACCGGCAATTCACAAATGGATTTTATCAAACGTGCGTAACTACCAGTCTGGTTCACCCTCGGTTCTGCAAGCAGCGTAAATACAACAGGCCGATCATTAATCGTGGCATGGCAGTATTTCTGGTCGTCTCCCTCCTGGGTAAAGGTGTCATATATAGAAAGTTCAAACGGTTTTTCACCCCAGTCACCTTCCAATTTGATGGTCCATACGGGTATTTCCGGGACTTGCACCTCAATAGCGTCCTCAACTCGAACAGCACGGAGATTTAATAAGCCTGAAATCAACTTGTTAACATTATCCTCATCAGCTCCGGTAATGATAGGAGAAACAACAGACCACGTTGATTCTGCACTGATGCGTCTCAAACTTAATTCTGAGTCACCACGGCGTATAGTAATCCGGCGCAGCTGAGTCTGGTCAAATTGCATGGGCGAAGGGTCTCGCAACGCCTCCAGACCATCCTTGAAAATGTGGAGTATATTTCCGCTAACCACGTGGATTCGCTTATCGCGGCCATAAAAATTGGTGCGCAAATAGGTGGTTGGATATAAGGTTTCGCCATCGCCGGCATCGGCAAGCCAGGGGGAAGTGCTACCCAATGTGTAACGAGCCACGGTTGTCAGGCTGTCATCTCCATCCGGTTTCTTAAGAGAAATACGGTGAGGAGAAGCCTCTACGCCAAACTCGCGCATATTTTCACGAGTGATATTATTGAGGGGCAGGGTATCCACAAGGCGGGCATTCCTGGTAAAGGAGAACACCGCATCCACCACAGAGGGGGCAAGCCTGTCTTTAAATGGTTTAATAATCCACCATACCCCGTTGATATCCTTTGCGCATACGATCTCATCGTGCAGATCCTGAATGCGCATCCAGCACACTTCACTAAGCTGATCCGTATTTTCTTTCGAGAACAAGGGCATGCCCGGTTCAAAACGATACCAGCCGGTAACACGAGCCAGATTACCATCTATAGCCAGAAAAGCAGCCATAGTAACCGCACCCGCTGCAAGCAGAGATAGAAGAATGGTAGGCAGAACTCTCATGTGCGTATGTTAGTGGCGACGTGTATTCCAGATGAACAGTGCAATCAGGAATGCAAAAAGCGGCATTATCAACAGTGTAATATTTTCAAGCGCACTACGCGTGTGACGGTTGAGATCAATTTTCATGGTCAGGTCCTGATTGGCACTCTTACCACCGTATTCGGGACGGCTACACATCCAGGCCCAGAGTGTGTGCATGTAATCGCGCTGTTCTGTCTTGGCATTTTCCCGGGAAAGCATATCAACATTGCCCAAAACAACCATTGTTGACAAATTGTTCGGGTCCCGGGGGTTGCCACGGGTCACAGCAGCTTCAAGGCACAAGGGACCTTCGCGGTCTTCATTTGGAGTATATACCGGCTCAAGATCACGTCGAGTCTCTCCATAATAGGCATCCGTTGTCATGAGCAGCGGGAAAGTGGCAAGTTTTCTCAACGCCGCAACATTTTCATCTCCATGCTCAAGGGAAAGAGACATAGACTGCCCCTCGACCAGTGTGGTACCATTCCAGAAAGGCTTGGTGCAATTAAGGCCTTTCGGGAAGACTGCACTGATGTCGTAATAGGCGCGTTTGCGATCGCGGAGCAATACCCGGTCACAATTCGGGCGAATCCCTTGCTCTCGCAGGAATCGGAACAGACGGGGCAATTTGACATCTGCGGTCGGGTCAAGAGCTACGAAAAAAGCATTTCTGCCATCGCGCTCCCAGAACTCGCGCAACACTTCCATTTCCTTATCAGAAAAGTCGTTCTGGGGAGCTACAATGACGAGTCCTTCGGCGTTTTCCGGCAATTTCTCAGTATTGGCAATATCCACCCAGGAAAGCTGAATATTCAGAGCATTAGTGATATTGCCGATGGATTCCAGCAGCGTCTGATCATCACGGGAAACACCGCCTTTACCTTCGACCACGTACATGTGTCGCATTTCGCCTTCAACAGCTTCTGTTATGGCGCTGCACACCACTTCGTCCATCATCAATGCAACAGCGCGACGGCTCTCATCCGGAAGTGTTTCATATTTGATAAAAGATGTACCCGGACGGATTCTGACGTGCTGGCGGTCGCTGTGGCGTTCTTCGAATGTCTTGATGGGGGCTGAGGGGTCTTTGCGAGCATCGACAATGCAAAGGTCCTGCTTGAACTCTACGCCATAAATCTGAGAGATTTCACGAGCACGGTTTGGCTGGCGCATCGGGTCGAAACGCTCAACCTCAATCTTACCTTTTCCTACACGTTCATATTCCTCCAGCAGTGAATACATACGATTGTAATTAGGAGTCGAGCGTTTAAATGCAAAGATAATACGCACAGGAGTCTCCCTCTTCTGAACCCGCTCACTGCTCAGCACGTTCACTGTGCGTTCTGATATGGTATATCTCTGATCCTGGGAAAGATCCCGCCGGGCATATTCATGGCAGCCGACATAATTGCAAGCTATCACAATAATAGCAAGCAGAGCGAGATTAACCCAGGCAAGCGGGTTATACTTGGTCTTTCGAGCGTCCGGGTGTCCGGTGTAAGTCTTTTTTCTCATTTCTGGTGAAAAATATGCTAATTAATCGTATCATTAACGGTGCCAGCGGCGGTAGTCAACCACCCGCTTTGTAAGTGCCAGCGTAAATACCGCGAGGGAAAGATAAAGGACCAGGGGGCGAGTGTCCACAAGGCCTCTCGAGAATGCACTGATTTGCTCGGAAATGGACATGTAATGGAATGCAGGAGCAGCCGGGAATTCACCCCAGAGTTCAGGCACGCGACCCATGAAATAATATATGATGATGGAGCAAGTACACACGATACCCGCAATAATCTGACTACGAGTCAATGATGAGCAGAAAATTCCCAAGGCAATAAAGAAGCTGCCGGAAATACTCAGAATACTGATAGGACCAAACCAGTCGGCAGGAGTATAGTTAATCCGGCCTTCGGGCACCACATCATAACGAAGTGTCGTATAAAGATTACTCAAGTCGCTCACGGCGGGGTACAGCAGCATCGGAGTCCAGAGCAGGATATAAAAGAGCAATGATGCAAGATATTTACCGAGAATAATCTGAGTTGTCGTGACAGGTGCCGTCAACAAGCCTTCTAAGGTTCCGTGGCTTTCTTCCTCGGCCATGGTGCGCATGGTGATAAGCGGGAATATGAAGATAAAGAAGAACCAGAAGTTCACATTATCAAGCATATAGAACATAACGCTCTCACCGGTTGCTTTGCTCATGGTCTGCAGCACCGCCTGCAGCCAGAAACCTTGCAGGCCGATAGCGCACGCCAGAATAACCCACCCGAACGGAGTACACAGATAACTTCTCAATTCACGGCGGAATATGGTGCGCAGGGTATATAACCAGCTCCGTGTGCGTAAAATCGTGTTAACAGGTTCTTCAGCCATTGGTAATTCAGTATTAGTCTTTTCTGGTCATTTCCACAAACACATCCTCAAGGCTTGGTATGTGTCGGTATATGTGGCGCATCGGGAAATGGTGTGAAGCGATGATGGCAGCTGCCTTTTCGCGTGTATCTGTGCCTGGTTCAGCCCGGACAATAACATGATGCCAGCCGCCGGGCAGGGGGGCTTCCACTATCACTTTCTTAACCGGTGCAAATGCTTCAAGTTCTTGAACAACAACATCCAAATCACCTTTAAACTCAATGGATACGCGTCCTGCGGCGCGCAAGTTCCGAGTCAGATTAGCAGGGGTGTCGTTCGCCTTAATCTGGCCTTGGTCTATGATGATAACTTTATTACAAATCATTTCAACCTCGCTGAGTATGTGAGTCGACAGAATCACTGTGTGTTCTTCTGCCAGAGAGCGCACCAGCTCGCGAATCTGACGTATCTGGTTCGGATCGAGTCCATTGGTCGGTTCATCCAGAATCAGCAAATCAGGGTTTCCAAGCAACGCATCTGCAAGGCCGACTCGCTGGCGATATCCCTTGGAAAGCGTGCCGATAAGATTTTTACGCTTAGGATCCAGACCGCAACGATCTACAACCCAGGCAACTTGCTGCCGGATTGATTTGCCGCAGATTCCTTTCAAGCGAGCGCGATATTCCAAGTACTCTGTCACGCGCAAATCATTGTACAAAGGAACATTCTCAGGCATGTAGCCTAAATGACGACGGGCTTCCAATGGCTGGTCAATGATATCATGTCCGGCTATACTTGCTGTACCGGATGTGGGAGGCAGATAACCGGTCAGCATCTTCATTGTCGTTGTTTTTCCTGCGCCATTCGGCCCGAGAAAACCAACGATTTCTCCTTTCTCAATCGAAAAAGTCGCGTCCTTTACCGCCGTGAAGCGCCCGAAAACTTTATGCAGATGCTCTACTGTCACCATACTCATAAGCGACAACCATTCTATCAGCTTCTTCTGTAAATTCAAGTTGAAACTGCCACACTGACGAGAAAGTAACACGAACTGATAATTCCCGACTAGAAGATTGTTTGCATCCCTGAACGCTCAGTAAGGACACAAAGTGATCTGCTGCTGTTATTTTAGGTTGTAAAATTTGAAAATCTAAGTTTTAATACGTTCATGACAAACGATAAAAACAGAGCAGCTGAAACAAAAAAACAATACACCCGCAGGGGAATGCTGCGACTGGTATACGCTCTTACGTTGATTCTTGCCACATGTCCCGATGTGACTGTCGCAGCCGGGGCACAACAGAACCCCGATAACAAGCCAGGAACTCAGTATCAAGCGACTGAAAGCTCTGCCGCTTTTATGGATTTCCAACGCATTCTGACGAAATATCCGGATTTGATAATGGATGCGCAAAAGAGGAAAATTATTCAGGATGCAGGAAAAACCCTGAAGGAGTTTGAGAAGGATGTGGCGGTTTACGTAATCAGGAAAAATGAAAATGAATATATCCGAAAAGAGGAGGGGGACTATAACAAGTTAGTTCAGGAAATAAAGCTTCTTCGTCTTGCGGTTACCAGGATTTCGGAAAAGGCAGAAGTTCTGCATGAAGTCTTGTTACGCTTTGCAAAGAAAAGCATACAGACAGCACTGAACAATGAAGCGTACAACAACGACAACAAATTGACTCCTGAAAAAGCCGGAGAAGCCTACAGGAATTTTTCATTGGAAGTACTGCGCATGTTTGCTCAGGATTTGCTGGCATTCCGCTGCCACGCCTCGTGGTTAGATAATGATCTACAAAGCGAATCGGCAAATCGTGCACCTCACTCCATCGCAGTATCACAACTCTTGAGCTGCACCGGCAACAACCAGGAAATCATCATGTGTACCGAAGCTGCTCATCAGTTATGGAACAGACAGGTAGAAATGGTGGAAGGCGATTTGTTTGTTTTATCTGATTTCCCAGAGCAAGAGAGTGCATATTTCACGGACCCGTTCAGTCGTTATGAGTGGTCTGCTGTACGAGAAAAAGCGAAAAAAGACTTCGCTGCATTGCAGCAGGAGTGGACAGGAGTAAAAAAAGCGTACTCTGACTATATGAACGCCTGGGCAGAAGCCTTCGCTCCCGTTCCTGGTTCTTCCGGTAGCGGAGCTCCGTACTGGTGCGCGGATATGTGCATGCACATACTTTCCCATTGGGAAGGATTAGTCAGCTACATGCTTTTCCATAATCAGTCAGAAATACCAGCGGTAAACAAGAAATGTTTCCTGTTGTCACTACCCGGAACAGAAGCGAAGGATTTCGCTGATGTCTACATCAGCAAGCTGACTGACACCGTGAAAAGGCTCGCCGATGAAACGGATAGTACAGAAATAGAGTCATCAATGGAATGTTTACACGAACGCGTTGCACGGCTGTATGATGCGCGCATGCGTTATGCTATCGCTAGTATATCCTGTAAGTTTTACGGTGATGACGAATACATTGCAACAGAAACAGAAAAGGCGCGTCTGCTTATACGCGAAAAAATGCTGCAGGATGTTGCGGAATTGTGTGCCTTAAGCGCCACAAATAAAGAAGCAGATACGCCGCATGGTGTTTATGCCTCTCACAATGGCATGTCGCTCTGGCGAAAGCAAATGAGATTACTGGTCTCTGAAATCGGTAAATCATATGAGCTTTCCTCCAACCCGGAACCGTTCAGTGGTGAGAACATTTTCAGAGTTCCATCGTTTAGTGAGAGTGATACGCATGTGGAGCGTATTCAGGATTTGCTGGAAGAGACAGAAGAAGCGTGGGACTGGTACCGTCGCAGCTGGAATTCTCTCTTATGCAGCTTAAGCGGTATTGATAGTGACATCCTTGAGTACCGACTGTACGAACTGCGTGAGCAATGGCTGCATTTCCTGTTCAGTCGCGCGTATGATTAAGAATCTTCCGTTCTTTTAAGAATAATACCATTAATTCAGCATTACGCATATTATGCGAAGTTGTAAATATATTTTCCAGTTCAGTGTCAAGATTATCACTTGACTCTTCCCTGTGGACTGGAGTAGTATGTTGGCCTATGGTTAAATGCACAATTTCCTATCAAGGCGGATTACGCTGTGGAATACAGCACGGGCCCTCAGGAGCAACCGTGAACACAGATGCGCCGGTTGATAATCGCGGCAAAGGTGAATCATTCTCACCGACAGATTTAATGTGCTGCGCAATGGCAGCCTGCATGGAAACAATCATGGGGATATATGCAGAAGATAATGGGCTGGATCTGAGCGGCACCGTTATTACCGTAGAAAAAATCATGAGTGCAAATCCAAGGCGCATCGCCAGGATACAAACAGAAATCACCGTACCCCTGCCCGCTGATAATCCACACAAGGCAGCATTATCTGACTGTGTAACAGGCAGTCCGGCCATGCGCAGCTTGCACCCCGACATCGACATTCCGATTACCTGGAACTGGATTGGCTGATGATGAAGCGACTGCACTTCATATATCTTGCTGCACCGCTCAGCGTAGCGCTGAATGCAATACCCGATATGCTGCAAGGCGTATGGCGTATTGTTGTGGCTCTGATATTGGCAGTTATTCTCTGGGGTGTAGTCTGGATAAGATGTTGCACAAACAAGAAACTGCGTCCGGAATTTGCCATTCTGGCCATCATTCCACAGGTTTTTTACCATACTCTGCAGAGTATAAGTGCGGAATATGCTGCAATTTTTAATACGCCGGGCTGGCAGAACTTCAATTTCTTTCTCTGGGTTGCAGCGGTAGTCGTCATGGTCAGGGCCCTGCTACCTGCACCAAAGGAACATAAAGGACGACTCGCCACAGATTCTGTATTTATCTTCATGACTATCATCACGGTGGCATACAGCATCAGCTGCTGGGCTACCACACATATAAACCTCTGACACACCAATAAAATATTATGAAACGTAATCTCTATCTGCTTACGCTTGGTCTGGTTCTTTGCTCATGCAGTGAGCCTGGCGATGTTGTAACCGGGCACGCCCGAATTGTTCTTAAAACAGACCCTGCACCTGTGGCAACCGTTGCAGAAGTCCCAACACCTGAAGTTGTTACTCCTGCCCCCGAGGTTGTTACAGCCGCACCTGTTGAGCCGGCACCTGCCCCAGAGCCCATCATCGATGAGCCGGAAACAAGTGCAGTAGCTCAGAATCAACCTGTTACGACAGAACCAGAGCCAGCTTCCACACCGCAGCCCTTCTTCAGCCAGAAACAAAGCGAAGCTACCGTCATAACAAGCACACAACCCACAGCGCCTGTCGTAGAAACACCTGCACCAGAGCCCAAAGTAACGGTTCAGGCTCCTCAGCCTAAGCCAGTTGTAACAGCTCCCGCTCCTAAACCCCAAGTAATTCAAGCCCCTGCTCCTAAACCGGCACCTGCCAAGCCGGTAATCACCCAGCAGCAGCCCCGCGCCACTGTCCCCGCCGGAACCAGTTACTATGCTCCGCAGACAGTACAGCCCAAGAAGCGCACTTACCCCATCATGCCTGGTCAGAATCGTGGCCTTCGCAACCGTTATTAATCTGATAAACAATGGCTAAACAGCGGCTAGACGTACTTGTAACGCAACAAGGTTTATGCGACTCCAGAGAACAGGCACAACGCCTTATTCTTGCAGGAGAAGTCAGTGTGAAAGGTCAGGTCATCACCAAACCGGGAACGAAAGTGGATGATACCCTGCCCATCACAGTCAAAAACAAGCCCAAGTACGTCAGCCGCGGAGGCCTGAAACTGGAAGGAGCCCTTAAGGCATTCCCCGTCAATCCCGAAGGAAAAATATGCCTTGATATTGGTTCCTCAACAGGTGGTTTTACCGATTGTCTGCTGCAGAACGGAGCATCCCGCGTTCATGCAGTAGACGTCGGTACTAACCAGCTTGTCTGGAAATTGCGCAACGACCCTCGGGTTATTGTTAAAGAGCAATTTAACGCACGTTACATGACCCCGGCAGATCTTGGAGAGAAAGTACAGCTCATTGTGAGCGATGTTTCCTTCATCTCTCTTACCAAAATTCTGCCGGCAGCATACGATTGTCTGGAAGACGGTGGAGATTTGCTTGTGCTCATCAAACCGCAATTCGAACTTCAACCGGAAGATATCGGCCCCGGAGGGATTGTGAGAGATCCGGAACTCCACCAGCGGGCTGTGGATAAAATCCACGATTTTGTCGTCAATACTCTGCACCGTGAGTGGTGCGGCGTAGCCGATTCTCCTATTAAAGGTATGGAAGGCAATAAAGAATTCCTTGCCTGGCTTCGTTGACACTCAGCAGGTAATCCTGCTTTCATCATCGTATTGAACCAACTCCCGCAGCGGTGCATGCTCCGGCAGCGTGAGCTCTGGGTCTTTCTCCAGAATTACTGTAGCCTCGCGATTAGCGCGGTGAATCAGGCGCATATCTGCCAGCCATTCGGTAAACTCAACCCCGCTCAGTCCACTCTGGGCAGTTCCGAGCACATCTCCCGGTCCGCGAAGACGGAAGTCTTCCTCGGCTATTTCAAAACCATTCATCGTGCGACAGAGTACGTCAAGCTTTTCGCGACTGGCTTCGCCAGGCTTGGCAGAACTTAAAAGGATGCAATAACTCTTATGCACGCCACGCCCGATACGCCCACGCAGCTGGTGCAGCTGAGACAGCCCGAAAGCATCAGCATCATTGATAATCATGATGTTGGCATTTGGAACATCAACACCGACTTCAACCACCGTGGTTGCCACCAGAATATGGAGTTTACCGTTGTTGAAATCCCGCATCACACCATCCTTTTCATCAGCCGGCATGCGCCCGTGGAGCAATCCTATATTTCGCTCCGGGAAAAGTTCCTTCCACCGGTGCAATTCGCTGGTAGCGCTGGTTTGTTTACGCGTATCACTTTCCTCCACAAGAGGTGAAACAATATATACCTGTCTGCCATCATCCATTTCCTTACGCATAAATGAAACGATACGTTTCATATTTGCGGGATTTCTTAAAGCGGTTACAACTTCTCCTCGATTCGCGGGGAGTTCATCGATGACAGATACATCCAGATCACCATAGAGCGTAAGAGTCAGAGTGCGAGGAATCGGAGTAGCCGTCATGACCAGCACATCAGGATTAACCCCGCTCGCGATGAAACGCTCGCGTTGTTCAACACCGAACTTATGCTGCTCATCTATAACAGCCAATCCCAGATTATAAGGCCTATGTTTCTTGTACAGCAGAGCGTGCGTACCGACGATGATCCGGGGAGAATCATCCTGGATGCCGGCATCCAGCACAAGTCCGGAATCATCGCAGTGATCGGATGTCCGAAGAGATATTTTTACATCTGTTCCACTCAGAAGGGTGCAGAAATTACGGTAATGCTGTTCTGCCAGAATCTGAGTCGGGGCAATCATGGCAGCAACCTTTCCACTGCCGACCGCCATAAGCATTGCGCAAAGCGCCACAAGAGTCTTGCCGCTACCCACGTCTCCCTGCAGCAATCGGTTCATCTGCCTAGGGACTGCCATATCCCGCCTGATTTCTTCCACACAGCGCAGCTGAGCGCCAGTAAGCTGAAACGGCAGAGATGCCAGCAATTCATCGACATAAGCCGTACAGGTAGCAGTAACCTGCCCTGGCCGGTCCTGAACCCGCATTCGCCGCCACGCCACCCGGAACTGCTGCTCGAAACATTCTGCGAGCGCAAAACGAAGTCTTGCCTTCTTATGATTATCCTCCTGCTCCGGGAAATGGATATCGCGAACAGCCTGCCAGTATGGATAAGCGGGAGCTACATCATATCCAGGCACCGGTAACGTATCATCCATTCGTTGTAATACATGCCATACCAATGCACGGTAATGACGAGCGGCCATTCCTGGGATACTCTTGTATATCGGCACAATACGCCCTGTATGTATCGGTATGGTTTCCTGACATTGCACAGGGGGCAACAGAACACCTCCCATAGCTGCTTCTACCAGTCTGCGACCGGCATCTTCATCATCCATTACCTCAAAATCAGGGTTGGCAATAGTCATTTTGCCACCATACAACCGCACTTTTCCATATATGGAAAGATTCATACCAGTAGCCAGAAGTTTGGCTACATACGGCATATTGAACCACCTGAGATATATGCGAGCACCATGAGGGTCATCAACGGAACCAGCAGCAGCCTCGAAATACCGCTTGTACGAAAACCGCCAGCCGGCGCTGAATATGTGCACGCGCGCGCATACAGTATCGCCATCCTGCATCATGTGAATCGGCGAGGAAATGCGGCGGTCCTCATAACGTCGGGGGAGGCGCCGCAGTAACTGTTGCACAGTCTCAATACCAGAAGCCTGGAGCGATTGTATATCGCGCTGTGTGATTCCGCCCAGAGCGGATAAAACCGAATCAGGCTGCAGCCCGGCACTCATCAGCGGTCGGATTTACCTTTGTTAATGCAACGGTAGTAATAGTCCACACGGCTGTGGAACCATGCCCACTTCGGTCCCGGCTTACCATTTGTCAGCAACGGAGCCGGACAATTCTTTCGTGTCCAGTGATAGTGAGGAACGACACGGCGCAGGTTGATACCATAACGCTTCATAAGCACTGCCGTCAACTTAGCAGCACGGTCCCAGGTGCGGAAATGATTATGCCCGCGATTTTCACATTCGCACATTTCGATGCCGATGGAATTATGGTTACCAGCGGCCGAACCGGCGTGCCAACCAGTTTCACGCAGCGGCAGATTCTGCACACACATGAACTGGTCCACAGTAAAATGCCAGCTGCGGTTTGTAAATGCCCCACGGCACAAAGCACGTGAATGCTGCATGGCTGTGGATGAGGGCGAATGGTTTGCTGTACTGTGAATGGTAATGAATGTCGGATTCAAACGACGAGATCCGCGCCGCTGGCGCGAATTGGAGGGCATGATACGCACCTTGATATTCACCTCGCGCGCCAGCCGGGAAATGCTACGCTGAACCAGCGGAGTACGCACCGGCTGGAAACGAATCGCCTTGGGAGTACGCAGATATGTATTACGACCCTGCTGCTGACAACCCGTGAAAATTGCGACTGCGCCAAGCAGTATAGTTGCCAGAATCTTGCCGTAATGAACCATGTGGCTATTCTGCCATTTAGCCACACGTTTGGCAAGATTAAATCCTGTCGCATTGAAAGATTTTCACTAAAAAAGAAGGGCCCCTTCAGGGACCCTTCACAACAATTTAATTCTAAGTATCAGCCCTTAAGGCATAGGGAAGCTCTTATTGAATGCGGATACCTCAGCACGAAGCTCATCGTACGCACCAGGAGTCTCGCACACCTTCTGGGCTGCAAGAATCGCCAGACAACGTCCAATGTACTCAGCCACCTTCCGCACGTCAGCTTCCTTCATGCCACGAGTGGTAACAGCCGGTGTACCAATGCGAATTCCACTGGGCTTGAAAGTGGTCCCTTTATCATAAGGAATAGCATTCTTATTCACAGTAATACCCACCTTATCAAGAGCAACCTGCGCTTCAGCGCCATTAAGCCCCTTACCACTCAGGTCAACAAGGAAGCAATGATTATCAGTACCGCCGGCCACGATGCGGAAACCAAGCTGCGCAAGCTTATCTGCCATAGCCTTGGCATTCTTCACAATCTGCTGAGCATATTCCTTGAACTCGTCCTGCAAAGCCTCGCCAAGGCAAGCGGCTTTAGCAGCAATCACATGCATCAGCGGGCCACCCTGAAGACCAGGGAACGTAGCGCTGTCGAGCTTCTTAGCCCACTTTTCCTTGCACATCACCAGACCACCGCGCGGGCCACGAAGGCTCTTGTGAGTGGTAGTAGATACAAAGTCAGCGTAAGGAACAGGAGAGGGGTGAACGCCTGCAGCTACAAGACCTGCAATGTGAGCCATGTCCACAAACATGATAGCACCCACCTTGTCACAGATTTCGCGGATACGGGCAAAATCAATCGTACGAGAGTAAGCAGAAGCACCTGCAAGAATCAAAGCGGGCTTCACCTCCAGAGCTTTGGCTTCCAGAGCGTCGTAATCAATCATCTCTGTCTCGGGGCTCACGCCGTAATGTTCCACCTTGTATGTCTTACCAGAGAAATTAGCAAAGAAACCGTGGGAAAGGTGACCACCACAGGCGAGGTCCATGGTCAGGATCGTGTCGCCGGGATTGATGCAAGCGTGATATACGGTCTGGTTAGCAGAAGAACCGGAATGAGCCTGAACATTCACGGCATCGCAGCCAAACAGAGCCTTGGCGCGGTCAATAGCCAACTGCTCCACCTTATCCACCACTTCACAACCGCCGTACCAGCGCTTAGCAGGGTACCCCTCGGCATATTTGTTGGTCAGGCAGGAGCCCTGAGCTTCCATCACTGCGGGAGAGGTGAAATTCTCAGAGGCAATCAGCTCGATATTGTTATTCTGACGCTGGCGCTCCTCTTCAATCAGGGCAGCCAGTGTGGGGTCAGAAGCGGCAAGAGGAGAACCGGAACCTACCAGCAGACGGTTATCATGGCGCCCACCTTCATAATCTGAATCAAGCCAGATACGCAGCACTTCTTCCATTTTCTCAGGGGAAAGGAATGCGGAAGCCATGCAAAGGACGTTGGAATTATTGTGATGACGGGCGAAAGCTGCTTCCTGCGGGGTGCGGGCAAGTGTTGCGCGTACACCTTTCCAACGATTTGCTGCAATGCTCATTCCGAGGCCGGAGAAGCAAATCAACATACCGCGGTCAGCGCGGCCATCAACCACGCGCTTGCATACCTTGTTGGCATATTCAGCGTAGTTGCAGGACTCCTTCGTAGCTGGGCCTACATCCTCTACCTGGTAGCCCCAGCCGGTCAGAATCTCAATAGCGGTTTCTTTCAAGTCCACTCCCTTGTGGTCTGAACCAATGACAATGCGAAGTTCCGTATTCATGTGGTTGCGAAAAACGTACGGGCGAGATACTACCACAAATACGACCTACAGGCAAGCGTAATCTGCTCCGGCAGACATTAGTTAACCGCGCTACCTCATCAAACAAAAAACGGCAATTCGTATCGAACTGCCGTTTTTTAAGCGGGTAGCGGGAATCGAACCCGCATGATCAGCTTGGAAGGCTGGAGCTTTACCATTAAGCTATACCCGCGCTGTTGAGATGACTATACCATACACTCGCAGCTTTTGCAAGATGCATGACACAATAATGAATTTTTTCATATTTTTTGACACCGCGGCTGGTTTCATGTATAATACCCGCACGCGCTATGGCTTTCACCCACTTACACGTTCACACAGAATATTCCCTGCTCGATGGCATGATCCACACCAAGGATCTGATTAAGAAATGCGTAGAGCTGGGAATGAACTCCGTTGCCATTACAGACCACGGCAATGTATTTGCCGCAATCGAATTCATGGTGAACGTAAAGAAGCACAACAAAGGAGTGCTGGAGTGGAATAAAGAGCATCCGGATGAAAAGAAACCTGTTTTCAAACCTATTCTGGGCTGTGAAGTATATGTGGCCCCTACCCCGCTGGATGTCAAGAAGCAAATCCCCGGACGCAACAAATACTGCCACCTTGTATTGCTCTGCGAAAACAATATCGGCTGGGAAAACCTCATCAAAATCGTCTCACGCGGGCACCTGGACGGCTTCTATTACAAGCCGCGAGTAGACTACGACACATTGCGGGAGTTCAGTAAAGGGCTTATCTGTCTGACCGGCTGTCTTGCCGGTCCCATGCAGGAATGGTTGTTGAAAGACGAACCGGAAAAAGCCGAGCAGGTGCTGCTTGATCTGGTGGATATCTTCGGCAAGGATAATGTATTTGTGGAGCTGCAAGATCATGAGATTGAAGAAGAGCGCCGCGTCATTCCGGATCTGGTACGCATAGCCAGAAAGCACAATGTACCCCTGGTTGTCACGAATGATGCCCACTTTCTGAATGCAGATGATCACGATGCCCACGATATTCTCATCTGCGTGGGAACTGGCAACAAGCGTATGGATTCCAAACGCATGCGCTACCCCAAGAGCGTTTATTTCAAGAGCGAAGCGGAAATGCGGCAGCTTTTCCCGGAATACCCGGATGCCTACGAAAACACCAACGTGATTGCCGAGCGTTGCAACACCTCCATCAAGCTTGACTCCACCTCCACTGAGCGTTACCCCGAATTCGCACCGGAAGATGGTTCTACCCGCGAAGAATATTTGCGCAAAATCTGCTTCAAGGGGCTGGAGGAACGCTACGGTAAGGAACGCGCCGAAAATGACCAAGAACTGCGTGCCCGTCTGGACTACGAACTTGGTATTATCAACCAGCTGCGTTTCCCCAGCTACTTCCTCATCACAGCTGATTTCATCAACTGGGCCAAGGACCACGATATTCCCGTGGGCCCCGGCCGTGGTTCCGCCGCTGGTTCTCTGGTGGCCTATGTGATGAAAATCACCAACATCGACCCCTACGCATTCAACCTCATTTTCGAACGATTCCTGAACCCGGAACGAGTGAGCCCTCCGGATATTGATATCGACTTTTGCCAGACCCGCCGTCCAGAGGTTATTGATTATGTGCGCCATAAATACGGCGAGCGCGCCGTGACTCACATCATCACTTACGGCACAATGGGCGCAAAATCAGTCATTAAGGACGTAGCCCGAGTACTGGATATGAGCTATGGCGACAGCGATAAAATTGCCAAGCTTATCGAAAGTGGTCCCGGCGTAACGCTCGACAAGAGCTATGCCGGCAGCGAAGATCTCCGCAATCTCCTGGAACAGGACGACACCTACCGCGAAATCTGGAACTACGCCAAGAAGCTGGAAGGCACCGTGAGAAACGTCGGTATGCACGCAGCTGGTGTGGTAATTGGTGACCGTCCGCTGGATGAATACGTGGCACTCACGCGCGATGACCTGAGCAACCCGCACGGTGAAGTAGTAGCCCAGTGTGATATGGGAGCCATTTACAACGCTGGTCTGCTGAAGATGGACTTCCTCGGGCTCAAAACGC
Organism: Akkermansia sp.; assembly: GCA_045646505.1. Lineage (GTDB taxonomy): Bacteria > Verrucomicrobiota > Verrucomicrobiia > Verrucomicrobiales > Akkermansiaceae > Akkermansia. Next base: position 162,966 of record JAZRKW010000052.1, on the reverse strand, counting down.
TCACCGTGATGAAGGATGCAGAGACCTATGTGCGCTGGCGGGTACCGGATTTCCGCTATGATGCCGTCGACATTGCAGACAAGGAAACATACGAACTTCTGAACCGTGGCGACACCATGGGTGTGTTCCAGCTGGAATCAGGCGGCATGGTGGATACCTGCCGTCGTTACGGAATTGACAACATTGAAGATATCATTGCTCTGCTCGCACTCTACCGACCGGGCGCCATGCAGTTCATGGATGATATGATTGCCGTGAAGAAAGGTCTCAAGCAAGCGGAATACGAGCATCCTCTGCTGGAAACGGTATCCGGACTGACCTACGGCGTGATGATTTACCAGGAGCAGGTACAGGCTGCAGCCAAACTGCTTGCCGGTTATACACTAGGCGGTGCAGACCTTCTGCGCCGAGCCATGGGGCACAAGGATATGCAGGAAATGGCCGAACAACGCCGCCGTTTTGTGAAAGGCTGCTGGGATGTAAACCAGATTGACGAAGCAACGGCAAACGCCATTTTCGACAAGATTCAGAAATTCGCCGGTTACGGTTTCAATAAATCGCACTCTGCCTGCTACGGTCACATTTCTTACTGGACCGCGTACCTGAAAGCTCACTATCCGGTGGAATTCCTCTGCGGGCTCATGACAAATGAAGCTACCAACGAAAAGATTGGTGTATTTATTCAGGAAGCTATCCGCATGGGAATCGAGGTTCTGGGGCCCTGCGTCAACCACAGTGAGGTGAAATTCCAGCCTGAAACCATGCCGAACGGCAAACTGGCCGTGCGCTTCGGTCTGGCATCGGTGAAGAGCATGAGTTCGGAAACCGTACGCGTCATCGTGGAAGAGCGCAAGAAAAACGGGCCTTTCAAGAGTCTGGAAGATTTCTGCTACCGTATACCGCCGCAGAACGTTCGCCGCAACCAGATTGAAGTACTGGTGCAGTGTGGCGCATTCGACTGGATGCATGTGTGCCGCGCCCAGATATTCGAAAGCATTGAGCAGTGCATCAATGGCGCAAGCAGTGTTCACAAAGATGCAGAAGCCGGCCAGATGGCTCTCTTTGATATGATGGGCACTACCTCTGCTCCGGATGAAAAGGTCACTATGCAGGAATGGCCGAAAGAAAAGCGACTGGACGATGAAAAATTCCTTACAGGAGCCTACTTTACCGGCAACCCGCTTGACAGCATGCGCGGTATCATCGATTCCAGTAAATACCTGCCCATTGGAACCCTGCCCGACATGACGGCCGAAGATTGCAAAGGCTCACACGATATGGCCGGCATGCTGCGTACGGTTACCATCAAAATGAGCAAGAGCGGTCAGAAATTCGCCATTATTACAGTGGAAGACTTCACAGGCAGCACAGAAGCCCTGCTCTGGGGTAAATCCTATACGGATGCTGCAGAACAGGAAGGTCTGCTGGTTGAAGGCAATTTCATTCAATTCCGTGCCCGTATTTCTGAAGATGAAAAAACCGGCGGCAAAAAAGTTTCCGCCAACGGCGTGGAACAGATCGGCAGCAGCTCCCGGCGCCGTGGCGGCAAGTCCAAATGCTATGAGATTACTCTGAACACAGCCCGACATAATGCCGGCGATTTAGAGCTCATCAAGAGCATTCTGCAGAAATATCCCGGCGAGATGCCAGTACACATGACATTCCGCAACTCACTGGGTAACCGCCTCAGCATTGAACTGGGCAGCCGGTATTGCGTCGCTCCCTGCCCGGCATTAGACGAAGAACTCTCTCTCTATTCATGAGCACGAAGAAAATGGCCATTGTCTGGGCGACTACGGCTCTGCTCAGCGTACTGGGAGGCTGGTACGCACAGCCGTACCTGGCTCAGAAATCTGAGTTTTTCACAAAGGAGGAAGCTGAAAAACCAGAACCGATTCTCAACACAGACTCTTTCAGTATCAGACTGTTTCAAAATGCTTTAGCAGAAAAACAACAAGGCAATATTCTTGTGGCACCACATATCGTTTCCGATGCTCTGTGCCTGCTGCAGGATTTTGCCGGTGGAAAAACGCTGGAAGAATTACAGGCATTACAACTTCTGAAAACGGCGACAATACGGGCAACGGAACCTCAGTGTGCCATTCTACCGGCCATGGATTTCAATCTTCCACGGACCGACGTGAATCAAGCTGCCTTGCCGCTGCCATTTTCGGAGGATGTACCCATGGCACTGAGTTTGTTCAACGGAGCTCTAGGGAATGCCCTTGGGAAAACAGATATACGTCTCGCCGATAGCAAGACCGTAACAGAACGGACGAAACTGCTCGTTGGTTGCGTGACCGATATGAATAAGGCCTGGGAGCTACCGTTCTACTCAGCCGATACACGAACAGCAGATTTTGACAATGCTTCCGGCGGTATGCCTCATTTCAGACAGCTTCGCGGGCGCGGACTTTACCGTACTGCAAAAGCTGAAGACAACAGCTGGAAAGCTGTCGCCATTCCTTTCAGAAAAGAAGCAGATAAAGGCGCTCCTCTTGTCTATATCGGTATTCTGCCCGCTGGTTCTGCCAGGGATTTTGCAGAAAAACTCAGCGCAGAACAATTGACAGCTATCCGTAAAGCCCTTGCAGCGGCAACGCCAGAGGATACCCTTGTCGAGATTCCACGCCAGGAGTTACAGATACTCCCGTACGATATGCGGGACTCCTTGCGCAGACTTGGATTAAAAGCCTTGTTCGATTCAGAAAATGCGGATTTCTCCCGCCTTACTCCGGAAAAAATTCACCTGGGTGCATTTCTGCATGCTGCATCCATCTCCCTGGTAGAGACCCCAGGCAATGCCAAAGCCAGAGAGGATATCAATTACGCAAAGGATATCATCTCCTTCGCACGTCCCTATATCTGGCTTATTACCGATTTAGAAACAGACGTAGCGATAGAATATATCGGTCTGGTCGAAGAAATGTAAAAAACAACAACCGGCAGAGCATCTGAGCACTGCCGGCTGTTTCTTGTGTATATACTCTCTATAAATCAGCCCTGTCGAGATGCCTTACGCGCTGCTTTCTCTGCGGCCTTGGCAGCCTTAGCTGCCATCTTCTCCTTTTCCTCGGCTGAAAGGATACGGGGGAACACCGGGCTGGGAGCCTGAACGGTGTGCCCGTCCTTAATCAGACCCCAACTCATATTCTGCGGGGTAAGGCCAGACAAATCGAGCTGCAGCTGAGACAGAATACGGGCAGATGCCTCAGGCAGCACGCACCCAAGAAGGAAACCGACCTGGGCGCAGCATTCCAGCAGATGAGCCAGCACGCGCTGCAACTCTGACAGTTTGCTTTCGTCCTTGGCCAGAGCCCAGGGTTGTTTCTGCTCAATGTAGCTGTTGCAGAGTCCGACATGTGCATTCAACGCAGCAAGCGCATCTGCAGTGTTGTAATTGTTCATGCATTCAGCAAACTTCGTCAATGTAGCACTCATGCTCTCGCGAAGCGCAGCAGATAGCTCATCATCACCCTCAGCAAGGCTGACCACACCACCACAATAACGAACGCACATATTCAGGGAGCGGTTGCAAAGATTGCCAATATCATTTGCCAGCTCGGTGTTATAAATCATCTTCATGCGTTCCGGGTCAAAATCACTATCGTAACCGGTCTTGGTATCACGCACCAGATAATAACGCACGGCCTCAGCTCCAAAGGCATCGCACAAATCGTTCGGGTCAACTATATTCCCCAGCGATTTGGACATCTTCTCGCCCTTGATATTCAGCCAGCCATGCACCAGAAGCTGCGGCATCTGGTCATCGGCAAATCCCATGGCATGCAGCATGCACAACCAGTAAATGCCATGCGCCGGCACCAGAATATCCTTACCGATAACTTCACAGGCGGCCGGCCACAACTTGTTGAAATCTGGCAACCCTGCACCTTCAGCGGCTTTATAACCTGCAAAGGAAATGTAGTTTACCAGAGCATCAAACCACACATAAGTCACGAAATCTGTATCGAAAGGCAGCGGAATTCCCCAGGAAAGGCGATCTTTCGGGCGGGAAATGCAAAGATCCACCCCTGCGGCGCGTTCAATGGCGTTGAGAAGGTCCTGACGACGGAATTCGGGTGTCACCACGGCGGGATGATTCGTCACATAGTTCTTAAGCCATTCCACCTGCTGGCTGAGATTGAAATACCAGTTTTCCTCCTCCAGCTCCACTACTTCACCCCACTCAGGCCCGAACTCGCCCTGCTCATTACGTTCTTTGTCCGTCAGGAACTGCTCCTGACGAATAGAATAGAAGCCTTTGTAACCTTTCTTGTACAAGCAGCCTTTTTCCTTTAAATCGCTCAATATCGCCTGCACGCAAGCCTTATGACGGGCATCTGTAGTTGCAGCCCAGCCATCATACTGGATTCCGAGCCGTTCCCACAGGGCAATGAACTTCTGCGTCACCATATCGGCATACTCCTGTGGCTGCATGCCAGCGGCCTCTGCTTTCTGCTGCACTTTCTGCCCATGCTGGTCTACACCCGTCAGGAAAAACACTTCCTCACCACACATTCGGTGCCAGCGAGCCAGAACGTCTGCCAGAACCTTCTCATACGCATGCCCGATATGGGGTGCGCCGTTTGTGTAGTCAATCGCTGTTGTAATGTAGAACATAGCGGGGCAATTCTATCACGCCACACGGCCTGAATCAAGCGCAATCTCTTGTATGCCACAAGCCGAATATTCATCATTTCTATGCAAAAATACCCTCCTACCATGCCGCTGAATTCCTATTCGCATAACACATACAGCAACGCATGGCAGCATATTTCCCAATGCCGCTCTATTCTGGAATCATTCTTAGCTTGACTAAACGGAATGAAACATGTAGATTATCTCACATGGACACAGAAGCCAGGAAAAGAATAGCCGCGTGGTCATCAGTCATCTGGAGTGCAGCACTAGCCGCCACCAAAATGCTGGTAGGCATTATCACCGGCTCACTGGGTATTCTTTCGGAAGCCCTGCACAGCGCGCTGGATTTAGTTGCAGCAGGCGGTACTGTGTATGCCGTAAAAGTATCTGCCCGTCCGGCAGACGAAGAGCATCCCTATGGACATGGCAAAGTAGAAAATCTCATGGCGCTGGCCGAAACCCTTCTTTTGCTGATAACCGCCGGCTGGGTCATCATGGAAGCAGCCAAACGACTGCTGAGCAATGACCCCGCAGCTCTTGAAGTTACCTTTTCCTACTGGGCCTTTGCCGTCATCATCATTTCCATACTCGTGGACGTGAACCGGGCCCGCATGCTGAAACGAGTAGCCCGGGAGACACGCAGCGCCGCACTGGAAGCAGACGCAGCCCATTTCACCACCGACATCTGGAGCAGCGCCGCCGTACTCTTCGGCATCACCGGCGCCGCCGTGGCAGACATGACCGTCTCCGGCAGCTGGCTGCACTGGTTCCTCATGCGCGCAGACGTGTTCGCCTCCCTCGTGGTAGCAATCCTCATCCTGCATATTTGCAAAGAACTCGGGCAGAAATCCATAGGCAATCTCATGGATAAATCCGACGCCGAAGCGGCCATCAAAGTTCGCGCTGCCATGGCAGAGCGCATGCCTACTTACCCGCTCTCCCGCCTTCGCGTACGCGAATCAGGCGCTCGTTACTATGTAGACATGGAGGTACAGGTGCCTCACAGCCTGCATGTGGACACCGCCCATGAAATAGCAGATGCCATCGAAGACCTGGTAGCTGCCACCCTTGAAGGAGCCGAGACCATGGTGCACATGACCCCCGCCCAATCCCTGCCCGAAACCCCGGAATTCGTCATCCGCCGACTGGCACTCACCCACCGCTTCGGCGTGCATGGCCTCGTGCTGCAACACACTGACGATGGGCAGTTCGTCATCGCCGTGGACCTGGAGCTGCCGCCTGATGCCACTCTGGAATCGTGGCAGGTTCCCATCGAAGCTTTCCGCAAAGAAGTGCAGCGCAACCTGAAAGCAGACATCGTCGCCCTGCATGTGGAACCCGACCTCCGCCGCGTTCCCACCTACACCGACCCCCTGCCCGCCGACTGGGAAGAACAAGTACGCCAGGCTATGATTAATCGCGGAGCCCCCCTACCCACCAGCATCCGCTGCCACACCCGCGGCCAGGAGCGTCTCTGTATCATTTCCATCCCCCAGGAACCCCGCCTTACCGTCCAGGAAAGCCACACCCGCCTCACCAAGCTCAATAAGAAGCTCGCCGAGCGTCTCCCCAATCTCGCCCGCATCATGGTGACCTACGAAGAGTGAGGGGGATTTGCGAATTACGAATTGGGAATTGCGAATTGGGGACCTCTAAAAACTCGAAATGACGATTTGTATGGCAGCTGTTTTTGTCGGAGCGGAGGGACTTTAGTCCCTCATCGGTTATGTTTTCAGGACTTCCGTCTTCGCTGCTGCGCAGCTACGCCGAGACAGGCAAGTCCCGTGCTCCGATAACTTTGCGCCCCCGTCAAACTGCAATTTGTTTTTTTTAAAGATTCACTAATCCTTTCTCATTGTTTCCCAGAACACTTTTGCGGCGTTCCTTGCGGCGGGGGCCATATAGCGGCTGCGGAGGAGGCTCAGGTCGCGGTGGCCCATTTCGAGCTGAAGCTCGGGAAGGTTTCGGAAATGCGCAGCGTGGTAACTCGCAAAAGTATGGCGACACACATCCGGCACCCAGTGCGTAAACCCAGCAGCGCGGCGTAAAGCCAGCCAGCGGTTCTGCCAGTTCCGGGGAATCCGGCAATCCTGTGCACGCATGCCCGGCAACGCACGTAGCGGCACCACACGCCCGCCGCCCGTCTTGCTACGCTGCGGTCTGATGATGACCTGCCGCTCCTCCCAGCACACATCATCGGGGCGCAAGCGCTCCACCTCGGCAGGGCGCACCCCGCTGTAAAGCAACAGACTCAGCGAAAATCGCATATCGAGGAACCGGCGTTGTTCCACCACCTCTCGCAAGCGACCTACCTCCTCATTACTCAGCGGCGCAATCGCCTGCTCCTGCACCGGTGGCACCTCAATACGCGCCACAGGATTTCCATCGCACCACTCCCGCCTCTGCCCATAGGCAAAAATGCTGTGCAGAATCGCCCTCGCCTTGCGGAAAGCATGCGCACTGTGACCAAATACCTTGTGCAACATCTCCCGGCATTGCCCCACAGTCATCGCCCGCAGCGGAAGCTTCGCAAAGTGCTCATCTTTCAACATCCTGCGTACATAATGCCTGAGGTCCCGCGTCGTCGTAGGTCGGCGCCCTGCCCGTGCCACCACACTCTCCCACGCAGCTTGTTCAAATGGCACCGTCCGTTCCGCCGCCAGAACCGCCGCGATTCCCTCACGCATCACCCGTCGAACCAGCTCCATAAGCTCCACGCGTGACAATCCCTCTGCCCGGGCCCCCAGTCCCTCCACACACTCCATCACCAACCGTGCAGCATCCACACTCCCCAAAGGCAGCGCCATCATCATTTTGTTTATCGTTCGTGTTTTCATAATTATAGCATTTGGCATGATTAATCGTTGCTGCTTAATGTAATGCATTGAGTATACTTTTCTATCATAGAAAGAAGAACCCATCTTATGATTATGGTTGTTTGTAAGGCATAGTTCCCTTATCATTCTTTTTTCAACAAAACCAGACAGAATTAAATTTTGGAGCTTGTATAATCATGCCAAATGCTGTACAGCCCAGCTACCCTGCGATGTCTTGCAGACTGCACAGGGGAATCGCTCTACAGCATGCAATCTATAGATAAAACCTTCTCTTCTCCCCTGTTATTTGCCCAGGAACTTTATAAAAAGGCAAATGCCATCGTAATTTGAAATATTGCCACACGCTTGGTGAGGATGTTCAAGTCACACGAATACGGCAAGGTCATTGTGCCCATGTCCATATTGAAACGTTTGAGGATGCCCTGAAGCCCACCAGGAATACCGCCGTATAGATGGCTAAAAAGCTGACCGCTCAGCTGCTGGAGTATAAATCCTGATATTTCCCATCATTTCCTCATTGACTGAAACTCATGATGTGGTATACTATGCGTTCATAGGGGAATGAATAACCTCCCCGGGTTAGATACAGTGGACGACGATATCATTTGCACAGAGAAAATCATTGCTGACCGCAAGACCTTTTTCATTGACCTGAAGAGCAATGCCCGCGGGCGCGTGGTGCGCATCACCGAAAAGGTGAGCTCAAACCGCGACCGTATCATGGTGCCGGCCGAAATTCTGGACGACTTTATTGCTGCGCTGCAGGATATCCAGCGCGCTAATCAGGAAAACTAAGGCGGCAGCAGATGCTGCATTTCCGTCCATACGGCGGAAATTATACTTTGTTAGTAGGATTGACAGACATTTGTCTGGACAAGCGGCTTGCCTTGTGTTTAAATTCCGGGCGAGAATGGCTTATATTCTGTAATTTTCAATAACATTTAATGCACTGATTATGAGAAGAATCAAGGTTCTTAAACTGGGCTGGGAGTTTCCGCCGTTAATTAACGGCGGGCTCGGAGTGGCGTGCATGGGAATTTCGCGGGCGCTTTCACAGAAGGTTGACCTGAATGTGATTGTGCCGAAGGCATCCCCGGACGCCAGATATGATGGATTTGACCTGGTGGGCGTGAACAACCTGACGCATGAGCAGTTGGTCACCCAGGAGGCGGAATACACCTACGAGAGCTTCACGGTGGTGGGCAAGGCACCGGTGAATCTGGATCCGTACGCCTGCACGGAGGGCACGCCGGGCAATATCACCTTCACGAAGGAGGGTAAGCTGCTTTTCTCCCGCGTGCACGAAGCTGATCTGGCCCTGTTCTCGGGCAAGGAGGATCTGTATGCCGGCGACCTGGCCCGCAAGGTGATTGAGTTCTCCAAGATATGTGCAGTGATGGCCCGCAAGTACGATTTCGATGTAGTACATGCGCACGACTGGATGACCTACCTGGCCGGCGTGGAGGTGAAGAAGGCCACAGGCAAGCCGCTGGTGGTGCATCTGCATGCCTCTCAGTTCGACCGCGCCGGTGCAGATGCCCGCGGCTGGATTTACGACATTGAGAAGTACGGCATGGAGCAGGCAGATGCGGTAATTCCGGTTTCCAAGTACACAGGCACGATTGCCGCCGGGCACTATGGCATTGATCCCGCCAAGATTTTCCCGGTGCACAATGGCGCCGACCCGGTGCACGTATTCCACAGCAAGAAGAAGTTCCCGGAGAAGCTGGTGCTGTTCCTGGGGCGTCTGACGGCACAGAAGGGGCCAGAGTTTTTCCTGCAGATTGCAGCCAAGGTGCTGGAGCAGACGGACAATGTGCGTTTTGTGATGGCCGGCACGGGAGAGAAGCTCCGCCAGCTTATCGAAACCGGAGCCTTCCACGGCGTGGGCGATAAGTTCCACTTCACCGGCTTCCTGAACAAGCAGAAGGTCAACGAATTGCTTTCCATGACGGATGTATACTGCATGCCCTCCGTATCAGAGCCTTTCGGTCTGTCTGCCCTGGAGGCTGCACAGTTCAACATTCCCGCTGTCATCTCCAAGCAGAGTGGCGTGGCAGAGGTGATGAAGGGCGCGCTGAAGGCCGATTTCTGGGACGTGAACATGATGGCCAGACACATCGTGGACCTGGTGACTGATGAGGATCTGTACCAGAAAGTGGCCGAGCAGAGTGCCCAGGATATCAAGAATTCCAACTGGGAAACTGCAGCGGACAAGATGATTAAGGTATACCACCACGTGCTGGGCTGGTAAACGAAAACAACTAACCCTTTTTCACAACGAATGAATATCACCCTCACTTTTCATGCGCATCAGCCGAACCGCCTGATTCCGTACGATTTCTTCAAGATTGGCGAGCACGCCTTCTATGAGGATGACCAGATGAATGGCCGCGTGCTAAGCGCTGTGGCAGAGCGCTGCTACCTGCCCGCCAACCGCATGATGAAGCAGCTCATCGAGTTGTCCGACGGCAAGTTCAAGTTTGCTCTCGCTATTTCCGGTGTGATTCTGGAGCAGGCCAAGTACCACCGTCCGGATCTCATCACCTCATTTCAGGAGCTTGCCGAAACCGGCTGCGTGGAGTTCCTAGCCATGCCCTACTATGCCTCCCTGGCCTCCCTGTATTCCACGGGCGAGTTTGCCGAGCAGGTGGAAGAACACTGCGACCTTATCCAGGAGCTGTTCGGGCAGCGTCCCACGGTACTCTGGAACACGGGCATGCTGTACTCGAACGCCATTGCCGCCCAGGCCTACGACATGGGATTCGAGGGCATCATGGCCGATGGCAATGGTCGCATGATGAGCAACCGCAATACGAATGACCTGCAGTGTGCCCCGCTCATCGACAAAACAAAGACACTCATCCGCCACCGCCACCTTTCCAACGACCTGGCAAACCGCCGCACGGATCCCAGCTGGAACGAATACCCCCTCTCCCCCTACACTTTTGCCGATTGGCTGAGCGCTGAACAGGGACAGGTGGTGAATATCTCCATGGACTACGAGACACTGGGTGAGCGACAGGCCGACAGCACAGGCGTGTTCGAGTTCTGGCGCACCATGATTACCGCCGCGATTGCCGCCGGCAATGAGTTCTACATGCCCGGCGAAGCGGTGCGCGTATTCCCCTCCACCGGTACACTGAATTGCCCGAACCCGGTAAGCTGCTCCACCTACGGCACCACAACGCACTGGAATGGTAATGTGATGCAGCAGGAGGCCATCAAGAAGATTTATGACCTGGAGCGCTCTGTGAAGGCGAGCGAGGACCGCGATATGATTCATGTATGGCGCAAGCTGCAGAGTGCAGACCACTTCCACTACATGGAGAAGAGCAACGGATTCACCCCCTACCCCTCTCCGTACGATGCATACATATACTACATGAATGCACTGGCGGATCTGCAGGTGCGAGTGAAGCAGGAAGCAGAGATGATACACAAAGCGACCAGATTAACTACTGCCTGAATTTTTCCCCCCCCCAATAATAAAGCCCCACAACACGTGGGGCTTTCTGCTTACTGTGATTTATCATGCCATTGTCACCCCGTTTTCATCCTGTGGAGCAAGAAAAGAGCCGCGCCGGCATAACATTCTGCCATGCTTTTTGCTTGCTACGCGCGTGCATGCGTGGTAAGCTATGCGGTAGCATGAAAGTTATCACAATTTACGGCAGCAAGAGCGACCTTCCTTTCATGGAACCGGCTCGCGTATACTTCCAGGAAAACAACGTAGAACACGAAGAAGTCATCTACTCTGCCCACCGGGATCTGCCCGCCCTGATTGAATACCTCAAAGAGCTTGAAGCCAGCGGCACCAAGGCTGTACTGCTCTGCGTAGCCGGGCTCTCCGCAGCACTACCCGGCGTGGTGGTCATGAATACCGAGCTTCCGGTCATCGGCGTGCCGGTTCCCTGCGGTCCCCTGAACGGCGTGGATGCACTGCTGGCTATCTCTCAGCTGCCCGGCGGCGTGCCGGCAACCACAGTAGGTCTGCACAAGAAGACGCCCGTAAATGCCGCCATGGCTGCACACCGCATCATCAAGCTGGCTGAATAAGAACTATCGGGCGAATGCCCCGGGCAACAAACTCAAACACTTCCAGATGAGTACGCCTAAAGATCTCCTCACAATTGAATCGTTGAGCGACGCGGATATCCACGGCATCCTGAAGGGTGCAGCGGAGATGAAACAAATATTCTGCAGCGGCAAAACACACCCGGCTCTGGCCGGCAGGTCCGTGCTTACCCTGTTCTACGAGCCAAGCACCCGCACCCGCTCCTCATTCGAACTGGCAGCCCGCAAACTACAGGCAGATGTGACCACTTTCTCAGTGGCCACATCCTCTGTGGTGAAAGGTGAGAGCGTTCACGATACTATCGATACGCTCATGAGCATGCACATGGACTACATCATTGTGCGCCATAAGAACAGCGGAATTCCCGCAGTCATCGGGCGTCACGCCAAGGCAGCTGTCATCAATGCCGGAGACGGTGCACATGCCCACCCCAGCCAGGCTTTTCTGGATGCCTTCACCCTGCAGGAAAAATACGGAGAAGACCTGACAGGCAAGAGGGTAGTTCTCATCGGCGATATTCTGCACAGCCGAGTGGCCCGCTCCACCAGCACAATACTCAAGCGGCTCGGCGCAGAAGTAGCTTACATGGGACCCGGACCGCTGGTGCCACTGCAACAGCACACCGGTATACCACGCTTCACCAACTGGGATGCCGTGTTTGAATGGAAACCGGATGTCATCTACCTGCTGCGTGTGCAGAACGAGCGTATGGATACCCCGTTCTTCCCCTCTGCGGATTATCACAACGCTTTCGGCGTAACAGAAGAACGGCTCAAGCGCATCGACGACCTGGACCTGAGCATCATGCACCCCGGCCCGGTGAACCGTGGCGTTGAGCTTTGCGACAACGCCATGGATTATCGCAACAGTCTCATCTGCAATCAGGTCGAAAACGGCGTAGCCGCCCGTATGAGTATTCTTGCTTACCTCACACCCCGGACTCAGAACAATGACTAGTACTTACATTCGCAATGCCACCTGGGCCCCCACGGGTGAATGTTTCGATATCCGCCTTGCTCCCGGACACACTCAGGTTGTGCCGGAATTCGGCGGCCTGACCATCAGCGACGCAGAGGTGGCCCCTGCCGGTCAGATGATGATTCCCGCAAAGGCTCGCGTCATTGATGCCACAGGTAAATTGATACTGCCGGCACTGTTCGACATGCACGCCAAAGTAGAAATCGAAGGCCGCAGCAAACGCGAATCCGTCACGCGCAGCGGCCAGGCTGCTGTACAAGGCGGAGTATGGGGCATGCTGGTGCAACCCACCACCGGATTCATGTTCGACAACAGCGCCGCGCTGGACAGTTTCCGGGAGGCTGTCGGCCAACGCTCCGCGGCCGAAATGATACCGGCAGGCTGTATCTCACAAGGCATGAAAGGCGAACAGCAGGCTCCATACAACACACTGGCAGCTCGGGGTATCAGCATTCTGAGCGATGCCGGTGAACGCCCTGGTAACCTGCTCATGCTCCACCGCGCCATGAAATATGTAGCGGAGCTGGACATGTGCATGGCCATCCGCGGCGATGTACCCAGCATTACCGCCAACACCTGCATGCACCCGGGCACCAGCTCCTACAAGCTTGGTCTGCACAGTACCCCGCCTTGCGCTGAAGAGATTGGTCTGGAAATCATCGTGCGGCTGGCGCAGGATGCAGGCTGCCGGCTGCATGTCCAGACCGTGAGCACGGCTGAAGGCGTGGAAATTATCCGCAGAGCAAAAGCTGCCGGCTGCAAGGTAACGGCTGAAACAGCCCTGCACCACCTTCTTTTCACACACGAGAATGTCGGCGATTACGACACCAACTACAAGACCCTGCCACCCTTGCGAGACAAAGCGGATACCGAAGCTTTGCTGGCTGGCTTGAAAGATGGTACAATCGACTGTATCGTGTCAGACCACACGCCCTGCCTTCCCTTTGCCAAGAAGCAGGATTTCCCCACAGCGCCACAAGGAATGTGCCTGCTTGATTATTTCCTGCCCTCACTCTACACATACCTGATAAAACCCGGAAAACTCAGCTGGGCAGAGCTGGTGCAGACGTGCTGCGTGAATCCATGCTCCATCGTATGCCCGGATGTCATGGATCCCGGTGAACCGGAAGGCATGCCATTGCTTCTCTTTGATCCGGCAGCCACAGTGACAGTGACCGAAGAATCTCTTCCCTGCGGCACACTGAACACCCCTCTGCTGGGGCAGTCTCTCTCTGGTGGTGTCACATTACCTCTCCAATAAAAACATGATTATCTATATCATCAGCGATGGCAAGAAAGGCCATCTTTCCCAGACAAGAGGTCTGGCGAATGCTCTCATCGAACAAGCTGAAACGCAAGCACCTGAGCGTGAACATAAGTGCTACGAAGTCGATATCACCAGTCTGAGCTGGTTCGGCAAGCTTTTCTACAAAGGCAAGGAACTGCCGCATCCGCGACCGGATCTCATCCTCTGCGCAGGCCACGGCACGCACCTGGCAGCCCTCAGTCTGGCTCATCACCTGCGTTGCCTGTGCATGGTCTGCATGCGTCCCAGTCTGCCCAGCAGCTTCTTCGACCTGTGCATCACCCCAAGACACGATTTACCTGATGGTTTCGAAGCTAACGGTCGGATTTTCCCGACAAATGGAGCCATCAACGGCATTCGTCCTCAGCCGGATGTAGAGAAAACACAATCCCTTATCCTGATTGGCGGCCCTAGTAAGAGCTACAACTGGGATGCCGAGCTGGTTCTCAACCAGTTGTCATCCATAGCCCGCATGACCTCGAACACCATCGTGCTCACGACCTCGCGGCGCACACCGGCAGATTTTGTCCAGGATGTCACAGCAGCCTGCCCGAACATCCGAGTGATTCCTGTAGAGGAAACCGGCCCCACCTGGGTAGCAGACAATCTCGCCAAATCCAAGGAAGTATGGGTCACTCAGGATAGTGTGAGCATGGTATACGAAGCGCTTTCCAGCGGTGCTCCAGTGGGTATCATTGAAATGCCGGCAAAAGAAGGGCCGCATAAACCGGATGCCTCGCGCATCGCACGCGGTCTGAATATGCTGATAGCAGATGGCAGTGTATGCCGCTTCACCGAATGGGCGAAGACCCACACCATACCCCAGACCGGTAAAGTGATTAACGAAGCAGCGCGTGCTGCTGCCTATATCCTGGAAAAATTCCCCAAACTCCTGCCATGAAAGTAATGCACCTGCTGCCCTCCCTCAGTTCGGGTGGGGTTGAACAAGTTGTTCTCGAGCTCTGCGAAGGTCTCTGCGCCGCGGGTATTGAGAATGTTGTCGTATCTGCTGGCGGCAGCATGGTGCCGGCCATTGAAGCCTGTGGCGCACGCCACATTACCAGAGCCATCGGCAAAAAGAGCCTTTTTACCCTCTTTCAAGTAAGGAAAACCGCGCAGCTCATCCGGGCTGAAAAGCCAGATGTACTACATCTGCATTCACGCGTGCCAGCATGGGTCGGGCACCTGGCCTGCAAGCGTCTGAAACCAGCAGATCGCCCCGTCATCGTCTCTTCATTTCACGGGTTCCACTCTGTAAATGGCTATTCAGCCATTATGGCCAAAGGGGACCGGGTCATAGCAGTATCGCGCTGCATGCGACATCATATTCTGGAAAATTACCCCGAAACACCAGCTGACAGGATTGTCGTTATTCCGAACTCTGTAGACGCTACCATCTACAACCCGGAATACAAGCCTCAGAAAGAATGGATGACGAAATGGGAAAGCGATTACCCCGAGCTTAAAGGGAAATATACACTCTGTCTGCCCGGGCGTATCACTCGTTTGAAGGGAGCTCCCCATCTTGGTCCGATTCTCAGCTACCTGCGTTCCAAGGGGATTCCGGCACATGCCGTCATTGTCGGTGAGACAAAGAAAGGAAAGGAATCCTACCGTGAAGAAGTACAGGCGGGATTTGAAGCCGAAGGCGTGGCAGATTGCGTGACCTGGACTGGGCACCGCCGGGACCTTGCAGATGTACTCTGTGCCTGCGATGTCACCCTCTCTCTTACCTTACAGCCGGAATCCTTCGGTAAAACCACACTTGAGGCCCTGTCCCTGGGGCGTCCGGTGGCTGGGTACGAACACGGCGGGGTCGGTGAGCAACTTGAGCAATTCCTGCCCGATGGCATGGTGCCAGCAGGTGATACCCAGGCCATGGCTCAACTGCTGGAGAAATGGTATACAGAGCGGCCTGTGCCCAAAACACCGGTTCCGGCACCTTACCGCCGACAGGATATGATTGACGCGCACATTGCCCTTTATGAGCAGCTGTGCGGCAAATAAGCAGCATGAACTTGCTTCATATCAGCCCACGGCTTCGTCCCGGCAGTGTCAATATGCTGGCGGCAGATCTGGCGTGCGGACTCCAGAAGGCCGGGTTCCGCAACACCGTGGTATCTCCACCGAACGAACTGGTCGGGCGTATGACAGCAGCAAGCGTGCAACACCACAGCTCACGCAACATTGCACTCTTCACCTACCAGAAAGAACTCCGCCGTATCCGGCATCTGGTAGAAAGCACCCGGGTCGATATCATCCTGGCCTACACGACCCCGGCAGCAAATCTGGCGTGGAATGCATGCCAACAGCTGCCAGAGGAAGTGCGGCCCCGCATCATCGGCATTCATACCACTTACCCGCAGCACCCATGGTGGCGACTCAGTCTGAACAGATGTGACGCGCTCGTTGCTATATCCAAGCATTTGCGCAATGAACTCACCCAACGCGCCAGACTCGATTCTGAGCGTAATATATGGGTGATTCCATACGGTGTGCATGATGAACTCTGCTATCCTGGTTACAAGCCCTCCAATGACTGGATTGAGCAATGGATGCGGAATCACAAAGAAATTGAAGGCACGTTGTCCGTCTGCATACCTGGGGCCATAACCCCCCTGCACGGACTGGAAGATATTGCACCCATTCTGACAAATCTCAACAAAATCAGTGTTCCGGTGCAGATATATATAGCCGGAGACACGGCACGGGCAGACCAGAATTACCTTCGCAAGCTCAAAAAGCTCTACCGGG
Organism: Akkermansia sp.; assembly: GCA_045646505.1. Taxonomy (GTDB): domain Bacteria; phylum Verrucomicrobiota; class Verrucomicrobiia; order Verrucomicrobiales; family Akkermansiaceae; genus Akkermansia. Next base: position 146,369 of record JAZRKW010000052.1, on the reverse strand, counting down.
CCAACGGCATTGAAAAACAAATCACATGGCTGGGGTACCGACCAGACCTCCGGGATGTCATCTGCATCTGCGATGTTGTCCTTTCACTCGCTAAAGCGCCGGCCACACATGACCGGGTCATCCAGGAAGCACTGGCCCTTGGCAGACCGGTTGCAGCATACGACCACGGAGTCATCGGTGAATTACTGGATGCCTTTCTGCCCGAAGGGCGAGTGACTCCAGGGGATATTTCCGGCATTGCCGGGAGACTGGAACAATGGCACGCATACCGCCCCTACATGCAACCCACACTCCCCTATCCCTACCGTCTGGGAGACACAATACGCAGTATTGCCGAACTATGCACCTCGCTCGGCCAAGGTGCGAGGTCATAAATCCCTCCAGTTGACAAAACGACTTAAATAATGTAAGCTCTGCACCGCACCGAATTTTCAGATGATAAGTTTTACGAATCTTTCCCGCTATACCGACATCGGCTCGAATTGCTATCTGCTTGATATGGACGGAGTTCGCATTGTGCTGGATTCCGGCATGCACCCGAAAAAGGATGGAGCTGATGCCACACCTGAATTCCATCTGATTGGAGCCGCTGTTCCCGATACTATCTTTATCACCCACTCACATCTGGACCATATCGGCACCCTGCCCATGCTGCAGGATAAGTTCCCCTCAGCCGAAGTGAATATGACAGCCGCCACCAGCGAGGTTGGTCTGGCCATGCTGCATAATTCAGTCAATGTCATGACTGCCAAGCGTACACAAGAGGGCATTATCGAATACCCGTTCTACACCCACATGGAACTGGACCACGCCGCTCGCTGCTGGATGCCGCGCGCCTACAATTCTCCTTTCAGAGTAGGCCGCAATGGACGAGTTCTGGCAACCCTGCACGATGCCGGACATATTCTCGGCAGCTGCGGAGTAGAGCTTGAGAGCGAAAGCGGAACAACCGTTTTCTACACAGGCGATGTGCAATTTGACAATCAGACCCTCATCCCCGGCGCAGATTTTCCACAGAGCGGAGTAGATATTCTCATCATGGAAAGCACACACGGCTGTACTCAGCGCGCTGCAGAATACACCAGAGCCAAGGAAATGCGACGCTTTGCTGATACCATCCGCGAGGTGCTGGAAAATAATGGAGCCGTGCTGATACCTGTGTTTGCCCTGGGTAAAAGCCAGTGTCTTCTCACAGAAATCGGCAGATTCAAGGACCAGGGGCTTATACCCGATGTACCCGTGTATTTCGGTGGTCTGAGTTCTAAGATTACCGCGATTTACGACAAGCTGGCCGACAGCTCGCCGCGTCTCGACCCTGGATTCCGTATCAAGGAACATGTAGAGACTCACGGGCTCCCCAGACAGGGCAAATCACCTCTCGTAGCATCTCCCGGCAACATTTATCTGGTATCCAGCGGCATGATGAGCGAGCATACCCCCTCACACATTCTGGCCGAACAGATTATCACACACCCGAACGATGCTATCCTCTTCGTGGGGTACAGTGATCCGGAAACCCCAGCGGGAAAAATCAAGGCAACTGAGCACGGGCAAAATGTTAATCTGAGAGAAAAGGGCGGCCAGGCCTATCCCTTGAAATGCCGTGTGGAATGCTTCGATTTCTCCGGCCACGCCACACGGGATGCACTGATAGACTATGCCCGCACCCTGAACCCGAAGAAAATTCTTCTGGTTCATGGTGATGAAGCCGCGCTCGATTCACTTGCGGGAACCCTGCGTGAGTTTATGCCTGGCACTGAAATCATGATTCCAGAGCCAGGTAAACCCATGCGGCTGGATTAACAGCCACTATTTCCCATGGTGGTCAACCTCCTGGGTAATCGCCAGCAACTTAAAATCCTGGTGTCCGCTGTACCGGATGCATAGTGCCTGCCCCACTTCTGCATCCGGCATCAACGGCAGGCGAAAGGCACCGGTATACGGTATGGATTTTTCCGGGTAATACCCCGGCAGCACTCGTTCCCAGGAATCATTTGCTGTACTGCGGAACTCGAAGTCAGTATCGCTCTGCATCATCCGTAATTTAAAACGGCTCAACTGACGGACAGAATTAAAGCTCATGTTACTTTCCAACGGCATCGTCTGCAAACGGGCCTCTATCGGAATGCCGATTCGGTAGCGCCGTCCCGCTTTCACTGTAGACAATGCGCGCAAACCGCCGGCTGAACCGTGACACGCAATAGTAGCACCCGAATCAAGGTCAATCACACGCAATTCTGTACCTGCCAGATGGTACGCGCATTTCAATTCCATATTGCGTTCAGCGGTCACCTCTTCGATACAATCCAGATGCGGAGTATCCGAACACATACGTTCAAGCACAACAGCACCACTGGTCTGCACCTTCAAGGCAAACCACATTTCATCATCTTTTCCAGAACTGTCTGGCAAAGGGGCCATGCTCAGCACCGTGCGTCCTCCCAGTTCGACCCGCTGCCAGGCAGTCACTTGTTGTTCCATATTAATGGTGAGGACAGCCAGAGATCCGTCATTCATAAGTGCCCAGATATTAAAATTGGCACCGCGCTGAACACACCAGTCTTTCACCCCTGAAGCGAAGAGATGTTCTGCCAGCATGCTGATATCGGTAGCAGAAAATCCATCAGATTCCAGTCGATAAGCAATTTCCCGCATACGTCTACCGCCACGCTGCACAAACAACACGGTGTTTTCAACAGCTCGCGCCGGCATGGCTGCACTACCCACTGATGACTGACGCCTGAAAGCAACCGATACCGGCGTAAGCGTGGAACCATTACCGGATACCAGCCCCCACTCACTATCAGAGGTACCAACGAGTAACTGACGAGTTGCACATATCCAGCAGATTCGGCTCTGATCACTTCCCATGATGTTCAGATGCAGCGCATCATCATCCTTTGAGCCCATACGGAAATTCTGAAAATCATCGATAGCACTCGCCAGCAGCGTTGTAGGCAAGCCGCGTATTCCTGCCAGCCAGAGTCGCCCCTGGAACATGGCTGAAAATGCAGGATATCCATTGCGCTTTCCTATGGCTCCGAAGCTCCAATCACGGGTCGAAAAACTGACAGGGTTTCCAAGATAAGTCTGCAGGACTCGCCCCCGGGCATTGAACTCATCAGTCACAGAGGTGACGCGGATTCGATACTCGCGCGAAGCCCCCAGAATACGAAATTGAAGCATCGCACCAAGCGTTACTGAATCAGAACTACTGCGACAAACCAGGACCATTCGACATGGCCTTTCTTCAGAGCCGGAGATAGCCCAGTTCTGCCGGGTTTCATAATCGGATTGAGAAAAAGTCTTGATGCAGGTCCAGTTCCATAGATAAAAATCTGGTTCCTCATCCGGCGTATCATAACTCCGCCACAATTCCCAATGACCATTCCATGTACCCGTTGTAGTCAACTCCCAATCCTTCTGCACCTCGTACGGTTCCATTCGCTCATCCAGGCGCATGATACCAGGCTGGAAATAATGCGGATAATCACTCAGATTCCTGCTGCCGGTATATGCACTGCGTGGATAATCCCGTATACAACGGTAAAAATAACACAGATTACTGGTTTCATCCCGCTGGAACCAAACAGAATCCTTGCTGACCCCAGTGGTGCTGATATCTGGCGCTTCTCTTGCCAGAGTATCCTGAGTCTGATTCGCAAACAATACACGAGATGGTATTGAAGCATCTGCCAGCACCTCCTCAGCATTTGGCATATCCGGGCTGAAATGATGCTCACCCCCCTCAATATGAAGATTAGCATATAAGCCACCTGATTCAAAAATGACGGATAATCGTCCCTGCTGTCGGGTATAAATTTCTCTCGGCGACGTATTGAACTCCGGCTGAACACAACGCCAGCTCGTGTCCGTATACCGATATAACACCCTGGGTGGCTGAGTCGGGCAACACACATAAACAGCATCATTCACCTGATTAAGATGCAAAGAAGCCAATTCCTCTGCTTCTTTCCATGGGGTAGTCAAAACAAAGGGGATACCAGCATCCGAGTACAACAAGCTTCCGTCCTTGTACACATGCATACCCCCAGGAAAGAATTCCAGCATGAGAGTATCATTCTCAGCATAGCAGAATGGGAACAGCCGTACTGTTTCTGATTGCAAATTTCCAAGATATTGCGTCCCGGGTCGCAACTGAATGCCACCATACGGCAAAATCTGAAAGTTTGTAATTTCGGCAGCACCCCGTTGGTATGCCTGCAAATCAAAACGCGAGGAAAGCCACGGGGTAAGCTCTCCGGCTGTAAATCCTGATACAATGGGAATCTCCTGCATAGGAGCCCGGTGTATCACATATCCCGATGCCTGAACAACAAAAATCGGGAGGTGGGTTCAGTATTCCACCTCCCGACACTCAGAAAAATTTTATCACAGGCCTAATTCAACCAGAATGGAAGCTGCGGACCGCACGCACTCCTGACAAGGCACACGGTTACAACCTTTTATTTCCCGACAAGTAGAAGCGCCATTGGCTGCCGTGAAAGCTGCAAGCACAGCAGCTGCTTTCCCTGGTGCTACCTGCATCGCACCATAAAGAGCACCGCAGGTTCCCTCCGGAGCGCGTCCACCACCGCAAGTGGCCATGGGTTCCACCAGATCTTCGCGACCGAATGCGGCACACACAGTCTGGGCGCAGTTATACATATATGGCTTCTGTCGGAATGTCGCCAATGCTTGTTCAACACGTTTCATAACGAAAGATTATCACAGATAAAAGTATTTTGTCAAGAATTCCAGAGTTTTCCGCAAACATCCGTCGGCATGCGCCAATCACCGCGCGGAGAAAGCGCAATTGTTCCCACCTTGGGCCCATCCGGCACACATGTACGCTTGAACTGCTGCGTAAAGAAGCGGCGCAGGAATGTGCGCAGAGTACTCTCGATGAGTGATTCCTCATATTCACCGGCAAACGCGCGAGTAGCAAGATATTTCAGCTTTTCCGGCTCGGCAGCATATTTAATGAAATGATACAGGAAAAAGTCATGCAGCTCATACGGTCCGAGGATTTCCTCCGTTTTCTGGTCAATGCGGCCATCCTCTGCCGGCGGCAGCAGTTCAGGGCTTACAGGTGTCGCGTTCACATCGCGCAACACCTCAGCGAGTGCTGGAGTGGCCTGCGTAGCCGCATACTCAATCAGGCAGCGGATAAGAGATTTCGGAATCGAACAATTTACACCATACATGCTCATGTGGTCGCCATTGTAGGTAGCCCAGCCCAGAGCAATCTCCGAGAGGTCACCAGTACCCACCACCATACCACCCGTCTTGTTAGCCAGGTTCATAAGCAATTTGGTACGCTCACGGGCCTGAACATTCTCATACGTATTGGTCCGCAGAGCCGGGTCAAAATCCAGGTCTTTGAAATGCAGGAGACAGGCCTCCTTGATATTCACCTCCTTGAAGGTACAACCGAGCAGTTGAATCATCCTGACCGCATTGTTATAAGTCCGACCGGTAGTACCAAAACCTGGCATCGTAAGAGCAAGTATGCAATCATTGCTACGACCAAGCAATTTACATGCACGGTCACACACCAGTAGTGCAAGAGTACTGTCCAAACCACCGGAAACACCAATAACGAGGGTCTTGGCATAAGCACACTCAATACGCTTGGCAAGTGCAGCCGCCTGAATATTCAGTATTTCCTCGCAACGAGCAGCTGCGCCATCACCGGCTGGCACAAAAGGTCTGGAGCTCAGCCCGGCATACCTCAAATCGCAGTCCCGGGGCTCCACCCGGCAAAGCACACGCCGAGGTGATGGCCATTCTCCCAGTAACAGATTTTCACGGAAAGAAGTCTCACTCAGACGGGCTGCAGAAAGGCGCTGGACATCAATATCTGCGTAAGTGATGGAACAGTCCCGGCTGAAGGGGGTATTCTGAGCCAGCATCTGCCCATTGAACGCCACATACGCAGCGCCACCGCAAACACCATCCTGGGTACTTTCCCCAACGCCTGCTGCAGCATGCACATATGCAGCCACACAACTGCCACTCCGAGCCTGAATCAATGTTCGCGTGTACTCCCCACGACCAACAAGTGCCAGAGCTGCTGAGGGATTCAGAATAACACGAGCACCCTGCAGTGCCAATCGAGTAGACGGTGGTAACAGCGCTGAGGCATCATCTCCTATCTCTATACCAAAACAGAACTCACTTCCGGCATCAAAAACCAGATCCGTGCCTATGGGTACATTGAAATAATTGCCGAATAGTCCCACCTCTGCCTGAGTCAGCATACCGGCAGGTGAAAACTGACGGCGCTCATAGCATTCTCGTTTATCAGAAAGTACGGTTTTAGGAACAAATCCTCGCACAAATCCACCCTGCACCACAGCCGCCACATTGAACAACTTATCATCCAGCAAAAGGGGCAGACCCACCACCGCTACCAATGGCAAATCACGGGTTTCATCCGCAAACCGGCACAATGCCTCTTCTGCGGCCTTCTGCAACCGCGGTTGATAGAACAAATCTGCACAGCTGGCAGAGGTGATACTCAACTCCGGGAACAGCACCAGAGAAGCGCCTTCCTTCGCAGCATCGCGTGCTGCTGCTATATGCGCATCTGTATTAAAATCGACATCCGCCACGCGCACTTGCGGCACCACAGCGGCTACACGGTAATATCCGTACTTACTCATAGTTTCCGCGGTATATTCTGACATATTGTCAGTGAATGTCAATCTCTGATTCTGTGTTGAATTTCGAAAGCTTCATGAAAATTACATTTTTTGAACAAAAGTCGCTATAAAGCATCCTATATTAAGCTTGACCACGGTCTACAAATATGGCACAATCTCACGTCCTCGTCTCTACCTCATTATCACGTCATGAAATACAGTATTTCAGCGCTGTCTCGTAAAACCGGTTTATCGATTCATACTCTGCGCTATTACGAAAAAGAAGGATTGCTCCGCTATGTAGAGAGAACTGAATCTGGCCGCAGAGTATACGGTGAAGCAAGCCTCGGTTGCTTGCTTGGCGTACTCTGCATGAAACAAGCAGGTATGACCCTGCCCCAGATGAAAGTTTTCATGGATGTAACAAATGAAGGCGTGGCATCACTCCCCAAGCGCCTGGAGATGATGAAAAACGCTCGCGAACGTCTCAGCAAAATGAAGACTGAAATCGAACGCGGCATTCAGCTTGCAGACTTCTTCATCGGCGGTTGCCAGAATGCCATGAATGCCCTGAAAGAAGGCGCGGATCCGGTCGAGGCTTTCCCCTACATTACACGAGATGGAATTATCGAATTCCCATTCCAACTGACAGCGGATGGATGTCTCGAGCCTGATACTCCCCCGGAAGATTTTGAGCTTAAGGAATCCAATAAGAAAAAAGGTAAGTCCAGAACCAAAAACAAAATATGAAAGAACTCGCTAAATGGGCTCCTGTAGGCGGAGCCATCTGCCTCATCGTCGCAGCTTATATCATCGGTCGCAACTCCCGTCGTGATGTCAAGGAGATTTACACGATGATTGATCACTACGACAAAATTGGCAAATAATTTACAACATTTGCAGTTTCCAGCGCGTTGCGCCTGAAATCAGGCCGCAACGCGCTTTGTTTATCAACTGGACAAATGCGTACCGACACGCTCTGAAGCAGAGATAATATCAGATTCTTCTGCATGTCGTATTTTAGAAGCCCATTCGGCATCCGCCAGCAAACTTCGGCCTAGTGCAACTAAATCTATTTCTGCAGACCGGAGCTTGCGTACAAGACTCAGCATATCAAACCCAGGCAATCCGATACCACCCTCTGCTATTACCGGCCGACCAGATAACCAACGAGTCCAACCGGATAAAGTGAGGGGATTGCCGGAAAAAGCCGGGAGATGAGCACGCTGACCGGCACAAATAAAAAAGTCTACTCCGGAATCACACAACGGTTGCAACATTTGTTCAAGTTCTGCCGGGCTCGTTACAAGAGCCGAATCGCCAAACTCCTTGCTGTATTGAGAAAACCGGAAAATGATAGGCATATTACGCCCTGCTGCTTTTCTCACAGCCTGAACAACCTGACTGACAAAACGAGTCCGTGCCATCATATCGCCCCCGAATTCATCATGACGATGATTTGTCTGCGGACGAAGAAACTGCTCCAGCAGCCCGGCACTTCCACCGTTTATGGCCACAGCATCAAAACCGAGGATTCTGGCACTGGCGGCAGCATCCGCAAATGCACCAAGAATCTGACGCATTCGTTGTACGCTCAAACTCTCACCGCTGTGTTTAAATGATTCAGGTTCAATACCACTTGGTCCGACCGGCCGGCATTCCGGTTGTAGACTATCGTCAGCCGGAGCACGAAGCATGCCGACATGGTCCAGCAAGGGGGCTATTCTGCAAGCACTCTGATGCACCAGCCGACAAATGGATTTCCAGGCACGAAGAGCTTGTCCACCATAAAAGCGAGACATTCCGGAATCAGTAGATGCTGCGGGATCATTAACAGCGACAGGCTCTGTTATAATCAACCCGACATAGTGCAAGGCCCTGTGCAAGTAATACTGGCTGGCTTCCTGTTCCGGCACTCCATTCCGGACAGACATGCGGGATACAGGAGCCATGACAATCCGACTTAGCAACGACAGCTTGCGATGATTATACGGATTGAACAGATAATCAATTTCTCTTACACTCAACTGAGTTGTCTTCATACGCCACACGATAATCCAAACGCATTTGGTTATCAAGGTGTTAGAATAACAACCCAAAACAGACACCAACAATCGACTCAACGTGACACAACGTTTTCTTGACTTAATTTGAACATAGTTTAGAATAGAAACATCTAAGACCTCACATATTATGAAGTTCCCCATCATCTCCACCGCCCTCGTGACGCTGTGCGCCCTGACCGCCACAGCTCAGGCCGACATCAAGATTGCTTCCGTCAACGTGCAGGAGCTCTACACCAAATTCTACAAGCGTTTTGATACGGAAACCACACTCCAGAAGCAGCTGGCTGAAATCAAAGCTGACATCAAGACTCGTGAGGATAAGCTTCGCGCTCTGCAGGAAGAGCTCAAGAAGATTCAGGATAAGTACGACTCCAGCCTTTCTGATTCCGCTGTAGCAAAACTTCGTGAGGAATACACAGCCAAGGCAAATGAACTTAAGGCTGCTGATCAGGAAATGAAGGACTTCGTGCAGCGCCGCGAAGTTGCTTTCCGTGAGCTTCGCAACAGCGAAATGCGCCTTCTGGTGGAAGAAGTTCAGTCCGCAATCAATACTGTGGCTGACCAGAGCGGCACCGACCTTGTTCTTGACTCCGGCGCTATTTCTCCCCAGCCCCAGATTGGTATCGGCACCCGCGTATTCCCCTACATGAAGAAGGACATCGACCTTACCCCCGAGGTGCTCAAGCAGCTCAACGCCGGTGCTCCCCAGGGCTTCGACCCCGATGCCGAGCTTAAGCGCCTGTACGGTACTCCCGGTCAGGCTCCTGCAGCCAAGTAAAATCTAACAATAACCCCTACGAGCTTATCATGGACCTCACTCTCTCCGAAGTTCTCAAGCTCACCGGTGGCAAGCTTATCAATGACCCGGCTCCGGAGATTTCTATCTCCGGAGTCGCTACTTTGGATAGCGCCACACCCGGTGAAATTGCATTCCTCGGCAACGAAAAGTATTTTAATGATTTCCTGAGCACCAAGGCAGGCGTCGTACTTGTTCCCCCGGCATTGCCTCAGTACCCCGAGGGCGTTGTCTTCATCGAAGTAGAAAATCCCTCTCTGGCATTCAACGCCCTGGTTGCGCATTTCATGAAAGCCAGCACGGACTTCGAACCAGGCATTCACCCTACAGCATACGTCGACCCGAGTGCCAAGCTGGACCCCACCAAAGTGAGAGTGGGTCCATGTGCTGTAGTGGAAGCAGATGCAGAGATTGGTGACGGCTCCGACATCGGTCCCGGATGCGTTATCTGCAAAGCGGTAAAAATGGGGCAGAATTGCAAACTCTACCCCAAAGTCGTCATTCGTGAACGCTGCATTCTGGGTAATCAGGTTGTCATTCAACCCGGTGCCGTTATCGGGGGCGATGGCTTCGGTTTCCTGCTGAACAAGGAAACAGGATGGTACGATACCATCGACCAGGTCGGCATTGTAGAAATCGGAGACCGCGTCGATATTGGTGCCAACACCACCATCGACCGGGCTCGTTTCGGACGTACAGTCATCGGCGACGGAACAAAACTCGATAACCAGATTCAGATTGGTCATAACGTCACACTCGGCAAGCATGTCATCATGTGTGCTCAGAGTGGTATTGCCGGCAGCACGCACGTGGGCAACTACGTCACAATCGCAGCACAGTGCGGTATCACCGGTCATATCAAGATTGAAGACAAAGTGGTTGTTGCAGCCCGTTCCGGTGTCATGAACTCATTGGAAGAAGGCAAAACCTACTGGGGCGCCCCTGCTGTGCCCTATGGAGAAGCCGCGCGTCAGTTTGCAGCAATGCGCAAACTTCCTGAAGCATTCAAGGAACTTCGGGCGCTTAAGGCCAAAGCCGCAGAAATCCAGGAGCTCATCAACCAGGCCCTTGCTGAGCAGAACTGATAAAACAAGTTCTACTGATTCTCAAGCTGCACCCTGGAGACAGTTCTCCAGGGTGCATTGCATTATATAAAAAGCCATCCCCTGAGTTTCAAAGGATGGCTGCTGTAATGAGGAAATGGTCGGTTTCTATCATCTGCGGTGTCTATGCGGACGCTGACTACGCTGATGCCCGGGATGCCGATGCGGATGCGCACGACGAGCATGCGGAGCGGGAGTCGGCGGGGGCATTCTATGCAGATGAGGGCGAGGTGTATGATGAAAACGAGGGAGAGGATGCCGGGAAGGATGAACATGCACATGCGAAGGACACGGTCTGTATGCAGGTGAAGCATAAGGGTACACAATCGGCGCCCCGACCGATATATTAACAGACACCCGGGCATCAGCCCTGCCTGTCATAATGGCCAGCACTGTACAAACGCATGCAAAAAGTTTAAATAAGTTCTTCATAAATGAAAATCTGAACCTTTCATAAGACAGGCGTACAAAACAGTGTCATTTATTTACATCTGCTGATTTTTCAGCTCCGGCGCCGGAATCTTTGAGTAAGTATCTGCAACTCGGGCACTCGGAACAAGACACAAGCCACCAGATAAACAAGCCCACCAAGGATTCCCCCTGCAGCGAGGGCTCCGAAACGCGCCAAGAAACTCCAATCTGTGAAATCAGCAAAGCAGAAATAACCGGCTGCCCAGCAAGCCGCGGCAAGCAAAGCCCCTGCCCCCAGAATGCGAGCCAGTCCGGGTACAAGAATATGGCAGGACATTCCACCCAGCAAACGCCGTATATAGAAGAAATAGAAACAGAAGTTCAGCGTCGTCACGATAGAAGTGGTCAAGGCCAGGAAAACAGCCTGCAGATGGAAAATGTGCACAAAAGTATAGTTACAGCCCACAGATATACAGAAAGCAATCAGAGCAAGCCCTGCAGGTGCCCAGGGCTTTTCCAGTGCAAGGAAAACCGGCTGCAGAACTTTCATTCCGGCGTACGCAAGCAACCCGAGAGAATAAGCTGCGAGCACATCACCGGTAAAAGCAGAAGCTGCAGCATCAAAGCGGCCGCGTTGGTAGAACACACTCACAATTTCCTCGCCCCAGAAGCTCAGGAAAACAGCCGAGGGTACTGCAAAAAGAGCCATGAAGCGCAGGGCTTTTGCCAGATGCTCGGAAATTTGAGAATTACCCTCGCTTGTCAGAGTCATGCGAGATACAGTGGGGAGCACAACCATACCCACGGCAACACCGAATAAAGCGACAGGCAACTGCCAGAGGTGAAAAGCACTGGAAAGGGCTGTCACCGAGCCGGGTTTGAGATACAGCGCAAAAGCAGTATTGATGAAGATATTTGTCTGAGTGATACCAGCAGCAATCATGCCGGGCAGCATCAGCATCCAGACACGGCGCGCGGCATCGTCGGTAAAGGAAAACCATTTCCCCGACCATTTCAAACCAATATCCCAGTGCGGGCGGTAGCCCAGCTTGCGCAGTCTGGGCATCTGCACCAGCACCTGGGCAAAACCACCACAGACAACAGCAATTGCAAAACCATACAGAGCATCTGGTCCGTAAGAGGGATCAATGAACCAACCAATTAAAGCCCCCACTGCAACCGTTGTCAGATTAAACGCTGCACTGGCCAGATTCGGCAGCCCGAATATACCAAAAACGTTCAACGCCCCCATGCACAGCGCAGACACAGAAGCCAGAAGAATGAATGGCCAGATAATCCGGCACAAATCTGTCGCCAGGCCCATGAAGCTGCGGGCTTCAACGCGTGTTGCTCCTGCCGGCACATTATCAGCAGCAGCAGTCAGCACAATTGTCTGACCATGCTCAAGTTTTTCGAGAGCTGACACTCGTATGCAAGACGTTTCGGTAAGTCCTGCCAACTTTTCATTTGCGGTGAAATAAGCCTCTTTCGTTCCATCAATACTGGTTCTGAAACCACGGAACGCTGCATCCGTACAAGTCATGGTGGGCACTCCCCACGGAGTGTGAATAACCACCCTGGCACGCTCCGGATACAGTTGCTGCATAAATGTTCCAGCCAGAAGAATACCGATTGAAACAATACAAATCATCAGCGATATAAGCTGCGAGCTTACCCGGTGAGCAAGGCTCCAGGCAGCATCTGCTCCCTGTTGTTTTTCTACCTTGCTCATCGTGGTAGTGAAACTTTGAGACAAGGCGCCCTCCGCAAACATATCGCGCAACATGTTCGGCACGCGGAAAGCAGTCAGGAACGCATCCAACGCTCCTGTTGCTCCGAAAAGAGATGTATAAACTATCTCACGAAGAAGGCCGGTAAACCGGCAGCAGAAAATAGCCACAGTAGCTATCAGACTTTTTTTCTGAAAAGAAGCCATAATGATTCAGGAGAGAGTATCAATTATTCAGAAACAAATCAGCGGATTTTATCAGGTAAGCCCTCACGTATCTTGCGAGCAAAAACGCGGGCGGACGACTTATCCCCCATCAGAAGACTAGTGCGGGAAAGCTCGCGCATGGTTGTTCTGTATAAGCCCGGTTCAGCCTGCTCAAGACGGTTTTTATCCTCGTTGCTCATCTGTTCAATGCTCTTCTGCACGGCCAGCAAGGTACGCAAACAGGTCAGATCCTGCCGGGTTTTGCGCTGAGCAAGAGCAAGATTCACGCGGGCTCTGAGTGTCTTTCCATTTGTCAGGTCAGTATTACCCTCCTCAACCATACGCGTACACTCCTGTATCCACTTCAGTGCATTGGTGTAATCCTGCAAGCCAGAATAATAATTTGCCAGTTCTGTAGCTGTGCGCGTCTGGAAATCGGAATTTTTCTTTGCAATTTCAGGATGCTGCTGCATCAAATCCCAGCAGCGGGTCAGCAGCTGTATCTTTTCTTCTCCTTCAGCATGCTCGGCCAGATAGACCTGAATGCGCATAAGTTCCGCGGGGTCTTTCTCAAAGTCGAGCAGATATCGATAATCGCGGATAGCCTCCTGCACGTTGCCGCACGCTTCGTTTGCTCTGGAACGAATACCGGCGATGCGAATCTGCATTTCCTGGTTCATCTTGCCATAGCCTTCTGCAAAGGCGGCAGCCAAGGTCAGAGCCTGTGCACACCCCTCATGATTACCCAGGCGGGAGCGCAATTCGCCCAGCAGCAGATAACAGTGGGGAAGTCGCTGTTCCTTATCCGGATAAGCCAGCATCGCTTCCAGGCAGCGCATCAATTTTGCTTCTATTTCTTTAAGCGCAGTCTGCGGAAGGTTCGGATTATCAGTCAGCGCCGAGGTTACCTCCTCAATCATCAACTGGGAAGTTGCCGGGCATATCGGCCATTTAGCCTGCTCCAGAATATTACGGGTCATCTGCAGAACCGGATCTTTCACGGCACAGACATCCGCCCGCATCATCTGCAGACTTGCTGCCTCGGCAGCCAGGTCAGGGTCCCGGAGTCTGGCCAGCACCTGCGGCGAATCCAGGCGGGAAATCGCTTTCACAGCCTCATCATGATGCTGCATGCGAATACAAGTTTCAGCGCTGCGGCGGATAGAGCGCAGCAACAGTGCTGTATTTTCAGGAGAATTGACCAACTTATCCTGAAGATTACGATCCAGCCGCAGCTGCAATTCATAATCTCCGTGCTCCACGGCTGCCACGGCCAGGCGCTCCAGCCCCTCTACAGGAGCAAGAGACTCCACCTCAGGCAGAATGCGCACAGCTTCCTGCCACAAGCCTTTATCAATAAGGCGCCCCATGAGGAACCAGCGGAACTGTCTCTGCGTATCAGCGTTCTTAATCCAGCCGAGTCGGGCTCGCGAGTTTTCTGCAAGCTCCAGAAGCCGCGCCTTATCGCCGGATAAATCCGCAAGGAGCTGAGTCAGATTAGCATTCGCCTCCTCATTTGAATGAACGATAAGTGTTTCTCCCTTGAAAAAATGGATAATATCCTGCCCCTTGGCAAAAAGTCCCCAGAGGGCCAGGGCACCCACAGTCAAACCAACGGCTACAAGTGGCACTGTGTGGTTACCTTTCTTGCGTGGTGGTCGATAACGGCGATTCATACAGGTAAACTATTGGGAATTTTCAAATGATTATTGTTGAGATTCCGGTGCAGGTTCAGATTGCGGCTCTGGCTCAGGCGCGGGCTGCGGCTCTGGTTCGGGCGGTTCAGGAGCCGGTGTCACGCGGGCTTTGACCAGGCGCATCTGCGCGCGAACCTCTTCTCGACGGTCATGTTGGTCCTGGACCATCGGCAGCAGAGTCTGCCAGGCCGCGTAAGCATCATCCCAGCGCTGAAGCTCTGTCAGAGTATAAGCGTGGCCGAACAGGGCTGTACGACGGTTATACTGCTCTTCAGGGGTGTTTTCTGTCAAATGTGCTACCGCTTTCCCGTATGCTGATTCTGCAGCTTCAACCTTACCCATCTGGTCATATATCTGCCCCAGAAGCAGATACACGCGCCCGATTGCAGCCTTTTCGCCGGGCGTATGCTGCAGGCGCAACTGCAGACATGATTCCAGCAGTGGCAAAGCTTCGCTGCCTTGCCCCAACTCAAGATAACAACGGGCAGCACCTTCCTGTGGCTGAATCATCAGCATCGGTGCTTTGGTGACTGCCAGCGCGGCATTAAAATCCAACAACGCCGTCTGGTAATTCTGCACAATATAATGCACCCAGCCACGCTGATCATAAAGGCAAGGCCAGAACGTATTACCCATCGGCACACGCCCCTCTGCCACGCCCTGCGCACGATAAAGCAAAGCAATAGCTGTTACGTTATGCCCGCGCTGCTGCTCCAGCAACGAAAGCTGCCGCAGTGCCAGCAAACGTGACGAAATATCAGAAAGTGAATTACCCGGATTATGTTCCGCTATCCGAAGCATCGCTTCTGCAGCATCTGCGTCGCCCAACTCCAGAAGGGCTGTACCCCGGCTGACTGCACCCTCTGGCCGCATCGTTCTCAGGTTCTCAGCCTCTGTCAGCGCTGAACGGAACTTTTTCTCCGCCTCTGCAGCATTTCCTGAAAACTGCTGGATGAGACCGATATAGACATGCGCCATAGAACGCAGCTGGCGGGTTCCTTCATCGGATGCCTGCAGCTTAGCAATCAATTTCTCAAGAGCCTCAATGGCTTTAGACGCATCCTGAGGAGCACATGCTTCATGAGCTATCAACTGGCCAAGCGCTTCGTGTCTCAGATTGAGCTGATTATTTTCAGCAAAAAAATCAACGGCATGGCTGAAATAAACAGAAGCCGTTTCATACAAGGGAGTTGAAACAAGCAAATTGCCCGACTTAAGGGCACGATACCCCCATTCCGTTGTGTGTGGAACCTTAATGAATAAAGGAGAAAGAACAGCGGCAGCGGCTTCTGCTTTACCGCGTTCAAGCAATGCCTCGGCAAGATACCATTCGGCATCATAACGGACCTCCTGTTCAATAATCCAGCCGAAAGCAGAATCAGTATCGGCTGCAATCTTAAGCAATTCTTCCTCGCTGATGGACCGAAGCTGCATGAAACTGAGCAGATTCTGGACTGCTGCATCATTCAGCGATTCCTGAACCAGACCAGAAGTTGTGGCCTCTGAGAATCCCGCATTTTCTCCCTGGCTGTAACCGATAAAATAAACAGTCAGGAAAAGCGCGACGGAAAGAGCCCCGGCTCCGCCGACCCCTGCCCATTTTACCCAGGGACGGAACTCAAGCTCTTCCTCCGCCATATCGACGGAGGATTCTACATTTTTCTCCTCTTCCATCATCAGAGGTTGAGCGTCAGGCGTTCACCTGGTCAAGATGGAAAGCGTTGTGCACCACGCAGGCTGCGCGCTCGATATCACCAGCTTCCACAGTTGTGGAAATGCGGATTTCGGAGGTAGCAATCATGCCCGTGCAGATATCAGCTTCGGCCAGAGCCTGGAACATGGTAGCGGCCACACCGGTGTGCGAACGCATGCCCACACCTACCACGGAAAGTTTGGCAAGACCGGCTTCTGTCTCCAGACGCGCGGACTCACCCAGCTTGGGCAGCACCTTCTTGAGCGCAGCCTGAGCAGCCCCCAGGTCGTTCATGTTCATGGTGAAGGACTGACGGGCCTGTCCGTCATGGGCGGTGTTGGCCACAATCATATCGACGTTGATTTCAGCGTCAGACAGAGCGGAAAGGATAATAGCCGTGTATGCCACGGGAGCGGTGATGCCCGACACAGTGACGCGGGCCTGATTGCGTTCGATTGAGACGCCTCGCACGGCGAGGGACTCCATTGCGGAAGTTTCTTCTTGCACGATGGTACCGGGGTTATTGTTCATGGAATTACGGACTTCGAACACGACGCCGAACTTCTTGGCAAATTCGACAGAGCGTGCCTGCATGACCTTGGAGCCGCTGGAAGCCATTTCCAGCATTTCTTCATAGGAGAGTACGGAAATCTTGCGGGCATTTTTCACCACGCGGGGATCACAGGTATAAACGCCATCCACATCGGTGAAAATCTGGCACAAATCAGCTTTTACTGCTGCAGCCATTGCGATGGCAGAAAGATCCGACCCGCCGCGACCAAGGGTGTGAATAGTGCCATCCACTGTCACGCCCTGGAAACCGGCGCATACTACGATATAATCATCATCCAGTGCCTGAATCACGCGTTTGGGGTCAATGGAGTGAATACGGCCACGGGTATGAGAACCATAGGTGCACACACCTGCCTGCTGACCGGTGAAGCTCATGGCTTTGTAGCCCATATCGGTGATAGCCATGCAAAGAAGTGCGATGCTCTGCTGTTCACCCGTCGCCAGCAGCATATCCAGCTCGCGCTCCGGCGGGTTGGGCATCACTTCATGCGCCAGACCGATGAGTTTATCAGTCACACCGCTCATAGCCGAGATTACCGCCATGATTTTGTTACCCTCTTTCTTGACTTCGATGAGCCTGCGGGCTACGTTGCGGATGCGGTCAATGGTGCCCACAGAGGAGCCACCGTATTTCTGTACGATAAGTGCCATAATCGGTCTGTTCTATGAGTTGAAAGTTTCGATACGGAATACTGCCGGATGCGGGGCAATGCAACCCTCGGCCACGATTTCCTTGAGAGCGGTCTTAAGCGTACCCCACGGGCACGCATGCAGGGTAAACACCAGGTCGTTCTCCACATTCTCCGCTTCTTCATCCTCATGCGGTGTTGAATATGTAGAAGCAATGCTGATATTGTGACGAGCCAGCACGGTGGCAATGGCAGCAATAACACCGGAACGGCGGCTGGGAACCAGGAAACGCACATAATAGGGCGTCACGGTATCCTCCTGCGGCATGATTTCAAGCGTCTTGGTGTAAGGGTGGAAGCCGGTATGGAACTCCGGGTGGCGCAGGTCACGCATGGCCATGACGATATCGCCGATGACCGCGCTTGCCGTCGGGTTCTTCCCTGCACCTCGACCATAGAAAATGGTTTCGCCCACGATATCGCCCTTCACCGCGATGGCATTAAAGACACCATTCACATTGGCCAGCAGATGCTCACGCGGTACAAAACTCGGCTGCACACGCAACTCCAGCTTGTCAGAATCCTCATGATGCTTGATAACCACCAGCAGCTTGATGGTGAAACCCATCTGGTGAGCAAAACGGAAATCCGTTGAAGTCACGCGTTCGATTCCGTATACTGAGATTTTTTCCGGAGAAATCGGGGTACCGTAGGCCAGCATGGCCAGAATGAGCGCCTTATGCGCTGCGTCCCACCCGTTAATATCGAGCGTAGGATCAGCCTCGGCAAATCCCTTGGCCTGGGCGCGGGCCAGAGCAGCCTCGAAAGATACGCCCTTACGCTCCATGGATGAGAGAATGTAGTTACTCGTACCGTTGATGATACCGGCAATACTTTCTACATTGTTACAAATGAGCGAATTCTGAAGGCTCTGAATGATGGGGATACCACCGCCGCAAGAAGCCTCGAAATACAACGGCACCCCCTTGGATGCGGAAAGCTTGAACAACTCGCTACCAAACTCAGCCAGAAGAGCCTTATTGCCTGTCACGACCGGCTTACCTGCATTCAAGGCACTGGTCACCAGTTCGTAAGCCTCGGTTGTTCCACCAATAAGCTCAATGATGATGTCGATATCCGGATCATTCACCAGATCACGCCAGTCACTGGTCAGCATACCAGGAGCCATTTCCACCTCGCGAACCCGATTCATATCACGAACCGCCACACGCTTAACGGCATAGCGCATCTTAGCCCGGGCCTCGAGCAATTCATGATTCCGGCACAGTGTCTCGAAAACCCCCGTGCCCACTGTTCCAAGCCCCGCAAGGCCAAGCTGAAGCGGTCTATCTATCATTTGCGGGCGTGATTCTACACAAATTTCGACCTCACCGCAAGTCAATATTATGCCCGCAACTGATTTTATGATTTTAGGCTGGAAAAAGCAGGATAAAGGGCATATAATAGCCAGCGTTATGGCAACACCTCCTTTTGTCTATCAGGAAATGTTCCCCATGGGGGAAGACACAACTAAGTACCGGCTGCTCACGAAAGATTATGTGAGCGTGAGTGAGTTTGAAGGCAAGCCTATCCTCAAGGTTGAGCCGGAAGGTCTGCGTTTGCTGGCCGAAACCGCCTGGCATGATGTGGCATTCTATCTTCGCCCAGAGCACCTCAAGATGGTGCAGGACATTCTGCTTGACCCCACCTCTTCCGAAAATGACAAGAGTGTCGCACTGACCATGCTGCGCAATGCTGAGGTGGCTGCTCAGGGTGTGCTGCCTCTCTGTCAGGACACCGGCACCGCCATCTGCCTCGGCAAGAAGGGCCAGCAGGTATGGACCGGCTTCAACGATGCCGAATACATCTCCCGCGGTGCATACGATTGCTACACCAGGAACAACCTGCGCTACTCCCAGAACGTAGCGCTGGACATGTACAAGGAAATCAACACCCGCACCAACCTGCCCGCTCAGATTGACCTCTTTGCCACCGACCACGGCATGGAGTACGATTTCCTCTTCATCGCCAAGGGCGGCGGTTCCGCCAACAAGACTTACCTGTACCAGGAGACCAAGGCCCTGCTCAACCCCACATCCCTCAAGAAATTCATGGTGGAAAAGATGAGCACGCTGGGCACAGCTGCATGCCCGCCCTACCATGTGGCCTTTGTGGTGGGTGGCACCAGCGCTGAAACCTGTCTCAAGACAGTGAAGCTCGCCTCCACCAAATACTACGATTCCCTGCCCACCAGCGGCAATGAACACGGCCGCGCTTTCCGCGACGTGGAGCTCGAGAACGAACTGAAGCTGGAAGCTGAAAAGCTGGGTCTGGGTGCCCAGTTCGGCGGCAAGGCTTTCGCACTGGACGTACGCGTGGTACGACTGCCCCGTCACGGTGCTTCCTGCCCGGTGGCTCTGGGCGTATCCTGCTCTGCCGACCGCAACGCCAAGGCCAGGATTACCCCCGAGGGTATCTTCATCGAAGAGCTCGAGTACGACCCGGGTAAGTATATCCCCGCCGAGTACCGCGAAACCAAGAGCGAAGGCGTGCCGATTGACCTGGACCGTCCGATGCCTGAGGTGCTCGCAGAGCTTTCCAAGTACCCGGTAAAGACCCGTCTTTCCCTCACCGGCACCATCATCGTGGGTCGCGATATTGCCCACGCCAAGCTCAAGGAACTCCTTGATGCCGGCAAGGACCTGCCCCAGTACATCAAGGACCACCCCATCTACTACGCCGGTCCCGCCAAGACCCCCGAGGGTTATCCCTCCGGTTCCTTCGGTCCCACCACCGCCGGCCGTATGGACTCCTATGTGGAGCTTTTCCAGAGCCACGGCGGCAGCATGATTATGATTGCCAAGGGCAACCGCGCCCAGTGCGTCACAGATTCCTGCAAGCAGTTCGGCGGTTTCTACCTGGGCTCTATCGGTGGCGTTGCTGCCGACCTGGCCAAGAACTGCATCACTTCCATCGAATGCATCGAATACCCCGAGCTGGGCATGGAAGCCATCTGGAAGATTACAGTAAAGGACTTCCCTGCTTACATCCTGGTGGATGACAAGGGAAATGACTTCTTTGCCGATATCCGCGCCAACTGGGCCTGCCCCGCCTGCGCTCACTAAAGAACAAACCATTTTTTCATATCAGCCCTCGTTGTCGCGGTGACAACGAGGGCTTTTTGCGCGATTTCGCAGGTGTATACTTGCAAAAAAAACCATAAAGGCCACAAACCTCCCCCTCAGACAAAAAAATAATACTGTAAAGCACCTGATTTTAACCCCCACAATACATATAGGATTGACATCCTATAACAACAAGATACAATGCAGACAGTTCAAATGACTCACCGTTGGTGGGAAGCAATTCCCAGGTGTAAATTAGCTGGAATACAACTAATAGAAGTTGTACCTAATCACTTGAACAAATAAAATAGCACCGTTATGAATCTGCGTCACATCACCCGATTCACCTATACGTACACGAACTTCCAAGGTTGGAGGGTCGCAATCAACCGTCAAGGCTCAACCCTTGCCCGCTATTTCTCCGATAAACAATACGGAAGTGAAATAGCCGCCCGGGACGAGGCCATTCGATTCCGCGATATGCTGATAGATGAAATTAACCGTAATCCACAGCACACACGCGAAATCCTGGATAAGTACCGCGTATCGCCGCAAAATCCGTATCCTGCCGGACTCAAGCCCGGAAAAAGCGATATGGATGAAGAAAGCAATAAAGTATCTGGCTGCAGTTTCCGCAGCAACCAGATCATGCAGCGCATTCTGAGGGATTTATGCAGCAAATTACACCTGGATACAGCCAGTGTCATGAAATTATCCCTGTACATGTTCGCTCTCCAATATAGTGAGCAGACAGCCAGAGTCGGGCAACACCAGAGCACACACGCCAATCACAATGAAGCCGTTGTTGATATGGCATTCTCCACCGCCCCCAGCGCAACCCTCCAGCGGCTCATCTCCGAACTGGAATATTACGCCAGGCAGAATGGCATGCCTTGTTTTGAAGAATTTTCCACAGGAAAAACAAGATATGCCGGACCTCCAGATGAAGTAAGTACACACAACGCATCCCCCCCATTAGCTTTTATGTACGCCACCCCACAAACCGCTCCTTTCGCTCAACAGAATCTCTCTTCCTCCACCGAGGAAACGGCAACGTTCCCCTCCCTTGCACACCAGGCTTCCAGCCCCCAGCTAACCTCAGCAACTTCCTCACCTCAGCAGCACCTGTTCCTTACTCCGGCATTCAGCTCACTAGCAGAACAGGCCCCCATTTGATACTTTTGCTCCAAGAGGCGCTCATTCAAATAAATTCCTGCCGGACCATCAATTTGATTTTCGCGTAATCTCGCCTCTATCGTACGCTTCCCTTTTTTCTGCACCAAGTCACGGTACACCGCGCCCGCATTCACGCAGCGTCACATACCGGGTCCAACCGACTGTCGGAAAGCGTCTTCTCATTTGAATCGCACCCCTGAGTGTAGATTGAGCAGCCGTACTGTGCCCAACAGTCACCCTACCCAAATGAAATATAAGCCCCCCTGGCGCACATAACGCCAGGGGGGCTTACTTATCACCAGGGGTATCCAGGGAGAAATCGTTCGTTCCTGCTCCAGCGAACAAATCGATCCTGTTACAGGATAAACACCCCAACAGAGTTTTTACAATGACGGAACGCACAGAATGAGAAAGCACAAGCCGCAAGGAATACTCGAAGACTGGAGAAAACCCTCTTTAGTGCATTCAACGCAACAGACGAAACAGAAGAAAGTCAATAAGAAATCGCAACATCAAAATTCGTTTGCGTCACATGTGTCCCAAAGTTTGAGTACTAATCTCGATTGGAATTTGCCGGTCTGAAAGCCCGAGGAATTTTGAGCCCGATAGGGCGACACTTTCCATAGCCAAGGGCGTAAGCCCTGGGTATGGTGTAGTAATAAGACCGGAACCCCGCCAGCTGGCGGGGTGGCAGATTCGCATGAGCGTTCCGTTTATGTTAAGCATTGATTATTTGCATATCAACGCGCATCCATATCTACCACCCACTCGCTCCGCTCGGGGTTCTGATATGTTCATCGTTTTACCCAGGGTTCCGCTGCTGCCGCAGCTCTACCCTGGGCTAATGAAAGTACCGCCCTACGGGCTCAAAATTCCGCTCCGCTGACGCTTCGCAAACTGCTCGACAAACTCCAATTTGACTATCAGAATAAGTCAGCAAATCTGAACCAGCCCCGCAGGGCCACACGTGTCCCAAAGATTTGGCACACGTGGATTTACGATTTTGGATTTACGATTGACGAATTATTAACTTTTAACTCTTAACTCGTAATTCGTAACTCGTAATTCGTAATTCAAAATCTCTCAATTTCTTATTTCAGCAGCTCGTCAATCAGGTATTCCCCGGTTATCATCCAGTAACGCAGGGTCATCCCCGCCAGAAGCGCACCAGCCAGAATCGCTATCACATACAAGCGGCGGATGATGATGTGCAGGGCACTGTCTTCCTCAGTATAGGAAGCCCCGGCCAGAATCGTGCGGTCGCCGGCACTCTTCTTCCGGCTGCTCTTCTTTTTCTTCTTTTTCGGGCGCTCCGGTTCCTCTGTTGTTTCTACCGTCGCCTCATTGGCTGAGTCGCTGTACATGACCGTGGCAGAGCCGATGCTGTACTTCACGCCAGACACCAGGACAACTGCGGCCGTTGCTTCGTTTTCGGCCAGAATCACAGCGCCTTCTGTTGCCGCTGAAATCACATACCCCTCTTCCTGCAGTGCAATCGTGCAGTGCTGGGGCAGTAAATCCGTGATATGCGGCAACGAGATAGAACACTCCTCCCCCGAACCAATGAGCAACGCTGTGCCATCCTCGGGCAGATTATAGCGGTAATCGTTACCGGCTGAGTCGATGATATCGATAACGGGCATATACGCATGCCAGTATGCCATATATGCCAGAAAAGGCAAGGACAAAATGCTCGCCATACGTGTCCCAAAGATTTGGAATACGATGATTTACGATTGGCGATTTACGATTTACGAATTGAAAGTCAGCGGCTTACGCCGGTATAACCACAAATGTATGCTTACAGCCGATGGGGAGGCTGGTGATACTCCACTACGATTCTTTACACAGAACACTATGCCTTTGTGTCGTTCAGGACACATGCGGATTTACGATTTTGGATTTAAGATTTACGAATTTTGAATCAAAAAATCAACTACTTACACAGAATCACACACAGTCTTATTCACCCCTTCACTATCCCTTGTCACGCATAGGCCAGGCTGACGCATGATACAAAAAGCCTGCGCTTTCCGAAAAAAAAGCGCAGGCTAAAAACTTAATCATTAATCAATAATAATTAATCATTCCTTCGACGGCGGGCGCAGAGCATCATAAGCGCGGCCAATCCAAGTGTTGCGGAGGCGGGCTCCCGGCTCCGCGTCTGCCCCGCTTGCGCGGGGCTGCTTGCTCCGCCGTGGCGGGACGCCGACTGAACAGCTTATTTCCGGCGCCGGCGAGCTGCGAGTGCGGCGAGTGCCAACAGGCTGAGCGTGCTGGTGGTCGGCTCAGGGACATTCAGACCGTTGATGGTGATGGTCAGCATACCCACGTTGCTGCCACCGTCACCTGCGGCGTAACCATAGCTCACTGTGGGGGCAGAATTGCCTTCTGCGACCTGAGCAGCGCCATCGGTCACCTGATAAGTTGCACCCTGATTCTCCAGCATCGTGCCCAACCAGCCTTCGAAACCGACCAGTGCCTTCCAGTCCTCGACTGAAACCGGAACAGAATCCAGGTTTACATTCAGGTTAAAGGTCAGCGTGTAATCCTGGTAGATGCCATTGGCATCTGCAGAGGGATCCACTGTAATCACCAGACTAGCCCCCGTAGCGCCCAGGGTCAGGCTGGGGGTACCAGCCACACCATAGCTCAGAGAAGCGCCGCCCATACCCACCAGCGGGTCGCCCGACTGCATCTGCATACCAAAAGTACCCGTGGCCAGCGTGGCATCACCGCTCACATTGTTCAGGTTTACACGGGTCTCAGCTGTCGCTGCCGTAATGGTCGTGTTCGTCAGCGTCATGTCCTGGATGGTGAAGGATGCATCCTGCGCCAGCTGAATCAGCTGAGCATTCGCGCTCTTGGCGGTCATGCTGGCGGCAGTAGCGCCATCGGAAGAAATAGTCACATACTGTGAGTCATCGGCATTGGTCTTCTTCACACTGCCGGTAGTACCCAGGTTCAAGGTCGTGCCGGCAGTGGCAAGCTTCGCGCTGGCGGTAGCATTCATCTCCAGCATTCCCTTCAGGCTCAGGTCAGAATCTGTGTCAGCCACATCGGTGACCTTCAGTTCACCGCCGGTCATCGTTACACCGCCGGTGCCCAGAGCATTCGTGTGCTGGGTAGTCACCGTACCGGCTTCAATCGTGGTGCCGTTGGCGTACGTATTGTTCCCGGAGAGGATAAGCTCGCCAGCGCCGGACTTTGTTACTTTGCCAGATATGGTAGCACCTGTGGGTTCATTTTTTTCTATTTTACCAGAAACAGCCAGTGTACCATCGGTCACGTTAAATTTGACAGTACCACCATTGTGATTTGATTCTTTACGCATACCGATATTAGTCGTAATGCTGCTGGTGCCTGTCGATGTAATCGTCAAGGTGGAGGTATTATGAAGCTCCAAACCTACGGTATAACCTCTGTTCGCGCCACCATCACCTTCAATGGTACCGTTATTCAGCGTAATAGCTGTCCCCGAATCCACACTCTGGCGCGCATCCAGATCCAATGTCCCACCCAATACCTGGATATTGGTACTATTACCCCAGTCAATAATATCCGTACCTGTCAGTCGCAGAGTGCCGCCGTTGACCTGAGCGCTATTGAGTTTCTGGTCACCACCACCAATCTGCAGTATACCGGCATTCACGGTTACTGTACCGCTAAGCTGGCTGACGGTGCTAAGCACCAGTGTACCGGTGCCGTTCTTGGTGAAAGCACCTGTTGCCGCAGCTGTTGTAGCGGTCAGCGTGCCCGTGCTGCTTGTTGTGTTAACCTCTGCGCCGGCGTTGAGCGTAAGTGCTGTTACTGTGCTTCCCGTGCTTACCGCATACTCCAGTTCTGCATCGGCTCCCACAGTTACTCCACCTGTACCCAGACTCTGAGCACCCGTTATGGACAAGGTGCCCTCCGCAATGGTCGTGCCTCCGCTGTAGGTATTGGCTCCGCTCAGAGCCAGCGTGCCGGTTCCGCTCTTTTTCAATGAACCCTCGCCCGTCAGCTCTGTGCTCAGTGTTTGTGTTTGCGCATCACCAATGGCCAGGTCAAGCGTCTTTCCCTGGGTAAGATGCACACCATGAGAGCCCAGAATGCTGGCTTCAGTATACGTGGCATCATTGTTAATGTAGAACAGACCGGTACCAGCATTGCTCACGGTCACCAGAGTGTTGCCGTTTTTAGATTTGACCGTGCTGTAACCGCCCACATTCAGCGCGCCCCAGGCTTCATCCCATTCAAGCCCCTTGAACAGGATGAAATCACCACTCTGCACGCGGTAGCCATTACCATCAGCAGCTTCCGCTGTACCCTCATAGGTGTGTGTAAAATAGTTATCTGCACCACTGGATTCCAGGGTATTCGCAGGTGCGATATTCACAGTGTCGATTTTTACAGCAATATCGCCGGATGTAGTGAACTCCTGAGTGGTGGTGATGTTCCAGGTGTCTATTTCAAGACTGCCACCGGTCATGGTGATTGTTCCGGTCAGATCTTCTACTGTATTGAAAATCAGTTTACCGCCAGTCACCGTAATATCGCCCATATTGTTCATGACTGCCGTGCTCAGCAGAGCCAGCGTGCCCTGGTTCACAGTCACGGTGCCATTGAATGCACTCAGATCGCCATTGAAGGTCTGGCTGCCTGCGCCGTCTTTCTGAAGGTTCAGATTTTCCTTCAGCGTTGCGCTTGATGTGCAATTCTCTGAGGTGGCAGTATTGGCGAAACGACCGCTTCCGTCAGTATCGATAATTAAGGTTCTGGTTGTTGCGTCAGAGGCAAGTGTTGTGCCGCCGCCGAATACCTGCTCGCCGGAGTAGATAGTACCAGCCCCTGTTAATCCCTTTATAGTAACAGATGTTACATTGGCATCTCCGATAGCCATCGACATGATACTGTTACTGTTACCTGTGATGTTAATCACAGCATCTGCTGCAACGGTGGCAGACTTAAGATTGAGAATGTGGTTACGATTCGAGGAGGAACCGGACTCGCCTACGAAGTTAATAGAGCCATAGTATGCACCTCCGTTCAAATTAATCACACCGCGCGCTGTATTTCTGAAATTCTGCTTCAAGGTCAGGGTCCCTGAAAGGGCGTGACCTTCTTCATTCAAAGCGCTGTTCAGAGCGTTGATGTTTATGGCGCCTTGCCACCATGTTTCTGTAGGAGCCATAGCGATGGTGGCATTACCTGTTACAACCGCTTCCCCTATGTTATATGTGTAGGGATTCTGAGATGTCCAGAAGTTCAGGGTTGAATTGTCGTGCAGACGGACTGAGCTGATAGTTTTATTAGAGTCAGCTGTCATTTTAAGTGTAGCGCCACTCAGGACTGAAAGATTCACGCTCATTTGCTCTGAGTTGTGGTCTAAATCCAGATAGCCGGTAAACTCGCTACCTACACTGGCACTGAAATTACCCTCTGCGCCGCTGCTGACTATTTTCAGGTTGGCTGCGCCCTTGAGAGAAGAGATGGAAACAGAACCTCCATTTACATTAATGGAATTTGTGTCGGTTCCATTGCTGGACAGCGTGCCGATAGTGTGCGTTCCTGAACCAAAGGTAACCCCCGTTCCTGTGGTCAGGTTCAGGCCTGTCACATCAACAGCTCCGGTGAAGTTGTAACCTGTACCGCTCAGGCTCAGTGTACTGTTGGTAGATACGGAGGAATCATCACTGGGAATATTCTTATCTGTAACTGTGCCGGATATTGTTATAGAACCCGTACCGGATGCAGCCATGCTGCTGTTCTCTAACAGATAAATCGGGCCGCTCAGCGACACGTTGCCTGTGTTATCGATGTTAATGCTGGCCTTTCCTGCAGTTTTAGTCGCAGCTAAGTATACTACATTACCTAATTCTATATGTTCAGCATCTTTAGCGATGATTTTCAGCTGCCCGTTCCCACCAGCGATGATATCATGCTTACTGGCACTTATGCTTTCAGCATTGCTGCTATCAACGGTTAATACGGTTGCTGCGGCGTTTTTTACCTCGTTGACGTTATATGCCTTACTCCACTCGCCTGCTGTAAATGTGAGGGTTTCGTATTCCTGTGCATTAAATGTTTCGATAAAAGCAGAGTTCAGCGATACGCTTTTCAAGTTATTACTGGTTCCAGAAGATTTCAAACCGCTTTTATCATATACGAGCGTGCCGCTATTCGTAGTACCCTCGTACAGATATGTTCCGCTTTCGCCAACTTGTATCGTATAGGTGTTCTTTCCATTGCCATCGATATCAATGTAATAGGAATCATCGGTCCAATCCACGTTTCCCCATAAGCCTCGCATCTCGAAACGATTATCGCTGGTGTCTGCATTCTGTGCGGCCATCCCCCAAGTTGTGTTTGCAGAATTTGTAACCCAGATTATTTTAGCAGAATCTTGTCCGCTATCAACGGAAACATTATCAAAGACTGCGTGGTTCAACTCAAAGGTCAGTACAACGTCATCGTTTGCTTCTGCAATTCCTTTCGTTGTTAGAGAGGTGGTAGTACCAATGCCATTTCCATCAACGATATACTCAATGGCTTCACCATAGTAACTTTGCCCGGCGTTGAGAGTAATTGTGGTTTTATCTCCACTGCCTGTAATTTCTAAACCGCTGACCGGAACGGTCAGGGTAATGACAGCGAGAAGTGCGGTGAACAGTTGCTTGGGGAGGTGCAGTTTCATGTTCGGTGCAGGTGTGGTCTGGTAAGGTGATAGCGATTGGAGTGTTGAAAACTGGTAGGCGCGATGCGCGTGCGTATCGCACGCGAGTATTATATCGCACTTCGGGGGCTATGTACAGCTAAATCGAATAAAAAATGTTGAAATTCTTACTGTAAGAAGGTGTGTAGGGTAAATTTTGTGAATTTCTGGCCTTGAAATGAGTTCCGCCGCCGCTCTGGCGGGCTGGGTGGGCGTAAACTGCAGAGCTGGAATTCGTCAATCGTAAATCCAGAATCGTAAATCCCAAAAATCTTTTTGTCTGTGAAATTCGGCATGCGTGTCCCAAAGTTTGAGAAAGCTGCCCGATAGATTGGAATTTGGCGAGCCAACGGCGAGCGGAAACTTGAGCCCGCAAGGGCGACCGAATCATAGCCCAGCGTGGAGCCGCCACGCGGCGGCCTGCGAGGGCGTAGCAAGCGAGCAACGCGAGACGCGAAGCCCCGAACGCTGGGTTTGGAATAAAAAATAACCGGAACCCCGACCAACGTGGAGGGGTGGCAGGGAAGCGCTGCTAAAACACTAAGCCGAAACTTCTGCCACCCACTCCGCTACGCTCCGGGGTTCTGATATGTTTTTCATTTTACCCAGCGTTCCGCCGCGTAGCGGCTCCACGCTGGGCTATTATTGTGTCGCCCTCTCCGAGGGCTCAAACTTCCTCGGGCTTTCAGCTCGCCAAAGTCCAATTTATCGAGATTAGTACTCAAACTTTGGGACACATGTGGTGGCTACCCTGTAACTGAATGAAAAATGATTTTATATGAGCTTTGGTTGTATCAGGGCAGAAGCTCTCTGGCAGGTTTGAAGTGCAGTTCATGTTTTTCTGGAATATCGCGCAGCTGGCCTGTATTGATATCATACCCCTGGCGGGCAGGGTGAAGCTGCCTTTCAAATGTGCCGAAGTGGGCAATGTGAAGTTTCTGGCCCGTCTGTGCCGTGGCGAGCCGGATGGAAGTAAGCACCGCCTCTACAGCGGCAGAGGCGGTGGCTCGGGTTGCGCCAGGACCCATGTATCGCTGAACCCTAGCTATGAGTTGTTTCTTGTTCACTTGTTTTTCAGTGCATCGCGGATTTCGCGCAGCAGCAGAATATCCTCCGGGATGGGCGGCGGCTCCGGTGCCGGTGCAGGGGCTGCCGCTTCTTCTTTCTTCACGCGCAGTTTGCAGATCAGGCGCACCGCCCAGAAGATGGTGAGGGCGATAATGAGGAAATCCAGCACCGTCTGGCAGAATACTCCGTATTTGATGACCGGGGCACCTTCTTCGGCGCTGAGGGCGTAGGTGAGCTCTGCCAGGTTCTTGGTGTCGCCGGTGAGCATGGAGACGGCCGGCATGATGATGTCGTTCACCAGAGAGGTGACAATCTTGCCGAATGCGCCGCCGATGATGACACCCACGGCCATATCCACTACGTTGCCTTTCAGAGCGAATTTCTTGAATTCTTCGATCCAGGCGGGCTTAAGTTTTTCAATCATAATGTTGTCTATTGAAGGTTAGATTTTCTTGAATGCCTTGGTGCCCCACTCGGTGCAGGTCCAGGTGGTGCCGTCCTCACTGGTGAATATGCAGACACCGCCAGTGGCGACTTTGATATCATGTTCGGCGCAGAATCCTGCGTAATCACCGGTGATGACCGGGGCAAAACGTATCGTACCGTTGGAGGAAACGCAGAGCATGATTTCGCCGTCTTTTACCTCACCGGCCAGACTCATCCAGTTGTCGCGGATCTGCTGCACATCTACCTTCCAACCGTCAGGAACGGTTGCATCAGCATTCCATTTGTCGATGATAGCGGCGCCTTTGGCTTCAATCTCCTCCGGGCTGAGGGTGGCGGGGTCAATGCCCTCTGCCTTGGCGGCTTCGGTACCCAGACGGGCCATGACCTGTTCTTCGGTTTTGTTTTCATCGGGTCCGTAGTCCACCTCGATGAATCGGTGATCGGGCTCGACCGGGCAGGTGCAGCCAGCGGCTTCGGCAGCCAGGGCGGCTGTGCCCATGGTGCGCTTCAGCGGAGCTGCCAGAATCCGGGTGGGCACAAGACCGAGCTTTTTGAGATACAGGCCCACTCCTTTACCGCGCTCTTCTTCTACGAGCGCGAGGTCAGTGTGGCAACCTACGCGGGTGGGAGTTTCGCCTTTGGCAAAGGTGTTGCCGTGGCGGGCAATGATGAGTGTTTTCATAGTAAAAGTGGTATTCTCTGTATACTACACCATGACTAAGGTGAAGTCAAAGAAAAACGGCACGTTCTTTCACGTGCCGTGGAATGAAAAGCTTATTTCTTTTTCTTTCTGGTCTTGGCTTGCGCTGTTTTCCAGATGGGTGAATCCTTGCTGTATGCCGGTCCGGCTTCACCATCCTGCGGAGACACCGGCCAGTCTTCGTTTGTGCGGAAGAGCATGAGCGGGGCTTTGTTGTCTTTTGTTACTTCCTGGGTCAGGAGATAGTAGAATCCATGTCGGCCGCATTCGCCAATGATGATTTCTATGGGATAAGACTCTCCCTTTTTGACACTTACCGGAGTGCCGCCCAAGAGTCCACCGAATGAATTATTGAAAAATCCGGTGCTTTTAAGTTGAATCAGGCAGTAATCTTTGTGCTTCGGGTCTTTACCCGCGCGAATGTTCTGAATATATTGTTTATCCGTTCCTTTAGAGAATGCTTCGTCGCTGTTGTTGCCCGTGAAGACGCTGGGGAGTACATAGCCTGATTCCAGAACAACTTTGCCGCCGAAACGCACAATGAGTGTATCATCTGCCGAGCCGACAAAGCGGAATTTCATAGTTTTCGGGGCGGTGACCCGCCCTTTGAACACACCAATCCAGCCGCCGGGTATGGCCTGGTTGCTTTCACTGACAAAATCGCTGGCCGCATCTGTCTCGTTCTTGCCCTGTGCCAGGTCAAGTTCGCCATCCATGTTCACACCATAACGGCGTTGCAGGTAGAGATGCCCGACGGCACATGGGGTCTTGTATTCGTAATTGTATTTAATGTCACTATGTCGCCGGGCCATGATGTCTTTCATGGTCTCCATGTAGTCGTTGCGTACATGGTTCCACCAGTCTCCGGCATGTTGTTGCACTTGAGGTTTGAGCTTTCCCTTACGGTCGCGCTTGATGTCGTAGATAGTGCCGCGCAGCAAACCTTCCGGTGTTTTGTCTGCTTCTTTTTCGCCTGTCCATACATAGGCAACCGGGCGTTTCTCCCAGTTTCCATATGTGGGAAGAAGTGCAGCCGTTGCGCTCAGAATGACAGCAATTGAATAAAGTTTCATGTTCAGTTGATTTTACGGAACTTATTTTTTGCTTTCTTTTTCTTGTCGGATTTGCCGGCAATTTTCCAGATGTCTGAATCTGCAGCGTAGGCGGGGCCTTGCTCGTGGTAGTGTTTTTCACTGTACCCTTTGAATGACGGGGGATTGGTGGGTGCAGCATCGCTTGTTCGGAAGAGCTGCAAGGGCGCATTGTTTTTCTCTGTTACCTCCTGCGTGAGCAGATAGTAAAGTGTTGCCCCACCATTGTTGCCGATGATGATTTCAATCGGGTAGGCCTTGCCTTCTGTCACAGTGATGGGCTTGCCGCCGGTGATGCCGTTGAAGCAATCATTGCAGAAGGGGGTGCTTTTAAGCTTGCGGACAACATAGCCTTCCTTATCGGGGTGCTTGCCATCTGCTACTTCCTGCTGGTATGTTTTCGTGTATGCCCAGTCGCAGCCTTTATCCTTAATGCCGTTTCCCTGGTAGAGTGCAGGCTTGAAAAAGCCGGTTTCGAGTACCAGGTTATCATTGAAACGTACGGCAATGGCATCGTCTGCAGCGCCGAAGAACCGGAAGGTCATGCTACGCGGGGCGATGACTTTTCCGCGGAACACGCCGAACCAGGAGATGTGGTCACCATACGCTTTGGCTTTCCCTCTTTTTTTGCCGTTGCCTATACCACCGGCATCGATAAAGTCAGAGTCTGCTCCACTGATTCCGTTTAATTCGTCTTCGAGCGATTTGATGGTGGTGACAGGCGCCAGATAGAAGTGCGAGGCAGCGACTTTCTGCGGGTATTTGTAGTATCTTTTCAGGATGCCATATCGCCCATTCATCAGTTCTTTGAGCGTATAGGCAAATTGCCCGTGAACATCTGGGCTGTTAGTGGGGTTTTGTGCACCTGTTCTGCGAATTTTTGTGACCGTGCTTAAATTTCGTGCGGTGGTTGAATTGGACTGCCCGGATTGGTAGATTCCGGAGTAGGTAAAGAAATCTCCTTTCGTGTTGCGGTTGTAATCGTAGAACTCTCCCTCCAGCATATCAGCCGGGGCCTGGTCGGGTTTGCCACCGCCGGACCAGGCATGGCAGATTCCGCGTGGCTCCCAGTCTCCATAGGTGGGAAGTAGAGCCGCAGCTGCGGTAAGGGTAAAGAAGATGGAATGCGGTTTCATGTTATGTTGTCAGTTGCCTTTAATTAGTTGATTTTACGGAACTTATTTTTTGCTTTCTTGTCCTTAGAGGGTTTTCCTGCAATTTTCCAGATGTCTGAGTTATTGATGAAATTGGGGCCTGAATCGAAGTGGCGTCTCTTCCAGTCTTTATGTTCCCGAAATGAAGGAGTGGTGGGGTGGGCTCCGTTGGTGCGGAACAGGTGCATCGGGGCATGGTTATCAGGGGTGACTTCCTGCGTAAGAAGATAGTAGTAGGCTGTTCCTCCCTCATTGCCGATGATAATCTCAATAGGATAGGTCTGACCTTTTTTGACGGTGACAGGAGTGCCGCCCATGAGGCCGCCGTACACCTCATTGATATAGGGTGTACTTTTGAGCATCAGGAGCAGGTAATCTTTCCTTTCCGGGTATTTCCCTGCAGCTACTTCCTGGTTGTGAACCTTTGCATAATCTGCCAAACCTCCCTTTCCCCGAATACCGTTACCCTTATAAATCAGAGGCTGGTTTATACCCGTCTCAAGAACCAGTTCTCCATTAAATCGCACGGCTATGTTATCTTCCGCAGAACCGAAGAAGCGGAAGGTCATACTTCTGGGTGCTATGACTTTCCCTCTGAAAATGGCAATCCATGAGCTCGGAATCGTCTTGGACTTTGCCGTTCCGCCAGGAGCTGAAGCTGGCGCAATGATATCGGATGAAGTGGCAGGCAGCCCCAACCCTTCATCGAGAGAAGGAAAACTGGCTGCCGTCATAAAGATATGCGGGGCAGCGATACGGTGAGGATATTTGTAACACTTTTTCAGAACGTCTGTTCTGCCTTCCATTACTTCTTTGAACGTGGATATATAATGACCACGGGCATCCGGACTGTTGGTTGGATTATCTGCTTTGGAGGCCAGTATCCGGTTTTGAATTTCTGTCTTGATTTTTCGGAACCTTTGCGCGGTTGCAACGTCTAATTGCTTCTCTGTGAATAATTCGTCCGGGTAATAGATTTCGGAGTAGGTGAAATTCTTCCTTTCTTTGCTGCGATTGTAATCGTATATTTCCCCAATGAGCATGTCGTTCGGGGAATCGGACTTTCCGTCACCCGTCCACACGTAGCACAAGCTGCGGGGTTCCCACTCGCCCAGGGTGGGCAGAATGAGGAGTGTAATTAAGAGAGAAAAAAGAGGCGTTTTCATGCTAAATCTTCCTCGATACGGAGGTTATCGACAATGTACTGGCGGCGGTCGTCGGTGTTGTCGCCCATATAGAAGCGGAGAATTTCCTTGAGATTATGGGCGTTTTCGAGGGTGACTTCCTCCAGACGGATATCGTCGCCGATGAAGTTCTTGAATTCAGAAGGTGAGATTTCACCCAGACCTTTGAATCGGGTGATTTCGGGATTGCGCCCCAGCTGTTTTACGGCACGGTCACGTTCGGCTTCCGAATAACAGTAGAGCGTTTTCTGCTTGTTTCGTACGCGGAAGAGCGGGGTCTGCAGGATAAACAGGTGCCCCTCGCGTATGAGTTCCGGGAAGTATTGGATGAAGAATGTGAGGAGCAGCAGGCGGATGTGCATGCCGTCCACATCAGCATCGGTCGCGATGATGACTTTGTTGTAGCGCAGGTCTTCGATGCTGCGGTCAATGTTGAGCGCAAGGTGCAGGAAGTCCAGCTCCTCGTTTCGTTTTTCTTCGAAAAGGGCCGCTCGGTTCATGCCGAAGCTGTTGGCCGGTTTGCCGCGCAGGGAGAACACGGCCTGTGTTTCGGCGTCGCGCGCGGTGGTGATGGAGCCGGAAGCCGAATCACCCTCAGTGATGAAGAGCATGGTTTCTTTGGCTCGTTTGTTTTTGCTGTCGTAGTGCACGCGGCAGTCACGCAGCTTGCGGGTGTGAATCTTGGCTTTTTTGGCGCGTTCCTTTGCCACTTTGCCGGTTACGCCGGCAATTTGTTTGCGGGTTTTCTCGCTTTCCTTGATTTTTTCCTCGATGGCTTCACCGATTTCGGGATGACGGTGCAGGTAATTATCCAGTTCGCGAGCGAGGAAATTGAGAACGAATGTGCGGACTGTTTCCTTGCCGGGGCCGATGGTGTTGCTGCCGAGTTTTGTTTTGGTTTGAGATTCGAACTCGGGAGAAATGACTTTGATGCTGATAGCGGCCTGAATACCGTTGCGGATATCAGAGCCTTCATAGGATTTCTTGAAGTAACCCTGGAGAGTCTTGACAATCGCCTCACGGAATGCGGTCTGGTGAGTGCCGCCAAGGATGGTGTGTTGCCCGTTGACGAAAGAATAGTATTCCTCTCCGTATTCATTGCTGTGAGTGATGGCCACTTCAATATCTGTACCGGAGAGGTGGATGGGCGCATAGAGCGGTTCTTCTTTCATTTCCTCTTTCAGCAGGTCAATCAGACCGTTGCGGGAAATGATGTTGCGGCCGTTCAGGTTAATGGTCAGACCGGTGTTCAGATAGCAGTAGTAGCGGCACATGCGCTCCACATAAGTCATGTTGAATGCTACATCCGGGTCAAAGATGGTGCGGTCTACCTTGAATGATACGCGGGTGCCGTCTGGTTGGTCAGTGGCCTCGGTGATATCTGTTCCGTCAACCATTTCACCCTCCCGGAAGGTGATGCGGCGTGTCTGGCCCTCGCGGTAGGCCTGGATTTCAAAAATCTCGGAAAGAGCATTGACTGCCTTGATGCCGACACCATTCAAACCGACGGATTTCTTGAAGGCTTCACCGTCGTATTTGCCACCGGTGTTGATTTTTGCGGCGCAGTCATAGAGTTTGCCCAGCGGAATACCACGGCCGAAGTCGCGGACTTCGCAGACCCCGTCATTAGAAATATTGACAAGAATCTTCTTGCCGACGCCCATGACGAACTCATCGATAGAGTTGTCGATAACTTCCTTTATAAGAATGTAGAGCGCATCGTCCGGCATGCTGCCGTTGCCAGGTTTGCCTACATACATACCGGGGCGCAGACGGAGGTGTTCGCGCCAATCAAGTGTCTGGATATCGTCCTCTGTATAATCACCTTCCATGGATAGCTCATATATTACATGATTCCAAAACATTTCGCAAGCCAGAATCAAGGCTTCACAAGCAGAATTTTCTTGCGCGGTTCGGGTATCTGTGCTATTTATAATCAAGTTATATGATTGCAAAAGCAGCACAGTGGATAGGAATGCGCCGTAAACAGGAGGATTCATACCAGGTGAAGTTCTTCCCGGAGGGTGTGCTTGCTGTGGTGTGTGATGGCATGGGCGGACATCATGATGGAGCACTGGCATCGACTCTGGCATCAGAAGCTTTTGTCAAGTCGTTTGAGAAGAACGACAGCCTGCTTGTGGCTGAGCGCTTGCGTGTTGCGTTGGATGATGCCAATGCAGCTGTCCGGAAATCATTTGAGAGCAGGGGTGTGTATGGTGGCACTACCCTGGTGGCAGCTTTTGCCGGCTCCGGTGTGTTGCGCTGGGTAAGTGTGGGGGATTCCGCGTTGTATCTCTGGCGACACGGGCGCCTTATCCGGCTGAATCAGGACCATTCGTACCGGGATGTTTACCGGGCATATATCGGAGCTGGAATGACAGCCCAGGAAGCCTTGCGGCGAGGGCATGTGCTGCGTTGTGCCATTACCGGTGAGCCGCTGGATATGGTGGATGCCCCCAGTGTGCCTTATCCTCTGTTGCCAGAAGACCGCATTGTGATAACCACCGATGGCAGTGAGGATATACTTGCACCAGAGCTGCTGACCAGTGTCGGGCGCAATATTCTGAACAACCGGGAGGGGAGTCTGCCAGTGGCTATCATTGAGGCATGTCAGGCGCTTGATGACCCTTATGCGGATAACACAACTATTGTGTCAATAGATGTATAACAAACACTGAACCATGCAGAGAGGGGTGATGTCCACCCATGTATGGATACAATTTGTTTATGTGATGGATATGCGGATGGTCGCTATGTGTTGCCACCCTTGCCGTATGATGCTACTGCTCTGGAGCCGTTGCTGGATGCCGAGACAGTGGTGCTGCACCATTCCTGCCACCATGCCGCCTATGTAGCCGGGGCAAACTCTGCTGCGGATATGATGCGGCGGGTGGCGCTGGGGGAATTGCCGGAAACCCAGTCCGGCATAGCCGCGCAGAACCTGGCTTTTCATCTGGCCGGGCACATGCTGCATACCTTGTATTGGGGGAATATTTCGCCGGAGACCGGGCATCGACCTTGTTGCGACCTTGCGGATGCCATCAATACTGCCTTTGGTTCATATGAAGGATTTGTCCGCGTGTTCCGCAGTGCAGCATTGGGAGTACAGGGGAGTGGCTGGGCGATTCTCGCGAAAGACGCAGTAAGTCACCGTCTGGTGGTGCTGGCTGCTCAACGGCATCAGGATGCATTGCTGCCGAGGATGCGCCCATTGCTGGTATGTGATGTCTGGGAGCATGCCTATTACTTGCGATATCATCAGAATCGCGCCGGATATGTGGATGCATTCCTGAACCAGATATGCTGGAAAACGGTGGCTGAACGATTTACCCACAATAAGAAGAACCATGGCTGCTGTCACTCCTGAATCCAGACAGACATGCGGAGCTTCCTGCCGGTTGATGGGGCGCCCGTGGGTGGCGGGTATACTGGCTGTGCTGGAGCTCGTATTGGGCTTTATCCTGCTGAGTTTTCCCTTTCTGCTAGGTATTTCAGCTGTGTGGGTGGGCGGATTTGTGCTGGTTGTGGCTGGTATTATCCGCCTGGTGCAGGTCTTTACGCAGCGTGGTGAGCGCTGGTGGAATCTGCTTGCTGCCGTGCTTTATCTGGTGGTGGGTGTATTCACTGTGCTGATGCCTGGTGTATCGATGGAATGGTGGACTCTGTTCATCGGTGCGGCACTGCTATCAGCGGGTATTCTGCGGATGGGAGTGGCGATTTCCCTGTGGGCCGAGCCGGGGCGTTTCTGGCGTTGTTTTAATGCGCTGGTATCGCTTGTGCTCGGGGTGATGATAATATGGGGATGGCCTGAGTCTTCGGCTTGGCTCATCGGTACCCTGATAGCGATTGAGATGATTTTCTCGGGCTGGACGCTGATGTTTCTGGCGCTGGCACCCCGGGAGGTGCCGTCGAATCAATAGCTCTCTGCAATGGCCTGCTGCATGCAGGCCATTTTGTTTTCAGTTTCCTGCCATTCCTGCTCTTCGTCGGAGTCGGGCATGATGCCGCCGCCGGCGTAAAGCCGGCAGAAATCGGAGAAAATCTGCATGCCTCGCAGTGATACATATATCTGCACACTGCCATGCCCCCAGGGACCAAGATATCCGGCGTAGCAGGAGCGGTCGACATCCGGGTATTGCTGCAGAATCTGGCGGGCCTCTGCTACAGGAGAACCACAGACTGCCGGGGTGGGATGCAGCTGATCCAGCAGCGCAAGAAGTCTGCCGGGGCCCATACGGAAGCTGAAACGGGTGCAGAGGTGTTCAATGCGCCCGGCGCGAAGATTTTCCAGCGGCGATTCTTCAATCTGGTCAGCCAGCGGGGTGAGTACCTCGCGTATAAAATCTGTTACAAGCGCCTGTTCCTGGCGGTTTTTTGCATCCCAGGGCAGAAGATTCGGAATTCGTGTGCCGGCCAGTGCCATGGTATGCCAGTTCTGACCGCTGCCGGTGATGAGCTGCTCTGGTGTGCAGAATAGCCAGGTGCCATACTGCGGGGTGTGCACAAGCGCCTTGAAGGCAGCCGGGTTCTGGCGGCAGGCCGCTTCAAAGGCACGGGCAGGGGAGAATGTCTGTTCAACCGGGATATCTGCGGTACGCGCCAGCACAATCTTGCGCAGGTGCCCGCTTTTGATGAGCCCGGTGTAGTGCTCGAACAGGGCGGAATATTTTCCCCGGGGAGTGGCAGCCTCCTGGGGGACATGCTCCATCTCTTCCCATTGCTCAGCTGCCGGCACCTCGCTCAGTTCTTCGGGTATGAACAGGCTCATGCCTGCGAAGGTTGCAATCAGGAATCCGTTCTTGAAAATGGGGTCATCCTCCGTGCGGCCATCCTCCGCCATGCAGAAAACAGGCTCATGTGCGCCCGGCAGACAGTAAAGCGCGAAGGCACACCTGCGGTGGCACAGTGCGTCTATCTTTTCTGCCGGGTATGAATGCATGGCTGCTACCATACACCCATTCGGGGCTTTTGGCAATCCCATTTTCAGCTCCACTCCACCTCAATTTCGGCGCGCACGCCTTCAGCGGAGTTAATGATATGGCGGGTGAAGTTGCCGCTGCGGTAATGCTGCACCTCCACCTCGGCTCCCAGCATGCATTCCTTGCGGAATGTCAGGTGGAAGCGTGCCGGGGCTCCCTCTGGTGTCTGGTCGGCAGGCAGGGTATCCAGCGCCCAGATAAGGTAAGCACTGTTGTTGATGTGCCCGTTGAAGTCCACATCTCGGCGGGCTGCGGTGTGCGGCATGCTGCAAAGCGGGGCTTCGTTCCACTCCGGGCATTCAAGCGGTGTGGTGATGGGCGGGCATTCAATGCCTTTGAATGCAAACTCCATACGTTTAAGCGGGAAGGGACGGCGGGTGGTGATGTCGATAAGTACCCACATCAGGTCTGCGCGTGCCAGCACATTGCCGTCCTTATCTGTCATTTCTACGAAACGGCGGGCCTGCAGCGGACTGGCCTGGCCGGTGTTGGTGCGCAGGGTGATGGTTTCCTTCCATGCCGGACGACGGAACAACTCGTAGTTCCCTTGTGTTTCAACCCAGATTTTATGATTACGCACAGCCCAGCCAAAGCCCATATCATGCAGGTCAGCGTGTTCTTCTGCCATCTCCTGGCACAGATGCAGGAAGAATTCCGGCTTCATGAGGTGGTCTTCGGAGCATTCGTAGCTGGTGATGGTGTGCGTGAGGGTGAAGTCATCCATAGAGCTGACTCTAGCATGTGACGCAGAAGATGTCAATATTATTGACAAATGCAAGGGTTATCTGTAGTATTTATTATAATGAAAGTACGCAACATTATCTGCTCATTGCTGGGGATGCTGGCATTCGGCCAGATTTCCGCGATGGAACCGTTGGTTGATAATAAGACAGAAACCAGAGAGGAACGCGATACCCGCATGAAGTGGTGGCGCGATGCAAAGTTTGGTATGTTTATTCACTATGGCTTGTATTCCGGTCTCGCGGGTGAGTTCAAGGGCGTGCCGGGTGGTGGTGAGTGGATTCAGTGCAATCTCGGGCTGGATACTGAAACATACGCGGCAGAGGCGTTACCTTTGTTCCAGCCAGCGCCCGGGTGTACAGAGGCCTGGGCTGCATTGGCCAGGGAATCCGGGTGCCGGTATATGGTTCTGACCTCCAAACACCATGAAGGTTTTGCTCTGTTTGATGCCATCAATAGTGATTATTGCAGTGGGAAAGTGACTGGCCGTGACATTGTGAAGGAATTTACGGATTCTGCACGCGCAGCCGGTATGCGGGTAGGTCTTTACCACAGTGTGATTGACTGGCACCAGAAAGATTATGATAATACCATTTGCCCGGATTTGTGTTATCCTGTCGGGCAGGCCGAGAAGCTGAAAGAAAAACAGATACCCAGAAATCACGCTGCTTATCAGGATTATCTGCACACCCAGGTCCGGCAGCTTGTGCGGAATTATGGGCCCATTGATATTATGTGGTGGGACTATTCCCAGGGAAATCTTTCCGGTGAAGCCTGGAAAGCCCAGGAGTTGATGCAGATCTGCCGCGATGCTAATCCCGGCGTGCTATTCAATAACCGCCTTTATGCGTTCAGCGGCTTTGATTCCAGCCTGGATTCCACTAGCCTGGATTTTACGCAGGGAGATTTTTCTACACCGGAGAAACGAATCCCTCGCGAGGGGTATCCCGGTCGCGACTGGGAGGCCTGCATGACCGTGGGCAACCGCTGGGGGTATCACCGTAGCGATCATGAGTTCTATAAAAGCCCTGAGACAATTATTCTGCAGTTGCAGGAGTGTGCGGCGAAGGGGGGGAACCTTCTTCTGAATATCGGACCTAAGGCGGATGGTTCTATACCTGAAGGAATTGCCGAGGTGTTCCGCCGCGTGGGAGCCTGGATGAAGGTCAATGGCGAAGCCGTGTACAGCAGCCGTCCGCTTGGTGGAAGCATTGATTTGCCGGATGAGGTACTGGGCTCTGTTGTGTGGGATGATATTTATCTTTTCCTGCCCAAACGGCAGCCTGGTGAAGAAGAGATGGATTATGTGCTGAGTATACCTGCCAATCAGGTGAATGCTGTTTATCCGACCATTCTGGGACAGGATGATTGCGAGGTTATCATGGAACGGGTGGAAGAGAAAGACGCGAAGGGTGAAACTCAGTATTATCTTGAGTTCGTCATTCCGGCCGAAGCCTGGTTCGACGCTGTGGAGGGGCTTCCGGTGCTTAAACTTGGTTACGGTGGTTGATAGTTGATATGCCTTATTCTGCATACAGTCTGCCGCGAGTGGTGGCACAGCAGTATATCCTTACTGCCGTGCACAGTGAGGATGCCGATACGGTGACCTATGCTGCCACGCAGAAGAATATGAGTCGCGAGGTGCTTGTCCGTAGTCTGCGCCCATCGGCTATGCTGGATGACCGCAAAGTCCGCTTCTTTGTGGAAACTGCGCGTCTGCAGGCAAGACTTGATCATCCGAATATCGCGGCACCGCTGGAACTGCTGGAGGCCGATGGTACCTGGCATCTGGCTATGGAGCGTATCAAAGGTGAACCGTTGGACATGATGGTGAGCAATGGCCGGGTGTTGCCTGCAATCGTGATATGTGGTTTGCTGCAGCAGCTCTGCCGTGTGTGTATTTATCTGGATATTGAGCGCATTGCTCTCGTGCCATTTGCTCTGGAACATACATATCTGATGGATGTTGGCTTCCGCTTTGATAATATGGCACTAGCGGGGCCCAGACCCCGGAACGCCAGTCAGCGTTATCTATCTGAAGCCAGTCGTCTGATTATTCCTCTTCTGGATAAGCAATCTCCTCTGGCGTCGCATTTGCGGCGAATCATGGAGCATATGATGAGTGTGGGAACCTGGCGCCCTCTTACCCCTGTGCATTTCGGCGAGGAACTTACGCGCCTGCAGATGGAGATGCTGCGTATCCAGGCCGGCGAGAAAGCTCTGGTTTCCAACGCATACACCAAATGAAGAAATCTCATATTATCGGCATCATATCTCTGGTGGGTGTTCTGTGTACATCTGCCTTCTGTTCCTTATGGCAGGAAGAGGAGCTTACTACCGGGAAGATTCTGAAGAATTTACAAACAGGAGGCCCCTCTGTGATTGAAAGTGCAGAAGGGAGTGTGACCCCTGTACAGTATTTTGTTGCCGAATATGAACCAGATGCCGTGCAGAAAGTGCTCGAGATGGGGTATTCTGCAGCCGGGGTCTCGGCAGATAATCCGCAGCGTCCTCTGGATATCTGTCTGCAGACTCTGCAGTTCCTTCAATTGGGGGAATCCCCTGATGGACTCGAATATCAAAGTTTAAAATCGCTGGATATTTTGTTGCAGCATGGAGCCCTCCCCGGTGACAGAACCAGGGAC
Source organism: Akkermansia sp. (assembly GCA_045646505.1). Taxonomy (GTDB): domain Bacteria; phylum Verrucomicrobiota; class Verrucomicrobiia; order Verrucomicrobiales; family Akkermansiaceae; genus Akkermansia. The sequence goes on along the minus strand of JAZRKW010000052.1, from coordinate 103,814 downwards.
CTATTGCCGATAGATGAGGCGTTGCGCGCCAGGGTGGTCGGCTTGTTTGAAAAGCATGGTATCAGCATTCTCTCTGGAGAGAATGTCTGCAATGATTGCTGTGCTCCCCAATAAAAATACCGCTTCTGCCATGGGCTGAAGCGGTATGAAAAACTGGTGGATGGTGAGAAAATCAGGCTTCTGCGCCGTCCGTCCACTCAATGCGGTTTTCCGGTTTCCAGAGTTCTTCCAGTTCGTAGAACTCACGGGTCTCACCAGCCATGACGTGCAGCATCACGTCGATGTAGTCGAGCACGCACCACAGGGCATTGGGGGTGCGTTCGGCATATACGGGCGAAATTTCGTATTTCTCCCACACTTCCTTATCTACATCGCCCATGATGGCGCGCAGATGAGGCACGGAGGTAGCGGTGCAGACCACGGCAAAATCCGTGATGGAGGAGGTGCCGCGCAGGTCATAGATGGCGATATCGGAGGCCTTGGCATCACATGCCACCTGGGCGCAGGCAAAGGCGAGTTGTTTGCTGTTCATATTATGCTTGTTTGTAAGGTATTAGATGTCGTCTTTCTTTTCGGCTTCAGTGGCCGGTTCTTCAAGCTCCGGAGCAGGGGGCTCGTCATCGGGTGTCTGGAGATCCGTGGGGGCATCCTCATCTTCAGGAATGGGAGGAGGAAGCTGTCGTACAGGCGGGTTGCTCATCTCGCCGTTTTCCAGCAGCTCCGCAACCTGCTCACCACTGAGCGTCTCAAATTCGATAAGCTTGTCTGCAATGAGGAGAAGCCGTTCCTTGTTTTCTGTGAGAATGTTTACAGCCCGGTTGTAGTTCTCTGTCACGATGCGCTGGATTTCCTCATCGATAATCTGGGCTGTGTGTTCAGAGTAGTTGCGGGTGGTCTGTGAGATATCCCGAGCCAGGAACACTTCGCTGTGGTTTGTGCCGTATTCGATGGGACCGAGCTTATCGCTCATGCCGTAAACACAGACCATTTTCCGGGCTATGTTGGTAGCCTGATGAATATCTCCGCGTGCACCGCCGGATACATCTCCGAATACGACAAGCTCAGCACAGCGCCCGCCCATGGCCATGACGATGTAGTCGAGCATTTCGCTCTTGTATTCGCTGTATTTATCCTCCTCGGGCAGCATCATGGTAACACCCAGTGCCGGACCGCGGGGGATGATGGTGACCTTGTGCAGCGGCAGACTCTTTGCCAGTGTTGTCTTCAGCAGACATACAGCGTGGCCGGCCTCATGCACTGCGGTCATGTATTTCTCCTTATCAGAAATTTCCAGTGAGCGGCGCTCGCGTCCCCAACGAACTTTCTCGCGAGCTTCTTCCAGGTCTGCCTGCTGAACGGTGGGCTTGTTCTGGCGGGCGGCAATCAGAGCGGCCTCGTTTATCAGATTGGCAAGCTCAGCGCCGGAGAACCCGGTTGTGGCTCGTGCAATAGGTGCCAGGTCGGCATCTGGTGAAAGCTTGATTTTGCGGGCGTGTACGCGAAGAATCTGCTCACGGCCGGCGGCATCCGGAAGGTTTACCGTCACCTGGCGGTCAAAACGACCGGGACGCAGTAGTGCGGGGTCCAGCACGTCGACTCGGTTGGTTGCCGCGATGACGATGACGTTTTCATTTGCGGTGAATCCGTCCATCTCCACAAGCAGCGCATTGAGGGTCTGCTCGCGCTCATCGTGGCCGCCGCCCACACCGTGACCACGGTGGCGACCCACGGCATCAATTTCGTCGATGAAAATCAGACACGGATTGTGCTTCTTGGCCTCGGCAAACATGTCGCGCACACGACTGGCACCTACACCGACAAACATTTCCACGAAGTCGGAGCCGGAAATGGTGTAGAACGGAACCCCGGCTTCACCGGCAATAGCGCGTGCCAGCAGGGTTTTACCTGTGCCTGGGGGACCCACCATGATGACACCTTTGGGGATGGTGCCGCCCAGATTGCGGAATTTCTGCGGATTGCGCAGGAACTCGACGATTTCCCATACCTCCTCCTTAGCTTCGGAGATGCCGGCAACATCCTTGAATGTGACCTTGTTCTGGCTGGGGTCGAGCAGACGTGCCCGGCTACGGGCAAACTTCATGGCACCGCCAGGGCCGCCGCCTTGTGCCCGGAAGAAGAAGAACAGTAACAGCAGTACGATGGCAAAGGGCAGCACGTTTACAAGGAACATGCTCCATGAGTTGCTTTCAACGATGTACTTGACCTGGTTCCCCAGCAGGTCCCGGACTTGTTCGCCCTGGAATGCGGAGTTGAATTCGATGCGAACTGGCTCCAGGTCCTTTAGTTCGACCTTTGTGGCAGGCGGAAGTCGGTATTCACCCACGATGACACCGGAACCTGCGTTTTCATAAATGACAGGGCTGCTCCCGGTCGTTATGATACGGCCTTCTGCACCCATGCGGGCGAAATCTTCTGTGGACCAGACCCGGTCGCCCTGCAGTTCCTGTGGTACAGCGTCCACTTTTGTGGTGGTGATGCCGAAGCGGTTGCAAAGGGCGCGGATGTCGTCGGATGCGGTGAAAGGCATGTAGAATGCAGCTTTCGGATACTGCGGAATATTGCGGTATTCAAAAGCTGAAATAACACCTTCAGAGGAAGATGCATCCAGTGTCACCTCAATGGGGAATTCCTTGGGCTGGTTGAGAACAACTTTGCCGGCCCGGTAATCTTGTCGGAATTGTTCCAGAGATATGGACCGTCCTGGTGAGGCAAGTGCACCGTCAAATATGAAGGCAACCATGACGATGCCAGCGATGACGGCCATGAGAATCATTGCTCCCCAGTTGGGAGTATTTCCGGTCGCGGGGGTTTTGTTGGGCTGTTTGTTCGGGTCAGACATAGGATTCTGCTATACTTTTCCGCATTTTAGCAGAGAAAGTTCATTTGCGGAACTGAGTTTTGTGCCATAAATCAAGAGAAATATGTCAGCGGATATGCGCGATAGCGGAATGCAACGAATCTTAGTCCTTTGTTTCTGCAAGCTGGAAGATGATGAAAATGAATGCCGATATGCCCATGACAAAGGGATAGAAAAGGTAGGGAATGATGGTAAACGCGGTGATGCCGGCCAGCGCTGAACCCATGAGGAGCTGTGCGCCGTATGGCAGAAGCCCCTGGATGACACAGGATGCCGTATCCAGCAGACTCGCTGAGCGAGGGGCTGAGATGCCGTATTTCCGGGCTACACTGCGGGCGATATTACCAACGGCTACAATGGCAACAGTATTGTTTGCAGTGCAGAAGTTGGCGAGAGCAGCCATGAGCGCGATGCTGATTTCGGCGCCTCGCTTTCCACGGATGCATGAAGTGAGATGCTGGACGATGTATGCCAGCCCGCCGTTGTAGCGGATGAGTTCCAGCATGCCGGCCGCGAGCAGTGTGACGATGATAAGTTCACCCATGCCGGTCATGCCGTTGCCCATGGCTGCAACCCAGTCCATGGTGGCAGCCTGGGATGAGAGCATCACGACCGCTCCTGTGCTTAACAAGCCGAGAATGAGCACTTTCATCACATTCATGCCGCACAGCGCAGTGCCGAGAACAAGCAGGTATGGTAATACTTTGAGCCATTCTGTCTCCTGGGGTGTTTCCACAGGTTTAAGACCCCAGCCCAGTATGATATAGATTATCAGCACCAGTATGGCGGCAGGCAGTACAATCCGGAAATTGGCTTTGAATTTATCCTGCATCGCGCAGCCCTGAGTGCGGGTTGCGGCAATTGTCGTGTCTGAGATGAAGGAGAGATTATCCCCGAAAAAGGCACCGCCGATAACGCCGCCTGCCATGATGGCTATATCTGCCCCGGCTTTATCGGCAAGACCGACAGCAACCGGCATGAGCGCTACAATAGTGCCGACTGAGGTGCCGATGGAAAGGGAGATGATGCAGGAGGCCAGGAATACTCCAGCCAGTACCATATTCGCGGGGAGCAGGGAAAGAGTAAGATTTACGGTAGCATCCACTGAGCCGATGTACTTGGCAGATTGGGCAAAGGCGCCTGCAAGCACAAAAATCCATATCATCATCATGATGTTGCTGTGCGCAGCACCTCTTGAAAAACGCTCAACGCGCTCGCTGAAGCGGCGCGGCCGGCATACGATGAATGCCCAGGTGCAGGCTGCCATGAAGGCTACCGTAACAGGCATCTTGTAAAAATCGCCCAATAGTATGGATGCGCTCAGATACAGAATAAAGAACACCAGCAGGGGACTCAGAATCCGGAGTCCACGTGTGTGGGATTGCAGCGGAAGGTATGCGTGATTTTCGTCTTTCATGAAATATGGATGGCTGGGCTAGATTCTAACAATATATCCTGTAATTGTCAAAGAAAAGAACGTGCAACGGATTTTGACACCGTTGCACGTTCTTTTGGAAAAGAAAGCTGATGATTTTTATTCAGCCCAGGTGAGCACCACCTTGCCGGACTGACCGGAGGCCATGACCTCGAAGCCTTTCTTGAAGTCGGTGTAGTGCATGCGGTGGGTGATGATGGGGGAAACATCGAGACCGCTGCGCAGCATGGCATCCATCTTCTGCCAGGTGCCGTACATTTCGCGACCGTAGATGCCCTTCATCTTGAGGCCCTTCCACACGAAGGTGTTCCAGTCGATGCCGGAGCCGCCGGGCTGGATACCGAGCAGGGAGATATTGGCACCGTAGGCGGAGTGGTTGATGATGTCCTTAAGGCAGGCGGGAGCGCCGCTCATCTCGAGGCACACGCCGTAGCCTTCCTCGATTTCGAGGTCCTTACGGGCGGCATCGATGCTGTCGCCGGAGATGACGTTCACGGTGCGGTCGGCGCCCATGATGCGTGCCAGGTTGAGCTTGTAGTCGCTTACGTCGGTGATGGTCACGCTCTTGGCACCGGCCTTCTTGCAGACGGCGGCAGCCATGGAGCCGATGAGCCCGGCACCGGTGATGAGCACGTCTTCACCCACGAGATCCCAGGAGAGGGCGGTGTGAGTGGCATTGCCCAGGGGGTCGAGAATGGAGGCAATCTCCATGGGCATGTCCTTGTGAATGCGGATGACGTTGCTCTGGGGAATGGAAAGGTATTCAGCAAAGCAGCCGGGACGGTTCACACCCACACCCTTGGTGTTCGGGCAGAGATGGAAGAGACCCTTGCGGCAGTTGCGGCAGTGCCCGCAGACGATGTGACCCTCGCCGGAAACAACATCGCCGGGTTTGTATTCCGTGACGGCAGAGCCCACGCGCTCGATAACGCCGCAGAACTCGTGACCCACGTGCATGCCCACAGGGATGGTCTGCTGGGCCCAGGCGTCCCAGTTCCAGATGTGCAGGTCGGTGCCGCAGATAGCAGTTTTGTAAATCTTGATGAGAACATCATTCGGGCCGACTTCAGGCATCGGCACGTCCATCAGTTCCAGGCCTTTATCGGCTGTTGTTTTGACGAGGGCTTTCATTTCGGTGCGAAACTATACTCTCACCCCGCAGCTCGCGCAAGTCTAATCTCTGTTTTGTGGCAGGAAAGTATGTCACTGCGTCAGAGAAAGTCTTGTAATCGTCAGATGGTGGGGGTAGAATGCTGCTAACAGAGAGAATAACGATGCTTATACCTCCTCTTATTATCTATATGACCTGTCTTGCCTTGTCGGCTCTGTCGAAATCGCAGGGCGTGCGCTCGGGTGCGTATATAGCAGTGGTGGTAATGCATATACTTGCGGCAATAGTGCCGACATGTTTCTGGATTTCGGATTATGGAGTGCTGCTGGGGCTTACCATGGGTGCAGCAGTGCTGGGTATCAGCCTGCTGGTAGCCCAGGGTGCCAGATTTGTTATCCGTGAAGTAGCCCGTGCGCTGACAGAACCTTGCGATTAAATATCGGCGCGCTGACTCACTCTGAACTTTACAGGTGGCAGTAAACATGATACTTTGCTGCTTTCCCGGAATTTTATATAGCCATGAACAACCTTCTTTCCATCGAAGAACTGACCGGCGAGCAGATCTGCGAATTGCTTGCCCTGGGGCACAAGCTCAAAGCCGAGCGTGGTTGCCACACAGAACAGCCCTTGGCCGGGCAGACCTGGGCTCTGATTTTCTCCAAATCCTCCACCCGCACCCGCGTGTCCTTTGAGGTGGGTATCTCCGAACTGGGCGGCCGCCCGATGTTCCTTTCCACCCGCGATATCCAGCTGGGCCGCGGCGAGCCTATCAAGGATACTGCCCGAGTGCTGGGCCGCATGATTCACGGTGCCATCATCCGCACCTATGACCAGCAGGATGTGGTGGACTTTGCTGATTACTCCAAGCTGCCCACTATCAACGCTCTGACTGACCTGGAACATCCCTGCCAGATTCTGGCCGACCTGCTCACTATTGAGGAGCAGTACGGCGTGGGCTCCTGGAAGGGAATGAAGATTGCTTTCCTGGGCGATGTGGATAACAACATGGGCCGCTCCTGGATGTGGGCTGCCAAGCACCTGGGCTTCACGCTGATGCTGGCCGGCCCTGAGCAGGCTTTGCCCAAGGCTGAGACTCTGGCTGCACTCGATTGCCCGAACATCATCTGCACCACCGATGCCGCTGAAGCTGTGCGCGACTGCATGGTCATCAATACCGATACATGGATTTCCATGGGGCAGGAGGCAGAGAAGGGCACCAAGGAGAAGGCTTTTTTCCCCTACCAGGTGAACGATGAGCTGCTCAAGCTGGCTGCCCCCGGCCACATTGTGCTGCACTGCCTGCCCGCCTACCGCGGCTATGAGATTACCGATGAGGTGCTCGAGGCTAATGCGCCCGTCATCTTCCGCGAGGCAGAGAACCGTCTGCATGCCCAGAAGGCCGTGCTTTATACGCTGGCCACCAGCCGCAAGTAAGTGATGGATTACAATACACGCATTGAGGAGCTGCTGGATGATATGTCCGTCTTTGAAGACTGGACAGAGAAGTACGAATTCATCATCTCGCTGGGTCGTAAGCTGCCCGCCATGCCTGAAAAATACCGCAAGAACAGCAACCTGATCAAGGGCTGCCAGAGTCGCGTATGGGTTGGTACTGAGATGGATGATGGCAGACTCATCATTCATGCAGACAGCGATTCTCTTATCACCAAGGGGCTTATCGCTATTTTTATCCGTCTTCTCTCCGGGTTGGCTCCTGCGGCTATTCTCGCTGCTGACCTCGGCAGATTGGATGAATGCGGTCTCAAGGAACATCTGGCATCAACCCGTGCCAATGCCCTTACTTCCATGGCTGCCACTATACGCAAGGCGGCTGATACTGCGTCCAAGACCTTCCTGCTGTAATGAATCCCTTACAGAGACTTATTGATAAACGTCTGGCCAGGCTTTCGTCTGATACGAATGCTTTTCGTATATCCGACGGGGCTCCATGGCCAGGCGTTTTTATCGATTCTCTGGCCGACAGGTTGCTGGTCTCTCTTCGGGATACTGATTTGCCAGCAGCTCTGAAGGATATGCTCAAGGCAACAGGGCGCCCTGTGTATGTGAAGCGCCTTGATAAAGATGTAAAAGAGCCCCCGCAGTTTCTTTGTGGCCGCTCTGATGTGCCTCTTCGCTTTACTATTCAGGAAAACGGGGTATCGTATCTCATGGATATGGGGGCCGGTTATTCACAAGGAATTTTTCTAGATCAACGTGATAACCGCGCCGAGATACGGCGTATCTGTCGCCCGGGTATGAAGGTCCTTAATACCTTTGCCTATACTGGGGCTTTTTCTGTGTGTGCGGCTCTGGCCGGTGCGCAGACCACCACTCTGGATCTTGCCCAACCCTGTCTGAGCTGGTGCCGCGAGAATATGGCGCTCAATGATATTGATCCGGATGACCATTATTTCTGTAAAGGCGATGCTTTACACTGGATGGATCGATTCGCTCGTCAGGGGCGCAGGTTTGATGTTATCATTCTTGACCCGCCGACTTTTTCCCGTGATGAGAAAGGCCATGTCTGGCGGGTGGAAAAGGATTATGACCATCTTGTGAATCTGGCTGCTGCTATTCTGGCACCTGGTGGGCGTATTCTTTGCTCAACGAATTGCCGCAAATTGCCCATGGCGGCATTCCGTCGCATGGTGTCGGCTGGAATCCCCTCTGCAGAGCTTGTTTCTGTGCCCATGCCTTTTGATTTTGACGGAGAAGACTACTTGAAGTGCATCTGGGCCCAAAATTAACCTCTTCGAAAAGTAATTTTACACCCGCAATATTTTGTGGTCTGTTTATAGACGCTACACCATATAGAGCACTGCTTTGGAATCCTCTTTTTCTGGCCGCAACCCGCTTGTATCAATAGTTTCCATGCTTTGATTCAGCTTGAAAATAAAGAATGATTCTAAAAAGCGAAAATCAGACCAAGTGTACAATATGTAGTATGTGTGATTGGATTGGTGTTCTATATTTTGTATATGGAAAAGTGTGCCCCCATCATTTTTTTTGCTTGCAAACACGTTTTTAGCATGGTACATTGAACCCCGTGCACCAGGCGGGAGAAATCCTGTCAGGCGCTCTTATGTAAACTCTCCAAAGCTCTCACGGAATCATGCCTGAAATCATCAAACGAAACGGTAAGCGCGAACGCTTCGAGGCCTATAAAGTACAACAGGCCATCGAGAAGGCGTTTCATGCCTCACAGGAGGAATATAATCCCCTGGTCTATGCAAATGTACTGGATAAACTGAAGCACGAAGAATATCTGCCTGTGGAAATGGTGCAGGACCGCATTGAGAAAGAACTCATGCGTGCCGGTGCATACGATACAGCCAGAAACTTCATTAAATACCGTTTCCTGCACAAGTTGCAGCGTGAGCAGATTGCAGGTCTGTACAAAGGGAATACCTGGGTAGATTGTAAACAGACTATTGAGGAATATGTAGGTAACACGGACTGGCGTATCAAGGCCAACTCAAATACCACATACTCTAACGCCGGTCTCGTGAACAACACCGCCGGTAAGGTGATTGCCAACTACTGGCTTGACCAGGTGTATACGCCGGAGGAGGGTGCCGCTCATCGCAACGGTGATTACCACATTCATGACCTTGACTGCCTGACGGGTTACTGCGCGGGCTGGAGTCTGCGTGCTCTGCTGAACGAAGGGTTCAATGGTGTGCGCAGCCGAGTGAACAGCCGTCCGCCGCGCCATTTCCGTGAGGCTCTGGGGCAGATGGCCAACTTCCTGGGCATTCTGCAGAGTGAATGGGCAGGCGCACAGGCTTTCAGTTCGTTTGATACCTATCTTTCCCCCTATCTGTTCAAGGACCAGCTTCCTTATAAGGCCGTCAAGAAGGCACTTCGTGGTTTCGTCTATAATCTGAACGTGCCCAGCCGCTGGGGGCAGAGCCCGTTCACCAACGTAACGATTGACTGGACCGTGCCCCGTGACCTTCGTGAGCAGACGCCGATGTCCGGTAATCAGCATATTTTCGAGGGCCTGGAGGATGAAACGCTGCTTGCTATTGCAAGAGAACGAGGTGTGGAGTCTCTCACAGACCTGACCTACAAGCATTTCCAGAAGGAAATGATGGTTATCCAGAAAGCATTCTACGAGGTGCTTACCGAGGGCGACAGCACCGGCCAGCCGTTCACTTTCCCGATTCCTACTGTAAATATTACTGAAGACTTCGATTGGGAGGGCGAGAACGTGCCGTTGCTTTTTGAGAACGCCGCCAAGATTGGTTCCTCATACTTCCAGAACTTCGTAGGTTCTCAGTACAAGTACGACGAGAATGGTAACAAGGTGATAGACGAAGAGGCCTATAAGCCTGATGCTGTGCGTTCCATGTGCTGCCGTCTTCAGCTGGACCTTCGCGAGCTGCTCAAGCGCGGTGGTGGTTTGTTCGGCTCTGCTGAAATGACCGGTTCCATCGGCGTGGTGACCATCAACCTGGCTCGTCTCGGCTACCTGTACAAGGGTAATAAGAATCTGCTGTACAGCAAGCTCGGTGAGCTGATGGACCTGGCCAAGGATACCCTTGAGAAGAAGCGTGTATTCATCAATACTCTGTATGAGCGTGGTCTGTATCCCTACACCAAGCGTTACCTGCCGCATCTGCGCAACCACTTCTCTACCATCGGTCTGAACGGCATGAACGAAATGCTTCGTAACTTCTCCAACGACACGATGAACACCGCAGAGCCTGCGGGTATCGCCTTCGCAGAGGAAGTGCTTCATTTCATGCGTGAGCGTATACGCGGCTATCAGGAGACTACCGGTAATCTGTATAACCTGGAAGCAACTCCTGCTGAAGGTACTACTCACCGCTTTGCACGTGAAGACCAGAAGCGTTTCCCGGATATCATCCAGAGTGGTACACCTGGTCACCGTTACTACACCAACAGTTCCCAGCTGCCTGCCGGCTATACGCATGACCTCTTCAAGGCTTTGCAGATGCAGGACAAGCTGCAGTGCTGCTACACCGGTGGTACGGTATTCCACATGTACATGAACGAGGCCATTTCCTCTCCGGAGGCATGCCGCGATATTGTGCGCAAGGTGCTTACTAACTTCAAGATGCCTTACATAACAGTTACTCCGCTCTTCTCTGTTTGCGAGAAACACGGCTATCTCCGCGGACGTCATGACTTCTGTCCGCTTTGCGACCAGGAGATTATCGATCGCGCCCGTACCGAGGAACAGCCGGAACTGCCGCTTTTCTGATAAGAAATCAAACACCCCAAACCAATAGAACCAATACGAATATGAGCAATCAGGATGTAAAACCCGTATACAAGACTGACGAGCAGCTGCTGGCAGAGCACGCCGAGGAGCGCACCAAGTGCACCGTGTACACCCGCGTGATGGGTTACCACCGTCCGGTGGAGACCTTCAACGCTGGCAAGCAGGGTGAATTCGAGGAGCGCGCTCACTTCGAAGAGCCCTGCGGCTGTGGCTGCGACGCCATCCTCAAGTAATTCGCGTTGCGAACCATAGGTTATGCGTCATCCCGCAGATATCACCCCGCTGACCTTTCTGGATTATCCGAAAAAAGCGGCCTGCATTTTCTGGTATACAGGGTGTAATCTGCGTTGTCCCTACTGCTATAACCCGGAACTTGTTCTGAGTCATGGTGGTGGGCAGGATGAGATGGCTTTCCTCCGGGAGCGTGCGTCATTCTTGGATGCCGTAGTGCTTTCCGGAGGAGAGTCAACTCTCAATCCTGATATTGTCGAAGTCTGCCGGGAAATTAAGAAGTTGGGTTATCTGATCAAGGTCGATACAAACGGCAGCAATCCGCAGGTGATTCGTGCTCTGCTGGAAGAAAATTTAATTAATTACGTGGCACTTGATAATAAGATGCCCTCCAATCGCAGTTGGCGACTCCCAGGAGGGAAACTGCTTTTCGAGCGTTATCAGGAAACACTTCGTACCTTGCTTGAGTTCGGTCTGGAACATGAGGTCCGCACTACTGTTCATCCAGATTTGCTGGATGAGGCTGATATCCTGCGTATGATTCGCGATACCCATGCGTTGGGATATAACGGAAATTATTACCTTCAGTTCTTCTTTGAGCCAGATAAGGGGAAGACTCTCGGTCATCTTGAACCGCCGCGCCGGCGTTATGACCGCCGTATGCTGGATGATATGAGCCCGCTTAAGATAGGGTATCGCAATTTCCCGGAAGACCGGTATCGTTGAGCTGCATTTCTGCCAGTTTTTGAGTGTTGTTTTTAATTGTTAAAAAGCCGCTTCCAGAAAATTCTGGAAGCGGCTTTTCTTTGAGTTGGCAAGTGATGGTTACTTCACCAGGCTGTGGCCTGTCATTTCGGCGGGCTGCTCGATGCCGAGCAGGTGCAGCAGCGTGGGGGAGATATCGGCCAGAATACCATCGCTCAGGGTGATGGAGTCCTGGTCGGGGCCGCAGTAGATGAGGTCCACCAGGTTTGTGGTGTGAGCAGTGTTGGGGGAACCATCGGGGTTGAGCATGTTCTCGCAGTTGCCGTGGTCAGCGCAGATAAGGCAGCAGCCGCCCAGCTCGAGAATCTTGGTCACACTCTTCTCCAGAGCGGCATCTACTGCTTCGCAAGCGGCGATACCGGCTTCGAGGTAGCCCGTGTGGCCCACCATGTCGGGGTTGGCAAAGTTCATGATGGCGATATCATAGTTGCCGATGGCTTCCACGAATTTGTCGGCCACTTCGCCCACGCTCATCTGGGGCTTCTGGTCGTAGGTGGCCACTTCGCGGGGGGAGGGAACCAGAATGCGGTCTTCACCTTCAAACTGGGTTTCTACACCGCCGTTGAAGAAGAATGTCACATGGGCGTATTTTTCGGTTTCGGCAATGCGGAGCTGTTTGAGCCCGGCATTGGCGATAACCTCGCCCAGAATGTTGGAGAGCTGCTCCTGCTCGAATACAATCGGAGTCGGGTAGCATGCCTCGTATTCGGACATGGTTACATAGTGAACCTTGGGCTGTACTGTGCGGTCGAAACCGTCGAAATCTTCGTAGATGAAGGCGCGGGAAAGTTCGCGGGCGCGGTCGGCTCGGAAGTTGAAGAAGTATACGACATCGTTATCGCGTACGCGCTGAGTGTCGGCGTCCACAAATACTGCGGGCTTCATGAATTCATCGGTGATACCAGCATCATAGCTCTTGCGGGCGTAGTCAGCGGGGCTGCAGGTGCAGGCTTCACCCTTGCCGAGCACGATGGCATCCCAGCCAATCTGGACACGATCCCAGCGCTTGTCGCGGTCCATGGCGAAGAAACGGCCTACCACAGTGGCAATCTTAGCACCGTAGGGAGCCACGGCATCTTCGAGCTGCTGCAGGAAACCGGCACCGCTCTTCGGGTCGGTGTCGCGGCCGTCCATGATGGCGTGAATGTAGATATCCTTCACGCCGGCTTCAGCTGCGATTTTCACGAGACCAATCAGGTGATCAATGTGGGAGTGCACGCCGCCATCAGACACAAGGCCCATGAGGTGCAGTCGGCTGTCGGCTGCCTTGGCGTATGCGTCGATGATGACCGGATTCTTGGCGAGTGAGCCATCGTTGATGGCATTGGTGATGCGGCAGAGGTCCTGGAACACAACGCGGCCGGCACCCAGATTCAGGTGTCCCACCTCGGAGTTGCCCATCTGCCCATCCGGCAGACCCACATCCTGACCAGAGGCACCCAGCATCATGTGCGGGCAGGTGGCCAGCAGTTTGTCGGTGAAAGGAGTCTTGGCGAGAACGGTAGCATCGCCGGTCTTATTGGCGGCTTCCGGGCCCTGCGGGTTGCGGCCCCAGCCGTCGCGGATGATAAGTACTACGGGTTTATTAGCCATGCGCCTATTTTATCATTTCTCCAGCAGGATGTGAAGTCAAATCATGCAAAAACGCCCGGGAATTGATTCCCGGGCGTTGAAAATTGCCTGCTTTACTGCAATTTACTTGAGCTTGAGGCTCGGCTTCTTAATCAGAATGCCGCTTTCATTCAGCTCTACGCTCGGCTTCTCTACCTCCACTGAGGGGGTGGTGGAGGGGGCGTTCTTCAGAGCCTCGAGCTGGGACTTGGCGGATTCTACTGTGTTCCTGGCGCTGTCTACCTGACCTTTTACCTCGTTCACTTTATCAGTCACAGCAGAGGCTTTTTCGGCGATGGCATCGGCCGCAGCCTTCTTGGCGGCATCTGCCTTGGCCTTGTCTGCGGCTTTCTTTGCGGCCACCTTGTCGGCAAAAGCCTTTTGCGCAGCAGCCTTCTGGTTTTGCATTTCAGCTTTGCTGGTGGGAATAGTAATAGTGGCGGAGGCGCAGCCAACGGCTGCCAGTGCGAGAATAAGGACGAATTTCTTCATGGTCTGGTATGTCTTGTTTGGATTCCTCTATCAATATAGGCGTATAAAATGTGCTTCGCCAGTTAAAAATACGTAATTTTCTCCAATTTTTCTACAGCAGTGACAAAATTCGCAGTGCGGATGAGTTTGACGCACTGTGCGCTTGCGCCAGGCCGGGGGTGTGGTAGAATGGTGCGCGTGAAACTGCTGCTGTCCATCTGTGTGAGTCTTGCTGCCTTGCTGCTGGCAGGGTGTGGGGATTCTCGCAGTACGGCAGATAAGGCCGCGGAGCAGGGGATTCTCATCGTGGGTAACAACCAGGAACCTCTCAGCCTCGACCCGCACAAGGCCACCGCCGTGGCCGATGGTAAGATTATCTCCGCGCTGCTTGAGGGACTGGTGCGGCCGGATGCTCAGGATGAGACACTTATTCACCCCGGCATGGCCGAGCGATGGGAGCACGATGACAAGGCTTCCGAATGGACTTTTTACCTGCGCGATGCTCAGTGGAGTGATGGCCGCCCCGTTACGGCGCACGACTTTGAGTATGCCTACAAGCGCTTGCTGCACCCGCAGTTCGGTGGCAAATATGCCGAGATGCTCTATCCGATTTCGGGAGCCGAGGCATTCAACAAGGGGGCGCTTGACTGGTCGCAGGTGGGGGTGAAGGCGCTGGATGCTCGCACGCTGCAGCTACGGCTCGCCGGCCCTACGCCGCACCTGCTGCACCTGCTGTTGCATTTCACCTGGTGCCCTGTGCCGGCGCATGCAGTGGAGGCGCATGGCGGCATGCTCGACCGCCGCAGTTTGTGGAGCCGCGTGGGCAACTGGGTGGGCAATGGTGCCTATGTGCTCGAGTCCCACCACTTCAACGATTACCTGTTTGTGATCGCAAACCCTCGCTACTGGCGCGCTGCTGAGGTGAAGAACCGAGGTATCCGCTTTCTGCCCATCGTGAACGGCTACACCGAGACCCGCATGTTCGCCGATGGTAAACTGCACATCTCCAACAACGTGCCACCTGAGCTGCTGGCCCGCACCCGCCAGAATAGCGACACCTATTGCCAGGACCCTTACTACTGCACTATCTTCTATCGCCTGAATACTACCCGTAAACCGCTGGACGACGTACGCGTGCGCCGTGCGCTTTCCCTGGCCATCGACCGCGAATCTCTGGTGAACGATGTGGTACGTGGCGCGGGGCGTGTGGCATCGAGCTTCACTCCACCTGGTGCGGGTTATGATAGTTCCTTTACCTATGCGCCGCGTGAGGTGCAGGTGGAGCTGGCCCGCAAGTTGCTGGCGGAAGCCGGATACCCCGGTGGCAAAGGTTTCCCGACCATTGAAATCATGACCACCAGCCGAGATGTGCAGCGCATCATGGCCGAGACCATCCAGGCCATGTGGCAGAATGTGCTGGGCATTCACGCTGAAATCCGCGCCTGCGAATGGACCGCCTACAAGGCCGCTCAGCAGAATGGCGATTACGATGTCTCCTCCTCCTCGTGGAGTGGCGACTACCTCGACCCCGCCACCTTTGTGGAACTGTGGCGCAGCGGCGGCGGTAACAATTGCACGGGCTGGGGGGATGAACGCTTCGATAAGTCATTGTCCGATGCCCGGGACTCCGGCGATGCCGGTGCTCGCCGCGCCCATCTCATTCGCGCCGAAAGCATCATGCTGGAGGCTCAGCCCATTATTCCGCTGTACTGGAGCGAGCGTACTTACTTGAAGGACAGCAGGGTGCAGGGCTGGTATCCGCTCCTGCTCGATAATCACCCCCTCGATGCTGTAGAAGTTACACCATGATCAAGCTCCTCCTCAAGCGACTCGGGCAGGGCGTCCTCGTGATTTTTGTGCTGCAGACCATCACGTTTTTTCTGGTGCGTCTGCTGCCCGGTAATCCCTTCCTTGGCGAGCGCAAGCTGCCCGAGCACATCATGGCGCAGCTCAATTCCCTCTACGGCCTCGACCAGAGCTCCCTGGTGCAGTATGCCAACTACTGGAAAGGTATCCTCCTCAGCGGCGATTTCGGCCCTTCGCTGGTGCGCGAAGGGGTGCAGGTGGCTGATATCATAGCTCAGGCATTTCCGGTGTCGCTCTGGCTCGGCGTGCTGGGCATGGGCATTGCCATTGTGCTGGGTATTCCGGCCGGTATGCTGGCGGCTTACTTCCGCAACCGCTGGCCGGATGCGCTCTTCATGCTTCTTGCCATGGCGGGTATCTGCATTCCGGCTTTTGTGATTGCTCCGCTTTTCGGGCTTACCCTGGGTATGCATGTACCAGGACTCAGTGTAGCCGGGTGGGATGATTCGTTGTGCGCCGTCTTGCCGGCTCTTACTCTGGGGCTTATCAATGCTGCGTATATTGCCCGCCTGACGCGTGGTGGCATGGTGGAAGTCCTAGCCTCCGATTTCATCCGCACCGCGCGCGCCAAGGGAGTACGGGCAGGACGTTTGTTATTTGTGCATGCTCTGCGGAGCGGGCTGCTGCCGGCTGTGTCCTATCTTGGTCCCGCTTTTGCCGCACTTATTACAGGTTCGTTTGTTGTGGAAACCTGTTTTCAGGTGCCGGGCATGGGGCTGCATTTTGTAAATGCCACCACAGATCGTGACTATTTCCTTATCCAGGGGCTTGTGTTCTGTTATGGTGTGCTCATTGTCATCGCTAACCTTGTGGTAGACCTGGTGTTGGTCGCCCTTAACCCCCGCCTGCGTTCGCAGGGTGCTGCATGATGAAAAAGAACTACGAACAAGGAAACTCGCTCTGGAAAGACGCCCGCCGCCGTCTGCTTCGCAATCGCGCTGCTGTGGCTTCGCTTATTTTTCTGTTGTTCATGGCATTTGCCTGTTTTATTCTGCCTTTGTTTCCATGCATAGCGAACCCGAATGCTACGAATCTGAGTGAAATTGCGGCAGATTGCAGCTGGATGCACCCGTTCGGCACGGACCAGCTCGGGCGTGATTTGCTGGCCCGCGTGCTTTATGGCGGGCGTATCTCTCTGCTGGTAGGGGTAGTTGCGACTATTGTTTCGTTTATTATCGGTCTTAGTTACGGTCTCGTTTCCGGTTATATAGGAGGAAGGACAGATGCTTTCATGATGCGTACGGTGGATGTGCTTTTTGCGTTGCCGTTCATTGTGCTGGTGATAGTGTTCTCTCTCAGTATTGAAGAGCCCAGTCGTGAACTTACCAACTGGGTGGTGGAGAATACGGGGTGGAGCCGTGAAAGTGTAGCTCCAATTCTCGGTCTTGTCCCGCTTTTCATTGCCATCGGTGCACTGGGTTGGCTTACTCTGGCCCGTATCGTGCGCACGCAGACGCTTGAAATTAAATCTCAGGAATATGTGCTCGCCGCCCGTTCCCTGGGGCTCGGCCACTTGCGTATCCTCTTCTGCCATATCGCGCCAAATCTGCTTGGCACCGTGGTGGTCTACACCACACTGGCAGTGCCGGGAATAATGCTTACAGAGAGCACTTTATCCTTTATCGGGCTGGGGGTGCGTGCGCCCAATTCCTCCTGGGGAACTCTTATCAAGGAAGGGGCGGACCGAATGGAGACCACACCCGAACTTCTGTTCTTCCCAGCCTTGTTTTTCTGCCTGACTCTGCTTGCTCTTAATTTCCTGGGTGATGGATTCCGGGATGCCCTTGACCCCAAGTCTGCAAAAGATTAGGTAGCCGGGGAGATGAGCTGAAAAAAAGAAACGCCATATCGCAAAAAGCAATATGGCGTTTCTGTTACATCATTCTGACTAGTCAGATAAGGTGTCCCATGCGTTCGCGTTTGGTGTCAAGATAATGCTGATTATCTTCATGCGCAGGGATAGAGATAGCTACATGCTCAACGACATCAAGTCCGTGACCGGAAAGTCCCTGAATTTTCAACGGGTTATTCGTGAGTAGGCGTAAGTGGCGCACTCCGAGATCCCGTAGTATCTGGGCACCTACTCCATAGTCTCGTAAATCAGGGGCAAAACCCAGTTTGATGTTGGCATCCACGGTATCATAACCTTGTTCCTGCAGCTTGTATGCGTGCAGCTTGGCGGAGAGCCCGATTCCTCGGCCTTCTTGTCGCAGATAGAGAATCACGCCGCCTTCTTGAGAAATACGGCGCATAGCGGCGTGCAGCTGGCTACCACAGTCGCAGCGGCGACTGGCAAAAACATCGCCGGTCAGACATTCACTGTGGACGCGGCAGAGGACGGGTTTTTCCGGGTCAATCTTTCCATGTACCAGAGCCAGGTGTGTTTTGCCGTCTACTTTGGAATGGTAGGAGTAACAGTCGAAATCACCGAAATCAGTGGGAAGTTTTACGACTTCTTCGCGGATGACCAGCGTTTCAGTAAGTTGACGGTGCTCTATAATCTGAGCCAGGGAACAGGCCTTCAGATTAAATTTCTTCTGGAAGGAGCCGAGTTCGCCCAGCCGTGCCATGGTTCCGTCATCCTTCATGATTTCGCAGCATACACCTACAGGTTCCAGACCTGCGATGCGCATCATATCCACCGTACCTTCTGTATGACCCGCACGACGAATGACGCCACCTTCCACCGCGCGAAGCGGGAAACAGTGGCCAGGTTGCACAAAATCGTCCAGTTTCGCGTTGGCTGCGGCCAGCTTCATGGTGGTGATGGAACGCTCAAACGCACTGATGCCGGTTGTGGTGCCCTCTTTGGCATCGACACTCACTGTGAAAGCTGTGTGGTGCTTTTCCGTGTTGTGCTGAGCCTGCATGGGGAGACCAAGTGCATCAACTCGTTCCGGTGCCATGGGTACGCAGATGAGCCCTCGGGCGTGAGTTGCCATGAAGTTGATATTCTGCGGCGTGGCAAATTGACCTGCGCATACGAGGTCTGCCTCATTTTCGCGGTGGGGGTCATCCGTCATCAGGATGAGCTTGCCCATGCGCAGATCTTCAATGACTTCCTCCAAGGGGGAATAGACAATGGGATCAGTACCATCTGCTACCGGTACTGAACCGGGGGAGATAATTCCCGTTGACTCCGGCTCGGGTGCCGGAGCAGGAGGGAGTTCCTCGCCCATGGTGGCGGCATCGCAACGATTGATGAAATCGTTGATATCGAAAGAGCCGTTGGTGGCTGTGAATTCGATGTGCTTCATGGGGCGGGATTACTTGTTCATCTTGGCCCAGGAGTCGCGCAGACCCACGGAGCGGTTGAACACGGGGTGTTCGGCGCTGTGGTCATAACGGTCTGCCACGAAGTAGCCGGTGCGTTCAAACTGGCACAGGAACTCGGCAGGAGCATTTGCAAGAGCCGGTTCCACCATGGCTTCGGTCAGCACGGTGAGGGAATCGGAATTAAGTGCGGCCAGGAAGCCTTCTTCGTTGGCATCCGGGGCTTCATCCTTGAACAGACGGTCATAGAGACGCACCTCGGCCTTTACGCCATACTTGGCAGATACCCAGTGTATAGCACCCTTGCACTTGATTCCTTCCGGCGGGTTGGAACCGACAGTGCCGGGAATGATTTCTGCCTGAACTTCGGTCACGTTGCCCTCGGTGTCGGCTGTGTAGCCGGTGCAGATCATGCAGTAGCCACCGCGCAGTCGCACGCAGGCACCGGGGGAAAGGCGCTTGTACTTCTTGGGCGGTTCTATCATGAAGTCTTCCTGTTCAATCCATACTTCCTTGGTAAGCATGAGTTTGCGGTTGCCCAGCTCCGGCTTCTCGGGGTTGATGACCACTTCAACCTCTTCCTCGAAGTCATCGGGCACATTGGTGAGCACAAGCTTGAGGGGCTTGAGCACAGCCATGCGGCGCTCGGCCTCGGCATTCAGTTCATTGCGCACAGCGTTCTCCAGGCGGGCCACATCGGTGTTGCCGTTGAATTTGGTGATACCCACGCCTTCGCAGAAATCAACGATGGCTTTGGCAGGGTAACCGCGGCGGCGCATACCGCAGATGGTGGGCATACGGGGGTCATCCCATCCGGCCACGTAGCCTTCTTCCACCATCTGGCGCAGCTTACGCTTGCTCATCACGGTGTAGGTGATATTGAGACGTGAGAATTCGCGCTGCTTGGGTTTTGCTGGTACGGGGCAGTTGTCGATGACCCATTCGTACAGAGGACGGTGGTTTTCGAATTCCAGCGTGCAGAGGGAGTGGGTGATGTGTTCGTAGGCATCTTCCAGCGGGTGGGCAAAGTCATACATCGGGTAGATGCACCAGGTATTGCCCGTGTTGTGGTGATGGTCGTAGGAGATACGGTAAATCACAGGGTCGCGCATGTTCATGTTGCTGCTGGCCATGTCAATTTTGGCACGCAGTACGGCTGCGCCTTCAGCATAGTCCCCGCGCTTCATTGCTTCGAACAATGCCAGGTTTTCTTCCACAGAGGTATTGCGGTAGGGTGATTCGATACCGGGAGTGACCAGATTTCCGCGCTGCTGGCGCATTGTTTCGCGGTCTTGCAAATCAACATAAGCTAGGCCGTTCTTGATGAGATGCACGGCGCAGTCGTAGTAGAAATCAAAGATGTTGGATGCCCAGTACAGGTGCTCGCCCCAGTCGAATCCGAGCCAGTGGATATCTTCCTGGATGGAGTTGACGAATTCGATATCTTCTTTGCAGGGGTTCGTGTCATCGAAACGCAGGTGACACACCGCTCCGAGGTGGGCATATTCCTTGGCAAGCCCGAAATCCAGACAAATGGCCTTGGCGTGGCCGATGTGCAGATAACCGTTCGGCTCCGGGGGGAAGCGGGTAATCGGTACCTTGCAATAACCTTCGGCCAGGTCTTTGGCTACCATGTCGCGGATGAAGTCTTTTTTCTCCTCTGTGCTCATGCGCGCGATTCTACCCGCAAAATGCCCGCAAATCAAGCGAAATCGGGCTCATGACAGAGTGATTTGCCCCAATTTGCACTAGCCAAGGCAAGTGATGTATGATAGAATACGGCGCATGGATAGAAGCGCGGTAGAAGAAAGCCTGAATTATGTTTTCACTGATGATACTTGGTTAAAGCAGGCTTTTACCCATCCCAGCAGTGATCAGAAACGTAGTACAAACCTGAATTACGAACGCCTGGAATATCTGGGGGATGCTGTGCTGGAGCTTGTGGTGAGTCGAGAGTTGTTTTCTCTGTATCCCAAGGCAGATGAAGGGGTGTTGACCAAGATGCGTTCCGCAATCGTGAGCCGTGCTCATCTTGCCGAGTTATGTGGGAAGCTGGGTTGGGGCGAGCATCTTGTCATGAGCCCTCAGCTGGAGAAAACAGGCGGTCGCTCAGCTTTATCGATTCTTGCCAATACATTTGAGAGTGTGATGGGCGCAGTCATGATGGACTCGAACTATAATGCCGCCCGGAAGGTTGCTTTGAGACTGCTCTCAGAGAGCCTGAACAAGGCTCATACTCTTATTTCCATTAATTACAAAGGGGAATTGCTTGAGAAGCTTCAGGCCATCAATGGGCAGGGACCGAAATATGTCGTGAACCTGGTGGATGAATCTAAACCCGCCGGTCCATTTTATGCCCGGGTTTTGTGGAATGACACAGAACTGGGGGCCGCTGAGGGGCAGAGCAAGCACAAGGCCGAAGTTGCAGCTGCTGCTCAGGCTCTGGAACTTAAACGGTACAGCTGCTAGAGTTTAAGACGGAGAATCTGAACCGGGGCCTGGCTGGGGATAAGCTCGGCCCGCTCTTCTGCACCTTCCAGTCGGAGGTAATGAGTGCCCTCCCTCGGCATGTTAAGTCGGGTGAGATATCGCATGTCATCCTGTAGCGTGGGAAGCCTGCCGGAGGAAACAACCCGGTTCATCTCGTCCACAATCTCCACCACTGGCGAATCTGCAAGACGCGGTTGCAAATCAATCAGGATACGCTGGCTGTTTTCCGGAATGCCGGCGTGTGTATACCACTTGCGGGCTTTGACAAGGTAATGCTCTGTTACATCCTCTGCCTCGAAATTGGGTAATTTCTTCCGTTCGGCAAACTCACGAGGCCACCAGGTGACAGCGCCACCGGGCATGATGGCACGGACTCTCTGGAATGGGTTAAGCGGGTTCAGCATCCCTACATATTCCATGACCCACGGGGTGTCAAAATCCCGCTCGTTGAACTCAATCATGTGCCATTCACCATCAATCCAGGCCTCTGCCCAGGTGTGGTTACCCTGGATATGGTTCCATGTGTGTACGCCCACAGCGCGTGCCGGAATACCTACCGAACGCAGCGCGCAGACCAGAAGAACACTCTGCCCGGTGCAGGATATCTTCTTCTCAGCGAGTGCCTCCAGGGCATTCATATTGTGTTTGCTGCGTTCCCTGGAGTAGTAAGTTCCGGTAGCGTTGCCGATGTTGGCTGCTATGAGTAACGCAGCCTCGCGGGCTGAGCGGCATTCTTTCACCATGGGCGGGAATATCCGGTTCAGGATGGGACGCCAGTCGCATGGCTTTTCATTGATTACCTGGTCCGGCAGCAATGCTGCCTTACGAATATGCTCCGGCGCTGCATGGCTCCACGGAAAATCAGCCGCAGACAATGTGGCGCTCAGCAGGAGAATGACTGTGAGAATGAATCTCATACAACTTCACCATACAGGGTGAACCCGGTGCATTCGGCAATACGCACGGGCACGAGAGTGCCGATTTCTGCGGTGTTACCGGGAATGATGACTGGCTTGTTCTGGGAAGTGCGTCCCTGAAGTCGGTCGGGGTTATTCTTGCTGGGGCCCTCCACCAGTATAGTCTGCTGCGTGCCGACCAGTGCCTGATTGCGGGCAACGGCGATTCGGTTTACGGCTTCCAGCAGGTCGTGGTTGCGCTCCTCCTTTACGCGAAGACATATCTGGTTATCCATGGCGGCCGCTACAGTATCGCGGCGTGGAGAATACTGGAAAACGAATGCGTTATCGAACTGGATGCGCTCCACTGCAGCTTTTGTCTCCAGGTAATCCTCGTGGGTTTCTCCAGGGAACCCGACAATGATATCTGTGGTAATAGCGAGGTCAGGCCGCGCTTCGCGCATCGCCTCGCAGAGCTTGAGGTATTTCTCGTTCTTGTAGGGGCGGCGCATGAGTTGCAGAATTCGGTCGCTTCCGCTTTGCATCGGGAAGTGAATGTGACTGCAGAGTTTTGGCAGATAGGTGTAGGCATTTACCAGGTCCTGGCGGAAACCGATGGGATGCGGGCTGGTGAAGCGGATGCGCTCTAAGCCGTCCATATCATTCAGCTTCTCAAGCAGACGGACAAATGCACCGCGACCATTGATGACAGGTTCATCCTTGCCGTAGCGGTTGACAATCTGCCCCAGCAGGGTAACTTCCTTTACGCCCCGGTCAACAAGCTCTCGTACTTCCTGCAGAATGTCTGCCTCCGGGCGGCTGCATTCGGAGCCGCGGGTGCTGGGAACAATGCAGTAGGAACAACGCATTTCGCAGCCTTGCATGATGGATACGAACGCGGTACAGTTCCCGGCGGGGGGGAGGTGGTCCCGGATGGCGTTCTGGAAACCTTCTTCCTGTTGCGTGGCGCAGATGTGAGCCCCGCGGCGGAGTGGTTCAAAGTCTTTCTGTCCCAGTCTGCTGCGGAGTAGGCGGTTGCAGAGTTTGTAGACGTTGTGGTACTGCTGGGTTCCGGTGACGATATCAAGACGAGGCAAATCACGGAAAAGGGAAGCCGCGCGGCTTTGGCACATGCACCCCATGAATCCGTAGACGACCCAGGGCTTGGCATTGGGGCGTGCGCAGAGAAGCCCCATTTTGCCCAGCGCTTTCAATTCTGCCTTCTCGCGGACGGAGCAGGTATTGATGAGAATAACATCTGCCTGAGCTTCGTCTTTGGTAAGTTCATAACCGCCGGACAGGAACATGCTTGCTACCTGTTCGGAGTCGCGCTCATTCATCTGGCATCCGTATGTCTTGATTAATACACTGGGCATGCGCCTATGCTAACATATTGCGGCGTATATGGAAAGCCCAATTCAAGTCACAGCGGCTGTAATCAGGTGTGCAATACGCAAATCGTGCTTTTCTACAGGTAATTCCGGCAGAATCTGTTCTTCAAAAGCAAGGGCCATCACGTCTGCTTTTGTGCAGAGTGGAATGAATCTATCATAATATCCACCACCATATCCTATACGGTCCCCACTCCTTGTGAATGCGACACCTGGCACAATCAGTAAATCGATGTCTTCCGGACGGATCCTCTCGGTGTGTGCGCGGGGAGCTGGAATCCCCATGGCTCCCGGCTCCATGTCTTCTTCGAAGTTGTTCACTATGCTGAACTCAAGTTGATGACCGGCAAGACAGCGAGGAAAGGCATATCTGTGTTGCGGGTATTTCTGCAGTAGTGGCAGCAGGTTTACTTCATGCGGAAGCGGCGCATAGATACCGAGACAGAGCTGCCTGGTATTCATAAGCCAGGGAGCCAGTGCTTCTCTCAGTCTTGCTGAACGCAATTGCGCCGGGTCAGCTTTTGCGGCGGCTTTGAGTCGCTGCAGTACTTCCCGGCGCAGTGTGTTTTTTTCTTTCACCTTTAGACGGTGGCGGCAGGCTTTCGTCCGAAAAGAGCGAGCATGCGGCCAGTATTACCTTTCTCGATTCTGTAGGAGTAGAAAGTCTCCAGGTCAGAAGCAGTGTCTAGTCCGCTGTCGGTGATGTTTTCAGGTGCAATACCGGCTTCTACCAGTTCTTCCTTGATTCTGGTGACGATATCAACCTCATAATGAGGCGGCCGGATGCAGGGGGATATCACAGCTATGCAGTTCTCAGCCAGAACTCCGAGGACCTTGTACATGGCCTTGAGAGTTTCATTGACTATGTTCTGCTGTGTGCCAAGCTTGCCGGAATGTATGAGAGCCCGGCTCTGGCTGACTGTGTCGTATATCCAGATGGCTGCACAGTCTGCAACGTATATTCCGAGACAGCAATCTGCTTTACCACCACAGAATAAAGCATCGACACCTTCCACCGGGTATGAGCAACCGATATCGCCCACCAGAGCAACTTTGTTGCCGTGAACTTGCTGGGCTCTGCGAAGCATCTTCGGGGCGATGCCGGCATCTGTCAGCACTGCTTCGTGGCTTGGCGTCAGCGCGGAGATGACTGCGTTTCTGTCTGTTGTGGTCGGGATACCGGGGATACGCGTGACAAAGCGTGCGAAGTTCTCAGGAAAGGCGTTGAGAACATTAAGATAATCTGGGGAATACTGGCTCATAAGATATTTAAAATTCAGTCCAGGTTTCTGCGGGCGGCCGCGGTGCGTCTGGTGATGACCCGGCTGGCCGAATTCATCGTGCCGGTTTTGTCTTCTTTAGCCATCATCTGTGCCAGGTCCGTAGCAATGCAGTTTCGCATCTGGTTTACCAGATTGCGGCCTTGTTCTGTGATGCGTACCATTATCTTGCGGCGGTCAGAGGCGGCAATGAAACGTTTGAGGTATCCCAGTTCCTGCAGTTTGTCAATCATTCCTGTGGCTGCGGCCGTGGAATGTCCCATTATCTTGGCAACGAGGCTCATCGACAGGCATTCTTCCTCTGCCAGGTAGGCAAGCAGGAAAAACTGCGGGAAGGAAACCTTTTCTTTCGTTAACTCTGGAGAGAGGCGCAGTATGCAGCTCCGTTGAGAAAAAAGAACAAAGTCCGTGAGGTGTTGCACGTCCTGGTTCTGTCGGTCTTCTGCGCTTGAGTTGTGACTTCTGGTCATGGTTAGCGAGGGGCTGTTCCTTTACGATATTACGGCTTTGTGTAATTTTTGCAAGCCCAAAATTTCAGCCTCACTTAAGTACCGGGAGTTGATTTGTTTATCTTGTGGTAAAAATGGAAAAATGGTACAAGATATTGTGGAATTGCCGGATAAAAAAACTTACAACGGAAAAAATTGTGTGGTTTTTAATTTCCTGAATCCTCTGCAATGAGCAGAATATCGCGCATTTCTTTGGTGATAAGCCGCTGCTTTTCGAGGCGTTCGAGATGCTCTCGAATAGCTTTCCAGATAGTGTTGAATGTTTCCATCTGATTTTGAACCGCCATGTAATCCTGCACAGTTGGTTCAGGCAGGTTTTGCTGTTTTTCAGCGATAGCATCACATTCCTGTTTGAGCTGTTGCAGCGTGGGGATTGCCGCATTGACAGACTGAGCATCTTGACAGGAGTTCAGACAAAGTTCGGTCCTGGAAAGAAAATCCAGAATAACCGCTGTCAGATCAACATGATTTGACGGCAGTTCTGCAGCCTGAGAACCCAATGCGCTTACTGCGCAGATGAGAGACAGAAGCAGCTTTTTCATATATTGTTTAACGGTGAGTTCTGCGGCCCTTGGAACCAATTAGTTTGACTGGTGTCCCGCAGCCTGGGCAATTATATTTCCAGAGCAGAAGAATGTGGAGTGCGGTGGCAAAGTTGTATCCAAGTAGGGGGAGATGGTGCGCTGCGTGATTACGCGTATAATGATTATAGCGGAAAATGCGCATGTGACACACAGGACAAGTAGCTTTGCGGGCTATGAACATGTAGACGAGACATGGCACTCCAAAAACCAGAATTGCCAATATCTCGATAGGCAAATCCGGCATTCTGTCCGTAAGCATCAACACTGGGAATATCACGATACTCGCCAGCGGAATCAAGAGAAAGAGGGTGCAGAAAGCCGCAAATAAAGCCAGAAACGGGTGAGTGCAACGAACGGGACTATGCAGTATGAATTTGGGATTTTGTTTCTCATCAGTCGGCTCCGATTTTGTTCTTCTTTTGTATCCCGTAGTAGGAGAAGAGGAGCGGGATGACGAAATTTCGCCGGAGTTGTTGTTCTGATTTGAGTTCTGCTCTGATTCTGCGAACAAACTGGCGATTTGCTCTCTGGTCAGAGAAAAGTTTCTGTCAGGAAAGTATTGCCTGGCTTGTTCTAAATCTTTGATTAACTGAGCAGAAGATGTTCTGGATAACTGCTCTTGCGAAGATATCCCGCAGAGCGCGAGGTCATCGCGCTCCTGCGGGGTAAGATGTTGAAACAAATCAGACTGCATGGTATGTTGATGTTAGCTCAATGCGTTGAGCATGGATTCGAGCTGAGCTGTCTTGGCTTCCCATTCAGCCAGACGTGCTCTTTCCTGTTCTACCACAGCTGCAGGGGCTCTGTCAACAAAGGAAGCATTGCCGAGCTTAGCTTTGCTCTTGGTGATTTCCTTGGACATCTTTTCGAGTTCCTTGGTGATGCGGCTGCGTTCTGCTTCCACATCGACAAGTCCTTCCAGCGGCAGGAAGAGTTCACCCAATGGGGTAAGGGCTGTTGGTGTGCCCTTGGGTGCTTCGTATGCAGTGTTTACCTCAGCTGTCTGGGCGCCAGCCAGTAGCGCAAGACGCGAGGCCAGGTCGGAATCCACAGGAAGTGCAGGTTTGAGCACGAATTTTACCTTGCGATTTGTGGCCAGGTTGTACTCTGCTTTCAGGTTGCGGGCCTTGTTTGCGGTATCGTACAGAGCTGTGGCTGTTGCACGGGCTTTGGAAATGTCTGTGCTGTCCAGCCCGGAGAGCAGGGCATCTGCGCTGGGAAGGACGGTGCTCATGAGCGGTTGCCCATCCTTGGCGAATCCGAGACTCGCCCACAATTCTTCAGCGATGTGCGGCATGATGGGGGCGAGAAGTGCCAGATAGTGGCGCAGCACGGTGTCCATGGTGAAGAGCGTTGCATTCTTGACGGCCGCGTCACCATCGCGCAGGTCGTTCTTCACAGCTTCCAGGAAGAGAGAGCAGTATTCATTCCAGAAGAAGGTGTAAAGTGCCTGTGTGTAGGTGTTGAATTCGTACTTGCCCAGCCCTTCAGCCACAGTAGAGTGCAGTTCCTTGAGTTTGGCGAGGATATCGATGTGTACTGCCGTGAATTTAGGTGCTGGTTCTGTGCTGGCGGCCCCTTGCATCATGCGGAAGCGGGCTGCATTGTACAGCTTGTTGGCAAAGTTCTTACCTTCCTCAATCTGTTTCTCGTCGAACTTCACGTCTGTGCCAGTGGGAGCAATACGCATCAGACCGAAGCGCAGACCATCTGCGCCGTATTTGGCAATGAGGTCAAGCGGGTCCGGGCTGTTGCCCAGGCTCTTGCTCATCTTGCGGCCCAGCAGGTCACGCACAATGGAGGTGAAGAACACATTGCCGAAAGGCTTGCCGCTGGCAAAGCGATAGCCGGCCATAATCATGCGGGCTACCCAGAAGAAGATGATATCCGGACCGGTTACCAGGTCGCTGGTCGGGTAGAACTTGGCAAGACATTCCTTGTCCATGGTAGAGAAGGGCCACAGCCAGCTGCTGAACCAGGTATCCAGAGCGTCTTCATCCTGGACCCAGTTCTCGGGATCTGCGGGGGGATTGACGCCTACATAAATATCACCGGCGGCAGCGTCTTCTGCATCCAGCTTGGTTGCAGCCTGAAGTTCTGCGGCTTTTTCCTTGCGGTACCACACCGGGATGCGGTGCCCCCACCACAGCTGGCGGGAAATACACCAGTCCTGAATACCCTCCAGCCAGTGAGCGTATGTCTTGGCCCAGTGGGCAGGGCGGAACACGATATCGCCGCTGGCCACGGCCTCAGCCGCTTCCTTTACGCAGGGATATTTCAGGAACCATTGCATGCTCAGTCTCGGCTCAATCGGTACATCCGAACGCTGGGAGATGCCCACGTTGTTCTCGTAATCTTCGACTTTCTCCAGCAGCCCCTTGGCTTCGATGATTTCGATGGATTTCTCGCGCGCTACAAAACGGTCCAGCCCGTGCAGTTCCGGGCAGCCGGGGCAGTTGATGTGACCATCTGCCGTGAGCACGTCGATGATTTCCAGATTATTCTTCATGCCCACCTCAAAGTCGGTGCGGTCGTGGGCCGGGGTAATCTTCAGAGCACCGGTACCAAAGTCGATTTCCACATGCTCGTCGGCAATAATCGGAATTTCGGCATCGCACAGCGGGCGGATGACCGTCTTGCCGATGAGGTGGGAGAATCGCGGGTCTTTCGGGTTCACCGCTACAGCCACGTCGGCCATGATGGTCTCGGGGCGGGTGGTGGAAACCAGCAGCTGGCCGCTGCCGTCTGCCAGCTTGTAGCGGATGGTGTAAAGTTTGCTCTTGGAGGGCGTCATGATGACCTCCTCGTCGGACAGGGCGGTCAGAAGCACCGGATCCCAGTTTACCATGCGGTGTCCGCGGTAAATAAGACCTTCGTTGAAAAGCTCGGTGAACACGCGAGCTACCTCGGGGGCATACACGTCGTCCATGGTGAAGCGCTCGCGCTCCCAGTCGCAGGAGCACCCCAGCTTCTTGAGCTGGTTGATGATGATGCCGCCGTGCTTGTCTTTCCATTCCCAGACCATGTTTACGAAATCCTCGCGACCTACATCGAAACGAGTGCGGGGCGGGTTTTCCTTAGCCAGTTCTTTTTCCACGCGGGCCTGGGTAGCGATGCCGGCATGGTCTGTACCGGGAAGCCAGAGCACTTCCTTACCTTCCTGGCGGGCTCGGCGAGCCAGGATATCCTGAATTGTGTTGTTGAGTACATGCCCCATGTGCAGCACACCCGTCACATTCGGCGGGGGGATGACAATGCTGTATGCAGGTTTCTCGGAGTGGGGGTCAGCATGGAAACAACCCTCTGAAATCCAGCGGGTTTGCCATTTCTCTTCAACTAAGGTTGGTTCGTAGGCCTTGGGCAATTCAGTCATGACGGCGGCGATTCTACTCTTTTCGCTATCAGATATCAAGCTTTTTCACATGGTTGACACAGGCTCTTGCTTGACAGTATCTGGTGATTCCTGTATGCTCGCACGCGACATGAAGTTATTGCGAAATGTTCTTTTTTCTGCCTTGCTTGCCATGGCTCCTATGAGTCAGGCTGTGGAAGTGGTGCTTTGTGGCGGGGTGGCTCTGCGCTCCTGGGAAAATTTCCGGGGTCCTTCTGCTCATGATAACTGGTGGGCCAATTTCGTGCGTGCTTCCACGGTATATATTGATGCCGCGCTCGCTAAGGACCCGAAAAAGGACATTGTGTGGATTATCTATCGCCCCTCTTATATTACGCGCGGTAAGGAAAACCAGATTGATTACATTTCCCGAATCCGAGAGACCGCAGCCAAGCGAGGGGTGCGTCTTAAATTTGTGGATTCTGCGGATGAAGCGTACGCTGCTATTAATAAAGCGCCGCGTAACAAGCAGGACAAGATCTCGGCTTTCTTTTATTTCGGCCACAGTAATCCGCATGCTTTCATGCTTGATTATAGTAACGATATCATGGCTGCTTCAACGGCATGGATTCATGAGAAAGACCTCTCAACCCGAATTAAGAAAGATATTTTCGCTCCTGATGCCGAGTGTTGGAGTTATGGTTGCTACACCGGCCGCAGCATGAGCAGGTTCTGGAAAGAGGCTTTTGGTGTACCTATGTGGGGTAACACTGAATCTACCCGATACCAACCCGTAGGTGAAGGCAAACTGCCCGCAGGGGCTGGTAAGTGGGTGCGCTGAACCCTGTTTGCCGTTTTTTTGCTGCTTTCAGTACGAATAAGCTCAAACTTGAAGAAGCTGTTCTGTTTTCTGATTGCGGCGATAATGAGATAATGGTTATCGACGTACCTTGACGCTTATTAAAAGCACGAAGCGGTGCCTTTTCGGCACCGCTTCACTCATTTAACTTTTCTTCTTGCGTTGGGTTTTCTTTTTAGGGGCTGGCAAGGGCTTATCCTCTTCGAAAGCAATATCGGAGGTGCCATCGGGGCGGATGGCCCGGCTCATGCAGCCGGCGACCAGTTCACCGCGGAGGATTGCCTCCGCGATAGGATCTTCGAGCAGACGCTCGATGGCGCGGCGCATGGGACGAGCACCATACTGCGGGTCGTAGCCTTTGTCCACCAGCATGCTGATGACCTCTGGGGAGAGAGTGAGAGAAATCTCTTTATCTGCCAGGCGTCGGATGAGTTTCTGTGCCTCGAGCTCCACAATTTTTTCCAGATCCGGGCGGTCGAGCATGCGGAAAACGATGAGTTCATCAAAGCGATTGATGAATTCCGGGCGGAAATGCTTTTTGGCAGCTTCGGTGATTTTCTCTTTCATGCGGTCATAATCATCTTCCTCACTAGAGGTGCTGAAGCCCATGGTGCTTTGCTTATCTGCCAGGCTGGCACCTACATTGGAGGTGAGGATGATGATGGTATTGCTGAAATTGACCTTGCGGCCAAGAGAGTCGGTCATGCAGCCTTCTTCCAGTACCTGAAGCAACAGGTTCATGACATCCGGGTGGGCTTTCTCAACCTCGTCAAAGAGAATGACAGCATAGGGACGGCGGCGGATTTTTTCCGTCAGCTGGCCGCCTTCGTCGTGGCCTACATAGCCGGGAGGCGAGCCGATGAGCCGGCTTGTGCTGAATTTCTCCATGTATTCACTCATATCTACCTGGATAAGAGCTTCGGCAGTGCCGAACATGATTTCTGCCAGGTTCCGGGCCAGATAGGTCTTGCCCACGCCAGTGGGGCCCATGAAGAGGAAAGAACCAATGGGGCGGCGAGGGTCTTTGATGTCCGCCCTGCTGCGGCGCAGTGCGCGGGAAATGGCAGAGCATGCAATGTCCTGACCGATGACCTTGCTCTTGAGCTCTTCCTCCATGCGCAGCAGTTTTTCTGTTTCCTTTTCCTCCATGCGGGCCAGGGGGATACCGGTCCACTTGGAAACAACGGTCATGATGTCATCTTCTGTGACTTCCATGAATGTGGAATCCATTTCATTCTTCCAGCCAGTGACTGAGGATGCAATCTTGCGCTGAAGGTTCTTGATTTCATCGCGCAGGTGTGCAGCTTTCTCGAAATCCTGGTTTTCGACAGCCGCTGCCTTTTCTTTTTCCAGGGTGCGCAGGTTTTCTTCCTCCTGTTTGATATCGCTGGGCCGTGTCATGCGCGTAACGCGCAGACGGGAACCGGCCTCATCGATAAGGTCGATGGCTTTATCAGGCAGGAAGCGCCCAGTCAGATAACGCTTGGAAAGGAAAGCGGCGCATTCGAGCGCTTTGGGAGTGTAGTGTACATGGTGGTGTTTCTCGTACTGCGGTGCAATGCCTTTCAGAATGAGAACGGTGTCTTCCACCGATGGCTCGCCGACCTGCACCTGCTGGAAACGGCGCTCAAATGCAGCATCTTTTTCGATATGCTTGCGATATTCGTTGAGTGTTGTAGCGCCGATAGCCTGCATTTCACCACGGGAGAGTGCAGGTTTGATGATATTGGAAGCATCCATGGTGCCTTCTGCGGACCCCGCACCAATGAGCGTGTGAATTTCATCGATGAAAAGGATAATGTTCTTTTCCTTGCGGATTTCGTCCATGACGGCTTTGAGACGTTCCTCAAACTGGCCGCGGTATTTGGTGCCGGCAACCATGAGTGCCATATCAAGAGAGATGATGCGTTTGCCAAGCAGGAATTCCGGTACATCTCCGCTGGCAATCTGTTGCGCCAGCCCTTCCACGATGGCGGTTTTTCCCACACCAGCCTCGCCCAGCAGGACCGGGTTGTTCTTGGTGCGGCGGCACAGAATCTGGATAACGCGTTCCAGCTCAGATTGCCGACCTATGACTGGATCCATTTCACCGGCTGCAGCCTTTGCTGTCAGATCACGCCCGAATGCGCTCAGTGCAGGTGTATTGGAACGTTTGTTAAAGGCAGCGGAGTTGCTGCCTGAAGCATGCTGGTGAAGAAATGAATTACTGTCTTCCTCCTCGTCATCATGGCGCGGACGCCCATGCCCGGGGTCGCTCATGTCGGGCTCGATATCATTCGGACTGTCAGTTCCGAATCCGGGGTTGATTTCTTCCATGACTCCTCGGCGGACAGATTCATAGGTGAGTCCGCAAGCTGTGAGACTGTGCCAGGCCAGTCCATCTTCGTCCTTGAGCATGGCAAGGAGCAGATGTTCGGTGCCGACGTATGTGTGGCGGAGTTTCTTGGCTTCTTCACCTGCCTGAATCAGGATTTTACGTACTCGGGGAGTGTAGGGGAGTGAGCCTTCTGTGGCTGAGGAGCCCGGTACGATGCTCTGTTCAATCTTCTGGGTGAGGTCGGCAATGTCTACGCCGGAATTTTCCATGACACTGATAGCAACGCCCTGGCCAAGTTTCAGAAGCCCGAGCAGGACGTGTTCGGCGCCAATGTAATTATGGTGAAAGCGGTCAGCTTCACGTCTGGCGATATTTAATACCTGTTGGGCACGAGGAGTGAAGTTATTGTTCATATGGATATGTCGGAAAAGTGATGAGGGTGGTTGTTGAGAAATTCTCTTGCAGCAGAAGCGCGGCGGAGGCAGAGTGCAGGGTCTCCATGCTCCTCGGCCAGGGCTGCAATAGTGGCTTGTTCCTGGCAGAACTGATTCAGGGCGATGAGCATCTCCCGCTCATCTTCTTCCCATGTGATGAGCCTGACGAGCGTGCCCAGACGAAGTAGTGAGATGGCATCTCTCAATTCCTTGATGCTGAGACGACGGCAGTTTAGGAGAAGTCCATACGCACGAGCTATGCCATCCAGCATGTGCAGACCGGAATCTGCCAGCAGTTTCCGGCGTACCTGGAGCTCGCGGTGGATGATGTGGTTGACTACATCACAGAAGCTGTCTTTCATCTCTTCCAGACTGTCTTCCGGCCCGGGGATGGAGAAGAGGACGAAAAGATGCCCAGTGTCATCCTGTGCATCCGAAAAGTATGGTGATATGCTGACGTGGAGTTTCTCCAGTGCTTTGGTGACCTGGCTCATCATGTTTGCGGATGTGAGCGCAGGCAGATGCAGCAACGTGTAGAACTGCAACCCATCTCCTGCTTCGGAGGGAATGCTGGTCAGGTAGCCTCTCTGCGCACTGTAGGCAAAGTCAATCTGTTCCTCCAGCTTATCACTCATCTGCAGAACTTCCTCAACGCCGCTATCTACGTCAAAACCATCGTGGAAACTATGCATGACGAGGTGTTCTTCCTCATTGACCATGAGGATGACTTGCCGGCGGCTGGGAATGATGATATGACAACCATCCTGGCGCGCGGCCATGCCCGGTGTCAGTTGTTTCCGGGTAAGTAAGGCCCGGCGCTGCCCATAGGTCAGATCCTTCATCTCACCGTAATAGGCGCTTTTGAATCCACGAATGGATTTGATAGCAGGAATCAGTATATTTGCCACCGCTTCTCGGGAGTCTGCCGTGCTCCAGCCGGGAAACGGATACCCTGGCAGATTGCGCACCATGCGAATAATGGTTCCAATGACCACCCCATCAGTCGTGTTGCGGTCTGGTTTCCATTCAACTGGAGTGTTTAACAGTGTTTCCAGCTTCATTGTGTCAGGTCTCTTCGGTCAGGGCGTTAATCTGGTCACGCAGTTTGGCTGCGAGTTCGTAATCTTCTCGTGAGATTGCCTGCTGTAATTCTTTCTGCAGACGAGCTTTGGTGATAGCCGGTGCTTCATCTGTCATGGTGATTTCTTCTTCTGCTGCTGAAGGGTCTAATTCGTTTGCGAATACTGTGTAACAGTCGGGGCAGCCCAGATGACCGGTCCGGCGATAGTCTTCTGCACTGAATCCACAGATGGGGCATGCCCCCAGCACCCTCATGACGGGTGGTGCCTGAGGTGCATTTTCCGGGTTGTTGGACAACTCCTGTACCAGCTTGTCTATTCGTTTCTTGAACTCTTCCGGGAAAAATTTTTCAGCAAAGCTCAAAGACTGAGGGTCAAACAGACCTTTGGCTCGGGCACATGCTTCGCACAGGGCAAGCTCGGAGACTTGTCCATTAACAATCTGTGTAAGAAACATCGAGGCGCGTTTGCCGCATATCTGGCACTTTTTCACGCGAACAGACTACACCTACCAGCGTAAATTTACCAGAAATCAGCGCGTCTTTCTGTG
Organism: Akkermansia sp.; assembly: GCA_045646505.1. Taxonomy (GTDB): domain Bacteria; phylum Verrucomicrobiota; class Verrucomicrobiia; order Verrucomicrobiales; family Akkermansiaceae; genus Akkermansia. Next base: position 69,202 of record JAZRKW010000052.1, on the reverse strand, counting down.
TCAGTAAGACGGGTTAACATTTCATTGCAGAGTTGACGCAGGTGCTCCGCCGTGATAAATTCTGCTTGTCTTATGGCAGATTCCGAACCTCAGAACATACATCTCATGAGTGATATCCTGGCCAGTCAGGTGGCTGCGGGTGAGGTTGTGGAGCGCCCTGCTTCTGTTGTCAAGGAACTGGTGGAGAACAGCATAGATGCCGGTGCGCATGCTGTGCGCGTGGAAATCCGGCGTGGTGGTGTTTCTCTCATCAAGGTGACGGATGATGGTTGTGGTATGAGTAAGGCAGATGTTGCGCTTTGCCTGCAACGCCATGCAACCAGTAAGCTGGTGCAGGTGGAGGATTTATTTGCAATCCGCCAGTTGGGCTTTCGTGGTGAGGCTTTGCCGAGTATTGCTTCCGTTTCTCATCTGTCCCTGACAACCCGTCGGGCGGCAGATGTGGAAGGCTGGACAATTGGTGCAGAAGGTGGTGTGGAAGCCCCTTTGATGAATGCGGGTTGTGCTCCTGGTACTGAAATCTGTGTGAGCAATCTCTTCTTCAATACACCGGTGAGGCGTAAGTTCTTGAAGAGCGATGAGACAGAAGCCGGTCATGTGGAGCACCAGGTACGGCTGCATGCCCTGGCTTTTCCTGAGATTCGTTTTACTTTTGTGCGCGATGGTCAGTTGGTCTTCGATGTTCCGGCTACTCATGATTTGCGCCAACGCATAGCTGACTTTGTGGGCCGTGAAACGGCTTCTTCGCTCATGCGGGTGCGGCCGACCGAAGCCCCCGGTGTACGCGTGAGCGGATATCTGATGCCCATCTCCGCTGCACGGCGCAATCGTCGCATGCAGTATGTATTCCTGAATGGACGCCCGATTGAAGACCAGATTATCAACCGTGCTGTGCGGGATGGATATGGCGGGTTCCCACCTGGTCTGCATCCTGCTTTGTTCCTGTATCTGGAAGTGGAACCGGCACTTGTCGATGTGAATGTGCATCCGGCGAAGCGCGAGGTCCGTTTCCGTCGTCCGGCAGAGGTAACCATGGCAGTCATGGAGGCTGTAGCATCAACGCTGGCAGCACATGCCAGGGGCGAGCACGGAGAACAAACTGATTCAGCATCTGAACCAGTTGCCGCTCCGGCTCGGAAAGCACCTGAGCCCCCGGCTCCCGCTCAGACGACTCCTGTCACACCGGCTGCCCGCAAAATCGGGCCTGTGGAAGCTAGTCCGTCTGTGCGTCCGAATCTGGTGCTGCGACCGCTGATAAGCCCCCGGCAGCAGGAACTGGAGCTTCCATCTGCTGAACCGGTGGAGCCACCTCAGGCTCCAGAGACACCCTCCGTACCCAATTTCAGGCATGTGGGGACTCTGCATAATCAATATGCCATTTTTGAAAATAAGGAAGGCATGGTGCTTATGTCACCCCGGGCCGCGAGGGAGCGCATCGTCTTTGAGCTGTTGCAGTCGAGTCATCGGGCGGTTCTGGTTTCTCAGCGCCTGCTTGTTCCGGAACTTCTGGAGCTGGATGCTCGCGATATGGGCATAGCCATGGAGGTGAAACCCCAGCTTGAACAGGCCGGTTTCCAGATTTCTCCCTTTGGTCGTAACACCTTGCGCGTAGAGGCTGTGCCTGCGGTATTGCCTCTGAAGAAGGTCAGTGATTTTGTGCAGGAGCTTCTGCGTGCGTTTACCAGTGGTGAGGTAAAACTGAATCGCAGCAGAAGCCCGTTTGAGCCTTTTGCCCGTCAGCTTGCCAGCCAATACGCCCGACAGGAGGATATATCTGCCTACCTGCAGAATCCGCTCCCTTTGCTGGCAGCACTGCTGAAATGTGAAATTCCTTACTGCAGCCCGGGCGGGAAAGCCACTCTGCTGCCTTTCCCGATGGTTGAATTAAACCGGCGTTTTCAGGCTTAGAACCGGATGTGTATGCCGTCCGGTTGTGCCGGACGGGAGTAATCGCATCCGCTGGCTTTGGGAAGGTGTTTCCACGGGAATTGCGCCTCTGCAGAGCCTCCGGCTTGCAGGATTCCGGGAATGAGTGCAGGTTTGCAGTCTGGTAATTTCTGGTACAGGGAGGGATGTTTGTGGTGCAGATGCCCATTCCATACATCCGGGATAACAGGGCTGCCTGTGTATCTTAACTCCAGCTGGTACAATTTGTGTGCAGTCAGGATTATGGTTGCAGCAAGGAAGATGTACTTGAAAACGGAGAGTTTTTTCCAATTGAAACACAGCGCAGCAACAAAGTGCATGTGGTAGATGATTCCGCTTTTAAGCCAGAGTTCGTTGTTGCCGAAAACTCCGCTTTCCGGGGTGGAACCAAAATATATCCATGGCGTGGTGAGGAAACAGACCAGGCTGATAATCAAGAGCCAGTCTTTCCGGATGAGGGGAAGAAGAATGACTATCCAGAGCACGCCACAGAGAGCCGTGCAGGGGTAATCGCTGCTCAGGAAATAGACCCAGTCTTGCTGTAATTCGCCATGCAGCCCCAGACAGGTGGCGCTTTCTGCCCGCAGATAATAGATTCCACAGAGAAAAACAATGCTGAGCGGCACCAGGAGGCTGCACCATTTTTCTTTAGATAAAATGGGGGTATCAGTAAGCCATCTGCCCGCTGCCAGGGGAAGTAAGCCTATGGCACCCAGAGGCGAAACCGGAATGAGCAACGCAACTGCGATGGGAACGATAATTTTATTGGATTGGACAGTATAAAGCACCAGTGCTGCTGCCAGCATGGTGCAAGGGATGAAAGGACAGGTTTGTCCGCTGCCTATCAGATTAAAAACAGAGGATTTTGCGCCGATGTAGTGATTTTCTGGCAGGGTAATATACTTATTCATCAATTGCCAGATATCGCCATTTCCGGCAAAGCTGTTGATAGCAATATAAGCGGGGTCCTTGAGGAAAAAGATGAGAAAAAGGAAAAGCCATGAAAATTTTTTGTGGCGGCAGTATATGATCAGGATCGCAAGCCAGAGCCCAAGTGAATACCAGCAGACTGCTATGGCATGTTGAAGCGTGTAATTCTCACTCAAGCGGGCAAGAAATGCGGCCGGGAGCATGCCCGCCAGATAATAACTCATTTCTTTTCCATCCGGTAACACCAGAGGCCATGGCGCATGAACCAGATTCTGGAATAGAGCTTCCCGGAAAATCAGGATGTCCGGGTGGGGAAATATGTATCCCAACATCCCGGCATAGACGAGGCTGAGTACACAAAGAGCAGCAGCGAGCAGAAGCCCAATACATTCTGTGACGTTGAACATACAACTGTGGCTTTGCTGCCTTTTCTTTGCTATATACGCAATAGTGAAGATGATACCCAGATTGACAGGCCAGGCGACCCATGGGGAAAACCAGCTGCTGAAAAAGAGCATACACGGCAGAGCCAGGTATAGCAGGGATATTACGGTTATCCAGTGCTGGCTTAAGGAGAAATTGGTAGGCTTCTGCATCATGTTTTCTCAGGCAATCTATCATTCTTGAGTGTGTATGTCAATTATTTCACATGGACCCTCCGCAAATTCGTCTGGGGATTTTATTTCAGCTGCTTTACACATTATGGGAACCATGCGCGTTTATTGAAAAAGGCTTGACGGTGCAGGGCATTCTTAGTATAGAATTCAAACATGAAGTGTCTTGTGCAGAGTATTTTGCGTTTGGTTGTGGTATTGTCGGGCTGCCTTATGTGCTTCGGCCCGTTGTATGCAGATGACTTTTCCTCTTTGAAAAAACGCTTGTTCAGGAATGAGCAGTCTGCAGCAGATGAACAGTTAAAACTGGTGGAGACGCTGCTCCGTGTGCGCGTGGCACCGTTGGAATTTAAGGAAGGAATGCCGCTCAATAAGGCTCTGGATAAGCTGGAGAAGCAGTTGGCTGAGTCTGGCTGTGAGCTGCCGTTTGAACGAGCCGCCAGCAAGAATGATTTCTGTGCGCCTCTGGCAGATCAGAAAATCAAATACGATTGTAAGATTTCTGGCGGAGTCTGTGCAGATGTGTTGAAGTCTCTCTGTCACGAAGCTGGTTGTACTTATTGCGTGAAGGATGGGAAAGTTCATGTATTTCCGTATGATTCTGAAATGGTCGAGGAAGTAGTAATCAGTCCGAAGGTAATGATTCAGGACTATTTTAATGAATTGAGTGAGAATAAATTAAAAATAAACGGTCAATTTGCGAAGAAGTTCCCTGTGGGGCGCGTCAAAATGTTTGCTGATAAAGATTATAAAATTCGTATAAGTGGCTCAAAGTATGCGTGTTCAAGAGCTAAGGCGTCTCTGGCTGATATGTATGTAGATTGGGTCAGAAAAAATAACTGGTCTTATTATAAGAATGAAGTAGCGAAGCAGCCTCGCTTTATTTTTGAGGCGCAGATGAATGAAATATTTGTTGTTCCTGTTGTGTTTGATTCATCCTGTAATCTGGAAACCTTGATAAAATATTTTGCGTTGCATAGCAGGTTGAATCGCAAGGTAAAAGGTTTGCGTATCGGAACCGAACTCGAGAACCCTTCTACTGTTAATATCTCCGGCGAACTGGATTTATCTTGTTCAACATTGCGAGATGCTCTCATCAAGGTGTGCGATGCGTGTGGTGGGCATTACCTGGTTAAAGGTCGGAAGGTTACGATTGTGCCGCGTGAGCTGGAAAGCCGCCATTACTGGCTGACAAAGCGAGTTGTCAATGTATTGGAGAGTAAGGCAAAATCTGCCTCAAAGGAAGTTATGAAAGAAGGGTTTGAACGTAAAAAGAAAAACCAGCGCAAGCCAGAGCAACCCAAGGATGATACATGGAAAAATCTGATAATCGGGCATCTGGCAGAATGTGGCGTTGAATTACCGGACCTGGGAGGTGTGGAGTATAATCCTAAAACCACTAAGGTGAAGGTGGAAACCTCGCAGAAGACATTTGCAGAACTGGATTTGCTGTACAATGTGCTGACTCCGGAGGTGCAGCGGTGATGATTCCTGTTTTTCATACATAGAGCGCCGAGTCCGCCTGTCGGTTATGTCTGTTTTCTCTGTGTTGGGTCAGTGCAATTATTATTTGTAATGACTGCAAACATGTCTTGCTATTCTTTAAGAAAAGTGTATAATACGCGCGCGGATTCTGTATGCGAAAACTGCTCTGCATAGCTGGTTTATCTTTAGCGCTGGGAAATATGAGCCCTGCGCAGGAACCTGATGTGCTTGAATTGGACGAGGCTATGCCCACCATGGGAGACAGTGAAGAAGCTCAGAAGATTGGTAATGAGTTTCTTAAAACAACATCGGAGATGTGGCTTCTGCTTTCAGGGATTGTCTCGAAGTCTGATGCAGACAATGCCGCTGCCCGCTTTTCCGAGTTGGTTAAACTGACCTTTGAGCTGGATAACAAACTGAGTGGTCTACCCCTTGTTGCCCAAGGGGCTGACTGTGTCGGTATGCTTGATTCCGTACAATTGCGTATCCTGGATGCCCTGGATGATCTGCATGTTGAGTTCATGGGAATCTGCCGCGCTCGGTGTTATGGCTCGGATAAGCTGATTCAAGCTTTTGAGGAGGCTGTGGAGCTGGGTATGTTTGCAGAAGCCGATGCGGAGTTGCTGAGCCTGCCTGCTGAGCCGCTGAGCGATGATGAAACCATGCTGGAAATAGAGCGCCTGGCTCGCCTGGTGGAGCCGGATAACGCTGTGCTCGATGTGCTCGTCGAAGTGCAGGACGAGGAGGATGCCACGGAGGCTGTGCCTCGGCTCGATTTGCTTTCCCGCCGGTACAAGAACTTGTTGCCCGCAGCATCTGTGTTGAACCGGGATTTTTCTCCTTTGCATAAATCGGCAGCGCTGGCCACCCAGGCGCCCATAGAGCCTATCCTCTGGGCTATTCGTAGCGAGATTGTGCGCATTGCCGCACTTCCCGGCTATGATGCCGAAACCTACGACCGTTTTTCTGATGCTCTGGACATGGTGTTTGAATGCATGGGTGCCACGCATCCGTTATTGTTCGACACCGTGTTTGATGCCTCTTTCCGTACAGACCTGGAAAATGCTCTCCAGGAGAATGAATTATCTTCACAATAAAACATAATTGCTACAATGCCTGTTTCTGATTATCTCGTGACCATTGGTCTGGAAGTTCACTGCCAGATTAAGACGGAAACCAAGATGTTCTGCTCGTGTAAGGCCGGCTTCGGTTATGAGCCTAATACCAATGTCTGCCCTACATGTCTGGGGATGCCTGGTGCGTTGCCGGTGCTCAATAAGTATGCTATTGAGCGTACCATTCTCACGGGTATGATGCTGGGTTGCTCCACGCCGCCTGTTTCCAAGTGGGATCGTAAGAACTATTTCTATGCCGATATGCCTAAGAATTACCAGACCAGCCAGCTGGATCTGCCACTCTGCATTGGTGGTGAAGTGCCGCTGTATGCCTGGGCGTATCCGGCAGATTGCAAGGTGAAGGCAGATGGTCCGGTGGTTCGCACTGTGAAGCTCGACCACATTCACCTTGAAGAGGACGCTGCGAAGCTCACGCACTACAATGGTTATTCTCTTGTTGACTATAACCGTGGCGGTACCCCGCTTATGGAAATTGTGTCCGCCCCCGACCTGACCAGTCCGGAGGAGACATACGCCTACCTGAAGAGTCTGCAGCAGATGATGATTTGTGCCGGTATTTCTGATGCGGATATGGAGAAAGGCCAGATGCGTTGCGATGTGAACGTCTCCCTGCGTCCGAAGGGACAGAAGGAACTGGGTGCCAAGATTGAGATGAAGAATATCAATTCCATGTCTGCCGCCCGCCGCGCTCTCATTTACGAGATTCACCGCCAGGCCGAGGAACTTGATATGGGGATTGCTCAGGTTCAGTCCACCCGCCGTTGGGATGATACGCTTGGCGAGAGTATTGTGATGCGCACCAAGGAAAATGCCCATGACTACCGCTACCACACATGCCCGGATCTGATTCCTGTGCAGACGGCTCCGCTGGTGGAAAAGGTGAAGAATGAACTGCCCGAGCTGCCGGATGCTCTGCACGCGCGCTTGCAGAGCCAGTACGGACTGCCTGTGGCCGATGCCAACACGCTGGTGGGGGATTTCAAACTCTGCCGATATTTCGAAGCTGCAGCAGCTGGCAGCAAGGCTCCGCGCAAGGTTGCCAACTGGGTCATCAACAACCTTACCTCAGTTCTGGCAGAAAAGGAACTTACAATTGATACATGCCCGCTGGCACCTGCTGCGCTGGCCGGATTGGTTGATATTATTGAAGATGGTCTTGTTTCCAACAATCAGGCGCGTGAGGTGCTGGAGAAGATGTGGGGAACAGGTCAGAGTGCCGCAGATGCTGCAGCCGCCATGGGCTTCAAGAAGACGGACACCAATGCGCTGGATGCTGTTGTGGCCCAGGTGCTGGAGGAGAATCCGGATATGGTGGAGATTGTGAAGGGGGGCAACATGAAGCTCATCAATGCGCTTACTGGCAAAGTGATGAAAGTGAGCAACCCGAAGCCTAATCCCAAGATGGTTACTGAAATTATCCTGGCGAAACTGGGCTTGTAAGAAACAAACAGACTTTGACGAAGCGCACCGCCTGTGCTACACTGGTGGTGCGCTTTTTTATGTTCCTCTTATTCGATTGCAACAACTTCTTTGCCAGCTGTGAGCAGGTGTTCCGACCGGATTGGCGTCGGCGTCCGCTCGTGGTGCTGTCGAATAATGATGGCTGTGTCGTTTCCCGCAGCGCCGAGGCAAAGGCTGCCGGCATCGCAATGGGGGAACCGTATTTTAAGTGCCGTGAACGACTCGAGAAAATCAACGGCGTGGTCTGCTCTGCTAATTTTGCACTGTACAGCGATTTATCCGACCGCTTTATCTCCATTCTGGAGCAGGAACTACCCGAGGTCCAGCAATATAGTATCGATGAGGCTTTTGCTTTTGTTGAACCAGGAGTGGACTGGGAGACCTTGTGCCGCCGCTTGCGCAGTAAAATACGCCGTTGGACCGGTATAACTGTGAGTGTGGGTATTGCGCCTACTCGTACTCTTTGTAAGCTTGCAAATGAGACAGCCAAACAGAATCCCAGGATGCAGGGGGTACTGGCGCTTGGTTCAGCTGATGCCTGGGGATCGTTGTTGCAGCAGACTCCGGTTGGTAGTATATGGGGAGTCGGGCGGCGTTTGTTGCCGCGCATGCAGGCACTAGGTATACGCACTGCAGCAGGGTTGGCTGCTGCAGATAAATCCTGGCTGAGAAAGCATTTCGGCGTGCATGGTGAACGCCTGGCTCTGGAACTGAACGGAATTCCCTGTATAGATGCAGAACCAGCGGCAGCGCGCACCCAGGTGATGGTTTCCCGCTCGCTGAATGATGCTGTTACAGAGTTGCCCCTTCTGCGCGAGATACTTTGCCTGTTTGTGGAAAAGGCCGGCCGCATTCTGCGGCAGGAGAAGATGATGGCTGCAGCTGTTCATGTGGTTCTGCGGACCTCCCGTTATGAAGAGGAGCACCTCTACGCCAATACCGCCGCTGCTGCCTTGCCGATGCACACAGATGATAACCGGATTTTCACTGAGACAGCAACACGCTTGCTCGAGGAAATATACCGCCCTGGCTATCCTTATCGCAAGATTGGTGTGTTGCTGGCCGAGTTGTTGCCCCAGGAGTGTGTGCACCCCACCTTCGAACACCCGGATACTACTCCCAGTGCCTTGATGGGGGTGCTGGATAAATTGCAGAAATCCGGGCTGGATGTGCATTTTGCAAATCGCGCCTCCACGTTGCCATGGAAGCGCGAGTTTTCTTCTCCCTGCTATACGACGAGCTGGGAAGATTTGCCGGAGGCGTGGTGATTATTCCTCACTCTCGGCAGGCAGATTTTCTTTGAGGAAATCAAGCATATAGTCCGGTGTGAGCAATTCGCTGGTCACCACGGGTTCCTTACCGGGTACATACAGCGCATTCACCGGCACGGAGCTGCGGTTCAGCTTGCGCATTTCTTTATCGATTTCCGGGTTAGGTGCTGTCTTGTCTGCTCTCATCAGCACAACACCGGCTTCGCTCATGGCGGCGTAAACCTCGTCCGTGTAGGCTATCTTCTTGTTGGCCTGGCAGGTGGCGCACCACTTTGCTGTGAAATCCACATATACCGGGGTGTCATTTTCCAGAGCTTCCTGCATGGCTGCGGGACTCCATTCTTCCCACTCCAGCTGGTTTTCAGCAGGAGTGTAGGGGCGCGCACCCCAGAAGCCGGCGGCTGCCAGTACAAGTGCCACAATAAAGCCAGTGATACGGGTCCCGAGTGGCCGGAATGGCAGACACCAGCGCCCATATACCCAGAAGGCGGCGCAGAACACGACCAGCGACATGTTCACCCACATGGTATCAGTGCTTTCGCTGGCCGGCCAGAATGCCAGGTATACGTAGAGCATCCAGGCAGCGGCGGCAAAGAGCAGGAAAGAAAGCCCCTGTTTCAGAGATTCCATCCATTCACCAGGCTGGGGCAGTTTCTGTACCAGCGAGGGGAACAGCCCGAGCACGATGTAGGGGAAGGAAAGCCCCAGCGCCATGAAGGTGAGAGCCAGTGTCATCCACACGCCGGGCAGGGCCATGGCGGCGGGCATGGCTGCTCCCAGGAAGGGTGCGCTGCACGGGGTGGCCACGATAGTGACGAAGAAGCCCTGGAAGAAAGAGCCCAGGTGGCCATCTTTGCTCTGTACGCTTTGCCCGGCACCAGTGATGCCGGCACCGATTTCAAATACGCCGTACATGCTCAGCCCCAGTACAAGCAGGAGCAGCAGAATGGCGTATACAATCCACGGGTTCTGCATCCACTCTGCCCAGCTGCGGGTAGAGGAGCCGGCGTCATTCCAGAGGGTGGAGAACCACTGGGTCCACGGCACTTCTGCCAGTGTGCCCAGGTTGGAGAAGATAATCATGAGGGCCGAGATAATCCAGAACGATACCAGAATACCCAGCACAAAGGTCATGGAGTGTGTGAATACCTTGCGGCGGCTTCCACCCCCCATCTGCACAAAGCTCATCACTTTCAGCCCGATGACAGGGAACACGCAGGGCATGAGGTTCAGGATAAGACCACCGATGAAGAGGGAAAGACAGAGCGTGGCCAGTCCCTCCGGTATACCGGCAGAAGCTGTGGCAACCGGTGCAGCGGCACCCATAGCGGTGCTGACGGTGCAGTGCTTGTCGCCAAAGACCAGTACGCCCTCCAGTGCAGCCAGCGGCTTGCCGACTGTGGCTTCATCCTTCACGGGATACATCGGGTCGCTGTTGTCATTGCGGGTGAGCACCAGCGTGTAGCTGCCATCTGCATTGGCGGTGAGCTTCTGCTCAGCCGTGGGGGAGATGCTGTTGTCTGCAGAGAAGAAGTAGGCGGATTTCAGACCGGCATCGGCAGTGAAGCTGATGCTGACCGTGTTGCCCTGCTGGCTGGCCGTTGCCGTGGTGGCCGTATCGCCGAGCCCGATGGTGAGTTTCTGCTCATCTGCCCAGGCGGGATTAGCGGCGGCATCACCTGAGGTCAGTTCCAGCGTAGTGGTCTGTGTTTCGGGGGCGTTGCAGCCTTCGTCGGAGCAGGTCTGAGCCGTAGCGGAGAGGGTGAACTTGGCGTTGGCCGGGGCGTCTGCTGCGGGGGTGATTTCCCACACAATCACCGGCTTCTCATAGGTGTAGGCCACACCCAGAACCCCCTCGTGCTTGTGCGGCACCTGCCAGAACGGGCCCTTGACCGTGAATCCTTCCGGGGCGGAAATCTCGGCTCTCATGGCTTCACCCACGGTGCCGGGGTTCTGCCAGTAAGCATGCCACGGGGCGGTAATGTCGCCCTTGAGCGCCACGTAGAACGGCTTGCCGGGCTGGTAGCTCTGCACGCTGGCGGCAGAGGTTACGCTCATAGTGGACGGAGCGTCAAATCCCATCATGCCGTCAAATTGGGCCATGGCCTGGCCACAAACCAGCGCAAGCGGTACGATTATGCTGCGAATGAGGTTCATGCAGAGATTTTAGCATAGACCCGTGCAACACTTCAAGCCAACAATTCGCAAAATTGCAAGGAGCTCGGCGTCTTTTTCCTTTACATTCCCAGCACTTGCAGGCATCATGCTCGCATGATTATTTTCGGCTTGCTTCTTTTTCTGTTCCTTTTGGTGATATGGGGGAGCCTGCTTGTTTTCTCTGTTGCCGCCGGTGTAGCGACATTGCCACGGAGAATTGTGCTGTACACGCTGCTGGCTCTGCTGCCGGTGTCTCTTACCTACTGGCGGATTCCGGCCCTTATGTGGGCGTTGCATCCTATACCTGTTCACACCGTTTCTGAATTACTCTTCTGGTGTGTCATTATTTATCTTGTCATTCATGGTTTTACGCGACTTTTTGTCTACCTGTATAATCACTGAATTCAGTTTATTTTTGGTTTCATGCTTCAATGTGGTAGTATGACTGTCGTTCCTGTTATTTTTCTCACTCTGCCATGATGAAGGGGTTTCTACTTACGCTGACGTTGGCTCTCTGTTGTTCTTCTCTGGGTACAGCCGCGGAATCTCCGGTTTATCCGCGCCCGCAGCGGGTGGAACTCAGCGGCAAGTATACAACCGTCAAGGAGGTCTCTGTTCGTAAGAGGGGTAAGAACTCCCGCGGCGGAATCTGGGACAAGCTTCCCAAGGTCGATGAGGGATACGCCATTTCCATTGCCGCAGGCAAATTGACGATTTACGCCAATGACGAGACGGGGCTTTTCTATGCCAGACAAACCATCAGTCAGCTGCTTCGGGGTGAAAATCACGCTCGTTCGGCACATAAGGAACCATACCAGGGCGACTCCCTGGAGGAGATTGTAAAAAAAGGGAAATTGCCCACGGGGACTATTATTGACTGGCCGGATATTCCTTACCGCGGCGTGGTGGAGGGATACTACGGCATACCCTGGAGCACTGAAGCCCGTCTGGCTCAGCTGGATTTTTATGGACGCAACAAGCTGAACACCTACATCTACGCGCCCAAGGATGACCCCTACCACCACGGTGCCGGATGCTATGAACTGTATCCCGCCGATAAGGCTGCAGCGTTGAAAAAAGTGGTAGCTCACGCGCGCAGGAATCATGTCAAATTCTTCTGGGCCATTCACCCCGCCAACACCGTCGACTGGAGTAACCAGGATGGTAAGCCGCACATGGACAAGCTCTGTGCCAAGCTGCAGCAGCTCTATGAGCTCGGTATTCGCGATTTCGGCGTGTTTGTGGATGATTCAAACGGCGAAATCGGCAAGGCTTCGCGTCAGGTGCAGCTCTGCAACTACATTCAGCAGAACTTCATCCGCAAACATCCGGATGCCAACCAGGAGCTTATCATGTGCCCCACAGGATACAATCGCGGCTGGACCAATGAAGGTTTCCTCACAGAGATGGGCAATGGTCTGCCGAAGGATATCTTCATGATGTGGACGGGTAATACCGTGGTGCACGATATCAAGCTGGAGGGGCAGAAATGGGTGAACCGCTTCCTTAAATCACCTACCTTCATCTGGTGGAACTGGCCCTGCAATGATTTCCGCCGCGACCGCCTTTCCATGGGCCGTACCTATGGACTCGGCACTGAGGAGGAAATGAAGAAGCAGATGAGCGGATTTGTGGCGAATCCCATGGAGCATGCTGAGGCCAGCAAGGTGGGGCTGTTCGGCGTGGCGGATTACACTTGGAATATCTCCGGATTTGATTCTCAGGATACGTGGAAAGCCGGTATCGCTCGGCTTTATCCCGAATATAAGGCGGAGATGCAGCTTTTCTGCGACCACAACAGCAATTTGCTGCCCAACGTGCATGAATATTACCGAGAGGAATCTGCCGCACTTGCGCCCCAGCTCAAGGCTCTGCGCCAGCAGATATCGCAGGGGGGAGCTTCGGAGGAGTCTCTGCAAGCCATACGCAAAGTGTTCAAGTCCATTCGCAAGGCCGGCAAGACGCTGCGCAAGGCCGAGGGCTCTGCTGAAGCTCTGGCAAAGGAAATTCAGCCCTGGTTCAAGCAGTTTGAGATGCTGGGCGATGCGGGTGACCGGCTGCTGGATTCCTGTTCCACCAAGGAAAAGAAACCGCTGCTCGCCTTTCTGAAGGCCACCAATGCGCTGGCCGAAATGAAGAAGACCACGCGCCCCCAGTGGAATGGCAGCGGTGTGACCACGGTTCAGGGCGTAACTGTGGGGACAGAACACCTCATGCCGCTTATCGAGACCGTGCTTCAGTACCAGAACAAGGTGCTGTACAAGACTGTCGCCAAGGGTAAGTCCGGTAAGGCGGCATCCGTCATTCCTACAGCCACCAGCGGAATCCGTGGAGTAAGGCTTACCGTGAATGATACGGAGAGGGAAATCGGCATCAACCGTATCATGGAGTTTCACCAGCTGCCCGGTGGTGCGGGCATTGAGCTGAACATTACCGCCGGCGTACCAGCTCTCGAGGCCATTATTGATCTGGAGAACCAGGGCATCAATACATGGGGGCGGGTAGAGCTGCATGCTACCAATGGACGCAAGAGCCAGCCGAAGGCAGAACAGCGAGGCTCCGCTCTGCATCTCAGCGGCAACGTGTTGAAAGATGGTGTGCGCAAGCTTGTGCTGACAAATACCTCCCGCACAGCCCAGCAGATTAAGATAAAGGATTTCAAGCTGCTGCTGCCGCCCCCGGGCGAATGGCTGGATGCCCGCTGGCTGACCGATGCCGACCTTTCCACCTCTGTGGATTGCAGTCACAGCACCATCCGCTTCAAGATGGGCGTTCCCTCCACCTCAACCAGACAGGTGATTCTGGTCGGAACCGCCGAGACTGAGATTACCCCGGGTAAGACAGAAAAACGCTCCGGCGGCGTGCTGTATCACAGCATTCCCAAGGGTACCCGCACCATCGAAATCTCCGTTAAAAAGGAGTCAGGTGCCCGACTGAATGAGATTATCTTCCGCTGAGGCGTTAATCCTCTGCCAGCAGGCTGCGCATGGACGCGAAGAAATCCTCGCATTCTTCCTCGCTTGCGGGGGCTTTCATGAGCTTGTCGTAGTCCACGAACTCATACATGTGCTTGGGAATTTCATGGATGAAGCTGGAGGGCTGGCAGCGCTCTTCCTGGCCGTAGCGGCTACGCTTGGCGCAGTAGGTCATGGTCAGGCGTTCCCGGGCACGTGTAATGCCGACATAAAACAGACGGCGCTCTTCGTCCAGACTGCCTTCATCTACCGAGCGGGTGTGGGGCAGTAGTCCTTCTTCCACGCCTACGATGTATACCTGCGGAAATTCAAGCCCCTTGGCTGCGTGCATGGTGATGAGGCACACGCCGCTTTTGCTTTCGATATCGTCCTCATCGCGGCTGTCATCCAGACAGATGCCTGCGAGGAAGTCTGTAAGCTTGTGCCCCGGTAACCAGTATTGGCGCAGTGCTACCTTGATATCATCAATGGCGGCTTGCCGGCGCATTTTCTCTTCCTCGGTCTTGCAATTTTTGGCAATGTATTCCTCGTAGCCGGTTTCATTCAGAAAATCCTGCAGAATATCAACAAAGGGACGCTCGCTGGCGGCGAATTCGGTGCCGTAGCGGGTGACCAGCTCGGTAAATGTCTCAATGCTGTTCTGCGAACGAGTTGAGCATTCGGTCAGGAACTCGAGGTCTACCAGAGTAGCCCAGATGCTTTTTTTGTGGTCGCGGCTCCAGTCGATAGCGAAAGAGGCCGTGGTCGCAGAAATCCCACGTGGCGGGGTATTCAGCACTCGCAGCAGGTGCAGATCTGCATCTGGGTTGTCCATCATCTGCAGGTAGCTGAGCAGGTCTTTCACCTCGCGGCGGTCAAAGAAACTCTTGGTGCCGACCATGCGGTAGGGAATGTGCCGCTCACGCAGTGCCATTTCCAGTGCCCGGCTCTGTGCATTGGCGCGGAACAGAATGGCAAAGGCTTCCCAGGGCAGACTCTGGCGGGCGCGGAATTTGTCAATTTCATCGGCAATGAATTCTGCTTCTTCCTGTGAGCCGGGCATAGCCATGAGCCGCACCGGGTACTCGCCGTCTTTATTGGTGCGCAGCGTTTTATCTCGTCTCCCTGCGTTGTGTTTGATAAGGGCGTTGGCGCAGTCCAGCACCTGCCGGGTGCAGCGGTAGTTCTCTTCCAGTTTGATGACGGTCGGGTTCGGAAAGAAACTTTCAAAATCCAGAATATTGGAAATCTGAGCACCTCGCCAGCCGTAGATAGACTGGTCATCATCACCCACTACGCAGACGTTATGTTCCGGCCCGACCAGCTGACGCAGCAAGCTCATCTGCAGTGAGTTTGTGTCCTGAAATTCATCGACCGTGATATAGGAGAATCGTTTATTCCACTTTTCGTGTACGGTTGGGTAGCAGCGGAGCAGGCGTTCTGTTAAAATGAGCAAATCATCGAAATCTACGGCATTCTGTGCCTTTAATTCCCGCATGTAGGCCCTGGAAACTGCAGCTATGAGCGAATCTTCTATGTGTTCAACATCAAGACCATTGTTGCGGACGCGGGACATTTCCGCCAGCACCTGCGCTGGTTCCAGCTTTTCCCGGCGTGCGCCGTATTCCATAATCAGCCTCTTGAGCAATCCGCTCTGGTCGCTACCGGTGTAAATCGAAAAGTTTTCCTTGTAGCCAAGTCTGCCGATATCTTGTCTGAGAATCCGGACGCAGAGAGAATGGAAAGTACATACTGTCATCTGACGGGCGGCTTTGCGTTCAACAAGCCCTGCCACGCGGTCAGCCATTTCGTTGGCGGCCTTGTTGGTGAATGTGAGAGCCAGAATCCCGCGTGGATTCACGCCCTTGGCAATCATATTGGCAATGCGGCATGTTACCGTGCGGGTTTTACCGGTGCCGGCACCGGCCAGGATGAGTACAGGTCCGTTCAGTGTCTGCACCGCCTGTTTCTGGGCGGCGTTCAGGCTGTTGATGTCAAATTTCTCTGCCATAGTATGCGGGGCTGCACGAGCCTACCAGATTCGCCCCATTCACGCAAGAAATTTAGATAAAATGGCAGAATATCGCTTGGTTCGGACAGGTTTTGTTCCCGCTCGTTTCAGGGAAAATCAAACACCCTGCTGCTGATAGTTGCAACAGGGTGTTTATGGCTCATTTTAAGGAGCTTTGTCAAGCATACGATCCACAGCTTCAGATTCGCTGGCGGTGGTGATAGGGATGATACCCAGCAGATTGAAGCCGTATGATTCACCATGGGCGCGACCGCATACCATCTTTACGTTATGGCGTTCGGTATAAACATTTCCTGTCAGAGGTCTGACATCGTTTATCGGTTGCGGCCTTACGTTCTGAGTGCAGCTTGCCATGGCGGCAAGTGCAAGTGCCAGAGAGGCTGTTTTGATGCAATTTTCTTGAAACCCTTGGTATACAAGCGGGATAAATCCAGGATAACACAATACGTGCTTGCCTTAGGCTGGCTGAGTGTTATACAATCATGCGCACAAGGCTATGAGCAGTACATTACGAGACCAGCTTTTTGATGAAATCCTGCAGGCGCGCCAGCGCGTGTATGCAGTAGGCAGCGCCACCCCATTGCAGGAAATCGTCATCCCCGGAATTTCTACTACGATTTTTGCCAAACGAGAAGACCTGGGGCCCATCAAGGCCTACAAGTGGCGTGGTGCTTACAACTGCATGGCCAAGCTTACCCCTGAGCAGCGCGCCGGTGGTGTGGTGGCGGCATCTGCCGGTAACCACGGTCAGGGTGTGGCACTGGCTGCCCGCAGACTCGGCTGCAAGGCTCATATTTTCATGCCGCGTTCCACGCCTGAGGTGAAGCAGAATGCCGTCCGCATGCACGGCGGTGAGCAGGTGGAAATTGTGCTTGTTGGCGACTCATACGACGCGGCCTCCGCTGCTGCACATGAGTTTGCAGATACGAATAACCTTACCTTTGTGCATCCCTACGACCACCTTTACACCATGGGTGGGCAGGGGACACTTGCAGATGAAGTGGTTATGAGCGGGCAGGGGGCATTTGACCGTGTCTATCTGCAGATTGGCGGTGGTGGTCTGGCTGCGGCCTGTGCCTGCTGGTTCAAGAAATTCTGGCCGGAGTGCAAGTGTATTGGTGTGGAAGGAGTTAATCAGGCCTCCATGAAACTGGCAGTAGAAAGCGGTGAGCGCCGGACCTTGCCGTATGTGGATGTATTCTGCGATGGTACGGCTGTGCGTACAGCCGGTGAGCTGACCTGCAAACTTTGCTCAGAGCTTCTGGATGGTTTTGTGACGGTGAGCAATGAGGAGGTCTGCAAGGCAATTCGCTCACTCTGGAATGGGCTGCGCGTGATTACGGAACCTTCCGGTGCCATGGGGCTGGCTGCTCTGCTTCAGGATGCCAGGAATGGCAACATTGCTCCCGGTGAGAAGTGTCTGGTCATTCTTTCCGGTGCCAATATGGATTTCACGCAGATGGGAGTGGTGGCCAGCCGCGCCGGTGTGCAGGAAAGTAATCGACAGGAAAAGTTCCTCCAGATTCCCATGGAGACGAAACGTGGTCAGATTATCAAGTATCTTGAGAGTATACCTTCCGGGGTGCAGCTGACTGATGTGCAGTATGGGCGTCTCGCCGGCGACATCCAGCAGCCTGTTTTCGGCGTTCTTGCCACAGAGGCTCAGTTTGAAGAAATTGAGCGCGCTCTGGCCGCCAAGGGGTTGAAGGCTCGTGATGTAACAAATCATGATGATGTGCGTTTCCGTATGATTTCCTATGACCGTGAGCGTCTGAGCCATCCGGTGTTTTTCGTAATTGAGTTCCCCGAACGCCCCGGTGCGTTCTCCGAATTTATGGGGGTTATGGGACAGTATGCCCATTTGTGCTATTTCAATTACCGCTATTCCGGCGAGCAGGTGGGTCGTGCTCTTGTCGGGCTGGAGTTCGAAACCGTAGAGGACCGCGATGCCTGCCGTGTTGCTGCGGCAAAGTTGCTGGGCACTACCATTCAGGGCATCCACGAGCTGCCGGATGAGGTGCGCCACCGTGTTCTGGACCGTATGTCTCCCCTTGATAAATGATTATTCTTGCGTCTCAGTCTCCCCGTCGCCGCGAGCTGTTGCAGCGCGCAGGTGTTCATTTTCGTGTTGAAGTGCGCGATACCGATGAGGTGCATGATGCTTCTCTTGCCCCGGAAGAACTCTGTGCCATTAATGCCTCAGCCAAGGCTGAGGCTGTGGCTCTGGAATTTCCGGAAGCTACTGTTATCGGAGCAGATACGCTGGTGTTCATCGATGGCATCCCGCTCGGCAAGCCTGCGGATGCACGCGAAGCGCTTGATATGCTAATGCTGTTGCAGGGGCGCACCCACAGTGTCTGCACGGCGGTGGCTGTTATCATGCCTGGTGGTGAGCGGCGTGATTTTGCCGAAATAAGCCGGGTGACATTCCGCTCACTCAGCGAGGAGGACGCATTGCATTACATGGAGCTCGTGCATGTGCTCGATAAGGCTGGAGCTTATGCCATCCAGGAGCATGGAGAATTGATTATTGAACGTTTTGAGGGCGACCTGGACAATGTAATCGGGTTGCCTGTGACTCGTTTGCTGAATGTGCTGAATCTGGTATGAGGTGGCTTTGTGTTATTCTGCTTTCGTTGTTTCTCAGTTTGTCGAAAGCTTCCGTCCCACAGCCACGTTATGAATGGCGCGGGTTGCATGTGGATGTTTCCCGTCATTTCTTTCAGCCGGGTGTGCTGGTGCGATTGATGAACCGCATGGCTGAACTGGGCTTGAACCGGCTGCATCTGCACCTTACCGATGGTCCTGGCTGGCGTCTCGAAATCCGGAATTATCCGCGCCTGACCAGCGTTGGCGCCTGGCGCAAGAAACTGCCGGAAGACCAGTGGAACTGGAGCCTGCATGAGATAGGCTCGCACTTTCCGGAATGCTACGGTGGCTTTTACTCGCAGGCGACCATGAAGCAGCTGGTGGCCTATGGACAGCGTCTTGGTATTACCTTGGTGCCGGAAATTGATATGCCCGGGCATTTCTATGCAGCCTTGGTGGCATATCCTGAATTAGCGTTGGTGCCGCCCCCTGCCTGTAAGTTTGGCAGGGATGTGCTCGCTGTGGAAAAACCGGAGGTGAAACATTTTGTCAAAACTGTTTTAGATGAAGTGATGGAGATTTTTCCTGCCGGAACACCGATTCATCTGGGCGGAGATGAGGTGGATGAGTCTCTGTTAAGCCGTGAGCAGCAGCGGCTTTTTATGCAGGAAATGGTGGATTATGTCAAGTCAAAAGGCCACCCGGCCATTACCTGGGATGAAGCGGCCTGCAATGGTGTGCGTGGTCAGTGGGTCATGCTCTGGCGTGGTTCCGAGCTGGAGAAGGTTATGGCCATGGGCTTGTCCGTAATTCTTTGTCCGAACAGCCATTTTTATTTTGATTATCCCCAGCGGCAGGAGAATGCCCGCCCTGGCGAACATGTGATTACCTCGGAGATGATACGTCGCTATCAGGTGCCGGAATCACCCCTTGTGTTGGGTTTGCAGGGAAACTTGTGGACCGAGAATATCCGCACGGAAAAGAAATTGCATGAAATGGCATTTCCGCGTGCGGAAGCTCTTGCTGAAAGATGCCGCGTTGCTCGTACTCCGGGGGGTGAGGATGTTGCAGAATAATCGCAGCTTTTTACACGGGGGTATCTGCACCACTGGAAAAACATTTTAAAGAAGAAGAACGCCGCCGTTTTGATTTCAAAACGGCGGCGTGGTATTGCTCTGACAAAGACTGATTATTTCCGGCGCCGGCGGGCGGCCAGGGCTGCAAGCGCAAGCAGACTCAGTGTCGCGGTGGCCTGTTCCGGCACCAGAGTAAAGGTGGCGGCGCCATTCTGTACACCCACGTATGTAGCTCCGTCGATATTGAGTGCAAGCGTAGCGTAGTTTACATCACTGCCGAAATCAATGCTGATATCAGTGTATCCGGCTTCCATCAGTTCATCGCGGGTCAAGCCCAGAGAAATCACCAGGTCGCCGCTGGCGGTGCAATGGAAAATATCCGAGCAGTCCAGCATCAGCACCCCGTCATGTTCCAGACTCAGGGTCGGTGTGGTGAGTGTCAGGGTTGCTCCGGAAAGTGTTATGCTGCCGGAGGCGCCCACATCGAATGAACAATCATCCCCGAAGTTCACATTGTTCAGTGTAAGAGTGGAAACGAGTGCTGAGGCAAAGTGCACATTACTCAGTACCATCTGCTCGAAGGTGTAAGCTTCAGAGGAGAGGTCTACATTCATGTTGCTCATGCTGCCTCCTTCCGCTGCGACTGCGCTGAGAACCGTGCCGGCAAAGGAACCGATACCACCGTCATACCCGCTCAGGGTGCAGGATTCACCCAGGCTCAGGTGAGCATCCTTATTGATAGTGGATTCAGAGGCGCTGGTCAGTGAATCCATGAAGCGGGCATTTGTACCCTCCGTGAGAGTGAGAGCGGTAACAGACATCTGCTTGTTTACCTTTACCTCTGCAGCTCGGGTCTTGATATTGGCATCATCCAGTGTCACATTCAGTTCACCCTTGCCATTTGTCGTAATCTCTGCATTGATTTCAGAGGAACCATTGAAGGTCAGATTGGTGACGATGGTTATACCATTTTGCGAGCCCTTGTCTATTTCGTGAGAGAACACGCCATCCCACTGTGAGGTGTCGCCTGCGAAGATGATGTTCTGTTTGGTGCCATTCCATGTGGTGCGGCGGATGCTGCCTTCGCCGGATATGGTGCCGGTGAAGGTGCGGGTGTCATCATTCCAGCCGTTGTTGATTTCCCATGCCGCTTTGTCTCCATTGTCCGTCAGAATCAGATTGGCGGCGTACGTCTGCGCTGTAGAACTTGCATCATTCAAGTAGCCCCTGACGCCGCTGAGCTCAACGGATGAATTGGCGCCCTTTGAAAGGGTGTCCAGGTTCAGACCGGCAAGGGTGCTACCGGTCATTCGCACCGTGCCTGTCCAGTCGTCATCCAGGGAAATGCGAGAGCCTATGGCTGTAGCGCTGCCGATATCATACAGACCATTACCGTGCATCACGACGCTGCCACTGCTGCCGAGGTTGAAGGAACTGCCGGATTGCACAGCCACATCTGTCAGAGTGAAGGCCGTATTGGTGCTTGTGTTCAGCTCTACATTGTTCAGAGTCATGCCGGTGAGGAAATATGTGGCATTTCCTACCGCCAGCGTCACATCCTGCATGCCGGAATCTGAAGCAGAACCAGTGATGCCATCGCTGGCCATGGCAAGCTTGGCAATGGTGGCATTGGTATTGCGGGAGCTCAGACTTACCGATTCGCCAATGGAGGTAGTGCCGCTCAGGCTCATGACGGCGGCATCGACCACCATGGCAGAACCAGCCTTCATCACCAGGTTGCCGAGTACGGAACTCTTGCCAATCACTTCCAGTCTGGTTCCCGAGTTGAACACGAGATCATAACCCGTGTGGTCAATCGTGGCATTGTTCACCAGCACGGTGGCCTCGGAGCCTGCTGTGGCTTCCAGTCCGTGGCCTGTGAAAATCGCTCCATCTTCTACACGCAGCCGGCCTCCGTATAACTTGGTCTGGGATTCGATGTTGAAAGTACTGGATTTAGTGATTTCGTCTGCTGTTACCGCAGCTGAACTTCCTTTGAGCGCAATCAGATTCTTTTCTACGGTGGCTGATGAGAAGATAACATCACCGGTCTGGGCAATGCTTTGATTTTCTGCTGTCGTGAAATGATTGTTCAGAGAAACAGATACATTGCCGGTGATGTTGATGCCATCACGGAAATCGAGGGATTTGCCCTGTGCCGCAGAGAGTGAGATATCTGTCACAGCGCCGAGCTCAGCAGCATTCTTAAAGACGCCGATGCGCATGGCCTGAAGGGTGTAGTTGCCCTTGTTATCCACGGAGTAGTTGCCCTCGAATACAGCCTCGTCATTATTCTGTATGGAAATGGAGCCACGGAGGTTCGTCATGCGGATGCCTGCGCCTTCATTGGAGGTGAAGTGCAGCTTCTCATTGTTGTTGAGTTCAACAATGTTTCCGGCGAAGCTGTTGCTGCCGTTGTGAGAAATTTGAATGGCACCTGCGTCGGCTCCGTTGGAGGTGGCGGTTTTGTTGTTGCCGTCAAAAATGACTTCCTTATTGCCGTTGATGAAAAGAGAAGTCGTTGTCTCCATACGGATTCCAGCCCCTCCTCCGGCAATGTTATCGGTGAAGGAGATGTGGTCGTTGCCTTCTATCCTGACGGTGCTGTAAACTTCACCGAAAATGCCACCGCCATAGAATCCTGCCACGTTCTTATCAAACGATACAGACTTGTTACCGGAAATTTCCAGTGAGGCAGAGCGCCCGACGTCAATCGCGCCACCGTAACCTTCTTCGGGGCGGCCGTTGCCGTTGAAGGAAACCTCCTCGTTATCGAAGATGCTCAATTTGCTGCTTTCTGCCAGTGAAATAGCACCACCTTGCTCGCAGATGTTGTTGTTGAAACTGACCTTCTTATTATCGTGCAGGGATATTTCAGCCCCGGCACTCAATGTGCGGATAGCTCCACCGTAGTCTACGTATGAGTTGTTATTTGCTTTGGCGTAGCCGTTTCCGGTAAACTCTACATCCTGGTTGTTGGCGATTTCAACCAGGGAAGTACCGGCTGCCTGAATGGCGGCGCCGAAGTGACCGTAGTTATCAGCGAATAGAATTTTCGCGTTGTTCTCCATGAGAAGGGTGGCGTTGCCCCCTACATAAATCTGAGTGCTCTGGGGTTCACTCAATGTATCCGGCTCCGAGATGAAGCTTACATAGTTGTTGTCTCTGATTTCTGCTGTGCTTCCGGAATACAGGTATATGGAGCATGAGGATTCTGTTGCCTGGTTGTTCAGGAATTGTACCTGGTCCAGGTGGTGAATCAGGATGTCAGAGGCGGCGCTGCGGCTGCCCATGCTGGCAGACTGCAGGTTCTGTATCGTCAGATTAACCGGGGCTGCGGCATCGGCGGAGGTCAGCTCGTAGTGCCCGATGAGGGCATCGTAGGCGAGATCCAGGTTGTCTATGGTGACATTTTCGGTCAGGACGAATTTCTGTGAGCCCTCTGTGGTGTTCAGCTGGGAAACTGTCTGCTGGTTTACTTCGCGGTATTCTTCAGACTGTATATATCCGTCCTTCATCAGTATGCTTTCCTGAGTGCCTCCGGTTGTCACACCGTAATCCAGATACAGGCTGCCTTTGTTCCAGACCAGCCGGGCATCTTCTGCGGATACGCCCTCCAGCGTTACCTTGGATTCATCCCATGGCAGGGAACTGCCGGCGGCCAGCGTGAACAGACAATAGCTTTTGCCTTTGTTCAAATTGCTGGAGTCGATGGAGATAGTGAGTTCTCCGGCTGTGATATTACCGGCCAGTCGTATGCTGCTTTCTTCTGTCGGTGCAAAGTGTAGCGTTGTAGAATTTCCAAGTGTTGATTCTTTGAGCAGGGCGTAGGAATCACCGCTGAAGGCCAGGGTGCTTCCACTATCTGCTGTAAGTGTTTCGGCTCGGAATTTACCGGATTGCAGAATCAGCTCCGCCTGGGTGCCGGTGCTTGTATCGAAGCTATATGAGTTGGCAAGAAGCCTGGCTCCATTTTCGACTTGCAGGGTGCCGCCTTTTTGTGTGGTTTCACCGAATAAGCTGGTGGAGGAGGTGCGTATTTCCACTGCTGTGGCCGGTCTGTCGAGGAGCGTTTCCAGATTGGAAGCGACCTTGCTTGCATCAAAAATGACCTTGCCGCTGTTGTCCTGTGTTGTATTAATTTGTACTGAGCCGAGAGCCTTGACGGCATCGTGCACTCGAATGGTCTGGTTCGCTCCGGCTGAAAGGTTCAGCAATTCTTCAGCCTGTATGGCCAGCATTCTCGTTCCGTTTGTGTCAATTTCGGCATTGTTTTCAATCAGTACGCTGCCGTTATTGGAAATGTTGACATTTTTGCCGTGTATGGCACCTCCCCAGCTTTGACCTTTAACGCTTTCTGCCAGGTTGCCGGAAATAGTCACATTGGTATTTCCGGTTATGTTGATAGTACCGCCGCTGATGGCACCACCATAGGCATTATCCTGTTTTGAACAGGCTTTATTGTTCTGAATATTCAGCGTTGCATTTTCGTTCAGGGAGATAATGCTGTTTTCTCCACCGTACATGGCACCACCATAAGCAGAGCTGTAGGAGCCGGATTTAGGGGACTGAGAAATGGCTGTATTTCCGGTGATATCAAGTGTGCCATTGTTGTTCAGCTCCATAACGCCGTCTTTGCCAAGGTAGATGGCACCGCCTTGCGCTTTGCCGGATGCTGCTGATTCGCTGCCTGAGAACGCTTCGTTGTTCTGGATGGACAGCTGTTGATTATTGTTCAGTTGTACTGTTGCGCCATCTCCTGCGGCAAGAGCTCCGCCCATGGCTCCCAGCCCGCTGTATGTGGTGTTGGTGCCACGGGTGGCGGAGCGGGCCTTGTTTGCTTCGAGCGTCAGTTTTTTGTTGTTGCTGATATTGATACCAGCTCCATTGCCAGCGTATATTGCACCGCCGTATGCGTTGTATGCAGCCTGATTTTCTAAGTCTGCTTCAGCGATATTTCCCTGGAACAGAACATCATCATGGCCGGTTATGGAAATGTATCCTTCACCATCGGTCACACTGCCGCCCAGTTCGCTGCCGCCAATGTAAATGGCGCCGCCCTTCGGTGCATAGGCTGTGTCATAAGCATTTGACCCGGGGACGGTGAATACCTTGTTGCCGGTAAAACTCAGGTTCTTGTTATCTTCAAATGATACCTTCGCCCCGCGCTTTCCATAGATGGCACCACCGCTGGTGTCAGTTTTGGGAGAACTGGCGGTATTGTTGTCAAAGGTGATATCGTTGTTGTTGCTGAAGGTGAGTGAAGCGGTGTTGGAAACAAGGAAGACACCGCCATTGCCGCGGGTGCTGTAGTAGCGTGAGTTGTCGGCAAAGTAGAGGGTTCCGTTGTTGTTGAATACGTTGGTCCCATTCATGTAGCTGAATGCGCCGCCGTTGTAATCGCTGTATGTTGTGAACGTGATTCCGGTGGCAGTCAGGGATTCCAGGTTTTCAACCGTGAGTGAGCCACTGGAGAAGGGGCGTGTTGTCGCGTTGGTGATGGAGAGAGAGGAGAGGTTGCTGGCATCTGCGCTGGTGATATACCAGTTGTTATTGCCGGTTTTCAGAGAGGAACTGAGACCGTCCATGACGACGCCGTTTTCTTCTGCGGCAATTTTTAATGCAACATTTCCAGTTGCGGCATAGTTGCTTAAATCGCTGGCAGAGGATACGTTGACAATGGTGTACCCCTCTGGTGTTGTGATGCTGCCTGGCATGGTCATTCCTGCTCCAAAAGCAGGAACGGCGCACATGATGAGCATAATCTGGCGAAAGAGAGAGGTGGGTAAGTGTAGTTTCATGAAAGAGAAAAAATTAACTGACTGATATAATGTTACCCCGCCCGTCTAGGATGTCAAGTATATAATTTACAATGATTAAGAAAATACACACGTGTCCCAAAGATTTGGTAAGCTATAGAAATATCAGCAACATTTTGGAAGAAGCCTCTATCTGCTTGACAAATTAGACTTTGTCGATTAGTTTGCGAGCGTCAGCGAGCGTCTATTGAGCCCGACAGGGCGGCATAATAATAGCCCAGCGTGGAGCCGCCACGCGGCGGAACGCTGGGTTTGGAATAAAACATAACCGGAACCCCGACCAACGTGGAGGGGTGGCAGGGAAGCGCAGCTAAAACGCTAAGCCGAAGCTTCTGCCACCCACTCCGCTACGCTCCGGGGTTCTGATATGTTTTTCATTTTACCCAGCGAAGTCGGATCGTAGCCATGTCGTTCTGTGAGCCAAGGAGTTGGTTTCAAGTGTTGTCTTCCTAAGACCGCTTGGCCTCCGACTTGTCAGCAGCGGAACCCAGGGTAAAATGAAAAACATATCAGAACCCCGGAGCGTAGCGGAGTGGGTGGCAGAAGCTTCGGCTTAGTGTTTTAGCTGCGCTTCCCTGCCACCCCTCCACGTTGGTCGGGGTTCCGGTTATGTTTTATTTCAAACCCAGCGTTCCGCCGCGTGGCGGCTCCACGCTGGGCTATGATTCTGTCGCCCTTGCGGGCTCAAGTTTCCGCTCACCGTTGGCGCGGCAAATTCCAATTTATTGCGCAGAGGGGGGCTTCTTCCAAAATGTTGCTGATATTTCTATTCTCTACAAAATCTTTGGGATATGTGTGTATTGGAACAATGGAGTTTTATTTGCCCTTGCTCCACTCGGGTAATTGTGGTAGAATGACTCCAGCATGAAAATAGCCGTCATAGGAAAAGGTGGGCGCGAGCAGGCTCTTGTAGAGACCCTGGCTGCCAGCCCGTGCAAACCCGAGCTCTTTACATTCCCGGGCAGCGATGCTATCTGCCAGACTGCCACGCGTATCGAGGCAGATGGATTCGATGCGCTGATTCAGTGGATGGTGGATAACAAGATAGACCTTTGCGTAGCCGGTGAGGAGAGTTATCTGGTGAAGGAAGAAGGCCTGGCCAATCGTTGCGCTGCTGCCGGTATTCCCTGCTGGGGACCGCAGAAAGAGAGCGCCCAGCTGGAAGCTTCCAAGGAGTTTGCCAAGAATTTCCTGCTGCGCCATCAGATTCCCACTGGTATGGCTACAGCCGTGGAGAGCTATGACGAAGCTGTGGCAGCCATCAATGGTCAGTACCCCACGGTTCTGAAGTTTGATGGTCTGGCTGCCGGTAAGGGTGTGGCCGTGTGCCCGGATGCTGCTTCTGCTGAGGAGTTCCTGAATGAGGTCTTCATTCAGAAGCGTTTCGGTGAGGGGCGTCTGCTGGTGGAGGAATTCCTGACCGGTCCGGAAATTTCCATCTTCGGTGCCATTTGCGATGATAAGTATCTTATTCTTTGCCCGGCTCGTGACTACAAGCGTCTGGAGGTAGGTGATGCCGGCCCGAATACCGGTGGTATGGGGGCTGTGGCTTCCCGCCAGCTGGCTTCTCCGGAACTTATCAAGACCATTGAGGAAACAATCGTGGCTCCTACCGTGCGTGGTTTGCAGGCAGATGGTCTGCCTTACCGCGGTTTCCTGTATTTCGGGCTCATGCTGACCCCGCAGGGCCCCAAGGTGATTGAGTACAACTGCCGCTTCGGTGACCCTGAGTGCGAGGCGGTGATGCCCCTGCTGCAGGGGGACCTGGCTACATTCTGCCTGAATGGTGCCAAGGGCGAGTTC
The DNA here is from genome assembly GCA_045646505.1 of Akkermansia sp. Taxonomy (GTDB): domain Bacteria; phylum Verrucomicrobiota; class Verrucomicrobiia; order Verrucomicrobiales; family Akkermansiaceae; genus Akkermansia. Next base: position 41,949 of record JAZRKW010000052.1, on the reverse strand, counting down.
ACTCCTGAGCTCATTTCCTTCAGCGAGGGTTGGAGTATCTGCTGCATCCTGGCCAGTGCCGGTTATCCCGCCAGTTCTCACAGCGGTGATCTTATCTCCGGGCTGGAGGATTGCGGTGCCCGCGTGTTCCATTGCGGTACGAAACTGACCCCGGAGGGCTGGGTGACTGCCGGTGGTCGTGTGCTGGCTATTGTCGCACAGGGAGATACCCTGGATGCGGCTCGTACTATGGCTCATGCAGAGGCTGCCAAGGTTGATTTCGCCGGCTCACAGCGCCGCAGCGATATCGGTTACGCTAACATGTAAGCGATAAAAAAAATAAAGAATTACATTAACCCCGGCTCCCCTCATTGGGGAGCCACTTTATATCATGAACGAACAATCTGCTGAATTCCTGAGCGAATATCTGGAAACACCGGCTCCCACGGGACTGGAAATGGATGCCCAGCGTCTGTGGGCCGAATACATCAGACCGTATACGGATGAAGTTCAGTGTGATGCTTACGGTTCTACCTGGGCTTTGCTGCGTGCGGCAGGGGAGAATGCTCCCACGCTGATGCTTGATGCTCATGCTGATGAAATCGGCTTTTCCATCCGCTATATAGATGATAACGGCTTTGCCCGGGTGGAGCGTGTGGGCGGCAGCGATGTGGCTATTGCCCGCGGGCGCCGCGTACGCTTTCTGGGGACAGATGGCGAGGTAATCGGTATCACCGGAAATACCGCCATACACCTGCGCGGCGGCGCGGCAGATGAGAAGGCCCCCAAGCTGCACGAGCTCTACGTGGATTTCGGCTGCGACTCCCGCGAGGAGGTGGAGGCCCTGGGCCTGCGCGTGGGTTCTGTGGGCGTGTATTGCGATGGCCCGCTTATGATTAATGATGGCCGCCGCCTGGTCTGCCGCGCGCTGGATGACCGCTTGTGCGGCTTTATTCTGGCAGAAGTGGCCCGTACCCTGGCGGAAAAAGGAATCAAGCCCGCCTGGAATGTGGTGTTTGCTAACTCTGTGCAGGAGGAAATCGGCTGTGTGGGTGCCGGTATGCTGGCGTTCCGCCTGAAGCCGGATGCTGCCATCTGCCTGGATGTGACCCATGCCACAGATTCTCCCGGCCTGGATAAGGGTCGTTATGGTGATGTTCGCCTGGGGCAGGGTGGTTGCCTGAGCTATGGCCCTGTGTGCCACCCGAATATCAATGCCCGCCTGGAGCTGCTTTCCTTTGAGCAGGAAATTCCTATGCAGCGTGAAACTTCCGGCCGTTCCACCGGTACGAATACGGACCAGGTATACCGCTCTCGCAGTGGTGTGCCGGCCACTTGTTTCTCGCTGCCGTTGCGCTACATGCACAGCCCGGTGGAAACGGCTGATATGCGGGATGTGCAGAGCTGCATCGACCTTCTCGTGGCCTTTGTGGCGGCGTTGAAACCCACGGATGATTTCCGCCACAGATTGTGAAATGTGTCTCTTATGAAAAAACTCCCGCTCCGGTTTATGGAACGGGAGTTTTTTTATCAAGAAAATGCGTATTCATCACGAAACAGTCCAACTTTTTTCTTGCTTTCCACTATTCGTATGCTAAACTACGACCCTAGTAAGGCTAATTATCCCTTTTACCAATTTACGGCATATGAAAAAGATTTTTCTTCCTCTCCTGGCTCTTTGTGGCATGGTGACCGGTTTTACTCTGGCTTCCTGCGGCGGCGGTGGCGCTGGCGGTAATGATACGATGGTGAATCTCGAAGGTGTGTGGCTGCGCACGATAACCTCACCTGAGCATGAATTGACATTCTCCAAGGTTTCTGGTAACTATTTTGAAATACAGTACCGCTTTGGTGGTGATATTGCACGCGGCAGCTTCCTTGTGACAGAGTATACGCCCGGCGCTGAGCCTATCATCAAAGGCTCCATTAGTGTTGCCGGGAAGAATGATGTTCGTGATGCCGGTCCCTGGTTCGGTCTTCCTGTGAATTACCCCAATGCTATTTTCAGTGTATCGTCCGATTGCACGATGGAGATGCACTTTGGCCCGAATGCACAGGGTACGGGTTACATGACAAGAACCGGGTATCTTGATATCTGGACTGGTAATGATACCAATGCCACGCTCAGCAAGCGTGTTGATCTGCTGACCGGTGAAATCACTGATTTTGATGGTCAGGAGGACGAAGATGATGAAGATAAGGATATTACCGACGACGCTGAGCCTGAAGAGAAGCCGGCGTTGAGAACATACTTCCACTACGAGAATGCCGGTGTTCTTCACAAGAATAAAAAGTAAGTTTTTGTAGAAAAAACAATGAAATCAGACCAGGACGTTGATGTCCCGGTCTGATTTTTTTTGTACCGTTTCCAAGGAGACTGCTTTCAAAGAGCTGGGGTGTTTGTAGAATAAATAAACAGCAGCTGCCGGCGGCAGCTGCTGTGAAAAGGAAACGTGGCTGGTTTCTGTTTACTTGGAAACGTTGAAGCGGAATTCAACGACATCGCCATCCTGCACGACGTATTCTTTGCCTTCGATGCGGAGTTTGGCCTGTTCCTTCGCTTTGGCCATGGAACCGCAGGCAACCAGATCCTCGTAAGAAACGACCTGGGCGGCAATGAAGCCGCGCTCGAAGTCAGTGTGGATGACACCGGCCGCGCGGGGGGCTTTGTCGCCGGCGTGGATGGTCCAGGCTCTGGTTTCCTTGACACCGGTGGTGAGGTAGGTTCGCAGCCCGAGCAGGTGATACACCGCGCGTATGAGGTCGCTCACGCCGGAGTCCTCGACGCCGATATCGTTGAGGTATTCGCGGGCCTCGGCTGGGTCGAGCTCAGAGAGCTCCTCCTCGATGCGGGCGGAGATGACGATGGCTTCTGCGTTGTGGTGTTCGGCTACATATTTGCGGACCGCGGAAACGTAGGGGTGGGAATCCGGGTCTTTCACAGCATCGGCCAGTTCTTCTTCGCTCACATTGCAGGCGAAGATACTCTTCTTGTCGGAAAGCAGGAAGAAGCTGCGCAGAAGCTTGCGCTCTTCCTCGCTGAGCTCCAGGGTGATGGCGGGGTTGCCGGCATCCAGATGCGGGAGCAGTTTCTCAATGAGAGCTACTTCAGCCTTGGCTTCCTTATCACCGCCGCGTGCCTTCTTGATGCGGCTTTCCTTGCGTTTTTCCATGGCTGCCAGGTCAGCCAGGATAAGTTCAGCGTTGATGATTTCGATATCGCGTACGGGGTCAACGGAGCCCAGCTCGTGGATGATATCGTCGTTCTCAAAGCAGCGCACCACCTGAACGATGGCATCTGTCTCACGGATGTTGGAAAGGAACTTGTTGCCCAGGCCGGCACCTTCTGCAGCGCCTTTGACGAGACCGGCAATATCAACGAACTCGATGGCTGCGGGTACTATCTTTTCAGTCTTGCTCATTTCAGCCAGGACTGCGAGGCGCTTATCCGGCACTTCGACCATGCCCACGTTGGGGTCGATGGTGCAGAACGGATAGTTGGCCGCCTCTGCCTTGCGGGAGCGGGTGACTGCATTGAAAAGGGTGGATTTGCCTACGTTCGGAAGACCTACGATACCTGCCTGTAACATAACAGGCATATTTTACACGAAGTTAAGCCCGCGGGGAAGTCTAATCTTCGCCATGCTCCAGAATCCGGCGCATTTCGTCGATGGAGGTGCAGCGGCGCAGTTGGTGTTCCTGTTCGGTTGTGAAATCCGGGTAGCAGAAGGCCAGGTATTTTTTCATGCGGTTGCAGTGGCCTTTTTCGGTACGCTTGTGTATCAGAATCCGGCCGGTTTCTTCAATGAGGATGGCGTAGTACTGCCGCATTTCCTGCCTGGAGGGGGCCGGGCCGCCGCGCAGCTGTCGGAAAAGGTAGGGGTTGCGCACGGCGCCGCGGCCCAGCATGAGCCCGGCTGCACCGGTGTGTGCGAGGCATTGCCCGGCTTGTCCGGCAGTGATGATATCGCCATTGGCGAGTACCGGGCAGCTGAGGGTGTTCACCGCCTGGCGGATGTAACTGAAATCGGGCTGCCCACCGTACAGCTGGCGGCGGGTGCGGGCGTGAATCCCCACCTCATCCGGTCCGGTGGTTGCCAGTATATCCAGAATACGGGGGAATTCTGCGGCAGCATCTTCCCAGCCCAGCCGGCATTTGACACTGAAGAGCCCCGCTGGAACGCACTGGCGCAGTTCGCTCAGAATGCCGGCCATGCGTGGTAAATCCCGCAGCAGCCCGGCCCCGGCACCGTGGCGATTGACCAAGGGGGAGGGACAGCCCGCGTTCAGGTTGATGCCGGCAACCCCGGCGCGTTGGAGAAGCATTTCGGCATCCCGCCTGAGGGCGGGGGCATCGCTTCCTGCCAGTTGTGCCAGGATAGGGACGCCGGTTTCATTTTCATCGATACAGCGCAGGTTGTGCTCTGCCATGGCGCAGGTGGTGGTAGTGCTGCGGAAGTAGGCCGTGATGAATACATCCGGCAGTGAGCCGATGCGCTGCAGGGTGCGCATGAAAGCCAGATCTGTTACATCCTGCATGGGGGCCAGCGCCAGTTTCATGGGCTCAATGCTAACATGCAGCTGCCTTTATGGCAAGTGGTACCTGTGTTGTTTATTCAGAAAAAGACAAGTCGGTATCGGAATGAGCTTGACAAAAGTGATTTATGCGTGCATAAATGCGAAAACTCCATGCGTACCCGATCAACGGGGCGTAGTTCCGTACCTATTCATGTCTGATATGAAACGATTCTATTTCATGCTTGCCGCAGCAACCTTTGCTGTGACTTCCTGTGTAAAGTCGCCCAATGATCTGGCACAGATGGCAACCGGATATGCTTTTGCGCGTCCGAAAATCAAGGTGGATGTGACCGAATCGGTCAGCACCGGGCAGTGGGATGTGCCGGCCGGGCTGGATGGTCCCCGCCGTATTGTGATTGATACGGAGCTGCAGCAGGCTCATTACTATATTGCCGGGCGTCGCGTGGGTTGGAGTACGATTTCTTCCGGTAAGGCAGGAAAGGATACTCCCAAGGGGGTGTTCCCTATTATCGCCAAGGATGAGGATCACATTTCCTCGACTTACGGCAGTGTGGTGGATGAAGCCGGTAATACGTTGATTGCCAATTATACCAAGGGTGAGCCGATGCCTCCTGGTGGTATTTACAAGGGCGCTCCCATGACTCACGGCATGCAGCTGACCTGGGGCGGTATCTGGATGCATGAAGGAGTGGTGACTTCTGCTCCTGAAAGCCACGGTTGTATACGCCTTCCCAAGCGCATGGCCAAGATATTCTTTGATAACACGCCGGTCGGAACGCCGGTTGAAATTAAATAAGGTGTATGAATATAATTTCTGAAAATATGATGCGTGTATTTCGCGGTTCTGCATTGGTGGCGCTGGCTGGTGTGCTGGCTTCCTGTGCATCGCAGTCTGCTCCCGGGCTGTCCGCAGCAAGCCCGGAAATGTCACCCTACCGTCAGTTTGTGATGCGTAGCAAGAATTATCCAACGGTGATGGAGGTGTACCTGGATGACGCCCTGCTGGCTAAGGCTACGCGCAAGGATAAGATTATCATTTGTCTGAATCAGCAGCGCGGGCGTTTGTATGTGGATAACCAGGTCGCTGCCGACTGGCCTGTTTCCACTGGGGCTGATACGCACCCCACACCGCTCGGAAATTTCCGTGTATGCCTGAAGAAAAAGGAGCACGCTTCCAACCGCTATGGCCGGATGTATAATGCCGCCGGCAGGTGCATTGATAGAAATGCAGATGCTTTCAAGGATGCAGTGCCGGAAGGTGGGCGTTTTGAGGGCTCTTCCATGCCGAACTGGATGCGTCTGACTTCTGATGGCGTGGGGATGCACACAGGTAAGGTGGAGGCAGGTAAACGCTTGTCTCATGGTTGCATTCGTCTGCCGCATGCGGTTTCCACCATGTTGTTTGATATTGTGGAACTGGGGTCACCGGTTTCTATTATCGATGAAATTGAGGATAATTACCCGGTGTTTGAGGTGCTGGCCCAGCGGGAGATTCTGGCGGCGGAGTCAGCAGCTGAGGCTCAACCGGAGGAGTTGCCGGAGTCGGAAAATTGATTTTTCTGCAATATATCCCCATCGGTTCCGGTGGGGTTTTTTTGTATCTGCTTGACCCGTGGGGGGCTGCGGTGTAAAGTAGAGCCATGCTGAACAGAGAATTACTTGAGCGTTGCAGCAATGCTGCCGGAGTTTCTGGTTTTGAATCCGACGTGCGGGCGTTGATTGCTGATGAATTGCAGGATGTCTGCGATATTACGGAGACTGTGGCAGGGAATCTTGTCTGCCAGATGAAGGGGGCAGGGGAAGGGCCGGTGGTGGCGCTGCTGGCACATATGGATGAAATCGGTTTCATGGTGCAGGGTATTACGCCTTGCGGTTCGTTGCTGATTGTTCCGCTGGGCGGTTGGTGGAACCACACGCTCCCAAGCCAGCGGGTGCTGGTTCATACGCGCGATGGTCGCCGTATTCCCGGCCAGATAGGCACAAGACCCCCGCACCTGCTCCCGGAAGCGCAGCGCCGGCAGGTGATGGATAACGAATCCTTGTTTATTGATATCGGTGCATCTTCTGCAGAAGAAGTGCAGGCTTGCGGGATCCGTATTGGTTGTGCCGTGACTCCGGATGTGGAGCTGCAGGAACTGGAGGTGCCCCACCGCTGGATGGGGAAGGCCTTTGATAACCGCGCTGGTGTGTATTGCATGATTGAGGTGATGCGGCGGCTGGCCGGGGAAAAGCTGGAGTGTACCCTGCAGGCTATCGGTACGGTGCAGGAGGAGGTCGGTACGCGCGGTGCCCGGGCTCTGGAACAGACCCCGGATATGGCTATCGTGCTGGAAGGTCCGCCTGCCGATGATACTTACGGACAGAGTGCTGTGTGCCGGCAGGGTGTACTGGGTAAGGGGGTGCAGGTGCGTTTGTATGACCCGACCAACATCACACCGCCTGAGCTGGCTGATATGGTGCTGGGCCTGGCCGAAAACGAAGGTATTGCCTGCCAGCCGACTGTGCGCCGGACTGGAGGTACGGATGCCGCTGCCAGCTACCCCCACTGGTACGGCTGCCCGGCGATTGTGTTTGGTGTGCCGGTGCGTTACATTCATTCGCACAATGGTATTCTTGATGACAGGGACCTGGAGGCTTGTATTGAGCTGACCTGTGCTCTGGTGCGCAATGTGAGTAAATGAGTTCTTCCCCCAGAGCTGACTGGGTGGATTGCGCCCGTTCACTGGCTATGTTCTTTATTGTCTGGTTGCACGCGGATGCAGCACCGGACTGGGTTGGAAAGCCGGTGGGGGGTGGCATTGCCCTGTTTTATCTGCTGGCCGGGTATTTTCTGCCACGGGTGGTCGGGCAGGCGCTGGTGCGCACCGGTCGGCTGGCGCTGGCCTGGGGTCTGTGGTCCTTGCTGAGTCTGGGGCTTATGGCGGTATTCGCCCCGGATTTTGAGTTCAGCTGGCAACGCGCCATCGGCTGGGGCGTGGCGGCGTACAATACGCCTCTCTGGTTTCTGAAAACGCTGGTCTGCTATCAACTGGTTGCAGTGGTGCTGCTGGCTGTGCGCCTGTTGCCCCGCTATGCGTGGCTGCTGGCGGTGGTGGCGCTGCTGGGCAGTTATGCGGTGGAACCTGCGCAGCATGAGAGTGTGCGGTTTGATTATTTCTGGGTATTTCTGCTGGGGTGCTCGCTGCGGTGTTTTTCACTGGAGTCACTGGAGACTTATTTGTGGAAAAATGGCTGGATTCTGGGTTGCGCGGCGCTGGTGGTGTTGTTTCAGCCGTTGGTGGTGGCGGCCTGGGCTGGCGGGGCTGGTGTGGGCTGGCACCATTGCAGCCTTCCGGTGGCGGCTCTGGCTTATATGCTGCTGTATCTGCTGGCCGGTGTTGTGCTGGGGCGGGTATGGCCTCAGCTGTCATTCTGCGGGCGGTGGATGCTGTTTATTTACGCTTCTCACTCATTTATGCTGGCGCCGCTGTATGGTGGATGCAAGGTGCATATCTGGTGGAATCTATGGGTGCCGTTGTGTGTGCTGCCTCTTCTGGCATGGGCGGGCTGTGCCCTTTCCTGCCGTTTTCCGCGGGTGATGGCACTGCTGCTGGCAAAGCCATGGAGATAAAGCGATTGACCCGCACGAGTAAACAGGTTATTATATCCCCCACATGTACGAGCAGCTTTATTCCCGTATTCAGCAGTGCGGCACCATTGGTGTCACGTCTCATTTCCGGCCGGATGGCGATGCCATCGGCTCCACTCTGGCCCTGGGTCTGGCTTTGCAGAGTCTGGGGAAGAAGGTGTATATGTGGAGTGAGGATGGTGTGCCGGAGCGATACGCTTTTCTGGAGGGTACGGAGTTGATTCAGCCGCTGCCGGCACAGGTTCCCTCCGATTTGGAGATGCTGATTTGTGTGGATTCCGGGGATTGGAAACGGCTGGGTGATGGAACTCAGGCGCTTTTTACCGGGTTCCCTCTGATTGTCAATATTGACCATCACGGTTCCAATACGCGTTATGGACACATCAATATCATTGAGCCGGAGACAGCTGCCTGTGCCTTTGTCCTCTTTAATCTGCTGAAGGAGTGGGGGGTGCCCCTGAGCAGTGCGATTGCAAATGCGCTCTATGTGGGAATCAGCACGGATACGGGCTCTTTCCAGTATGGTAGTACGACTCCGGCGGTGATGCATGCCGCTGGTGAGCTGCTGGCGGCTGGTGTGAATGTGGCGGAAGTGAATCGCAGGGTGTATCAGGAAGTGCCCTACACCGGGTTGCTGATGCAGCGGGAAGTGTTAAATCACATGGTGGTGGAGTGCGAGGGCCGATTGGCTCATTATTCCATGCCAGCCGGGCGTAAGGCTGAACTCGGGGTGACTCTGGAGGATTGCAAGGACCTGGTGGATGTGGTGCGGGTACTGCAAGGAGTGAAGGCTGCGGTGATTTTTGAGGACCTGGAGGATGGGCGTATCCGCGTGTCGCTCCGCAGTAAGGACCCCGCTTTGAATGTGGCGGAGATTGCGGCATTGCATGGCGGTGGCGGACATGCCATGGCCTCGGGGATTCGTATGCGCGGGGCTCTGGAGGTGTGCCGTGAACAGGTTCTGGAGACTATCAGAAAGGAGTTGCAGGCATGAGTACTGATGCACCCAGCGGGGTACTCCTGGTGGACAAGGACCCCGGATTTACATCGCACAACGCTGTGGCATTGTGTCGGCGTATTCTGCAGACGAAGAAAGTGGGGCACTGCGGTACGCTGGATCCGATGGCTACGGGTATGTTGATTGTGGTGATTGGCAAGGCGACCAAGATGCAGGATTTGCTGATGTGCGAGGATAAGGTGTACACTGCCACCATGAAGCTGGGGGTGGAGACAAACAGCCAGGATGCCGATGGTGAGGTGGTTGCTGAAAAACCGGTGGACGGCGTGACGGAAGAGGCTATCCGCGCGGCGTTTGAACATTTTCATGGGGAGTTTGACCAGGTGCCGCCTATGTATTCTGCCGTGAAGATTAACGGTGTGCCTTGCTATAAGCTTGCCCGCAAAGGTAAGGAGGTGGAGCGCAAAGCCCGCCATGTGGCTGTGCTGGATTATGAGATTACTCGCATCAACCTGGATACGGCTGAGGTGGATTTCCGCGTGCACTGCACCAAGGGGTTTTATGTTCGCACTTATGCTCACGATATCGGGCAGTATCTGGGGTGTGGGGCGCATCTGACGGCGCTTCGCCGTATCCGCAGCGGGCATTTTGATATCGCGGAGGCAGTGGATGTGCCTACTCTGAAAGCCGCTGGTCGCGATGAGTTGCTGGCGCGGCTGCTTCCTGTTGAGAAGGTACTGGCAGACCGCGGTCAGGAGATATGAAAGTTCTGCATTCCATCGATGAATTGATGCCCCTGAACCAGCCGGTTCACTGGGCTATGGGTTTTTTTGATGGTGTGCACCGAGGTCACCGGCGTGTGATTGAATCGGCCGGTTCGCCCGGTGCTTTGCGCGGGGTTCTGACTTTCGCCCGGCACCCGCTGGCATTGCTTGCTCCGCAGCGGCAGCCGCTGCTTCTTACTCCGGTTCCGTCGCAGAAGCGGGCGTTGATTGAATCCCTGGGGGTGGATGTCTTGCTGGAATTGCCGTTTACACCCCAGCTTGCCGGGATGAGTCCGGCGGAGTTTTTCTCGGCTCTGCAGGCTGCATGCCCCATGGCTGGAGTGTCTGTGGGGCAGAACTGGCGTTTTGGCCGGGGTGGTATGGGAGATGCTGCTTTTGTTGAGAAATATGCAGAGACTATGGGGCTGCGCGCCTGTGTGCAGAGCATGGCAGAATATGAGGGTGAGCGTATCTGTTCTACCCGGATTCGTGAGGCGTTGCTTGGCGGGGACCTTGTGAGTGCCGGGCAGATGCTGGGGCACGCGTTCTCTATAGCCGGGGTTGTGGAACCCGGTCAGAAGCTGGCGCGCCAGCTGGGGTTCCCGACGGCGAATATGCAGGTACACCCGCTGGCTTTGCTCCCACCGGCCGGGGTGTATGAGGTCGCCGTTATGGTGGACGGCAAGCTGCAGCGGGGGATTGCCAATCTGGGGCTGCGGCCTACGATTCAGGAGGAGCGCAAGGTGGTGCGGCTGGAAACGCACCTGCTCCATTGGAATGGTGATTTATATGGCCGCGAGTTGCTGGTGGAGCTGCGCCGTTTTCTGCGGCCGGAGCGGAAGTTTGCTTCGGTGGAGGAGTTGCGTGCTCAAATCGACGCAGATATTCAGATGCTGTGATTCACTGCAAACTGTTGCCCCAGTTTGTGTGATGTGGCAATGGCTCTGGTGATGTAGAGCAGCCCGTTTTCCACCGCTTGCTCCAGCGGTTGCCCTTTGGCGAGGAATGCGGTGATGGCACTGGACAGGGTGCAGCCGGTGCCGTGGGTGGAGATACCCTCTGTCCGGGGGTGGCTCCAGCGCAGTGTGGGTTTGCCTGGCTGAACCAGTATATCGGTGCAGGTGCTGCCGCCTACATGCCCGCCCTTGGCCAGAATAGCGCACCCATACCGGGCGCACAGAGCATTGGCGGCATTTTCCAGCTCTTCCACGCTGGTAATGGGCGCGGTGCCGGCCAGTTTTGCCAGCTCGTCACCGTTCGGGGTGAGCAGGGTGGTGCGGGGAATGAGTGCTTCTTCGTATACGGAGATGGCTTCCTGGAGAATGAGTGCCTCTCCTGCTGTGGCAATCATGACCGGATCAACCACAATGGGCCCGGTGAAATCTTTTAATGCTGCAACTGTCGCCCGTACGATTTCCGGGGAATAGAGCATGCCGGTTTTGATGGCTCGCACCGGGAAGCTGCGCAGGCAGATGTCTACTTGCGAAGCTACAAATGCCGGTTCCATCGCTACGATATCTTCTACGAGCCCGGGAACTTCGCTTACCACGCAGGTGACAGCGGTGAGGGGGTAGCAGCCCAGCGCAAAACCGGTTTTAAGGTCTGCCTGCAGCCCGGCACCCGCAGAACAGTCTGAACCGGCGATGCTGATGTAGACGGGTGTATCTTCCATGGAGCGTGAATTCAGCTGAATGCTTTTTCAAGAGCTGAGGCCGCTTGAAGAAGCCGGGTTTCTGCAAAATGAGGCGCCAGCAGCTGGATGCCTACCGGATGTTCACCCGCCGCTACCGGTGTGGGGATGGAGATGCCGGGCAGACCAGCCAGGTTGGCCGGAATGGTGTAGATGTCGGCCAGGTAGGTCTGCAGCGGAGTCATGCTGTCATCGTGGAGCCGCGGGGCACTGGTGGGAGCCACGGGGCCGAGTATGAGGTCTACTTGGTTGAAGGCGGCTGTGAAATCACCCGCCACCAGGGAGCGGACTTTCTGTGCCTTGGCGTAGTACGCATCATAGAAACCGCTTGAAAGCACATAGGTGCCCAGGATGATACGGCGCTTTACTTCCGGCCCGAACCCGGCTTCGCGGGTTTTGCTGTACAAATCATCCAGACCGCTGGTGCCGGCGGCGCGGTATCCATAGCGGATGCCATCGAACCTGGAAAGGTTGGACGAAGCTTCAGCGCAGGCGATGATGTAGTACGCCGCTACCACGGCTTCTGCGTGCGGGAGAGATATTTCAACGATTTCAGCGCCAAGCCCGGTGAGTTTCTGTACGGCTTGCTGCAGGGCTGCTGCTACTGCCGGGCTGTTGCCGCTGCTGAGATATTCTTTCGGCAGACCGATTCGCAGACCTTTGATGTCTTTGCCCAGGCCGGCTGTGAAATCTTCTGTAGCAACGGTGGATGAGGTTGAGTCCTTGGTGTCGTGGCCGCAGATGGCATTCAGGATGGTAGCCGCATCTTCCACATTCTGAGTGATGGGGCCAATCTGGTCGAGTGAGGAGGCAAAGGCTACCAGGCCATAGCGGGATACGCGGCCGTATGTGGGCTTGATGCCGACTACGCCGCAGTGTGAGGCGGGCTGGCGGATGGAGCCGCCCGTGTCTGAACCCAGCGCGGCAATGGCCATGCCGCCGGCAACTGCTGCGGCAGATCCGCTTGAGGAACCGCCCGGGACGTGCCCCGGGGCTGCGGGGTTCTGGGTCTCACCAAATGCTGAGTTCTGGCCGTAGGAGCCCATGGCGAATTCATCCATATTGGTGCGGCCGAAGGGAATGGCACCAGCCGCTGTGAGCTTGTCCACGGCGGTGGCGTTGTACGGGGATACAAAGTTTTCCAGCATGCGCGAGGCGCAGCGTGTGGGCTGCCCCTGTATGGCGATGTTGTCTTTTACGGCAATGGGAATGCCGCCCAGCGGTTTGCTGAGGTCTGCCTTGGCTGCGGCTGCAAGGGCTGCGTCAGTGTCCCAGGAGAGACAGGCGTTGATGCCGGGGTTACGTTCTTCCATGGAACGCGCGATTTCCTGCACCAGTTCGGTGGGGGAGATGGCTCTGCTGGTGAGTTGCTGGCGCCAGTGTGAAATGTTTCCGTTGAGCATATTCAGGGGATGCTGTGAAAATTAATGTGCTGATTCTACCACTTTGGGAACGCGGAACTGTCCGTCTTCCTGCGCAGGGGCGTTTGCCAGGGCTGCTTCATTGCTCAGGCTGGTGCCGGGCGTGTCTTCGCGCATGGCATCGTAGACAGGAAGCGGGTGGTACATCGGTTCTACTCCTGCGGTGTCCCACTGATCCAGCTGGGCTACGTAGCTGAGCACCTGGTTGAGGTCTTCCGAAAAACGGGCGGTCTCTTCTTCGGTAATCTCCAGTTTGGCTAACCGTGCAATGTAGGCTACATCGATGAGGTTATTCTGTTCCATATTGCATTAAGGGGTTGAAAGAAGATGAATAATAAGCTTTGCCATTGCCCATACACTACTGACAAGTATCATGAGAATGATAAATTGCCCCCGGAATGTGCTGTGCCGATGTGTCTGGGGTTTGGGTACTGATACCCGGTTGCGCTTTTTTCTCTGAGCTTCCCGGGAGAGTAATGTATCTTCGTTTGGCCCGAGTGTGTTGGGCGGGTAACGATTATCGTGTGTTCTGCGGGTGGCATGGAGTTGACGCGACCGGCGGCGTTGCTCCAGCTCGCGAAGATGATCGTAGGTTGTCGGGTGTTGGTGCATGGTTCAGTTTTGAGAGATGAGGGCGTACATGCCCCAGATGAAAAGTACGGTCAGAATAAGAGGGAGATGAAAAAAGAAACCACGGGCCATCTTGTTTCTCAGGATTGCCCAGTCTATTCCGCGGCGTTTTTCTATGCCGGGTTTGTACCGGAATACTTCAGTGTGCCGGTACCGCGTGGGCATGGAATAGGCTTCTTCAAAATCATTGGTGGCTCGGTCTAACTTCGGCATGGCTTCGCGCAACCGTTCATTGAAGCCTTCCGTGCTCCAGTTCTGCGGCTGCATGGATGAGAGTATCTGCAGGTGGCGGCGCAGACATTCGTTTATCTGCATGATTTCTTCCTGCTCCCGGTTCATGGATTGCAGTTCCTTGTCAATCCGACGCACGGCATTGTGCAGTTTCATCCCTACCTCATTCAGCCTTTCATTGAACAAAAGCTTTTTCTGGGTGTGCTCTTCCAGTTCTCGTCGCTGCGCATCAAAGTATTCTGCCTGCTGACGCGCCTGTTCGACTTGTTGCCTCATTTGTTCAGGAGAATGCATCTCCCCGTCCGCTATGCGGGGATTCAGCTCCATCTGGCGATATGAGGTGGATTTCATTATCTAAGGTGTGAAAAAATATTTAGGGAAAGTTAAGTGTTTTGCGTATGATTGTCAAGCATATATCCTTACTGTGTAAGAAAAAACGGCAGAATCGCTGGGGGTTCTGCCGTTTGGGGGATACGGGCGACGGGAATCGAACCCGTGTCTCATGCTTGGGAAGCACGCGTCCTACCATTGAACGACGCCCGCATGCTGTGCGCGGCGTATTCTAGCTGGAAGAATTGAATGTGTCAAGAGAAAATGGAAAAAATATAGCATGTAAAAATTAGTCTTGATAAGGGGGGGTGGATATGGTAACATACGCGCAGAGTGCGGGTATAGCTTAATGGTAAAGCTCCAGCCTTCCAAGCTGATCATGCGGGTTCGATTCCCGCTACCCGCTTAGCCTGAAAAAATAAAGGTGTACGCATATGAAAAAGGTTCTTTCGTTGATTCTGATTGCTGGCATGTTTGCTGGTTCTGTGAGTGTGGCTGCTGAAACAGCCGCTCCTGCAGAGGTGCTGGCTCTGGTGAAGTCCGGCGCAACGCTTGATAAGCTGACGATGGCGGTTTATCAGAGTGTTAAGGCTCAACCTGCTAAAGCTGTGGAGATTTTTAACGATGTGATTTCGCAGCGCGAAAGTTGGAGTGTAACAGATACGTATGCGGTGCTTCGTTCTGTGCTTCTGGCTGTGCCTTCGCTTGAATCTTCTTTTGTTCAGCAGGCTGCTGCGAATCAGGGCGGTGCGTATGATGTATCCGCTGTGAGTACGCAGGGTTATCAGCTGCTTGCTTCGCTTTACGCAATGCCGCAGACTCAGTCCGTGGCAGCGGCTGTGGTGCAGGGGGTTGTTGGTAGCTCCACTGCTCAGCTGAGAGGTGCTGGTAACGGTGTGAGTGCTGAAGTGTATGAAGCATACGTGCCCTCTACTCCCGTTGCGCCTGAGGCTCCGGAGTATACGGTGACTCCCACTCCGCCCCCAACTTCCGCAAACAACTAATTGTTTGCTGTTGTTAATGAGAATTGTATGAAATCGTGCTTTTATAAGACACTGCTGCTTTCCGGTGTGCTGGCAGTAAAGGCGGTAGCTATATCTTTGTATGATATGGCTCCGACAGTGGGTTTGCCTGAGTCGCATGCTGCTAAGTATAATGTATACGGCCGACTGGGTTATGATACAAACTCCAATTCATCGGCTGAATCTGAAGAGGCTAGTATGTATGTCAATGCTGGTTTCGGAGCATCCTTTGCCGATTACGAATCAGTAGATAAGATTTCTTACAATTTTAATCTCGGTGCGACACGTTACTTGTCGGGCTCTGTAAGTTCCGGGCAGACAATGACGGCAGATTGCGGTCTTTCTGCCAGCCTGGTTCACGCATTTTCGGCACGTAGTACGTATAGCGCGTCATTGCGAGTTTCGTATAGCCCGGAGCCGGATTACGCATCGGGTATATCGGCGTCCCGCCGTCAGGGTGATTGCCTGAACTGGACGTTCAGTAATTCGTATAATCAGTCAATTGATGCTCGTCTGAGCTGGAATGTGAGCGCCAGCTATAGCGGTAACATGTACAGCGAGGCTGAGTACCAGAATGATGACCGCCAGTATCTTAATACTTCTGCCGGGCTTACTTATCGTTCATCAGAGTTGTTGAGCTATAACGCCAGTTTCTCGTATCGATATGATATGCGAAACACCGGGTATGATTCAAATAACCTGACGATGACGGTGGGGTTCAGCCGTTCTCTTGACCCTGTTTCCAGTTGCAGTGGTAGTGTGGGTCTGCAGTCCAAATTCATCAATGGTGAAAATATTTTGTCACCAGTGGTTAATATGGGATATAACCGCAAGGTGGCAGAAGGTCTGAGTACCAATCTTTACGCGACACTTTCGAATGAAAATGTGGACACGTACCGTGGTGTGGGTGCCAATTACCTGTCAGACCTTACGTGGCGAGTAGGCGTGAATTGTTCTTATGTGCTTTCACCGGATGTTTCTTTCAGCTTTGGCCTTTCTCTCATGCGTTCTCAGTACACGAAGGGTACCGGCCGTTTGGAAGATGAGACAAACACGACGATTAATCCGAACGTTGGCATGACTTACCGCTTCTCTGAGAACTTGACAGGCAATATTTCATACCAGTATACATGGTATGATACCGACCGGAAGGGTAGCGATGGTTATACGCGCCACAATGTTTCAACAGGGTTGACATACAATTTTTAACTAGATGTGTAATCTCCAACGGGGGCGATGTCTGGCATCCCCCTCGTTTTTTAGTACAGATATAACGAATATGGAAACAGTTTCAACAAAGCCAAATCAAGCAGAAGCTATTTTGCACGCCCAGGACTACATGCAAGTGCTGCGTAGCAGATGGAAGCTTATCGTTTTGGTGTTTTTGCTCGTGTTTGTCAGCAGTGCTGTCATTACTAAGATGATGACACCTAAGTACACGAGTGGCATGACTTTTGAAATCAAGCAGCCGCGTGACTTGATTAATGTTGCAGTGGGTGGTGAAGGTAATCCTATCGCAGCGATGGCTGACGGTGCGGCATATATGCAGACTCAATTTGAGATTCTGGTATCGCAGCAGAATCTGATTGCGGTGGCCAATAAACTTGATTTGCCGAATGAATGGCAGGCGGATGAAACGACTGCTGCCAATATTCTGATGGGCATGATTAAGGTGATGCCGCGAAAGAATACGAACCTGGTTGATATATCTGTGACAACGAATGATCCCCGTGTGGCACAGCAGGTGTGCCAGGCTGTGGTGGACTGCTATAAGGAACTGCGCGAGGAAAAGGAAAATGGTGTCATCAATGAAGCTATCAATAAGCGTTATGAAGTATTGCGTTCTCGCCAGGATGAACTGGAACGCAAAGCTGACGTAGTGCGCCAGTATATTCGTTCGGGGAAGTATATCCAGGGTATGTGGAGTGATAGCGGGCATGGTGTTCCTCTGTCTACCGGTGCCGAGGAACAGACGCTTCAGCAGCTTAATAATTCTAAGCTCTCGATGGAAACAGAGATTGCACAGATGTCTGTTCATATCAGTAAGCTTCAGGATTTGAAAGATGCGGAGTTGCTGAGTTATGTGACGCGTACGGGGCTGTTGACTGCAGAGTCGTATTGTTCTGCCAAGGTGCGTGAGTTGAATAATCGCTATACAGAAGAAGAGAACAGCCGTGCTCAGATGCTGTTGAGTGGATATGGAGTGCGGCACCCCAATGTGTTGCGTCTGGATGAGCAGCACAAAACGACAAGAGAACAGCTGTACGAGGAACTTGTCGGGATGCGCGATGCCATGATTGACCAGTTGGATGTCAAGAAATCTGAGCTTCAGGATGTAGAGAAACGTTATGTTGAAGCTCGCGACCGTCTGCGTGATAAAACCCTGGAGGACCAGAAGGTCAAGAATGCGTTGCAGGAGTATTCCGCAGAAAAAGCTCGTTACGACAAGCTTGAGAATGATTATATCGCAGATAAGATGCGCTTGATGGCGCCGCGTACTAGCCTGGAGATTTATAGCCGGCCTGGTCTGCCTGGTGCGCCGAGCAGCCCGAATTACAGACTTAATCTTATCGTAGGTGCTGTCATTGGCTTGCTTGCTGGTATTGTTGTGGCGTTCATCAGTAACTACTTTGATACATCTATCAAGACTCTTGAGGATGCTGAGCGTAGCCTTGGATTGCCTGTGCTGGGTGTTATCCCGCAGGATGCCGGATTGCTCATCCTGCAGGGGGGCGATAGCCCCGATGCTGAGGCGTATCGTATTCTTCGAACCAATATTGAGTTGAAGAAGGATTTGTATAAAGCCACTACCATTTCGGTTGTTTCAGCCAATGCAGGTGAGGGTAAGACGACAACGCTCAGCAATCTTGCGTTTGTATTTGCTCAGGCTGGTTACAGTACCTTGATGATGGATGCAGACCTTCGCCGTCCGCGTCTGGCTCGATATGCTGAGTTGAAGAGTGATGTTGGTTTGTCATCTTATCTCCTCGGCGGTGTTGAACTGAAGGATGTTGTGTTCCAGACAGGTCATGAGAATCTTTACATGCTGCCAAGCGGACCGGTTCCTGTCGACCCGAGTGGCTTGATAGGTTCACATCGGATGCAGAATCTTCTTAATGAGGTTTCCAAGCGTTTTGATATTGTCCTGATTGACTCTCCCCCAGTACTGGGCGTGAGCGATGCTTCTCTGCTCGTGAGTAAGTCTGATGCTACATTGCTTGTGCTTCAGCCCCGAAAGATGCCAATCAAGGCGCTTCTTAGAACGAAGTCTCTGGTTCAGAACGCCGGTGGTCAGATTATGGGGCTTGTGATGAATAATGTTGATATCAGTGGTGATACGCAGTATCAGTACTATACGACTTATTATTCTTACTACAGCAAGGGTGAGAACCGTAAGGAACCTAAACCGACCGAACGTAAGGAAAAGACTGTTGCTCAAGTGAAGCCGGTTTCTACTAAGGAAGAAGATTTGTATTAAGAGAAAATATGAAGAATCAATTATTCAGATATTTATTGATGCTTTTCGTGGCATTTGCTGTGCTGCCGGTGTTTGCGCAGGATGCCGCGACAGAACCTCGTGCCACAAAGGGCGGCACAGTGACTGTTCAGTTCAAGAATATTCCCAGTGAAGATGTAGCTAACGTCAGCGGTGATTATGCCGTTAGTCGAGAAGATGGAACCATTGCCATGCCTTATCTTTCCGGTCGCGTAAGTGTTTCCGGGTTGACGGCTCGTCAGGTTGAGAATAAGCTGCGTTCTCTTTATCTTTCTCAGCAGATTTATTCTGACCCTATCGTGATGGCCAATGTCGGTCCGAAAGGTGAATCTGCCATTGACGCTCGTTATGTTCAGGTAACGGGGTACGTCGGCAGTAAGAAGAATCTGCCTTATCGTGAAGGTATGACCCTGATTCAGGCATTGATTGAATGTGGAGATATAACTGATTTCGGTTCACGTAAGATTCAGGTGACTCGAGGCAAAGTGACTCGTACCTATGATTACTTCAGCGCGAGGGATCGGGGAATCAAACTGATGCCTAGTGATTCAATCTTTGTACCGCGACGCCCGGCATTTGAGGGACGCCCGGATAAGATAGGCCCGTAAGTTAAAAAAATTCTCACCGAAAGCTCCGGCCATAGCGCCGGAGCTTATTTTTCGTAATGGCAAGAGAGCAGAGAAAACGGTTGCTTCTTCTGAGTGTCGGGTATGGTCAGGGGCATCATTCCGCTGCTTCTGCTTTATCTGAATATTACGATAATCAGGGTTGGGATTCACGCGTGGTGGATGTTTGCGAGATGGCGCAACCCCTGGGGTTTAAAATCACGCAGCGTTTTTATTCGTTCTGCGTGCGGCGTGCACCCTGGCTGTGGGGAGTGACGTATGCACTTACCGATACGGCCGATTGGGCTCGATTGGTGAATCAACCATTTTTCACACGCGTGGTAGATTATACCCGTGTTTTATTGCAGGAATACAATCCTCATCTCGTTATTTGTACTTATCCCTTATTTGCCTACATATTGGATAAACTACGCGATGAAGGGGTGGAGGTTCCGCCCTGCGTTGTAGTGGTGACAGATGCCCGCGAAATCAGCCGGCCTTGGATGAAAACGAAGGCTCCGTTGGTTATCGTTCCTGATACCGGGTCTCGCCGTATGATGATGGAGCGATATGCTCTGGCGCCGGAAAGGATTGCGGCTGCGGGTTTTCCTGTTCATAAGGCCTTTGTCCAATCGGATGCTCGACAAGCTCCTACCCATTGTGACCTGCGCGTGTTGTATGGAGCATATCGTCAGACTGCCGGGGTTATAAATGATATTGATGCTTTGCTGAGTAATTTTCCTCAGCTGAAGTTGACCGTCATCGGTGCAAACAGAGCTGGCAGAATTGCGGCGCATTTTACAGAGGCGTGTTCAAGCGGGCGGCTAACGGTGTTGCGCTCCACTCGGAATATGGCGGAATTACTGGCTGAGAGTCATTTTTATATAGGCAAGGCAGGTGCTGCGACAATGTTTGAATGCTATGCCTGCAATGTTCCGGTGATTGTGAATTTTCTTCTACCTGGGCAGGAGCTCGGAAATCTGGATTTGCTGTTAAGCGATTCTGCCGGTTGTCATGTGGAATCCACGAATCATCTGGTTTTATCATTGTCTGGGCTTCTAGAGCATAATGCCTTTGGTTGGAGTTTGTGCTGTACTGCTATGAAGCATGCCAATCGTGTGGGTGCAGTGGGGAAGATTGCAGATGCCATTAAAAAGAAGTTTCAATTGTAAGTATGTCGGAATCATATTTGTTAGTTGATAATTCCAATACGCGAACAAAATTCCTTTTGTGCAGGGGGGAAGAAGCTATGGAATTGCGCATAGTGCCAACTGCAGAGGTGAGCGTGGCACGGGTGTGCGATGTTGTGGCGGGGTGGCAATTTGATAGTGTGGTTCTTTGTTCTGTTGTGCCCGCTGCGGCCCAGGTGATTTCAACAGCTTTTGCTGGGTATGCTATCAAACTGGTTTCTGCTGCAGATGTGCAGGAGATAGATTTCAGTTCTTACCCTGGAATATCTACCCTGGGTGCAGACCGCGTTGCTAATGCTCTTGCGCTTCTTGTGAATGCCTCTCTACCGGCTGTTGCGGTTGATTTCGGGACAGCCGTTACGTTTGATGTTGTAGTGCCGCAGCATTCCCGCCCTCGCTTTGCAGGCGGCGTGATTATTCCCGGGTGCCGTACATTTGCCGAGTCGTTACATCTCCGTACAGCTTTGTTGCCTGCCGGTGTAACTTTGGAAAAAAACTGTCCGGTGATAGGCAGAACGACCCAGGAGGCAATGGCATCCGGGGTGCGAATCGGATATGTCGGTATGATTGATGCTTTGCTGGATGGTATAGAAGCTGAATTGGGGGAGCCTCTGCATGTTGTTCTGACGGGGGGAGATGCCGAATTGATGGCTACATTCATGCGCCGGTCATGCAAAGTTGAGCCTGCTCATACACTTCAAGGTATTGCTCTTGCTGCTGGTTATCGGCTCCGTGTTTAAAAAATTGAGCATACTTTAGTTTTTTTTGTTGCAAGAACGCTAGGAACGCGCTAGAATGATTGCACCTAAAAATCTGTCACTTCTTATGTCCGACAATATTGAATCCCAGGTAAAAGAAATCATCGCCACTCAGCTTGGCGTTGATCCCGAAAAAGTGACCTCTGATGCTAAATTCATCGAGGATCTTGGTGCCGACTCTCTTGACACCGTAGAGCTCGTGATGGCTTTTGAGGATAAGTTCTCCGTGGAAGTGCCCGACGAAGACGCAGAAAAGCTTAAGTCTGTGGCTGACGTGGTTGCTTACATCGAAGCAAACAAGGCCTGATTGAACTCAGTTACTTTTTCGATAACGGGCGGTTCCTCCCGATAAGGTGGAGCCGCCCTTTGCTATCCCCATGAATCGTAGCACAATAGAATATGCTATGCGCCAGACCCGGGTGCTGTATGCTCCTGACCGGCGTATCGATTCATTTGGGGATACCCGGTTTAATTTTCGCCTGATAACCGAACCCATGGACGAGGCCGGGGTAACCCGCATCAGAAGTGGTTGGGTTGAGGCGAGCCGCCCTCGTATATTGAGACCTGCTGATTTGAGAGGTATAGAAATTGAGGGTTTTGGTGCAGATGCTGCCCGCTTTTTTGAATGGATGGAGTCGCACGGTGCCCGGTTGCGCGCTTTGCTGGAATATGGTTTCCGTTTCGGTCGTTCGGATGTGCATGAGGAATTGGTGCATGAGGCTGCTCCGGAATTGGAAGACCGTCTGGTGAAAGATGCCTTATCGAGCGGCGATCCTTTTCGTGCTGTCGTTGCGGGAGTTGATGATGCATGGGAGGTTTCACTCCTGTTCTTTATGTTGGAAATGATTCAGCAATCTCATGAAATTAACGTCTTTGATTTTCGCCGTCGCGGGCTTATTTAGTTTGCTTTTGCCCGCACATGCATCAGATAATTATTCTTTGTGGCCTCGCCGCCCGGATGAGCTTGAGCAGGCGCGCCGTTTAATGGCTGAGAATAAGGGCGGTGAAGCAGTGTTGTTGCTGCAGCCGTTTGTCGCAGATGAGGGGGTTGCAGGGCGCGAAGCCCGCTTGATATGCGGGCGTGTGAATATACCACGCTATTTGTCTCGCATGCATCCTGGGGCTACGGTTTATACAGTGAAGCGGGGCGATAATATAGCCCGGATTGCCGCAAGGCAGAAATGCCCGCAGGATGTGATTATGATGCTGAATGGTATTGTGCAGCCTTCAGCATTGCGAGTAGGGCAGAAACTCGTGGTGATTCCGATGCGCCTGCGCGTGGAAATACGCCCGCATCTGCAAGAGGTTTCTGTGTGGGATGATCAGCAGCTTGTGGCGGCTTATCCGATTCTGAGTATGGATAGTGTTCCTCAATCCAGGCAGAAAAGTGCAACGTGCTCAGTCTCTGCAAGAGAAGGGTATCTGGGTGCTCAGGTTGTTCCTCAGAAGTCTCCGCAGTATGCGTCGTCAAACAGAGCGGTCATTCTGTCGAATGGTATGTCTCTTGTTGCGACTTATGGAGGCCTGGGAACTATCAGATTCCGTATGAATCAGAAAGACCTTAATGAATTAGCCATGCTGGTTAATCGCGGTAATGAGGTTCGGATTATATATCCGAATAGTTGATGCTGGTGCATAAAGGTGTGTTTCTGGCAAAAAATATGCTTTCCAATCGAAAAGGTGTTTGGTATAATGCCGCCCGTATGCGGATTCTGAATAATATAATCCGCGATGAAAATATAACTCATAGAAAATCATGAACAACGAGTCCACATGTAAGTCCAAGTCTGAGGGTATAATGATGACCGGGGCCGAAGCCCTCGTGCAGAGCCTAGTACGTGAGGGTGTGGATGTAGTATTTGCTTATCCGGGCGGTGCCAGTATGCCGATTCATCAGGCTTTGAGTCATGAGCCTTCTATTCGTACAATTTTGCCGCGCCATGAGCAGGGTGGTGCGTTTGCCGCTGAGGGGTATGGCCGCGTAACAGGTAAGGTGGGTGTTTGCATGTCCACCTCTGGTCCGGGTGCCACCAATATGATTACGCCCATAGCAGATGCTATGTTGGATTCTGTGCCCATGGTGGCGATTACTGCCCAGGTGGGTAGCGGACTTATTGGTACTTCCGCGTTCCAGGAGACGGATGTATTCGGCATGACTGCGCCTATTGTGAAGCACAGTTATCTGGTGACGCAGTTGGAGGATATTCCCCGTATCGTGCGTGAGGCTTTCCATGTAGCCCGCACGGGACGCCCCGGTCCTGTGGTGATTGATATCCCGAAAAATTTCCAGGAAGGTAAATTTGTGCCGGATTTTGATGAGGAAATGGATCTGCCGGGATACACCCCCTCTGTGCCTCTGAATACGGAAGCTCTGGATGCGGTGCTGCCCATTATCCTTGCGGCGAAGCGTCCTGCAATTTATGCAGGTGGCGGTGTTGTTATTTCAAATGCTGCTGATCAGCTGCGCGAATTTGCAGAACGTACTCAGATTCCGGTAGCCACGACTCTGATGGGTATAGGCGCGATGCCGGAAGACCATCCTCTTTCTGTGCGCTGGCTGGGTATGCACGGTGCAGTGTATGCCAATAATACAGTGAATGAGGCTGATGTGGTGATTGCAATTGGTGCACGTTTTGATGACCGTGTCACAGGTGCAGTCCGGACTTTCTGTGAGCATGCCCGCATTATTCATATCGATTATGATGCCGCTGAGCTTAATAAGAATAAGAAAGTGGATTTTGCCATTCGTTCTGATGCCGGGGAAGCTCTTGCATACATGAATGCCAAATTGCAGGAAATGGGGATGGCTCCTCGGGAATATGCTGTTTCCAATCGTCCTGAGTGGTTCGGTATTATAGAGTCATGGAAGGAACAGTATCCTCTTTGCTATGAGAAGAAAGAGCGTGAAATTGCACCTCAGCAGGCAATTGAAGAGCTTTACAATCAGTTGAAGGATGAGGATGCCATCATTTGTACTGGCGTAGGGCAGCACCAGATGTTTGCCGCGCAGTTCTACAAGTTCCAGAATCCCCGCCGCCTTTCCACTTCGGGTGGCCTCGGCTCTATGGGTTATGGTCTTCCTGCTGCTATGGGTGCCTGCATGGCCTATCCTGAAAAGCAGATTGTCAATATTGATGGCGATGGTTCATTCCTCATGAATGTGCAGGAACTGGGTACAATCCACATTGAGAAAATGCCCATCAAGTGCATTATTCTGGATAACCAGCATCTGGGTATGGTGGTGCAGTGGGAAGATTTGAAATACGACTCGAACCGTGCTCAGACTTTCCTCGCAGACCCGGCAGATGAATATGACCGTACCCACCGTACGGAAGAAATCCTGTACCCGAACTTCCCTGTCCTTTGCGCTGGCTTTGGCGTGAAGTGTGAGCGCGTAGTGGATCCGGCAGATTTGCCAGGTGCCATTAAGCGGATGCTGGAGGCTAAGGAAGCTTATGTGCTGGACGTGATGGTGCCTTATGATGTGCATGTACTGCCCATGATTCCGGGTGGAATGGGGTATCGCGATGTGCTGCTGGAGCGCATTGCCGGCGATGGTAAAGGTCGCAAGGCGTCTGATTTAGGTAAGGAAATTCCTTCTGCTCTTTAATTTGAGAATCGGTCGCATGCCGGTAAATGTGGCATGCGACCGTTTTTATTTATAAAAAATCTTTTTAATATGCCAGGCTCAATAGTCAGGAATGTGCTTATCAGTATCATTCTTGTTGTTGTGTGTGTGGTGATAGGTGTAGAATCGGCCGAAAACCATACGAGCGCAATGGGGATACTTATTGCCTTGGTTGTCGGTAGCTTTATGCTGTGGATCGGACCCCGTTGCTGGGTTCTGATATTCCTTGTCCCGCCTGCAATGGAATTATTGCCTTTGCCAGGTAAGATAGGCGCATTGCCGGTTTCTTTCCTGGTTGGCACGGGTGTGCTGGCTTATTGGTTTGTCATGTGGGGGATGGGTTACGTCAAGTTCAAGTGGCGTGGCTTACTGGCGCTGGATGCTGTGGTTTTGTGCATTTTTTTGTACATGATTTATTCTTACATTCAGCATCCTGTCTCCATGGCGATATTTGGTTATGATGCTGAGTATATAGGCGGTAAGGAATATGGTTGGTGCTTGGTGGCCACTCTTTTTTATCTGGCAGTCAGTTGCATTCCGTTTACGCATGAGCAGTTTGATAACGTAGCTCGCTGGGTGGTGCGACTTACGCTGGGTATGTGTATCTTATCGATTCTGTTGCAGCTGGCTGGTGTTCGCGGTAGTGTGGACGTGACCGAACTGGCCGAGGCTGCGACAACGACTCGCTTCGGCATGTTTGTGAAATTGGGGTTATATGGAATATATATTCTGTATGGAATGAACCCGATGTCTCGAGTTATTACTTCTCCATTCCTGTTTATGGGATGCATGATTTCATTTTGCTGTATTCTGATATCAGGCTGGCGAGAACAGCTGATGTGTCATACTTTCATTATAACGACGCTTGCGTTCATTAAGCGAGAACTCTGGTGTCTGACTCTTCTTGGATTGTTTGTATATGGTGGGTTGGTTTATTTGAGTTCAGAGGGAATTGTGGAGAAGTTTCCACTTGGTATGCAGCGTTGCCTCAGCGTGGCTCCCGGGATTAAAATTTCGCGAGAGGTGGAGGAGGGGGCGAAGCATTCCAGTGAATGGCGTGTGGAAATGTGGAAATGGGCGCTAGACCCTCGTACAAAGTATATCCATGATTATGTCTGGGGTGATGGATTCGGTCAGTCCGTCAGCTATCTTCGTCGTGAGACAATTGCTATAATGCGACAGACTGCTGTGTATGGTGACCAGGATTTCTTTGCGAATACCGGTACCTGGCACAATGGCGCTATTACAACAGTTCACCGTCTGGGTATAGTGGGGCTGGTTATGGTGACTGCTATGTATATTCTTGCCTTCTGCCTGATGGTAAGAGTTTGCCGTGCGCTGAGAGGTACGACTTTATTTTTACCCGCCATGTTCATGACTTTGTCGTATGCTGGTGCTCCGTCTTTGTTTTATATTTCGGAGGGCACTATCGTTAAGTTCTTTAACACATACGTCGTGATAGCAATGATTAAGCTGTTCTACTGTATTGCTCGCGAGAAGGGCTTGATAATCCCCTGGATGCTTCGCCAGCGTTATGTACCGTTGGTTATTCAGGAACATGAAAACAGGATTCGTCCTGTAGAAAATTAAGCTTTATCTGGTATAAGTAAAACCGCCGCAGAGATCGACCTCTCTGCGGCGGTTTTGTAGTTAAGCGTGCGCTTCTTGAGAAGCCCTCGCGCGCACCTTGATTAGTGGCGGAGGGAAAGACGCACCAGCAGATCCTTGTACAGATCCGGGTTTGTGCGCTTGGCATAATCCAGAAGCTTACGGCGGCGGGCCACCATCATGAGCAGACCGCGGCGGGAAGCGTGGTCGTGCTTGTTAGCGATGAGGTGCTGCGTAAGGTGGGCAATGCGCTTGGTAAGCACTGCAACCTGGAAACCGGTGGAGCCGGTGTCTTTCTCGTTCGTCTTGAAGTCGTTGACGTTGATTTCGCTCATTGTTGTAATCTTGTGTTAATGGTTGATTTTTCGTGGCTGCGGCAAATCGACCTACAAGGTAAGGGGGATAATATCACTAATTCATGTATTTGCAAGACTAAAAGTAAAAAACTTTAAGGTAACTGGCTGATTTTGTACTTGATGCTTGCCGTAACTATGATAAACTGGTGGCATTATGGAACTGATGCCTGGATTTGACTCAGCTCGCGCCATTTTCTGCACGATTGCCTGGGCGGCTACTTTGCTGGCTGCTCTTATGTTTGTTGTCTCTTTCTTTACTGATTTTGATGGAGGGGGAGATATGGATGCCGCAGCAGGAGAGGGGGCAGATACAGGAATGTTCTCATTCCGGGCTGTTGTGGGCTTTTTCCTTGGCTTTGGCTGGGGTGGGTACATTTGTCAGCAGATTGCAGGGAATGTATGGTGCTCCTGCGGTGTAGGCGTGGGTGTGGGCGTGTGCATGTTTTTGCTGGTGGCGTTGCTTATCCGCATGATATATGGTTTGCGCTCGGATGGTAACATTGCCCCGGAAAGTCTTGTCGGTATGTGTGGAACGGTGTATGTGAGTATCCCGCCGCATGGCGAGCCGGGAGGTCAGGCTCAGATTGCGCATCCGAACCAGCTCATGACGGTTGCTGCCATTCAGCAAGGAAGTGAGAATCTCCCTGCCGGTACCCGGATTATTGTGACTGCTTCTGCGACAGGTGTTGTCACTGTAAAACCCATTTCTCAATAACAAAACAATCCCGAATACCAAACTATGACTGAAAATACAATGCTGATTGCTGCCTCTGAAGTAGCAGCTAGTAATATAGTGGCCATCATCATTCTGGTGGCGTTTCTGCTGGGTACAGTTATCTGGCTGTTCAGCCGGTATAAAATGTGCCCTTCTGATAAGATTCTCATTGTTTACGGTAACGTGGGAGCCGGTCGGTCGGCCAAGTGTATTCATGGCGGTGCAACCTTTATTTTGCCCGTCGTGCAGAGCTATGCGTTCATGGATTTGAACCCCATCAATATCGACGTGCCTTTGAAAGGTGCTCTTTCCAGCCAGAATATTCGTGTTGATGTGCCTTCTTCATTCATCGTGGGTATATCCACTCAGCCTGAGATTATGCAGAATGCTGCCAGTCGCTTGTTGGGACGCACTCGTCAGGATATCCGCGACCTTGCATCCGAAATCATCATGGGGCAGATGCGTGTGGTGATTGCTTCTCTTACCATTGAGGAAATCAATGCAGACCGTGAGAAGCTTATCAAGGGAATTACCGGTGGTGTCGATGTGGAATTGCACAAGGTCGGGTTGTATCTTATTAATGCCAATATTACTGATATCCGTGATGCATCCGGCTACATTGCCGCTCTTGGTCAGGAGGCCGCAGCCCGCGCTATCAATGATGCTATGATTAAAGTGGCAGAGGAGACTCGCCGTGGCGAAATCGGCAAGGCTGAAGCCCTGCGCGACCAGACGGTGCAGGTTGCCATGGCCAATGCTGCTGCTGTAGAGGGTAACAATGAGGCTGCCATGAAGGTTGCAGATTCCAATGCTCGTTTGAAAGTGCGCCAGGCTGAAGCCGCGAGAATTGCCCTGGTGGCAGAGAAGGAACAGGCTGCCCAGGCAGAGGCCGCCGGTTATATCGCAAATCGTGAGGCTGAGATGAAGCGTGCCGAACTGGAGCGCGCAACCCAGACAGCCAATGAAATCGTGAAGGCTGAAATCCTGAAGCGTAAGCAGGAAATCGCGGCAGAGGCCGTGGCATCCGTCATGGTGAAGGAACAGCAGGGTAAGGCTGATGCTCTGGTAATTGAAAAAGAAGCAGAGGGTCTTGCTGCCACCAAACTGGCAAAGGGTGAGGCTGATGCCTTGCTCCTTAAGAAGAAAGCAGAAGGTGAAGGTCTGGAGTTGGTAGGTCGTGGTAACGCTGCCGCTATTCAGGCCGCGCTGGAGGCTAAGGCATCTGGTTTCCGCGATATTGTGGCCGCAGCTGGTGATGCCCGTGCTGCTTCTGGTCTGCTGGTTACTGAGCAGTTACCCAAGATTGTGGAAACGCAGGCTAGTGCCATTCGTAATCTTTCCTTTGATAAGGTTGTGGTTATGGGCGGTGGTGATACTAAGAGTGGTTCTGTGGGCGGTTTTGTTCAGAATCTGGTCACCGGGACTCTGCCGCTGCATGAGCTGGCTCAGAGCGTTGGCGTGCAGCTGCCCGATTATCTGGGCAAGAGCACGGAGGCGTCTTCTGTCTCCGAGCCTTCAAAGGGCTGATGTGAATTCAACTCTGAGTAAAAGAGAATCCCCCGGGCTGCATGGCCCGGGGGATTCTCTTTTAATGCTTCGGAGCGCGTGAGGCGGGGGGTGGTAGAACCCGCTGTGTATGCACGATGGAATCTGCCATATTGCGTACGGTTTCCTCAAGGATGTTGCACAAGTGACTCCCCGCCCGGAAATCTGCCGGAGCAAAAAAGTCTACACGGTGCTGCGTTGATTTGAGAGCATAGCATTTCTGGAAGCTGCGGCGCGACTCGTCATCCGGGTTATATACCGCCACACTTAGTCCGCCCTGTTGCCGCATTACCGTGAAACAGGGAACATCCGTCGGCCCATCGCCGATGTAAATCATGTGTTCGAAAGGTATAGGCCGTAAATCTCCGTCCATGTGGTCATTCACATCTTCAATGTAATGAAGCATACCCTTGTTGATGCGGAACAGGTATTGAGTTTTGCTGGTATGCGATATGACTCGTTTCGGGAAGCTGATGCGCCCGTCCTGTTCACTGAACTCGCAGCCGAATACTTCGCGCATGTATGGGCGGATGATGGAGCCGTCCAGTATGCTTTTGATGCCGCTTGAGATGATGTAGAATTCGACTTTCACGCCGGCGTACCGGTGCTCTTTGTTGAGCGCTCGTGTTTCAAACTGCTGGAAAAATTCCGGAATTCCCTTATAGTAGGTAAGCTTTTTGCCTAATTCGCGAAGGTGTTCGTTGCTGACACCATCCAGACTGAGAGTGTCCAGTATTTCTTTCAGGTAGCTCAATTCGCCATCCCAGCCTTCTTCTCTGCTGCGAATATTGCATTTTTCCCAGAATTGAACAGCATCGATACCGTATTCAGGAAAAAGCGTATCTTCCTGCATATTGTGGGGACTGAGAGTGTGGTCGAAATCAAAAATCAGAGCGATTGTATTCTGCGGAACTGCCATGCCTTAACTTATAGCGTGCATACGGCGGTTCTGCAAGAAAAAACGTAAACTCAATATCAAGAAATATCATTGACAAATGGCAGATTATGGTATTGAATAAGGGGCATGAGAATCCGCCTTGCTCTTTTCTCGATTTGTGCGACGCTTTTGGCTTCTTGCAGCCAGTATCAGTCTACATGCATTACGGGCATGGTGGATTTGCCGCTTAAGTCAACGGATTTGCCCGATACCCGCTGGCAGGAGGCTCCGCTGCGCGCTCATGCTCAGTTTGCGATGTATGGGGCAAATTCAGAGAAGGAGCGAAAGCTTCGCCAAGGTGATTACTATTTCCTGCGGTGGTATGATGCAGAGCCGACCCAGCCGGTGAAAATAGAGATGCTGTATACGCAGGCTCTGACAGGTGCAGATGTGCTGAAGCGTACGGTCGAGTATAAAGAGCCGCGGGCTTCTGCCGGTTCGCGTAAGGAGACTTTTCACTTTATCGGTGAGGAGCGTGCTAAGCGAGGCGATGTCATGACCTGGAAAGTCAACCTTTATTGTGGCGGCAAACTGGTAGACTCTCTGCAGTCTTACCTCTGGGAGTAAACGATTTCGCTTGACTTATCGCTGCTTGTCGCGTATCCTTACGCGCGCATGGCAACGGATATCAGATTCAAGCGCAATTTCTCCATCATTGCCCACATTGACCACGGCAAGACGACCCTTTCGGATCGCCTTCTTGAGTTTACTAACACCATTGGTGAGCGTGACAAGCAGGACCAGCTGCTCGATGCTATGGACCTGGAGCGAGAGAAGGGGATTACCATCAAGTCCCACCCCGTTACCATGCGTTACAAGGCCAAGGATGGTAACACATACGAGCTCAACCTGCTGGATACTCCCGGTCATGTGGACTTCTCCTACGAGGTGAGCCGTTCTCTGGCTGCCTGTGATGGTGCAGTTCTTATCGTGGATGCCGCTCAGGGTGTGGAAGCTCAGACTCTGGCGAATATGCACCTGGCCGTGGAGCAGAATCTCGAAATCGTGCCTGTGGTGAACAAAATTGATCTTCCCAGTACGAATCTGCCCCAGGTATACCGCCAGTTGGAGGAAATCGTCTGCATCCCCCGGGAGGAGGCTATTCTCTGCTCCGCCAAGGCCGGTATCGGTATCGAGGATGTGCTGGAGGCTATTGTGACCCGCGTTCCTTCGCCTAAAGTGCTGGAGGATGATAATCACCTCCGCGCGCTCGTGTTCGACTCGGTGTATGATGCGTATCGTGGCGTTGTGTCCTATGTGCGTCTGGTGAGCGGCAGTGTTTCCCGTGGTATGAAGGTAAAGCTTTTTGCCACAGATGAAACCTACGAAGTGAAGGAAGTAGGTATCTTCACGCCCAAGATGCAGGCTACAGATGAGCTGCGCACCGGCGATGTGGGGTATATTATTGCCAATATGAAGAGTGCCGCAGATGTGAAGATCGGCGACACTTACACCAACCTGGCAGATCCATGCAGCGAGCCGCTTCCCGGGTTCAAGGAGATTCGCCCCATGGTGTTCTCTGGTATCTATCCGGTGGACTCTGCCGACTACGAAGCTTTGAAAGCGGCCATGGCCAAGCTGCAGATTAATGATGCAGCGTTTACTTACATGGGTGAGAGCTCCGTGGCTCTCGGTTTCGGTTTCCGCTGTGGTTTCCTGGGGCTTCTCCATATGGAAATCATCCAGGAGCGTCTGCGCCGCGAGTTCAATATGGACGTGATTTCCACCTACCCCTCTGTGATTTACGAAGTGCGCAAGACAGATGGCGAGGAAATCAATGTTGATAACCCCAGCATTCTGCCCGAGCCGCAGGAAATTGATGAAATCCGCGAACCTATCGTCAAGGTGTTCATCATGATTCCCAGTGAATACATCGGCGCTATCATGAGTATCGTCATGGAGAAACGCGGTGAGGTGACCCATACCGAAACCATCGATGATACCCGCGTGATGCTTACCTGCCGCATCCCCATGGCCGAAATCCTCGTTGATTTCAATGATAAGCTTAAGAGTGCCACCCGAGGCTACGGATCCATGGACTATGAGTATGATGGCTACCAGGCCGCCAAGCTCGTGAAGATGGACATGATGATTGCCGGTGAGCCGGTGGATGCCTTCTCCATGATTGTGCACCGTGACCGCGCTGAAGCCGTGGGCCGTGAGCTCGCGACCAAGCTTAAGGATGTGATTCCCCGCCAGCTCTTCACCGTGGCTATTCAGGCCTGCATTGGTGGTAAGATTATCGCTCGTGAGAGCATTTCTCCCATGCGTAAGAACGTGACGGCCAAGTGCTACGGCGGTGACGTGACCCGCAAGCGCAAGCTGCTTGAAAAGCAGAAGGAAGGTAAGAAGCGCATGAAGGCCATTGGTAAGGTGAGCATTCCGCAGGAGGCCTTCATCAATGTGCTCAAGAGCGGCGACTGATATGCGGAAGCTTTTCACAGCCTTGTCGTTGCTGCATGCAGCGCTGGGCAGCCACTATGTATTGGAATCGTCTCTGGAATATCCGGAGACGATTCAGGCTTTAGCGGTGCTGGTCTGGACCCCGGCGCTGGTGGTCTGCTTTCTGGCCTTTCCCTGGCCGGGCGGTAAGAAATGGGCGGATTCATTGCCCGTTGCAAACTGGGTGGCTCTTGTGCCATGCCTGGCTACCATGGCTTTCTTCTTTATGCTGATGAGTGATATGGCATCGCCGAGCTTTGGTCGATCTGATGCGGAGACGTTATTAGGGGAGGGGCTGTTTGTAGCCCGTTTGGCCGCTATGTTGATTGCTGCCACCTATGTTTACAGTCTGGTGATGGTGGCTCTGTTCCGCTGGGTAAAAAAGAACCGCAGTTAAAAAACTGCGGTTGCTTGTCTAGCGTTGTGATTTCAAATCCTGCATCAACTGTGCGTTGGTGTGGCATTTCTTCAGGAAGAAAAGCAGGCGCTCCATTGCCTCCGTGGGTTTGTGGTTCGCCAGTCCGCGGCGGATGAGGCGCACTTTTTCAAGCCAGAGTTCGGGCAGGATGAGCTCCTCGCGGCGCGTGCCGCTCTTCAGAATGTCCACCGCAGGGTAAATATACATTTCTGCAATGCGGCGGTTGAGCACCAGCTCCATATTGCCGGTTCCCTTGAACTCCTGGAAGATGAGTTCGTCCATCCGGCTATTGGTTTCTACCAGTGCGGTGGCAAGAATGGTGAGTGAGCCGGCGCCGCGCGTGTTACGGGCGGCTGCAAACAGGCGGCGGGGTGTCTCCAGCGCGCGGGCATCGATACCGCCGCTCATGGTGCGGCCACTGCCGCGTTCTGCGTTGTTGTAGGCTCGGGCCAGTCGGGTGATGGAGTCCAGGAGAATGAGAACATGCTTACCGGCCTCTACAAGCCTTTTGGCGCGTTCTATGGCCATTTCTGCCACGCGGCAATGCTCGCGTACATTGCTGTCGTTGCTGGATGCGAAAATTTCGGCGCCTGGCAGAGCTCTTTTGAATTCGGTTACCTCTTCCGGTCGTTCGTCAACCAGTAGAATCATGAGGTGCAGATCTTCGCCGTAGTTTTCTTTCGCACCCTCTGCGATGTGCATGAGAAGTGTGGTCTTACCGGTGCGGGGCGGGGCTACAATCAATCCTCGCTGGCCGCGTGCAACCGGGGCCATGAGGTCCAGTGTGCGGGTAGTGAAACGAGAAGCTGTTGTTTCAAAGGAAAGGCGGTGGGTCGGGTTGACTGCCTTTAAATCATCGAAGTGAGGGCAGGCTGCGGCTTCTGCAGGTTCCATTCCATTGACATTCTGGACGGAGATGAGCTGGTGCCCCCGTTCATATTTCTGCGCCATGCCGGTGAGTTGCACAAACGGACGCAGTCGTAACTCTGAGATAATGTCTGCCGGCACATAGATGGCAGAATCAGATGGTGCCCAATCGTTATCCGCCGTTCGCAGGAATCCAAAGCCCTTGGCGGTGATTTCCAGCAGCCCTGTGATGCTTTCCGGCTCGCCTACGGGTACAAATGCGCGGCCTGGAGAAGCGGTTTGTTGCTGATGTTTCTGTTTGTTTTTATTTTTTTGAGGGTTATTGCGGTGGAATGACTCGCGTCGTGCCTGTCCACCGCGCTGTCGCTCTGCCTGTGGAGATTTGTTCTGCTCCCCTTGTGGTCGTGGCTTGTGGCTGAAATGGCGGCGTTGCTGCCGCTGCGGTGCGTGATTCTCTTCGGGGGTGCTCATGTCCTCAGAAAACAAAAAATATAGCTGAGACGGGGCAAATGGGGCAGGCGGGGCATACAGACACCGCCTGCCCGGTATTTTTGTAATTTATCAGAGCTGTTCGAGCACTGCTTCGTCAATCTCAAAGTTGGCGAATACGTTCATCGTGTCGTCGTAATCGTCCAGCAGGTCATAGAGTTTCATGACCTTGCGGGCTACTGCTACGTCCGATATCATCGTGGGATTCTGGGGAACAGAAATGAGTTTCATGCCGGTTACGTTCTTACCGGCGTTACCCAGAGCTTCAGATACGGTGCCCAGGTCAGTCGGGCCACAGGTGAATACCCATTCGCCTTCTTCATCGCCAGTTTCGAACTCGTCTGCGCCGCAGTCCATGGCAAGTTCCATGGCTGTGTCTTCATCAAGGGCGGCATCGATGATACGAACTTCACCTTTACGGTCGAATTGGTAGGAAACGGAGCCGGGGGTGCCCATGTTGCCACCGTTCTTGGAGAAAATAGTGCGGATTTCGGAAGAGCAGCGGTTGGTGTTATCGGTAGCCACTTCGACGATGATGGCAGTACCTTCAGGACCATAGCCTTCGTAGGTTACTTCCTGGATGGCTTCGCCCTGCAGTTCGCCTGTGCCTTTCTTGACAGCGCGATCGATGTTGTCTTTCGGCATGGAGGCCGCCTTTGCGCCTTCAATAGCAGTGCGCAGACGCGGGTTTGTGTCTACATCGCCGCCGCCGCTTTTGGCTGCAAGTGTGATTTCCTTGGAGAAACGGGCGAATATCTTGCCTTTTTTCGCGTCGGCAGCTGCCTTCGTGAACTTAATTTTGGACCATTTGTTATGACCGGACATAAATGTATGTGGGGGTGAAAGAGAATGGGAACGGAGAACAGGTCAAAGCCACCAGGGCATAATAAACCCCACTCCCCCTGCGCAAAGATTAAAGTTATCTTTGATTGCGCTGCCGTTTTCACGGCGAATCGGTTTGGGAAACCAGAAGAAAAAATCGAGCTGACAGGATTCGAACCTGCGACCTCTTCGTCCCGAACGAAGCGCGCTACCAGCCTGCGCTACAGCTCGCTGCTTATAGCCGTGGCGATTATACATGTAAAATCACATTTGGCAAGCATAAAATCATATTTCTTGTAAAATTGGGCAAAAAAAGCCCTGCATGGTGGCTGCCATGCAGGACTTTGGTTAAATGAGACTCATGGGGGCGGATAGGCCGCGCACTGGTGAGAATCAGTCTTTGCTGCGGCTCTTGTATGATTCGCGCATCTGAGCGGCGTGCACGGCGTTGGTCTTTGTCTTTTCCAACGCTTTTGTGGCTTCATATTGGATATCTTCGTCTGTATCCGCTACGTATTTGTTGAGGATGCCGACTACCCAGTCGCGATTGCTCAGGCTGGCAAGAACGCGGATAATCTGTTCTTTCTGTTTGCGCTTGGCTTCCAGTTCTTTTTGCTGCTCTTTGAGCGTGGCGAGTTCGGGGTTGTCGTCACCAATGTATTCGATGGATTCGGGATCCGTTTTGAAGATGATTGCCTTCAGGCCGGTGGTGTCAGCGAATGGTTCTTTGAAGCACATGCTGAGAAGCTTATCTGCATCTTCCTGGCTGCGGTCACGGTCCTGCTTCAGAATGGTGCCGATGATATCGTTAAGACAAGCGGTGATTTTGGCATTGTCTGCGTGGGCTTCTTTTTGCTCAAGCACGTACTCCAGGATTTCATCGTTACCCCAGGTCCCGAGGATGATAGGGGCAGCGCCGGACCATCCTTTGTCTGTGGCGAGTTCGTTCTTATAGTATTCAAGAGCCTTGGCGGAGCAGGCGCGACCGAGAGAGGCTGCCATGGTGTTGTTGTTACGGAGCTTCTCGGGCATGGAGGTGAAGATTTCATCGCCGATTCGGGATTTTTCTTCCATGTCGTCCATCATCATGAGAATATTATCCAGGCAGTTGCACAGGGTGCCGGCCAGGGTGGAATCGGCAATGTCGCTGCTCAGTAGCTCGATAATTTCTTTTACGTCTGCTTCTGTGACCCGGAGCCCGATGCATTCCCATATCTGGGAGAGAATCTGAGTCTTCTTTGCCCAGGGTTTGGCGGTTTTCTTTTCGGAAACCACCTTGGAAAGCTTCTTCAGTTCAGCATTGATGCCTTTAGCGTCGGAAATAGCGATACGCTGAAGCAGCCAGTGGAAGAGGGTCGGCTTTATCTTGACGCATTCCTTACCCATGGTGGTGAAAATCATGTCGCGGATAGAGTCATCTTGTTCTGCGGCTAGCCCCAGGAGCAGACAGGCGTTCTGCGCTACGCCTTCAGCGCGTGCGCCGTAACGGGGTTTGCCGTTTTCTCCCTTCACATAGGGGTCAACAACTACTTCCATGAGGGCTTTTGCGTCCTCCATGCTGCAGGATACATTTACTTTTTTCTTGGCAGCATCTGCGAGGTTTTCCACGCCTTTCATGTTGATGTCCTGAGCGCGGCGAAGCAGGGTGTTGGTGTAGTCGATGTGAGCCTGGATGCGGGCATCTTCGGCTTGTTTCTGAACAACCATGACTGTGCATACGCCGATTGTGACCACCAGAAGGCCGCAGCCGACCATGAAGGGAATCGTCTTCCAGATGGGCTGCTTCTGCTCCGCTTCCAGCGCGGCGCGGACAGCCGCCATTTCTTCTTCTGAAAGCTGGGGACGAACCTTTTTCTTCTTTTTCTGCGGGGCGGGGGCTTCTGCCTGTTCTGTGTTTTCAACTGGCGTTTCTTCTGCCTCGGCGGGTTCAACGGGGGCTTCGTCTGCAGCTGGAACTTCTGCTTCTGCAGCCTGAAGTGCGGCCATCTGGCGGTTGTATTCCTCCATGGCGCGGTTGTATTCTTCCATCTGGCGTTCGTATTCTTCCTGTGCCAGACGGGCGGTTTCTTCCTCTTCGGGGGAGAGGGTGGTTTCAACCGGTGTTTCTTCAATGGGGGTGGCAACTTCTTCTGCCGGTGCAATTTCCGGAGTCGTTACTTCGGCTGCAATCGGGGTGATTTCCTCTGCCTCGGGGGCTGGTGCCGCTGATTTGATAGGTTTGGGTGCGGCAGTTTTGGCAGGTGCAGGAGCCTTCTTGGGGGTGATGGTCTTGCCGGTGGCGCTCTTCAGCTTGGGTGCTGCTGCAGGTGCGGCGCCGGAGGGACGCAGCAGACGCGGAGAGGCGGCAGGTGCGCTGGCGGGTTTTAGTTTCGGTGTAGCCATAGTAAGTACAGAGATTGAGATGGATTTAAACTACGTACAGCCTACATTTAGCATATTCTCTGCGGGAATGCAATCATTCATTCCCGCCGGAATATCAAAAATTGGCAATGTTTGGGGGAAATGAGGCTTAATTCCGGCTGGTTTTCAGGTAAAAGGGGCCCGCCAGAAGCAGGATTGTGCATGTATATGTTATCCAGAGAGGTGTTGTCGGATAGGTTGCCGTCTGCAGGAGATGCTTGATTGCTGTATTGCTCCCGAACAGGGCGGCGTTCATGATGATTGCGGTCAGCAGGGGGATGGCTGCCCAGCGGCGGCCTCGCCCCAGCAGCATGACGGAGCCGCCGGCGCTCATCAGCCCGATGGGTAGCAGAATGAAGGGGATGCCGAACCACATCTGCCCGCAGACCAGTAGGCAGAGCAGGGAGAGGGGTAGGGTGATGAAAGCGGCAACGGCGGGCTTGCTCAGGGTAAGCATGCGGCAAAGTATCAGCGCTATGACACTGCCGTGCAGTGTCCACTCAAGATGCTGCGCGGTCTGCCAGCCTTGTGGGTCGTAGGCATTCAGCCAGGGGAAAATGTAAGGCAAAGCGTTGTAGCAGCTGGCCATGCAGGGCGTGCCGCACCAGATGCCGGCGGAGACGATTCTGCCAAGCTTGTGAATGAGGTTGCTGCGGTTCCGGGTGGAGAGTTGCAGCGTAGCCTGGGCGCATTGCGCTGTGGCGGCACTCAGAAACAGCAGGCTTCCGGCTGAAAATACACCAAGTGGCAGCACTCCGCGCAGCTCCCAGAAAGTGTAGCCGCCCAGTGTGCTGATTCCAGAGAAAGGAGTAGAGACGGACGCCGTGCGCAATACTGCCTGGATGATGATGACCGCAGTCAGCAGCGCCAGTAGAAAAAGCCGGTTGCGCATCTCTTATCAGAGGGTGATGCCCAGCTGCTCCGGAAGAGCAATGCGCGGGCGCTCCGTCAGAATCTCTCCCCCATGTGAGCCAACGGCTACGGTGTGTTCGAAATGTGCAGCCCAGGAGCCGTCTGTCGTTACTGCGGTCCAGTCATCCTCCAGTACGCGTACACGGCAGGACCCCAGAGTAATCATGGGTTCGATGGCCAGAATCATGCCGCGCTTGAGGCGGGGAAGCGGGTATTTCGGACGATAGTTCGGAATCTGAGGTTCCTCGTGCAGGTGGCGGCCTACGCCGTGGCCTACATAGTCGCGCACAATCCCGAAGCCGAAGGGGCGGACACAGTCCTCGATGGCACCGCAGACATCCATGAGGGAATTGCCTTGTTTTGCCTGTTCAATGCCGCGGAAGAGGGCTTCCTCTGTCACTGCCATCAGTTTGCGGGCTTCTTCACTTACATTTTCGCCTACACCTACGGTCAGAGCGTTATCTCCATACCAGCCGTCTACAATGGCTCCGGCATCCAGGCTTACAATATCGCCATCGCGCAGTACGCGCGACCCACCGATGCCGTGCACAATCTCTTCGTTTACGGAGATGCAAAGCTGGCCGGGATAGCCACCGTATCCGAAAAAGGCGTTGCCGCACTTCTCGCGGAGGAAAAGTTCCTTGGCGTAATCATCAATCTCCTTGGTGGTGATACCGGGGCGGATGATGGCTTGCAGCTCCATGAGAATGCGGGCCGATACCTCACCGGCTTTGCGGAGCTTACTGATTTCATTCGGATTGCGTACGGGGATTCGTTCTGCCATGGTTACGGGGGTATTGTAGCATATAGCGGCGGCCGGAGCAAGTGCCTTGGGGGGATTTTTGGCGAATTAACGGCAGAATCAGACATTTTAAGCTTGATGCCCCGTAAAACGGGGTGTAATATGCAGGATATGGCAGATATACATCCAACAGCTATTGTTGACCCGACTTGCGAGATTGCAGACGACGTGAAAATCGGGCCGTATTGTGTGGTGGGACCGCATGTGCAGCTGGGCGCCGGCTGCGTGCTTCACAGCCATGTGGTGATAGGTGGCCCTTCCAGATTCGGTAAGGGAAATGAGTTTTTTCCGTTCTGCACCATTGGCACCAAGACTCAGGATTTGAAATATGCCGGTGAACCGACAACCCTGGAGGTGGGGGATTACAACGTGTTCCGCGAATATTGCAATATCAACCGCTCCACGGCACCCGACCTCCGCACGGTCATCGGTTCGTACAATAATTTCCTGATTCATTCACACTGCGGCCATGAATGCCATGTGGGTGATCATAATATTTTCTCCGGCTATGCAGCCGCTGCTGGTCACTGCGAGATTGGTAACTGGGTAATCGTTTCCGGGTGCGCAGCGTTGCATCAGTTTGTGCGCGTTGGTGACCACGCCATGGTGGGTGGTATGGCCAAGGTGGTGCAGGATGTGGCACCTTACATGATTGCGGAAGGGTCGCCTGCCTGTCTTCGTTCTGTAAATCAGGTGGGGCTTTCTCGCCGTGGTTTCTCCGAGGAGGATATCCGCGCTATTCGTTTTGCGTATCGTAAGTTGTTCCTGTACAAGGAGGATAAGACAAAGCTGGAAGATAAGCTGGCCGAGGTGCTGGGTGATGAGAAGTATGGTAGTAACTCGTGCATTACCTATCTCGTGGACTTCCTGCGCGCCTCCCAGCGTGGATTTGCCCGCTGATGAAAAAATATCTGGTTTTTGACCTGGATGGCACATTGGTTGATTCCCTGCCTGGTATCGCGGCGGGAATCAACCGTGCTTTATCTGCCTGTGGTCTGCCGACACATGCGCCGGAAAAGGTGCGCAATATGATAGGTCGCGGGGCAGCTAATCTTTGTGCCCAGGCCATTGGGTATGCGGATTCTGCGGATGCCCCGCCGGAGGAATTGGAACGTGTGCATGCTGCTTTCCGCAGGGAATATCCGCATTGTTGGCGCGGAGATGAATACACCCGCGCATACGAGGGGATTATGGTTTTATTGGAAAAACTGGCAGCGAACGGGGCGAAACTGGCAGTGCTGTCCAACAAGCCTCATGAGGTAACCGAGCCCATGGTGCGGCATATTTTCCCCACGGTGCCTTTCGATGTGGTGCTGGGCTACACTCCGGCGTTCCCCCGCAAGCCGAATCCGGCCTCTATGCACCACATTGCAGAGCAGTGGGGCGTTTCTCCTGCGGAAATCACCTTGGTGGGAGATTCTCTCTTTGATGCCCGCTGTGCAGAGAATGCCGGCACCGGGCTGGTGCTGGTGGGCTGGGGCTATGCTGCTGACCCGGCTGCCCTGCGGGCCTGGCCTGCACCTGTCTGTGAAACGGTGGAAATGCTCGAATTGCAGTTGTTATGAGGGGCGTTGCCGCAGCGTTTCTTGCGTTCTTCGTGCTGTTGATTTCCGGCTGTACCGGTTCATTGCTGGTGCGTTATGTGGAGAGAAAATCAGAACCTCCGTTCATCCCGATATCTGCAGATGTAGTTAACCCTGCTTATGAGGGGTGCCGCGTGCAACTCAAAGCGCGAGCGTACACAGACGATTGGCTGGAATTACCGGATATAGGTGTTCGTTGTCAGGCTCTTCGCCTGAGTATGCGGACTGAAACAAAGAGCTGGAACCATGCCCGCTGTTGCTGGGATTACGATGATTACCGGGGCTTGCCGCTGCGTTCCAGAGTAACCTTTGCCCAGCATGTGCGCATGGGGGCTTTTGAGTTGCGCTTGCAGGAGGATAAACTGGAATACAGTGTGCCATCCACTAAAATGCCGGCTGAGTTGCTGCATTTGCCGGAAGCCTGGCGCCCCCATGCTTGTGAAATAGCTGGCGATGACAGCGAATTGAAAATAGAGCTTGCAGGTAATCCGCCCCGTACCATAACATGCGATATGGTAGAGAATGGTTGTGAGCTTGTAGTACGTGGCGTGCAGCGTGGAAATAAGATTTTTCCCATACATGGCGTGAGGGAGAGTGAGCAGATCTGGCAGACGATTGACCGGGTGAACGATGCGTTTCTGCTGGAGAAAACTTTTCTCCCAGCGAGTGTGTCGCTGGTTATTCCTGCATTGCTGCTGGGGATTTTCCGGGTGTTGAAGTGGAGACCTCAGCAGAAGAAGGATAAACTGGCTGTTCTGCTGATGCTGGTGCTTGTTGCCGGGGCTTTTCTGCTGTGCGGGGGGTGGCGGATGGAAACCTGGGCTGCCGTGGCGGCGCTTATCTGCGTGTTGAGTTTGTGGGGTGTTATGCGCGTTGTTCGTGGGTTCAGAGTTGACTCTGTACCGGAATAAAGGTATGATGCCTGCATGAAGATTCAGGATAAGGAAGTACCGACGATTTTTCAGCGCAAGATTTGCTGGGCTGCACTCACCGGGGTTGCCCTGGCTGTGGTGGTGATTCTGGTCTGCAGTCTGCTTTTTGGACTGGGGGCATTGTTTGTGGCGTTGGAGCCGGTGCTTCTTCCTGTGGTTATTGCCGGGTTCTTTGCCTATATCCTTTCTCCCTGTGTGGCACTGGTGCAGACGCGCATGAAGAAGCGCGTGTGGTCCGTGGTGTCGGTTATG
>JAZRKW010000051.1:0-18036 GCA_045646505.1 Akkermansia sp. | reverse complement strand
AGAGGCTATGGCCTGGTGTTTTAGCAGCGCTTCCCTGCCACCCCTCCACGTTGGTCGGGGTTCCGGTTATTTTTTATTCCAAACCCAGGGTTCGGGGCTTCGCGTCTCGCGTTGCTCGCTTGCTACGCCCTCGCAGGCCGCAGCGTGGCGGCTCCACGCTGGGCTATGATTATGCCGCCCTGCGGGCTCAAATTTCCGCTCACCGTTGGCCCGGCGAATTCCAATTTATTGAGATTAGTACTCAAACTTTGGGACACATGTGGACAAGCATGGTCTGTTTCGGATATGCTGGTAGATATATGTACCAGAACTTGCTAAGGTGATTAAAAACGACAAATCTGTGATTGTTGTTTTTTGGAGATGGGATTTCCGTCTCCGAGCTTACGCTCTACGCCGAGACAAGAAAGTCCCGTGTTCCGATGAAGTTATTCGCCAATTGTCGAAGGCGGGGGTATTTTTGTTCGGGGATAAACCGGAAATCCGCCAGTTGCGGATGAGGGCTTGATTTTTCTTCATTCTCTGCGTCAAAAAAATTAAAATTCAACTTTGCGCTTGCCATAGCGGGGGGTGTTGGTGTAGTATGCTAGAGTGCATCATGGGGGTACCGTCTCCTTCCGGTGCCACCCCTCATACAGAAGATTTACCAAAATAAATAAGACTTATGAAATTACATCTCCCGAATTTACTTCGAAACGCCGTGCTTGCCTGCATCACTGCTGTAGCCGGTATTTCCACGACCCTGGGTACAGCCGCCTTTATGGGCGGTGTGGTGGCTTTCTCCATAGCTCCGCAGGCGCAGGCAGACTCGATCTGGATTGGAGGTACTGGTTCAAAAGAGGCCAGCGCATGGGCCGAGCAGGGTAATTGGAATCTGAGTGGTGGAAACTGGGCAGGTTCAGGTCCTGGTACACCGAATTCCAATTTATGGGATCCGATTCGTATCTCCGGTGGTAACGAAGGTCTTGTTATCGGTAGTGCGAATGATAAAGTACTTCTTGAAGGGTGGAATACTCGCGTAGCCTTGGATGCCAAAACAACTCTGTATGTTGATACAAATAAGTTCCAGGCGAGTCAGGCAGGTAACATCTGGTTCACTGCAAATAACGATTCGCACCTCTATCTCAAGAGACGCGGTGGCCATGCTAATGATGCAAGATTTGATGTCGGAGCCGACAGTTCTATAGACTTTGATGTTTCTAATGGCGGTGGTGCTCTGACCATCAACCTGAATCACGCCTCTGCGGCCTTTAATTTTGTGGCGGGTTCTGCTGCGAATTATACCAGCGCTGTAACGGTTAATACTTCTATTGATACATCTGCTATCGGTGATGAGTGGTGGGGTACTTACGATCTCGGCCTGACAACGACCAATGTAACGCTTTCCAATCTGACACTGAATTTGGGTGAGGAATGGACGCGCAGCGAGACTGCTATTGATAGCACCAATTATGCTCAGAATGGTGGCAAGTATTATGTGGCTGTCAATGACGGTGTCTATTCCGTGGTGTTTGCCAAGCATGGTCAGCCGGTTTTGTTCTCAGGAAATGAGCAGAGGGATATCAATCTGGCAAATTATGCCAATGGGTATCAGTTGGTGTTTGCGTATAATGATACCAATGACAATAAGTATTTCTTCGGTGGAGTCACGCAGATTGTGCACAGTGATGTGCAGATGGGAGAAACTGGTGGAGATGGAACCAAGGGTCTGATTATCAACAATGGTAATCAAGGAAACCACCAGATATTCACAGGCAAGCTTACCGGTAATGGTCTTATCAAGAAGTCTGGGGCAGGTAATAATAATAAGTTTACGTTCCTGGGAGACACCTCCGGCTTTGAGGGTAATATCGTGCTGAGTCCCACCGCGGCCTTCACCTTGACCTTTGGCGGTAGTGTCACGCAGGGGGAGGTAACGTACAAGGGTGTTCAGGTCGCCAGTTCTGCCGAGAGTGGTGTTATTGGCAATGGGAATATTACTGTTACCACATCAAATGCAACATTGGTGTTTGACTATGCGTCGTCGAATGCTCCGGTTTATATTACCAATAAGTTCTCGACGAATGCCGAAGGCAACACCGAGATGCACGGCAATCTGGTGCTTCGCGGTGGGGCGGATTACATTCTTACCCAGGACCTGACCATCAAGGGGAATGGTAAGCTGACCATTGATAAGACGCTTACCACACTGGGGGATCTGACGCTTGCCGGCACATTGAATCTGGCCAGTACAGATAATCTGGAGGTTGTCATCGGCGATGATGCACAGAGCGGAAAGCAGACATCGCTTGATTATATCGTCATCAATGTAGGGGGAGAGGGTTCTGTGACCGGCGGTGGTAAATACCAGGTGAATGGAACCGATAATAACAATGCTTTCTCTGTCAATGACAATGGACAGCTCGTTTATACCCAGACCTATGGTGAAAATCAGTTATACATTGTAGCGAACGGGGAGCAGAATCTTAATGCTGATGTTGCTAACAACAACGGCCTGCATTATGTGGCTGATTCAGGTGTGCTTCTTCTTGATTCTACCACAGCAGACCAGAATAAGAATGCCATCTCGACCACTAAGGGTACGGGTAAGATTTCCATCCAGGATGATACAACGATTCATTTCAGCGAGACTTCCATTGCCTCGGTGTTTGAAGGCGATATTGTTATCAATGAAAATGCGCACCTGCTGCTGGGCTCGGATGACAACAATGATGAAAAGCAGACACGTGTAGCAGAACTTAAAGGCGGAGTGACGCTGAATGGTGGTCGTCTGCTTTTCCAGGGCAAAACATTGAATGCTCAGCGATTGACTTCTACGAACGATGCCAGCATACTTCGCATTGTGGATATGCACGGTGATGACCGATTGGCATATTTTGCAGAAGTGGATTTGCAGAAAAACCTGACTGTACAAGCTAAGCATAAGTACACGCTTGAATT
This sequence comes from Akkermansia sp., assembly GCA_045646505.1. Lineage (GTDB taxonomy): Bacteria > Verrucomicrobiota > Verrucomicrobiia > Verrucomicrobiales > Akkermansiaceae > Akkermansia. Next base: position 15,099 of record JAZRKW010000051.1, on the reverse strand, counting down.
CGGAAGTCTGACGGGTGCTGGTAATCTGGATATCAGCTCGAACGAAAGTGTGCCGTTCAAGATTGATTCTGTGCGCGACTACAGCGGCAATATTACGGTCGGAAACAACGTGCAGGCAGTTATCAATCTGAAAGCCGGTGAATCTCTGAATAACGCTCAGATCAGCAAGACTGCCAACAATGCCAGCATTACTTTGACCGGTGAAGGTGTTCTGAATGTAGGAAATACCTTTGATTCGGTGAATACCTCGGCGCTGAATGTGTCTCTGGGGGATGGTTGGACCGGCTACCTGGGCGTGACAGGTGCAGAGATTACCTCTGCCACCAGCATGGCTTCCAGTGGCAAGGTGGGTATCAGTGACCTGACCGTCAAGCAGGGTGGTGCCCTTACCCTCAAGGGTGATGTATGGATGGGTGGTGCCATTACGCTGGCTTCCACGCTCGTGAATGATAGTTCCTCACTTGTCATCGATGAAAACGCCATCTTTGACCTTAGTGAGATGACAGCAACCAAGGAAAGCGGTTCGTATGTCTATCAGATTCTCTCAGCAGGCGACCTGAGTGCCCTTACCAAGGATAATCTGGCGGATTCCTTCCTGGACTTCCTCAATGTCAAGGATGATGCGACCTTCACCTTCGGTGAGGACGGTACGCTGGTCATCGGCGGTATTTCCATGGGTATGGAATGGGACCAGCAGGATGACAACGGCAACCATGGTTCCTGGGCTGTGGGCGAAATGTTCAACGGCACCACCGAGTACACCGATGGAGTGGAAGCAAACTTCGGTAATCTGCATGATACCAACCTGAACACGCCGGAAACCGTGCAGATTGTCGGTGCTGTCAATACCAGCAGAATCAATATTGCTGCCGGTCAGGGTGAGGTATACGAGTTCTACAACAAGACTGGTGTGGAAGGCGGTATTGCTTCCGCCACAGAGGGTATTCATATCTCCTCTGGTACCGCTATTTTCCGCAACGGCACCCTGGACCTGACAGAAGACACCGTCATCTATACACAGGGCACGCTGGCTCTGGAAGCCGGCTCTCTGGCAGACCAGGAGAAGGTGGATATCGTCCTGAAGCACGCAGGTACCCTTCGCTGGGAAGGCGCGAACACGACGGATTACTCCCTTAACGGTGGTTTATCCATCAATTCCCTGCCGCCCGCCGCAACAGATGGTACAACCACAATTGCTGCCAATAACTCCACAGTCACCCTCGATTTCGGTTCCAATGTCGTAGACCTGACCCAGAATATCTACGGTGCTCTGCAGGGTAACACAATCAGAATGGTGGGTAACGGCCAGACAATTCATGCCGGGCGTAATGTCTATGGCACCGCTGGTCTGTATCTGATTGGTGTCAACCTTGATCTTGATGCCGGAGTGCAGTATGGCAACGCCCTGAGCAATTATTGGAATGAAATTGTTTACATTGCTTCCAGCACTGGCGAGACAACCACTCTTTCCGGTGATAACAGCGGCTTCCACAGCCAGGTGCAGATTGGTGCCGGAACCTATCTGGAGCTTGCCTCCGGTAGTTCTCTTGGCGATAATATGGCACTGAAGGGTGCAGGTCATGTAGTATACACCACTGGTGGTTCTGCCAAGCCGGTAGAATACACCCTGACCCCGGATGACACCTACAGTGGTACTTCCACTGTGCGTTACAACACCACCCTGAACTGGGGTGTGGTTGTGGTGGCTGATGACGCCGAGCATAAGATCTATGAGATTGGTGCTCCCAACCGTACAGGCGCCATTACTCTGGATAATGGCTCTACTCTGGTACTGAACTATGGCATCAGCAACGCCATTGGTAACGGCCTGACTGACCCCGGCAATACCCGTGGTGAAGTGATTCTTACCTCCCTCCGTCATAAGTACGAGGATGGTAATCCCATCATCCCCATCGTCTGGAAGAGCAACGGCAAGACTTACTCCGGTCTCACCACTATCACAGCAGATACCATTGTGCAGACCACTGGTTCCCTTTCCACTGGCGGTGGTAAGGTGAATCTGAGCGCTGCAAGCTCTGTGCTGGAGCTGACGGATTCCTCCTGGAATGGCGACTGGACTCCCGGCCACAATGTCTACGGCAAGGGTACTATTCTGCTGAATGACAGCGGTGAAACATTCCGGAACGTGCTCATGGAAGTTGACATAGATGCACGTCTGAGCTGGGCCAATGGTGCTGTACCTTTGTATGGCATTGTTGCCAGTGGCGAGGGTAACAGCATTGCAAATGTGACCATAGCTGCCGGTACCATCCTGGAGCAGCAGGGTGTCAGCACGAAGGGTACTAATGGGCTTAATGAGCTTCAAAGGACCAATCTTGACGACATCAAGAAGGAGCAGAAGGCTATTCTTAATAACATCTCTGCTATCAGGGTGGAATCCGTAACGGATGAGAATGGCGCCACAACCGGGGCTACATTCAAGATCAATGGTGATTTCTCCTGCAGTGGTGCTATCGAGAATACCTGGTATCTGGCCGGTGCCGGTGCTGCCGATGGTAGTGGCGGTACTCTGGGTGCTCTGAATAATACTCTTAATGAAAGCTGGGTATCTGCAGATATCGTGCTGACAGGTGATACGCTCATCAAGTCCTCGAAGAATCTGACGATAGAGTCCAATACAACGAGAGGTAACAACCACAACCTGACCTTTGAAGCTACGGCTGGTTCACTTACCTGGAGTGGTAGCATCGACGGTCTGAATCAGTTCAATATCTCGCCCGCCGGCGACACGACCATTTCCGGTGCAGTTTCGAATGTTAACACCATCAACATCAACCAGAATACGGTCAAGTTGAACGGTGCGCTCACCAATGTCGACGAGATAGTGGTCAAGGGTGGTGCCAAACTGGTAGCTAATAACAATGCCACGAGAAACTGGTCTGGCACGAAGGTACAGCTGCTTGCCGATAACAGCGAGCTGTTCTTGCAGCAAGGTTCCAGCACTATTGGAGAACTGGCCGTAGGCAGCGAAACGACTGATGCTGAAGTCATCTTCAGAACAGAAAACAGCGGTACGGTGCAGACTCTTAACCTGGTAACAGGTGCTGGTGTCATCAATATGACAAGAAACGGCGCCGCCAATGGTACCATGGAGACGGTACTGGCTGGTGATAACACCTTCGAGGGTACCTGGAAGATTAGTGGTAGGAACATGATTCTGACCGCTAATCACAGCAATGCTCTGGCTGGTGACACCGTAGAGCTGCAGCATGCCGAGTCTGTCTTGAAGCTGGGTGTTGACAATGTCAACCTGGGTCAGCTGAAGGGTACAACCGGTACCGTTCAGGGTGCTGGCAAGACGCTTGTCATCAGCAACAATAAGACAACAGGTGTTGATTTCTCCGGTATACTGGAAGACGGTGTGAACGTGAAGATAACTAATGGTTACCAGAAGATTGCCTCTGCGAACCAGTCCGGCAGCCACACCTTCACCGTCGAAGGCGGTATGATGGATTTCGCCGGCTATGCAGCAGGTACCAACTCCACGCTGACGGATACGATTATCGCAGCTGGCGGTACCATCAAGAATCTGACCCTGGCCGCCGGCATGACGCTTACCCAGACCCCGCTGGCAGATGAAATCACTGCTACGCAGGATGCACTGGTGACCAGCAAGCTGGCCGGCAATCTGACTCTGGCTGGTGGTGTCATGAAGTTCTACCTGGGTGCCGATAAGGATGGCGCTGTGAATACCCAGTATAACTTCGTGGAAACCACAGCTGCCGGCACAGCTGCCATCGGCTCAGAACGCAAGCTCATCATCAACAGCACGGCTCAAACCTTGCTGACCTTCTCTGCGGAATCCTCTCGTCCCTACATCGATGATAAGGGAGTGGCTTCCCATGATTATGTGCTCATGTCCGGTATCTCTGCTGTGCAGGATGAAAACGGTAATGAGCTCACCACTGCTGATCTGGCAGGTCTGCTCAGCCACAACTTCTCTGAGGAGGGTCGCGCTCAGCACAGCTTCGCCGTGGTAGATGGTCTTAATAACACGAAGTCACTCGTGCTGCATGTGGTAGGTGAGGCTGGAACCCTTCGTTGGGAAGGCATGGATCCCTCCAATAACATCCAGAAGATCTGGGACAATCATGAAGGAGATCTGCTGCCGAGCACCAAGCAGTGGGAAGGTGGCGAAGAGTTCTACTCCGATGACAATGTCATCTTCGGCGTGGTAACAAACCCGGCTACTCCGGGCGAAGTCATCGACCAGGTGGTGACTGTGGAAGCTGACGGAGTCAAGGTTGGTTCCATGCTCGTGGAAGGTGGCAATTACGTCTTCGAAGGCGGTGCTATCGGCAGCGTGCTTGGTCTGGGTGATATCACCATCACCGATGGTGATGTGACCTTCAACAACAGCATCACGACCAAGGGTGATATCTCCATTTCTGGTGGTGAGGTAGCCTTCGGTGTTGAGAACACCTATGCAGGAGATATGGAAATCTCCGGTGCTGCTGAGGTAACGGTGACAAACGCCGGTGCACTGAGCACAACCACAACCACTGTGAAGGATACAGCCGAGCTGGAGCTTGCTGCAACAGGCGAGCAGACTGTGAGCAAGGTAGACCTGCAGGGTGGCAGCATTTACGCCACAGAGGATGCCACGCTCAAGAAGCTGACCATCACTGGTGCTGCAGCTCTGAATGCAGAGACCGGCAACACCCTGAGCGCTACGCTTGAGGGTAACATCGGCGGTGACCTGAGCATCAACACCGGGAACTCTCAGAAGGGCACTGTGCAGCTGGCAATGCTGGCAGGTCAGAACGCTACATCCGCCACGAATATCGAAGTGGGTGACGGCGCTGCTCTGGTGCTGAATGGTGCAGCCGCACAGACCCTGACAGCTACCGGGGCCGTGAAGGCCACAGGTGCCGATACCGTGGTGGAAGTGACCGGCGGCATGACGCTGGCAGCAGCTGAATTCAGCGGCGAGGGTACACTGAAGCTCACCGGTTCCGGTATGAGCACGAGCAGTGATACCGTGGCCGTGGATGTTGAGACAACGGGTGCTTCCAAGTTGATTTCCACCCATGCAGATGGTACCTCCATGGCAGATGGCAAGACCATCACCCTTACAGATGCATCCGCCGCAACGGCCCTGGCCGGCAAGTGGACGCTGAAGCCGACGGATATCGTCTGGACAGATAATTCCAATGCAGCTCTGCAGGTTGGTGTCGATGCTAACACCAGCGGTACTGTGACTCTGACGGAGAGTGGCAGCATGAAGAACGTCAGCGTGCTGCAGAACAGCACACTGACTGCCAATACCGCCGAAACAGCCGAGTTGACCGTGGAGAAGTTCACCAGCAAGGGCACGGTCAGCAATATCAAGCTGATTCTGACCGGCAAGGACAGCAACATTGGTGGTGGTTCTACTGTGGGTGACGTGGTGCTGAATGTAGCGGGTGATAACCCGACGGAAGGTACCGCTCTCAACGTGAACAGCTACGATGGCGCAACGAACATGACTTCGCTGGAGATTCTTTCCGGTAGAGCCTGGATTGGCAACTACTGCGATAATATCCGGATTGGCAGCATCGAGCTGAACGGTGATAACGCTATGCTGGACTACAATAGTAAGACCAGTATCGGTGCACCTGTCACAACGACGCTGAAGAAGGGTTCTCTGGCTGCTGCTGGAAGCTGGAATGGTCTGGTGGTTGTTGATGATGAAGATGAGTACCGCGTGTACGACATGGGCAACATCAGCAGCAATGCTACGGTGCAACTGGATAGCCTGAATGTGAACGCTGCGACCGGCGAGTACAGCCGCCTGACCAATGTGGGCAGCCTGAAGCTGGGTGGTACGGATAACACCATCACGCTGATTGATGCCATGAAGACCGGTGATTCCGTGTTCGGTACCAATGGTGCTGTGACTCTGGCCGGTGGTGCTCAGCTGCACATTGACATCAACACCGTACTGGCTGACCTGCTCGGCGCCACAGATACGGAATCCAAGGTGAGCACCTTCAACCTGGGTGGTAACCTGACTGGTCTGCAGAACCACGACAACGTCATCTTCGACACCGCTCTGAGCCTCTTCAATCTGAAGGCTGAATTCGGCAGCGATGGTGTGTTGACGCTGACTCAGTATGCTCCGGTCGGCAATATTTACCAGTCCACCGAGAAGCAGGGCGAGAGCACAGCCTGGAATGCTGACGGTAAGCAGAAGTATGATTCCGCCGCGGGTTACTCTGCTATCCTGATTGACCAGGATACCACGATTGACCTGACGCAGGAAGCTCCGGCTGCTGCACAGAATGGTCTGGGTATGGTACTTTCCAACCTGGTGGGCGACAAGACCCTGACCATCACCGGCAATGGTGATGACCTGGTGACTATCTCCAACACAGTGGAAGGCATCACTCTGACAGAAGATATCGTGTTCAACACCTTCGGCGGTAATATCACCGTGACAGATTCCGATGTGCAGATTCTGCACACCCAGGCACATGGTGATGCTGCACCGACGGTTGATACCGACTCCACCTATCAGGTGACCGGTTCCTTCAGCCTCAGCGGTGGCGAGCTGCTGGTGGCCGTCGGTAAGCTGGATCTGGCCGGTGAGGGCAACACAGTTCTGGGTGGCGTGACAGTGGCCGATGACGGCCAGGGTCAGCTTATCCTGAGCGGTGACACGACCTTGGGCGGCTCCATTGACCACGCCCCCGCGCTTGACATGCTGGAAGCTACAGGAGTGAAGCTGCCGGGCTCGGCCAATGCTGCCCTGCAGACCACACCGCACATCGTGCTGGATAACACCACAACCCTGGCCGATGGCGCCGTGGTGGAAGCCGGTGTTGTCATCGAAGGTAAGGCTGGTTCCGTGGTAACTGTTGCTGAGGGTGGCTCTGCCACTATCTCTCAGGCAGCCGGGCTCACAGGTGCCGCTCTTGACCTGAACGAAGGCACAACGCTGACTGTGGACACCACAGAGCTGGGTGGCAATATCAACCTGAGCGGTGCAGAAATCGACGGTACCCTGGCCAGCAATGGCGAGGCTGACCTGAAGGTGACCCAGGCCGCTGGTGGCACCAGCACCTACGCTGGTAATCTGGACTCCTACACCGGTAAGCTCGAACTGGCCGGTGCCGGTAAGCACAAGTTCATGACCGATGCCGCCGGAACTGACCTGAAGGTGACCAACAGCAACGTGGAACTGGTTCCCGATACCGATGACGGTGTACTCAGCCTCCGCAGCCTGGAAGTGGCTCAGGGCAGCACTGCCGCACTCGATGTTGCCGTGCGCAACAGCATGGCCAACACGAAGGTGGATACCACCGATGGTGTGACCCTGGCCGGTACGCTGAACCTCACTGCCAACCTGAGCACTGAGAAGGAAGGTGGCGTGGTCTTCACCGGCGGTACCGTGGATGTGCAGAACTCCGCTGCCATTAACCTGACCATCAATGAGGTTTCTGACTCTCTGGCGAATGCCCTCATCAACGAGGGTCAGACCAGTGTGACTCTGGCTGAAAGCGCCACGGGCAGCAAGGTGGTGAATATCACCAACGGTGACAAGCTGGTCGACAAGTACATCCACAACGCCGTGGTGCGCGTGGAAAATGGCAAGCTGGTGCTGACTGGTGACGTGGTGAACTCTGATACAGTGAACTTCCACCAGCCGCTGGGCGAGACGGTCAACGGCATCGCCGGTGCAACCCTGCTTGACAATGCCTATGCCACCAGCACCTCCAGCATCAACGCCGCCAAGAGCGACATGAAGCAGGTGCTGACTCACTACGAGAAGCTGATTGTGAGCGGCGATACCAAGGGTGCAGATGAAACCCTGGCTGCTGTGGCTGGTGCCAGCTCTGCTGTGCTGGGTATGGCCGTACACGGCGATATCGAGCGCCAGTTGAAGGCTATCCGTAACCGCACCACCACCATGGGTGTGGACCAGAGCGTGGCTCACGAGGAGATGCCCTACGTCAATGCCTGGATTAATGCTGAAGGCGATCATCGCGAGATGAGCGAGGACGGCACGCTGGGCGGCTACGAAATCAACAGCTGGGGCGGCACCGTGGGTGTCGACGTGGACTGCACGCCCACTCTCACCGCCGGTCTTGCCCTCACCGCCATGTACGGTGACCTGGATATCACCGGTGCTGATATCTCCAGCGGTGATATGGACAGCTACTACGTGACCGCCTTCGCCCGCTACGCTCCGAGCGCCTGGACCCACACCTTCGTGGCCAGCGTTGGTACGAGCGACCTCAGCCTTGAGCGCACGGTGAACTACGGTGGTGGCCAGTATACAACTGACAGCAGCACAAGTGCCCTGAGCTTCGGTCTTATGTACGAAGTAGGTCGCGTGATTGCTCTGGATGAAGATGGTTCTGCCTGCCTGCAGCCTGTATTCAATGTAACCTGGCGCCACACCACAGTGGACGGTTACGATGAATCTGGCAGCGATGCCGGCCTGACTGTGGGTGAGCAGACGCTCGATACCGTTACCTTTGGTCTGGGTACTCGTCTCCAGGCTGTGGTGGGTGAGAGCATGTACAACCGCACCAGCATCTTCGAGTGCCGCCTGCTTGCCAAGATGGACGCAGGTGACCGCTCCGGCAGCACAGACGTAGCCCTGAAGGCCTACAATGATATCAAGCAGAAGGTTGACAGCGCTGAGGCAGGTGCCTTCGGTCTGGAAGCCGGTGCCGGTCTGACCATCCCCATGGGTCAGGAAGGTGGCAGCATCTTCATGGATGCATCGCTTGAACTCCGCAGCGATTACACCAACGTGAACGGTACCGTGGGTTACCGCGTGAACTTCTGATGAAGTTATCCGGCGTCCCGCCTCTCCGGTGGGGCGCTGCTGAAACAAACACAGAAAGGCCTGAGCGATATGCTCAGGCCTTTCTGCATCTATATCTGGCCGGCGGTATAAGGCCGGTGCCGGGTGTACATGGTTTGATATATGATATTCTTCCGTTCTTTCTGCGGCGGGGTGATTTATCATTGTTTCTCCCGGCAGATACCGGTATGAAACGATAGGGTGTTGAAAATGCTTAAGAATGGTGTACAATCTGCGCGACATGCGTTGTATTGCCCGAAAAGTAGTGAGTTTAGTGATGATGGTTCTGCCGGCGGCGCTGGCGGATTCAGTGTCGTATTGGGAGCGGCAGGGGATAGTGAATATCAATTTTGATGAGCCAGTGGTGACGCGCACCGTGGTCGAGAATCAATATCTGAGCGGTGCGGGGTCTGCGGATAAGGGGCACGATTTATTTGAAATCAGCGGCGATGCGGAGCACCAGCCGCGGGTGTTGTGGGTGGACCAGGATTGTCTGCGGATTGAGCCGGCACCGGGCACCAGTATCACTTCGGAATACTGCCTGAAGTTCCGGGGAGATGTGCGTTATCTGAGCGGGCGTGGCTTGCAGCAGCGGGAGTTCCGCTTTCGTGCGCCGGCCACTCCGCTGGTGAATGAGGAATTGCGCGCATATCCGAATGGCGCGGCACTGGTATCTGCCCGTCATCAGCTTACAAACGAGGCGCGCAATCTGAGCGCCGGCAGTGGTGTGAGTTATGAATTTCAGCGCGTGAAGATGGATGACCGGGGTGATTTCTATGCTACCGGGGAAACGGCCCGCGGGGTGGTGGAGCCGGCATTGCTGCGCCATGGCAATAGTTACAGTGTGCTGCGTTCACTGGCTCTGCGCGGTGTGAAATGGGAGGAACTGCAGCAGGATATGCCGCTGCAGGGTTATGTGGTGGTGCGCCCTGATAAACAGCTGCCCGCCGGCAGTATCTGGCGCCTGACCGCCAGGGCAGAGGAGGGAAGCGGGTTTCTTGACAGCCACCTGGGCGATATTCATGTGAGCCGCAGCCTGCACGCCTCACTCAACCAGAGCGCTGAGCAGACAGAGCAGGGCGGCACGGTGAATGTGCTGGAGCTGCGCTTTAATTCTCTGGTGGAAAATGAGCAGCTGCGCCAGGCGTTCCGCGAGATGAAGCTCACGCTGGATGGTGTGGAAACCAGCCTTTCGGCAGATGGAACTACGCGCACGGCTGTGGTGAATGGGCAGGAGATTCGTGTGCGTTATCTGGGTGAGCTGGAAAGCCAGGAATTCACCCTGAAGGCGGCAGAGCAGGATGCGCGCGATGAAGATGAGGAATGGGTGGATGAGGAGAATACCACCGGTCTGGTGGTGAAATACCGCCACCCCACGGCTTCTCCCGGTATGAAGCTGGTGGTGGATGCTGCTGCATCTGTGTTGGCCGAATGCACGCTGAAAGCCGGGCTGGAGGGTATATTGGGGTTGCGTCTGGAGGAGGATTTCACCTGTCGCCGCAGCATTACTCCCATGGCTCCGTCTCTTTCGGTGGGGGATATGCATTATCTGCCCCTCAAGGGGAATCACACGCTGGAATTGCCCGGGGTGAATGGCAGCCGGGTGCGGGCGCGGCTTCGCCACTGGAAGGCGGCTGAATTGTCGCAGGCGCTGCCCAAGGTGCGCGACCACCTGGAGCAGCAGCAGCGCCGCAGTCCGCTGGTGACTCTGAATTATGAGTGCGCTGTGGTGCAGGCCCGTATCAAGGCCGGTCTGGCTACTCAGGAGGATATGCCCGCCCGCCCGGAGGGCTATGAACGCGCCTGGGAGGTGCTGCAGGGGCGTATTTTTCTGGAAGGTGCCGGTGGCAGTTATTTTGCGCGGCAGGAAGTGGAGCTGCCGGGCGGAGCAAACCCCCTGGTGGGGGATTGCCGCGTGAAGCTGGACCTGGATCAGTTGTGCGGCGGCGAAACCCGCCCGGGGCTTTACCTGCTGGAGCTGGATTTTTATCCGTCAGAAGCAGTCGCAGCTGCAGCACGCAGCCTGGGGCTGAAACCGGAGAATCTGGTGCAGCGGCGGGATACGCTGGTGGTGGTTTCGGACCTGGCTTTGTGCATTATCGGCGCGGCGGAGGAAGGCTACCCCGCACTTGTGCTGCGCCACAGCGATGCCAGCGCTGTGGATGGTGCTCTGGTCAGTTGTCTGAGCGGTGAGGATAAGCGTCCGCGCACAGTTCACCAGGGCTGCGTGACCCTGCCGCGCATGAGTGGCGATGTGCTCATGCAGCTGGGCGATGATTACTGTGTGGTGCAGCCCAGCCCCGGCGACTGGGAGCCGACGGTGCTGAAAACAAAGGCAGAGGAGCGCGAACTGCGCGCCATGCTGTGGACAGACCGCAGCCTGTACCGCCCGGGAGAGAAGATTTATGTGCGCGGCTTTCTGCGAGCCGTAGACACGTTGAACCGCATTTCACATTCGCGCCATCGCGAGCTGGCGCTGTATTTTGACGCGCCGGATGGCACGGAGCTCTTCAAGCGTGTATTCAATGTGGACGCATACGGAGCTTTCAGTCAGGAATTGACCCTGCCTGAGGGGGAGGAAGATGTATGCGGCCAGTATACTGTGCGTATCGGTACCACATTGCCGCGCACCCTGGCCCGCCACACGGTGGATTGCCAGGTGTTTCGCCGTGATTCCTTTACCGTGAGCTGCGAGGACCTGACCGCCCGGGTGGCACCGGAGGAAATGGTGCTGCGGGTGCAGACACAGGATTTCAATGGCTTGCCGGTGGGGAACGGGCGTGTCAGGCTGCGCCTGAGCAGTGAAGTGCCGTTGCCTGGTGCCCGTGAGATGACCAATGCCGGCCGCAACCGTTTCGTGTTGCAGCAGGAACTGCCGCTTGCGGCAGATGGCAGCGCCGAATTCCATGTACCCCTGGGTGAGCGTGGCACAAAAGTCTTCACAGTGAATTACGAGGCGGCTGTCATCAATGAAAGAGAAGAAGTGCGGCAGGTGAGTGGCAGCGGGGTATACCAGCCAGCAGAGATAGTGCCCAGCCTGGTGGAGGGCGAACACCTGCAGCTGCGCTGTGCCTGCTGCGGCAAGGCGCCGCACTCCGGGCAGAGCGTGAAAGTGACCCTGCGGGGAACCCGTCGGCGTGCTACCTGTTTACCGAACGGTTTTGTGATGGTCCGGCTCCAGGAGGAGGATATCTGGTCAGAGTGGGTGAATGTGCCGGCAGATACAGAAGTGTTCGAGCTTCCGCTGAAAGAAATCATGGAGCAGGCCCGCGCTGAATTCGGTGATGAGTTCAAAGTGGAAATCATGGGTCGCGATTTGTGGGGCCGTGTGTTCACCCACCGTTTCGACCGCTGGGCCGGCCGCTTGAAACAGAAAGATGTGCAGTTCCGCCTGGGTGCCAGTGAGGATGGACAGCGCATGGTGCTGCAGTCCGGCATGGAAGGGCAGGGTGTGCTGATTATTACCTGCGGGCAGCGTTCGCGGGTTCACCCCATCACGGTGCAGCACGGGCGGCATGAGTTTGCAGCCCCGCTCCAGGATGATGAGGGCGGTATGGTGCAGGTGCATGCCATTCTGCCCCGCCGTAATCCTGAAACCGGTGTGATTGAAAGTATCCTGACAGATAATACCACCCTGAATCCGCCCGCACCGCAGCGTGAGCTCCGCGTGCAGCTGGATTTGCCCGGCACCGCAGTGCGCCCCGGTTCGCAGCTGGAGCTTGGTGGCCGCGTGACCCTGCCGGATGGTACCCCGGCTCAGGCGGCGGTGACTTTGTATGCGGTGGATGCCGGCATGCTTTCCCAGTCGGCCTACAAGCGCCCGGATGTAGTGGGTGCTCTCAGCTACAAGCTGCGTGCCCTGCGCCTGTACCCGCGGCTTGTGCGTCCGCACAACTGGAATCTGCAGCCGGAGTACACACCGCTGCCCGGTTTGTGGCAGGGCGAGGCCAGAAGCGCAGACAACAAGTGGAAACACCTGCCCTGGTGGATGCAGGATGATTCGCTTCTCGGGCGGTTCAGTATGATGAAATCCCGCGCTCCTCTGGCCATGAATGCTCTGGCAGATGGAGAATTGGCAGCTGGTGCCATGGCTGAAATGGAAGAGATGGGAGGGGCTGCTGGTACCCAGGCATCCGGCGGTGGTCCTCGTGTGCGTACCAATTTTAATCCGCTGGCGTTCTGGCGTAGTGCGCTGGTGACCGATGCCGGGGGCCGTTTCAGCACCACTTGCACCCTGCCTGATACGCTGACCACATATCGCGTCTTTGCTGTGGCTGCAGATAAGGATGGCGGGCGCTTTGCCACACAGGAAGGCAGGTTTGAGGTGAATCAGCCGGTGATGCTCAGCGCCGGGGCCCCGCTGTTCATGAGCGCGGGCGATAAGCTGGCTATTCCGCTCACCATCACAAACAACACCGCCGCCGAGGGCACCTGGCAGGTGCAGCTGGTGGGTGGGGGTGAGCCCCGGGAAGTGCAGCTCCCTGCCGGTGTGGCTACCACGCTGCTTTTCGAAATCAACCCGCAGCAGGCCGGTACCACCACATACCGCTGGGTGGCCACGGGCGCTTCCGGTGAGGATGCCGTGGAGGCGGAGTTTCTGGTGCGTCACCCGGCGCCCCTGCTCAAGGAAGCTCACCACATGGTGATAGAAGCCGGGCAGGAACCCATCATTCCCGGCAATATCATATCGAAGGAGCTTGCCGGTGCAGAAGGTTGTGAGATGGAGCTGCTGGTTTCCGCGAATCCGCTGCTGCACCTGCAGGGCGGGGTGGATTTTCTGCTGGAGAATCCCGGCGGACATCTGGAATACACCGCATCGGCTCTGTTGCCCTGGTTGATGTATGAACGCCTGGCCCCGCTTTGCCCCCGCATGGCCCAGACCCCCGCTTCCCGTGTGAAACAGGTCGTGCAGGAATCAATTGCCGGAATCCTGCGCCGCCAGAATGCCGACGGTGGCTTTGGTTTCTGGACCGGAAGCGATGAGAGCAACCTGTGGGTAAGCGCCCATGCGGCCATGGTGCTGCGCCTGGCGGAGGAACGTGGCTATGACCTGCCCCAGCGCGCCTGGTACAACCTGCTGGCTTACCTGGAAAAAGCCGATATGTCCCAGGCTCACCCGCTTACCCGTTATGAGGCAGCCCGTGCGCTGCAGAATCGCGAGGCTCAGCGCAACGCCCTGAAAGCCGCTCTGGAATCCGGCGATACCACCTGGCTGGGTGGTGGCTCGGTGCGGGCAGATATCGAGTTCCTGGAGTACCTGCGTTCGTACAACGATGGCCGCCATGAGGCTTTCCTGCGCTGGATCCGCACCCGGGCGGCAGATTACCGCCACCACAGCAGCTGGCGCAGCGCCTGGTCGCTCTATGCTCTTATGACCTATGTGGGGCATTCCGCCGGTGCACAGGTAAACGCTATATTGCGTCTGCCGAATGGTGTGGCGGTGCTCGACCGCGGTGTGTACCGCGTGAAGGAGCTGAACCCGGGCTTTAGCTATGGTTCCCTGCGTGGTACGGTTTATGCCGTGCTCCGCGCCAAGGCTCAGCCCCGGCAGACGGAATACCCCGGTCTCACGGAAAAGGGCCTGCAGATGACCCGCGTGTACGAAAAACAGGGCGATGACGGTATCTGGCGCGAATGCACCGAATTCGAGGTTGGGGATGTGGTGCGCGTAACGCTCACCTGCGCCAAGGCCGGTGAACAGGACCTTCACCACCTTGTGCTGGAGGATTACCTCCCCGCCAGCATGGAAGCTATCAACCCCGGTGTACCCGGCCAGGCTGCCGGGCTGGAACCTCTCAGCTGGAGTGAAGCCTTTGACCAGCGTGAGTACCTGGCCGACCGGGTGCGCGGTTTCTGTACCCGCTGGGCCGGGCGCGATGTGGTCAACATGCGTTACTACGCGAGCGTCAAGCGCATGGGCAGCGCCACAGCTCCTCCTGCTCAGGCGCAGCTGTTCTACGAACCGCAGGTGTACGGCTTGTCGCCCAGCATGCGGATTGAAACAAAATGAGCGCTTTTGCGCTCATTTTGTTTCTTTTCAAATCGCAGCCGGCTGCATCTGCGGCGTACAACGTATACGTGTCCCAAAGATTTGGCACACGTGGATTTTCGATTTTGGATTTACGATTGACGAATTGGAATTTGGCGAGCCAACGGCGAGCGGAAACTTGAGCCCGCAAGGGCGACAGAATCATAGCCCAGCGTGGAGCCGCCACGCGGCGGAACGCTGGGTTTGGAATAAAACATAACCGGAACCCCGACCAACGTGGAGGGGTGGCAGG
>JAZRKW010000050.1:0-3878 GCA_045646505.1 Akkermansia sp. | reverse complement strand
GGTGGAGCTGAACGAAGGCACCGAGCTGGGCTCTACCCACGATGTAGGCCAGGATATCGCCGCAGCCATCAGTGCAGCCGACTGCGCCATCGACTTCTCTTTCCACGGTTTCACCCCGGAGCTGCTGGCCACCGCCGTGGCGCAGGGCAAGCCCCTCGTCATCGGCACCACCGGCCACACCGATGAGGAACGCGCCGCCATTGCCGAAGCTGCAAAGCAGATTCCCATCGTATTCGCCTCCAACTACTCCGTGGGCGTGAACACGCTGTTCTGGCTCACCCGCAAGGCCACCCAGATTCTCAAGGATTACGATATTGAAATCATTGAGATGCACCACCACCACAAGCTGGATGCCCCCAGCGGCACCGCCCGCACCCTGGCCGAAGTGGTGTGCGAGGAGACCGGCATGGATTACAACAAGGACGTGATGCACGGCCGCGAGGGTCTGGTGGGCGCCCGCCCGCAGCGCCAGATCGGCATGCACTCCATGCGCGGTGGCGATGTAGTGGGCGACCACACCGTGATGTACGCCACCGATGGCGAGCGCGTGGAACTCACCCACAAGGCCTCCAGCCGCATGACCTTTGCCGGTGGTGCCGTGCGCGCTGCGCTCTGGCTGGCTGACAAGCCCGCCGGTCTGTACAACATGCAGGACGTGCTCGGTTTCACCGACTAACCCCATGGCTGCCGCTGCAACCATGCGCCGCTGTGTCTTTTCCCTGGGTTCCAACCTGGGGGACAGGCTGGCTGCACTCGAATCTGCCTGCGATTACCTGGCCGATATCTTCGGCGGGCTGCGTTTATCACAGGTGTATGAAACGGAACCCGTGGGCTGCCCGGAGGGGTCGCCCAGCTACCTGAATGCCTGCGTGGAAGTGGAAACCGATATGCCGGCAGAGGAGATTCTGCAGCTTTGCCTGCGCATTGAGACCGAACTGGGGCGCACCCGCAGCGGCGAATACGGCGAAGCCCGCACCTGCGATATCGACCTCATCTGCTGCGGCAGTGAAACCAGCCAGTCTGCCACCCTCACCCTGCCCCATCCCCGGGCGCATGAGCGTGAGTTTGTGCTGCGCCCGCTGTGCGACCTTGACCCACTCCTCATACTCCCCGGACAAACCCGGACGGCAGCACAACTGCTTGCAGCCCTGCCGGACGGACCAGCCGTTACCCCTTATCCTCTTTGATATTCTCATGACCACGAGTGAAAAAATTGCCGCTATTCAGGCAAAGATGGGTAAAGAACCTGTTTCCCAGCTCACCGCATACGATTATCCTACCGCCCGCATGCTGGACGAAGCAGGGATAGATATGATTCTGGTAGGAGATTCGCTGGGCATGACCATGCTGGGTTACCCGGATACCACCCACGTAACCCTGGCGCACATGCTGCACCACGGCGAATGCGTGGCACGCGGCGCGAAAAACGCGCTTGTGATTCTGGATATGCCCATCAACACCTTCAATACCCCCGAGGAAGCTCTGGACAATGCGCGCAAACTCATGGCTACCGGTGTGGATGCCGTGAAACTGGAAGGTGGAGCCGCCAAGGAGGCAGAAATCCGCGCTATTGTGGAAGCAGGTATACCGGTTCAGGCGCACATCGGTCTGCTGCCCCAGAAAGTAAAAGAGGAAGGCGGCTACAAGATGAAAGGAAAGACAGAGGCCGAGGCCGAAGCCCTCATGGCCGACCTGCAGGCCGTGGTGCGCGCGGGTGCTTTTTCCGTTGTTATTGAATGCACACGCCACAGTGTGGCAGCCGCCCTCACAAAAGCCAGCCCGATTCCGACCATCGGCATAGGCAGCGGCCACGGCACCTGCCATGGCGAAGTAAGTGTATTCCACGACCTGGTGGGAGGCTTCCCCTGGTTTATCCCCAGTTTTGTGAAGCCTAAAGCCCATATTGCGGAAGATATTATCCGCGGCGTGACCGAGTGGAAAAAAGAGTTGCAGATACCGCAATCTTAATTTATTGAGGAATGTTTTCCTGAGTCAGGGCGCGCTGTTCAAACCAGCGCGCTTTCTGTTCACTGACAGGTAAGAATAAGCCATCCAGCCCGCCGGAACGATAAGCCGCAGCCAAAGCAGCACAAGCAGCCGGCTGCCCCACCAGCGCACGGCGATGCAACGCGAGCGCAGCTGCATACACGCGCGGATTTTCTGCCATGGGGAGCGAAGGATTCTGCCGCTGCAGCCAGGCAAGCAGCAGGACACGCGCCAGCTCATCATCCGGCTCCGACATGGCGGCCGCCCAGCCGGAATCTGCAGGGGCGACAGAAACAGGCTGCCCACTCTTCACCTCCTGCCAGATACGGGATAATTCTTCCGTATCCATCGTAACAGGCTGGGTGCTGTCCAGCCACGAGGCATGAACAGCCTGAACCAGAGCCAGCACAAGAACTACCCGCTTCATTATTTGAGCAGATTTGCAGAACGGCGTGAGAAGTGGTGCGTCATCACAGTCCAGAGTTCCTGCAGGTTGACCGATTCAAAATACGGTTCCTTCTTCAAGTCCCACATGACCGCGCTCACGCGATTCTGAGCCCGGGCGAGTTCCTCAAGCTGCGCATCTGTACCATGCAGAATCGGGCGCAGCAGGGAAAACTTGTGCATGAGCTTCACTTTCACGCCCTTGGCACTTTTTTCATCAGAAATCGTTTTAAGCATGGTCTCCGCTTCCGTCAACGCCTTGATTTCTGCAGTAAAGGCACGATCCAGATGAGCCGTTGAATCATCCTTTGCGCTGACTGTGGACAAAGTCAGCAGCGACATACCAAGTGCAAGCAGCAGAAAAAATTGGCGCATAACGAAATCAATGGGTTCTCCGGGGAGAATAGCATATAGCAAAGCCGGTGTCAAACGGTAAGCTCACTCATCCTCAGTTTTTCAGCAGCAATGACAGAACAACGGCTTGTATGGAAAGTGAAAGCATGAATAATAAACGGCATGCCCAACTACTACCCCGCACAGGATTCCAGATACCTTTTCTTACAACAATGGGGGCTGGATACTCTCATTACAACTATCTGCTGGAGCGTGGCGTGCGCCGCACTACTGCAGATTACCATGATAACCCCGGGGCCCCTGCTGGTGGTTGGAAGCAGTGTCTGGTGGGCGGTGATGTTTTTCCGTCTGAAGGAGGCTATCAAAAACCCTGACAGCTGGCAGGCAGACTTCTACCGGGGGCATGTGGCACTGATACTGTTACTGCTCTTTGCTGTCGGCATGGCAACCATCTGTATGATGTGCTTCTTCGTAGGGCGGAACATACTCAACTACATGACCCTGCCCGGCGCCGTACTGCTGATTGGCAGAGCATTACCAGGCAAATGGCTGAGCCAGGTCAGGCTGCTGATTCAGTCCGTAGCATTTGCCGCAGCCTGCGCCATACCGGCTTTCTACTTCAGTTTCACACTGAAACCGCTACGCATGCTCACCACTGGTCCGGTGTGGTATCTGGGGCTTCTCTTTTTCCTGATGGCACGCGAACGAGAACGCCTCCGCACGCAGGCGACAGATTCCCAGGGCATCATTCTGGGAACAGTCACGCTCATACTGCTGCTGGCCGCCACGCTGGTTTCCAGCGTGACCGCTCCCATGTTCGAACGGACTCTTTGTGTCACAATTGCCATAGGCGCCGGCTGCCTGCAAGGATTCTGCCGGCTGAAGACGCTGGTACCAACCCCGGTTGCACTCGCACTCAGCTGGCTTTCCATGGCACTGCCTGCAGTGCTGGGTATCATCATCTACGCGCCGAAAAGCTGGTAAAAAAAGCGGGGCTGTTTCAGATTTGCTGCCCCACACAATAAATGATGCGTTTGCAAAATACGTTAATCATCGACAAACCGGCATTGGGCGGGCTGAAAGCCCGAGGAATT
>JAZRKW010000049.1:0-11550 GCA_045646505.1 Akkermansia sp. | reverse complement strand
TGGAGTTCGGGTCGGATTCTCCAAGGCGAATGCACTGCAGTATGGCTGCCAATGGTTCGGTCGTGGTGGTCCGCGGCGTGCAGCGTGGCTCGGAAATCAGCCCGGTTTATGGGCTGGCCCGTGATGAGCAGTTTTTTGCGTTAAATGATGTGTCCTTGCGGGAGTTCAAGAGGAACGATGCAGGTATCGCCTTATTAATGACTCTGATACTGCCGGCCGTGTTGATTGGGGTGTTCCGTCTGGTGTATTGGCAGAAGGGGGCAAAAAGCACTTCGCTGGTTATCTACCTCATGATATTGCTGGATGCCGGGGCTTTCCTCTGTTTCAGTGGAGTGGCAGATGGTGTATGGCTCGGTGTTGCCGGCATGCTGGCTGTCTTGTCAGCGTGGCAGATTGTCAGGGTTGTCCGCGCTTTTGGCGTTGACGGTTAGACGGAATGCGGGTATGATACCTGCATGAAGATTCAGGATAAGGAAGTTCCTACTGTGTTTCAGCGCAAGATCTGCTGGGCTGCCCTTACCGGTATCGCCCTGGCGGTAGTGATATTACTGGTGTGCAGCCTGTTGTTCGGGCTTGGTGCGTTGTTTGTGGCGCTGGAGCCGGTGCTTCTTCCTGTGGTGATTGCCGGTTTTTTTGCTTATATTCTTTCTCCCTGCGTGGCACTGGTGCAAAAGCGCATCAAAAAGCGAGTGTGGGCAGTGGTTTCGGTCATGGCTGTCGCGGGGGTGATGCTGGTGGGGCTGGGGCTTACCATTGTGCCGCCGCTGGTGAACCAGACGGGGGAGCTTATTTCCAAGCGTGAGCAGATTCTGGTGAGTGCGGTGGAAGGTGGTAAGGCTCAGCTGGCTGAGAACAGCCTGTTGCAGCGCGGCGTGGATATGCTTTACAGCAAAATGCTCAAGGATGCACGCGCCTCGGAGCTTCCGCCGGAGGATTATGAGGACCTCTCTCAGGAAACAAGTTATGAGGGTAAGTTGATTGCTATTCTGAGCTTCAATTCATCGTATCTTACCGAAAAGACCCTTGCCTGGCTTACCGCGGGCACCCGTGCGCTTTCTGGTATTTCGATGGCCTTCATTGGTGCTATCATGGTGCCGGTGTTTCTGTTCTATTTCCTGCTGGAAAGTGCCAGTATTGAGAAAAACTGGCACACGGTGCTGCCTATCCGCCGCTCCGCTTTCCGCGAGGAAGTGGTGGGCACGTTGCAGGAAATTAATAACTATATCATTTCCTTTGTGCGCGGCCAGATGCTGGTGAGCGTGATAGACGGCGCTATCCTGGCGGTGGCACTGAAGATAATGGGACTGCCTTATGCCGTGACTATTGCCGCGGCCGCGGCTCTGCTGGGGGTAATCCCCTACCTGGGCATGATTGGAACCTGGATTCCTGCTGTGCTCATCGCCTGGTTCACCTGGCATGATGTGAGTCACATTGTCATTGTGAGTGCCATTTTTGCCTGCGTAAGCCAGTTCGATGGCTGGGTGCTTCAGCCGCGCATCCTGGGTAGTCGTGTGAAGATGCATGACCTCACCATCATGTTCTCGGTGCTGTTCTGGAGCTTTGTTATCGGCGGTGTGGTAGGTGCTCTGCTCGCCGTGCCGCTTACGGCATCTCTCAAGGTGCTCTTTACCCGCTATGTATGGTCCACATACAAGAAAGAAGAATTTTTGTATTGAGAGATTGAGGTTGAGTTTTATACGGTATTTGAAGATTATGGATAAGAATAGTTCTGTTGAAAAGAAACAGATATTGTGGCGTAGTCTGATTTTTGTGCTGGTGGCGTACACGTTTTGTGTGATATTTGACCCTTTCTTTTTTGATTATCGTTCATGGGTTTTGCCGTTGCGGCAGCTGTATGGATGTTTGTTGGCTGCTGGTGCTTTGTATGTCTGCGTACGTCTCAAATATGTAGGCATGGTGTTGTATTTTTGCCTTTGTTTATTTTCTGCTTGTTGGTTTTATGCATACAAGGAGTTTGGTTATTCTGTCGGTTATGAATTTGCCTCCGCTATGTTGGAGACCAATATGACCGAAATATCCGGTTTTATAGATGGAGGATTTCTTCTTGTCTGTCTAGGGTATTTGGTGATAGCTCCGCTGTTGTATGGGGTGTCCATATGGTGTTTGGGGTGGAATAAGATTACTCGAGGGGGGATGTTGCGGGTGTGTGTTGTCGTTTTTGCATGGACGATAATATATGAGGTACCTCCTTTGACAATAGGTGTCAGGCATGGGTTGTATATGAAATTGTGCGATGAAACTATGCGGGCAGATAGGGAGTTGCTGATGGGCGGAGGCATGGTACATGCAAATGTTGTCTATAATCGGTGGCGGCTTCCTTATAGCAATTTTATGGCTTTATACAACGGTATCTCGGAGTATTATAAGGATGTTAATCTTATTTATGCCGAGAATTTTTCTTCGGTTGATACTCGACCGGGTGAGCCTTTGATGTGTGTGTGTGTAATAGGTGAAAGTGTGAGAGGGGACCATGTGCCAGCTGGCGGGTATGCTCGTAATACAATGCCATTATGTTCGTCTGAAAAGAATGTGTGCTATTATAGTAGAATGTATTCATTTGCACCGGTAACGTACCATAGCGTAAAGGGTATCCTGGCCGGTTTGGTTAATGACCAATCGACTGCGGTGCGAACATCTTTTGCTTCGATTCTGAAGAAACATGGTTTTGTCAATTGCTGGTATGCAGAAAATACGGAAAAAATAACAAATTCGCGCCTTATGTCTAGTGTTTTTGGATATAACCTGGATGAGAACATTGTTTATCGTATGCCTATACTTGATGTGGCATCGGCAATATTGAAAGATGCGGAAGAACGAGGAAATGAGAGGCAGTTGATTTTTGTAGAAAATGGGACGGGGCATTTTCCTTATGTGAATGAAGATGAATATGATAAGTTTTATCCATGCAATATGCCTTTTGAGAGAGGGGGAGTTGGAGACGAATCTGTAATCATGATGAATGATTACGATAATTGTATCGTGGCTGTGGATGCTTTTCTTGGAAAACTAATTGAAGGAATGAGGCAGAAGAATGCATTGTTGTTCTATGTGTCAGATCATGGTGAATTATTAGGCGAGACCGGGCGATTTATGCATGGTTGTTTAGAGGATGAGCCCGCTCGCCATGTGGCATCTTTTATCTGGTTTTCAGATGAATATGAGCGTCGGCATCCTCAGCTGGTGGCAGAGATGAGGTCTGTGAAAGATAAACTTCTGGTTCATGGTCAGATATATGCGACAATGCTGAGACTCTGTGGGGTTGAGAGTTCTGTTCCGTTGGATATTGGTGATTTTGTGAAGGGGGATGTGCGGGCTGTGGAACATAATTTGCCAAAATCAATGAATGTCCCATCGCTGCATGAAGCTCAATAGCTTCGTGTCATATTTTCCTTGCGGGTAGACATTGGCTTGCCAAAGATAGGGGCTTGTGCTACAATCGCGAACCGCATGCCGCGTGCGCGGGCGTGCCGGACTGTCATCTGATATTTTCTGAAAGTTTTCTGATATGATTAAGTGGATTCTGAACAAAATCGTAGGTTCCAAGAACCAGCGTGAAGTGCGTAAGCTCAAACCGGTGGTGCGGCGTATTCTGGATCTGGAAAAATCCTGGGCAGATAAGGACCGCGATTTCCTCATCGGGAAGACCCGGGAGTGGCAGGCTCATCTGCACCGCTTCACCCCCATGGACCTGCCGGCTCGTGGCGTGATTCTGGCATCTTCTCCCGCACAGCTCAAGATTTACGCTGATTTGCTCAATGCCCGCTTTGAGTCGCTGGCCCCGGAATTCCCGAAACTGCCCAAGGTAGAGGCAACGGCAGAATCCATCGAGACTGGTAAGAAGGCTTTTGCCGAGGTGGAGCCGAAGTTTGCCAAACTCCGTGCCAAGTATCTGGAGACAATTCTGCCCGAGGCGTTTGCTGCAGTGAAGTGCGGTGCCCGGTTGCTTTGCGGTCAGACGGTGGATGTGTGCGGCACTCCCATCAAGTGGGATATGGTCCACTTCGATGTGCAGCTCATCGGCGGTATTTCGCTGCACCGTGGTTTTATTGCCGAAATGGCTACGGGTGAGGGTAAAACCCTGGTGGCAACTCTGCCCGTGTATCTGAATGCTCTTACCGGCATGGGTGTGCATGTGGTCACGGTGAATGACTACCTGGCCCGCCGTGACTCCATGTGGATGGGTGCCCTGTTCTCCTTCCTCGGCCTGACAGTGGGCTGCATTCAGAGTATGATGCCCAGTGACCTGCGCCGTATGCAGTATGCTCAGGATATCACCTACGGTACAAACTCTGAGTTCGGCTTTGACTACCTGCGCGACAACGGCATGGCCTCCAGCAAGGATGCCCAGGTGCAGCGTGGTCACTATTTCGCTATCATCGACGAGGTGGACTCCATCCTTATCGATGAAGCCCGCACGCCGCTTATTATTTCCGGTCCGGCTGTTGTGGAGCATGAACAGCAGTATGATAGCCTGAAACCACTTATTGAGAAAGTGGTGCGTAAGCAGGTGGAGCTCTGTAACGGACTCATGGAAAAAGCCGTTGAGTATGCTAAGGCTGGTGATACTGAACGTGCTGGCCGCTGCCTGTTCAAGGTGAAGCTGGGCCAGCCGCGCAACCGCGCGTTCATGCGTTCCCAGCAGGACCCTGAATACCGCCGCATGGTGGAGAAGTATGAACTTTTCCTCTACCAGGATCCACGTAAGATTGAGCTCTTCAAGCTCAAGGAAGAACTTTACTACACCATCGATGAAAAGACCCACGATGCTGACCTCATGGAAATGGGGCGTGAGGTTATCAGCCCCGGGCATCCGGAGAATTTCGTGCTGCCGGATATCGGTACCGAGTTCGTGAATATCGATGAAGATGAAAAGCTGAGCGAGCGCGAGAAGGAAGCCCGCAAGACAGCTCTCATGAAGCGTCTGGATGAGACCGGCGTGCGTCTGCACACCACCAGTCAGCTGCTTAAGGCCTACACTATCTACGAAAAGGACGTAGAGTATGTGGTGAAGGATAACAAGATTGTCATCATCGACCAGAATACGGGTCGCGAAATGCCGGGTCGCCGCTGGAGCGAAGGCCTGCACCAGGCAGTGGAGGCCAAGGAAGGTGTAGAGGTGGAGGCAGAGAACATGACTTATGCCACCATTACGATTCAGAACTACTTCCGCTTGTACAGCCGCCTGGCTGGTATGACCGGCACGGCTGAGACTGAGGCCGCTGAGTTCCATGATATCTACAAGCTGGACGTGCTGCCCATTCCGACGAATCGTCCCTGCATCCGCGAGGACCAGAATGACCTTATTTTCCGCAGCCGCCGCGAGAAGTTCAACGCGGTGGTGAGCAAGATTGTGGAGCTGCACAAGAAGGGGCAGCCTGTGCTGGTGGGTACTGCCAGTGTGGAGGCTTCCGAGACTCTTTCCCGTATGCTCAGTTTTGCCAAGGTGCCGCATGAGGTGCTCAATGCCAAGAATCACCAGCGCGAAGCCGAGATTGTGGCTCGTGCCGGTCAGCGCGGCGCTGTGACGGTGTCTACCAATATGGCCGGTCGTGGTACCGATATCAAGCTGGGCGAAGGCGTGGCTGAGCTGGGTGGCCTCTTTGTGCTGGGTACCGAGCGTTACGAGTCGCGCCGTATCGACCGCCAGCTGCGTGGTCGTTGCTCCCGCCAGGGTGACCCCGGCGGCTCTCAGTTCTTCCTCTCTT
Source organism: Akkermansia sp. (assembly GCA_045646505.1). Classification (GTDB taxonomy): domain Bacteria; phylum Verrucomicrobiota; class Verrucomicrobiia; order Verrucomicrobiales; family Akkermansiaceae; genus Akkermansia. The sequence goes on along the minus strand of JAZRKW010000049.1, from coordinate 5,824 downwards.
TCGAGGACGACCTGATGCGTAACTTCGGTGGCAGTGAGCGCATGACCAAGATGATGGACCGCTTCGGTATGCAGGAGGGTGAGGCCGTCGAGAATGCTCTCATGAACCGCATCATCGAAGGTGCCCAGAAGCGAGTGGAGCAGCGCAACTACATGTGGCGCAAGCATGTGCTGGATTATGATGATGTGATGAACCAGCAGCGTATGATTGTGTACTCCATGCGCAATGATGCGCTGCTGTGTGAGGACCCCCGCGAGATGCTTTATGAGTGCCTGGTGAATGGTACCCACAACAAGTGTGAGCTTTATCTGAATGAGGATGAGACGGGGGCTTTCCGTTACACCGACCTGCTGCAGTGGATTAACTCTACTTTCCCCATGGGGTGGAGCGAGAAGGAATCTGACCTTCAGGGTAAGACTCCGGAGGAGGTTGCAGAGCATATTGTTGCCCGTGTGAAGGAGATGTATGAGAAGAAGGTGGCCGGTGAACGTCCCGACCGTATCGATCAGATGGAGCGTTCTATCATGCTGCAGGCCATTGATAAGCTGTGGCAGAAACATCTGACGGATATGGATGCCCTGCGCGAAGGCGTGCGTCTGCGTGCTCAGGGGCAGCGCGATCCGCTTGTGGAATACAAGCGCGAAGCCTATACCATCTTCGAAAGCCTCATGCAGAACATCGACTATGAGATTCTCAACGGTATGTTCCGTAGCACGACGAATCTGTCTGCATTTGAGGACTTCCTGGCCAGTCTGCCTGCCAGCAGCGCTGAGGAGGAGGATTCTGATGTGACCGATATTCTCGGCAATGGTGACCTGCTTTCCGCACTGCGTGAGCAGCTGCAGATGATTCATGAACGCCAGCGCGCAGCTGGTCTTGAGCCCGCTCCGCTTCCCACGCTGGAGGATGAGCCTGTGGCTGATGAACCGGAGGAGATGTACAGTGAATCCGTAAGCGGTGCGCTGGAGCAAGCGGTGCCTTTCAATGAGAAGAAAATCACTCTTCCCAAGAAGAAGGTCAGCTTCAAGCTCAAACCCTCTGCCAGCAAGGAGGCCTATATCGTGAAAGATACAGGCGACATGCCGCTGGCAGCTGATGAAGACGGCCTGACCGTGGGTTCTGTGGACTCTGGTTATGTGCCTCAGTTCTTCACGGAGAAAGAGCAGGATAAGTCCTGATAAACAAGGTCGGCACGCACTGTATTCGATGGATAGAACGCCTATGAATGTTCGTTCAGCGCTGGAGTACGTGCCTTCCTTTCGTGGCCGCCTGTTTGTGGTGCACATTGCAGCGGGGCTGCTGCACACTGAGGAACTGGTGGATGCACTGCTGGATGCCGATGCTCTGCATGAAGTCGGGGTTCGCCTGGTTCTGGTGGCCGAGGGGGATGATACCCGGCTGCTGGCCCGGCGTGCCGGTGGGTGCGAGATTCATGCCGCTGTTGCAGAATCGCCGCTGACCGCAGGGGCGGTAGCGGTTGCGCGCGTGCGTGAGATTGTGGAGCGCCGCCAGGTTGCTATCGTGGCAGCTGGCGCATCGGGGCGTTTTCATGAGTCCTGCGTGTCAATGGCGTTATCGCTTGGTGCATCAAAGTATATTTGTCTCCAGGTTGGTGAGGTACCATGCCGCCTGGGTAATCCGATTGTGGAAGTACATGAGAGCGAGGTGGATAAGCACATGGCAGAGTGCTCTCAACCTGAGCTTCTGAAGCAGGCCGCAGAGGTGTGCCGGCGCGGTATTCCCCGTGTGCATCTTCTGGATGGATTGCACCGGGGAGTTCTGCTGGATGAGCTTTTCTCAGAGGAAGGTGTGGGAACAATGGTGCACGCCGATTCCTACCGGGAAATACGCCCCTTGCGCGAGGAGGATATACCAGAGTTGCTTTCCATGATAGCCCGCAGCATGGCAGACGCAAAGCTGGTTCACCGTTCGTATGAGAGTATTCAGGAAAACCTGCAGAGTTATTATGTGCATACTCTGGATTCCACTATTGTGGGGTGCGTTGCTCTCTATCCTTATCCCGAAGAATCCTGCGCAGAGCTGGGCTGCCTGTTCATTAAGAAAAATTACGAGGGTCGCGGTTATGGTAAGGCTATGTGCCGGTTTGTGGAGGATAAAGCCCGCCAGCTGGGATTCCGGCGTATATTTGCCATTTCTCAGAGTGCAGTAGATTATTTCCGCGACCGTATGCACTATGACCCGCTGCCGCGTTCTGTGCTGCCGCCGACCCGCCTTGAGACTCTTGAATCGAGTGGTCGCGCTTCCGGAGTGTTCGGTCGCGAATTGTAAAACAGAACCGGCCACCTTGCGGGTGACCGGTTTATATGTTTTAGACGCACTGCTGACTCTTGCTTATGACAGCTCGGCCAGGAAGCCGCTTTCATCCAGATAAATGTGCGATGGCAGGGTGTACTCCGTGCGCAGCGAGGGGGCGCTGATAATGGCATTTGAACCTTCTACCGGGGCATCCACACGGTAACCGGGCAGCAGCAGACCGCGTGTGCGAGGGCGCACGCCCAGTTGGATTGTTCCATCGCTCATCTTGAACACGCTGTGACACATGCTCATGGAAATGATATTTCCCATGGGCGTGCAAAGGCAGGGGCGCCAGCGCATGTTCGGGGTGGAAATAGCGGGTGAACCACTGAAATCGTAGAAAGGAATCTGGCGCGGCGGAATTGTGGTGAGCAGAATCCGGCGCATGTGGGCTCCGCCGACGATTTGAGAAATGGTGGTATCCAGTGTTTCCTGCGGTGTTTCGATAAGGTGAACCGCCGTGCGGGTGATAAGCGGCCAGAGTACGGCTAATACGAGTTCCTGCGGCTCTCCGTGCCCCACTGTTGTGAGCAGATGGTGGCGGCCTTCTTTCAGGGCATTCACCCGCCGCACCTGGCATACATTCAGCCAGTAGCGGTGCAGTGCCAGCCGGTCCTCAGTTCCGTCGATGAGTAGTTGCAGCCACTTACGGGCCAGCGGGGGGAACTGTTCATTGGCCTGGCGGCTGATGAGCGCCGCTGCAATCTGGATAGCAGTGAGGGAACCGCCGGGGTAGAAGACCAGGGATTTGTTGCCGCGTTCCTCCAGCATGCGGATAAGACCTTCGCGGCTGATATCATCTGCGGTTTCAAGGCAGGTAGCCGAAAGTTCCCGGAAAGAGCGGAGCACGGTACGGCTGGTGAAGGTTTCCGGGTCCAGCGGGGCGCCGAAGGCTACAGTGAAATTATAATTGAGTGTTTTCGGGAGCTTGGTGAAGAATCGGTTCCGGGAGAAGGAGAAGATGCTGCCCCAGAGCCCGTCCATATACACCGGGATGATGGGGGCTTTTGCTCGGCGGGCAATCATTTCCATGCCTCGGCGGATCGGGGTCAGGCAGCCGCTGCGTGTGAGCTGCCCTTCCGGGAAGATGCAGATGATATCACCGTTTTCAATGGCCCGGGCGGCTTTTACTATTGCTTCGCGCGGGTTGCGGGTTGAAATGGGCAGGGAGTTGAACAGTTCGAGTATCCAGCCCAGCAGGCGCATGGCCATGAATTCCTCAGCCACGATGAAACGAACCGGGCGCGGGCACACCATGGTGAGGAAAAGAGCATCTGCATACGTCACATGGTTCACCACCAGCAGGGCACCGCTGCGCATGGGTAACCGCTCCAGATTGATGGCTCGCGGGCGATACACCAGCTGCAGGCACCAGATGCCTATCATGCGGATGAATTCCTGGGGAATCAGACGCAGTGAGCAGATGAGGATGAAGAAGCTCATCACGAAGAGCACAAAGAATTGCTGCTGCGGAGAAGCCCCGAAGATTTCATACATAATCCACATGAGCGCCACGGCAACCAGACCCATCAGGTTATCGATGAGGTTACCGGCCGCGATGATGTTGCCACGGTTGTTGGGGTCGCAGTTGTCCTGCAGAAAGGCGTTGAGTGGTACCAGATAGGCCGCGCCAAAGGCGCCGGTGAGGGCGAGCAGGGTGTTGCTGGCGTAGGTGTTCACCTCGAATATGGTGAGGAGCAGGGTGCAAAGGGTGATGCCGATAGCGCCGAAGGGAATGAGCCCCAGTTCATTCTTTCCTTTGCAGAGCTGGGATGCCACCGCGCCGCCGAGCACCACACCACCTGTCATCCAGGCCATAAGAATACCGCATTGCAATGAGAAGTCCACGCTCGGGTCGGCGGCCTGCATGCTCTTGGCTATCTGAATCAGAATCAGGAACAGCGAGCCGGCCAGACACCAGAAATAGGCGATACCCAGTTCGCTGAGCCGCAGCAGACGGTCTTGCCACAGGTATTTAATCTGCCCGAAATGCTCATAGAACAGACTCCAGCTGAAGGGCTTTGTCTTCTTGGCCGGATATTTCGGCACCAGGAATGACGCGGCGCATACCAGACAGGCCAGACCGATGAAGACCCAGGTGGGCAGAATCACGGAATCCCAGCCTGCGTATTGCTCTGCATTGTAGGTGGGCGAGTTTTCGGCCTCATACGCTGAGAGCAGGTAGGAGAACCAGAAGAAAACACCAATCTGCGCGACCAGCAGCACAAATACAAGACTCATTTCAATGATGCCGGAACCGAAACCTATGTATTTCGAGCCCAGCAGGTCTTTGACAATGCCCTTTTTGGCTGGTGAAAGAATGGTGGCCTGGGTGGCAAACACGGCAAACCATAGTATGGCTGCATACATGTCCCGCTGGTAGAAGCAGAACAACATGCAGCTCATTACGATAATCTGGATCACGCTCATCACCTGGACGATACGCGTCTTGCAGAAACAGTCTGCCAGCCACCCTACCAATGGGGAGAACAAAATGTATGGCAGCACGAATATGGCGCCCAGAATGTACTCCAGCGTGCTGCCGTCTGCGCCCCACAGCCAGACTCCAAGCGGAATCAGCAGGAACTGAACGGCTTTTTCGTTGAATGCATTCTGTGCCTGCACGGCTACGAGTGTCCAGAATCCGCCCCATTCCTTTCGGGTCGGTTCTTTGTAAAAATCCTCTTCTTCAGTGGCCATATATGCTGAACTATCCTGGCTTATTATCTCACAAAAATAGCTCTTTTCAAGCTTAAAGCAAAAAGAGTTCAACAAAAAGGCAGGAAACGGCTAGCGTTTCCTGCCCCGGGAATGAATGATGAAGGGAAAATTAATAGTGGATGTTCAGGTCGCGGGGTTCGCGGGGAGCTTCCGGTGTGCGCTCGCAGGGGGGCAGCATTGTGTTCAGCTGGCGGTGCTGAATGGTCTTTTTCAAGCCGGCGTCGTTATCGCGGGTGATCTTCTGAACGTCCTTCATGGCTTTTTCGCGGTTTCTTTCAGCGCGGGCCACGGCTTTGTTATAACGGTCGATGCTGGCTTTCTGGCGATCAGTGGCGATGCTCTTCAGGGTTTCCTCTGAGAGGTCTTTGGGCTGCAGCGCAGGAGCTGCCTGCACAGTGGCAGCGGCCAGAACAAGAAGTGCGAAAAGGGGAAGAGTTTTCATACGTTGCGTTGGATAACATTACAAGTATATGCCAGCATGGCGGTAAGTCAAGCTCATTTTTGGGATTCACACCAGATTTTCACACGTGTCCCAAAGATTTGGTAAGCTATAGAAACATCAGCAACATTTTGGAAGAAGCCCCTATCTGCTCGACAAATTGGACTTTGGCGGGCCGCAGGTGAGCGGAATTCTGAGCCCCGCCTGCTGGCGGGGCGGTAAGTTCAATAGTCAACTATGAATTCATTAAAACCTGTATTTTTATCAAATCGGATTTTTATGCGAGGCATTGACCAAAAATTTGGTCAATGCAAAGACACGACTTGGGAGAGGGGGAAGTGCATTGCC
>JAZRKW010000048.1:0-4180 GCA_045646505.1 Akkermansia sp. | reverse complement strand
CCAGCCACATGATAGCCACACCTTCGCGCACGTCATCAGCGCCGTAGCAGTTCACCTTGGAGCGCTCGCCGTCGGAGAATGCCTTCTTGCTCACCACTTCCACCTTACCGGTGGCGTAGTCGAACTTGGTCTGGCAGTAGGTGAAGCCGTTGATACGGGAGATAATGTAAGCGGCATCCTTACCAAGGCCGTTCAGGATAACACGGAGCGGCTTCTGACGCACCTTGTTGGCGGAACGGGCAATACCGATAGCGCCTTCAGCAGCGGCGAAAGACTCGTGACCAGCCAGGAAGCAGAAGCACTCAGTCTCCTCGCGCAGAAGCATGGCAGCCAGGTTACCGTGGCCCAGACCCACCTTGCGGTCATCAGCCACAGAACCGGGAATGCAGAAAGCCTGCAGACCTTCGCCGATAGCCTCGGCAGCGTCGGCAGCCTTGGTGCAACCCTTCTTGATAGCGATAGCAGCGCCTACAGTGTAAGCCCAGCCAGCGTTCTCGAAAGCAATGTTCTGAATACCGCGCACGATTTCACGCACGTCGATACCCTTTTCAAGGCAAACCTGTTCGGCTTCCTCGCAGGAGTTGATACCGTACTGAGCAAGAACCGGAAGGATCTGGTCGATACGACGGGAATAAGATTCAAAAAGAGGCATAATCTTGTTCTATATTTAGGGGTTCTTTACTCGTGACGGGGGTCGATGTACTTGGCGGCATCAGCAAAACGGCCGTAGGAACCGGTGTGCTTCTTGATAGCCTCGTTAGCGTCCATGCCCTTCTTGATGTCTTCCATCATCGGGCCCATCTTCACATACTGGTAACCAGTGATTTCGCCGTCGGCATCCAGAGCAAGCTTGGTAATGTAGCCTTCAGCAAGCTCCAGGTAACGGGCACCCTTGGCCAGTGTGCCGTACAGCGTACCTGTCTGGGAACGCAGGCCCTTGCCCAGGTCTTCCAGACCAGCGCCGATGGGCAGACCACCCTCAGAGTAGGCACTCTGGGTGCGACCATACACAATCTGCAGGAAGAGTTCGCGCATAGCGGTGTTGATGGCGTCGCACACGAGGTCGGTGTTCAGAGCCTCGAGCACAGTCTTGCCAGGAAGAATTTCAGAAGCCATGGCGGCGGAGTGGGTCATGCCGGAGCAGCCGATGGTTTCTACCAGGGCCTCCTGAATCACGCCCTGCTTCACATTCAGGGTCAGCTTGCAAGCACCCTGCTGGGGAGCGCACCAACCCACACCGTGGGTAAGGCCGGAGATGTCCTCAATCTTGGTGGATTGCGTCCAGGCACCCTCCTGCGGGATGGGAGCGGGGCCGTGGTTGCAGCCCTTCTTAACGCAACACATCTGTTCGACTTCGTGTGTGTACTGCATAATGTTGGATTATGTTATGTTGGAAAAATGCTCGGGACCAGCGGCAGCGCTGGTGATACCTTGCTGCCGCTATTATAACCGTTTTTCCAGAAGATGCGAGCATAAAATATGTGAGAACCTCACAAAAAAAATCACCAACCCCGGAGTCTTGCTCCGGAGCGGTGATTTGCAGCATCGGCAAAGCAGGTCAGAAGGCGGTCAGCACCCGTACCGAGCGGCGGCCCCCAGGCGCTCTTCAATACGCAGCAGCTGGTTGTACTTTGCCAGGCGGTCAGCGCGGGAAAGTGAACCCGTCTTGATCTGCCCTGCATTGGTTGCCACTGCAAGATCCGCAATGAAGGAATCCTCTGTTTCTCCGCTACGGTGAGATATCACAGCCGTGTAGCCATGCGTTGTAGCCAGGCGTACCGCCTCGAAGGTCTCGCTCAGCGAGCCAATCTGATTCAGCTTCACCAATATAGAGTTGGCCACCCCTCGCTCGATACCCTTGCGCAGGAAATCCACGTTGGTCACAAAGAGGTCATCACCCACAAGCTGGCAACGGTCACCAATGGTATCGGTCAGGTGCTTCCAGCCATCCCAGTCATTTTCGGCGCAACCGTCTTCAATGGATATAATGGGATAACGCTTGATGAGCTCTTCGTAGTACGATGTAAGCTCCGCAGCACTGAGCTTATCGCCTGTGCTCTTCTTGAAGACATAAAGGCCACTCTCTGCATCGTAGAACTCAGAACTGGCCACATCCAGCGCAAGAGCCACCTCCCTGCCCGGTTCATAGCCCGCCTGGACAATCGCCTCTACGATAGTCTCCAGAGCTTCGTCTGCACTGTGAAGATTAGGAGCATAGCCGCCCTCATCACCCACAGCGGTACTCAGCCCCTTCTTCCGCAAGACTGAGCCAAGTGAATGAAACACCTCCGCGCCGCACCGCAATGTCTCTCGGTAGGTCGGAAGCCCACGCGGAATAATCATGAACTCCTGGAAATCTATCGGCGCATCGGAGTGAGCCCCGGCGTTCAACACATTCATCATGGGGACCGGCAGAATATGTGCATTCGGCCCACCCAGATAGCGGAACAAAGGCTGCCCCGTAGCCCAGGCTGCAGCGCGAGCCGTTGCCAGGGAAATTGCCAGCACAGCATTCGCACCCACACGGCTCTTATTCGGCGTGCCATCCACCTCAATCATGCGGGAATCAACCGCAATCTGGTCTGTTGCATCCATACCGTTCAGCGCTGCTGCCAGCTCAGTATTGGCATAATGAACTGCCTGCAGTACACCTTTACCACGGTAACGGCTTGCGTCACCATCACGAAGCTCGCATGCCTCATGCTCACCTGTAGAAGCGCCACTCGGCACAGAGGCGTGCCCATAAGCGCCACCTTCAAGGTGCACCACTGCCTCTACCGTCGGATTTCCACGGGAATCCAGCACCTCCCGTGCCTGTATCTTTGTTATGTTTGTCTTCATATCTATTCCCTTTCTATTTTTATGTTAGTCTTTTCTAACTTTAGTGTCGCGTTGCCATCTTTTATCACAATTCCTACTTCTTTGCAAGCCTTTTCTTGTAATAATTCTAATTTTTATCTCAAGATAACGAAAAATAAGAACCTTAAAGGCTAGAATAAGCAATATTACGCGCTCACAGTCTCGTTTTCACCCCTTTATTCCCCTCCCCCACGCGGCAATGCCGCGTCCTCTATTCTCAAATTCGTAAATCGTAAATCCTAAATCGTAAATGGAAAAGCCCGCAGAACTTTCGTTCTGCGGGCTTCATTAACCCCTTGTCTCGGCGTAGCTGCGCAGCAGCGAAGACGGATGGCAGCTATCAACCCTGCCTCGGCGTAGCCCCGGCACGGGGCGAAGACGGGTCTCGCGGGACCTGTCGTCCGACAAGACGCCCGACGGCTGTAAGGGCGGCTAGCCAAACTGCTCCTGCAGTTTGCCCCCGCTCTGCGGGGGTGAGGGCCCGTGGGGCGGGCCCGAAGCAACCTGAGAAGATGGTAAGAGGACGACCCATTACCAAAGCGCTTCAGCCCGGTAAAAGGAAAGCAGCGCAAAGCGTTTGCTTTGCGGGGCTTATTAACCCTGGCAGCTATCTACTCTCGCGGGACCTGTCGTCCGACAAGACGCCCGACGGCTGTAAGGGCGGCTAGCCAAACCGCGTAGCGGTTTGCCCCCGCTTGCGGGGGTGAGGGCCCGTGGGGCGAGCCCGAAGCAACCTGAGAAGATGGTAGGAAAGACGACATAGCCCTTGCCGGAACGCTTCACCCCGGCAATAGGAAAGCCCCGCAGAACTTTCGTTCTGCTGGGCTTATTAACCCTGGCAGCTATCTACTCTCGCGGGACCTGTCGTCCGACTACCATCGACGTGCTGATGTTTCACTTCCGGGTTCGGAATGGGACCGGGTGGGGCCATCAGGCTATGACCACCAGGTTTCAGTCTTACGGGCTTGCGTGTTCCTCCTTACTTCGTAATTCGTAACTCGTAATTCGTAATTCTGCCTATCTGGCTGTCATCTGCGCTTGCGGGTTGCTGTCTTTGTACTGGCTGCCGGTCTGTGGGGCAGCAGGCTGACATCCGCGTGGCTCATGGGTTTTGCGTTTCCCTTGTCTTGCACTCACTCTCGGTTACATTTGATTCAAGCAGAAATTGCTTGTCACCGGGGTGATTGTATAAGGTCTATTGGATGTTAGTAGTGCTCGGCTCAATACATTACTGCAATTACACCTGCACCCTATCAACGTGGTCGTCTTCCACGCTCCTGTAGGGAGAACTCATCTTGGGAGGGACTTGGCGCTTAGATGC
>JAZRKW010000047.1:0-4142 GCA_045646505.1 Akkermansia sp. | reverse complement strand
TGGGTTTCTATAAATATGCGGAATTCCTGTTCATGCACCTCAGTGATATCCTGGGCGCGGAAAGTCCGCTGCAGCAGTGGCTCATGGAGTCCGGCATGGGTGATGTCGTGATGCCGGCGGGGCTCTCGTTCTACTCATTCATGGGCTTATCCCTGGTGATTGATTACTACCGGGATCGCAGCCAGCCCGTGCGGAGTTATCTGGATGTCCTGGCTTATGTGTCCTTTTTCCCCACCATTATGGCGGGCCCCATCATGCGCTCGCGGCAGTTCTTTCCGCAGTTGCAGATGGAGCAGGCAGACGCTGCGTGTTTCAATGAGGGCATCTGTTACCTGCTCAGCGGTCTGTTCAAGAAAGTGGTGCTGGCTACCTATCTTTCGCGCAATCTGGTGGACCCTCTGTTCGAGATGCCGGATTCCTACACATCTGCGGCAGCGCTGGTGGGCATATACGCTTATACCATTCAGATTCTCTGTGATTTCTCCGGCTATACCGATATGGCCATAGGCGTCGGTCGCCTTATGGGCTTCCAGTTGCCGCAGAACTTCGAGTCTCCGTATCGTTCTCTGAATCTGCAGGAGTTCTGGCGCCGCTGGCACATCACTCTTTCGCTCTGGCTGCGCGATTATCTGTATATCCCACTGGGTGGCAGCCGTAAGGGTAACCGTTATGTCAATCTTATCGCCACCATGGTGATTGGCGGATTGTGGCATGGCAGCGGCCTTAATTTCCTTATCTGGGGCTTTTTCCATGGTGTGGGGCTGGCCGTGGTGCATGCTTTCCATAACTTCCGCGGGAAGTTGAGCATATTCGCGCGCTTGAGCGGCAGAGCCTGGAACATAGCCGGAAAGGTGTTGGCGTGGTTGCTCACGTTTCACAGTGTGGCCGCGCTGTGGGTGTTTTTCCGCGCCGGGGAATTTGATGAGGCTTGCGCTGTATTCAATTGCGTTTTCGCTGGGGAAGGGGATACCGGGTATGACCCGCGGATTGTGCTGATAATCATTCTGGTACTGGTGCTGCAGTGGGTGGGTCCTGTCTGCTTCAAGCGCTTCGCCGGGGTCATGTCGCGACTCCCCTGGGCCTTGCAGGCGGTGGTGGCCGGACTGCTGGGTGGCGGTATTCTGGCGATGGGACCGGAGGGTATGCTGCCGTTCATCTATTTCGATTTCTGATATAAGCGACATGTTGCCACGTCTGCCACAACCTGTGAAAATCTGCCTGGGTTCCATTCTGGCAGCGTTTCTCATTGGCTTGCAGAATATAGATGAGTACGCCCAGCAGCTGGAGAGCAAGTACCCCGAGCAGATGGAATTACCAGAGATGCTCCGGAGTATCAGCTGCTACACAGGGTTGCCGCAGTGGTTTGAGCTGCAGAAAGATTTGTATACGAGCCTGGGTGCATCGGAGGGAGAGGAAGAGGAATTCCCGAACGATGAACCCGATTTTCAGATTACAGAGGAAGCAGAAGAGGAACCCGAACCCGCCCCGGTGCAGGTGACAGAGCCGCCGGTTGAGGAAAAGAAAGAGACTCCTTCCGAAAAGAAAGAGGACCCCGTGAAACAGTCTGCCGGGATATCGGAGGCCGAGCCGCCTGCGCCGCCTGTCGAGGTGAAAACAGTAGAGGTGGAAGTACCCAGGGTCCGGGTGAGGAACCGTCTTGGCCTGGTCTGGAAAAAGTCGGTACGGAAACTCACCAGACGGCGGCTCCGTAGCTCTTACCCCAGACGATTAAAGTACAGGGGGAACAGGAAGAGATGGAAACAGCTCAAGAGACGCAATGTTCCTCAAGAGGCGTGGCCGCGCCCAGAGCCGCCTCATCAACCGGAGCCCGCCCCGCAGCCGGAACCCACCTCCGTTCCTCAACCAGAACCCACTCCTGAGCCGCAGCCGGAACCTGTTCCTGCACCGCAGCCGGAGCCCACTCCCGCCCCGCAGCCGGGGCCCGCGCCCGCCCCGCAGCCGGGGCCTGCACCCGCACCGCAGCCGGAACCCACCCCTGTTCCCGCGCAGCAGTTATCTGCAAAAGAGATATTGGAATCGAATAAGAAACAGCCTGTCCATTATCGCATTATGATGATGGGTGATTCCATGATGCAGAGCCTTGCACCGCAGGCATATAAATCGTATTATATCAATCGTCAGGGCTTGCATTTCATTTTCTCAGCCAGATTTTCAACAGGTTTGAGCAACCCCGATTATTTCAACTGGCCGGAGAGCATGCGCAACACTGTTGAGCAGAAGCGTCCGCATCTTATCGTCATATTCATTGGGGCTAATGATGGAGTTCCTATTGTGGAGGAACGGAAAGTCCTCTATCCTGCTCAGAATGCACCGTGGAAAGCCGCGTACGCCCGGAAGATGCAGCAGGTGCTCGATATTGCTCAGGAATTCGGTTGTAAGCTTGTGTGGATAGGGTTGCCGCCTATGGGGCCTCGGTATCAGGCAATGAAACGAGTTATCGCTTCACAGCGGGAGGTGTGTCGTGAGAAAGCTGTTACTTTCCTGGATACAAATCCTTTCCTTGCTGATTCCAATGGGCAGATTATGGTCTACACTACGAATTCCCGTGGGAAAACTGTCCGTTTACGTATGAAGGACCAGTGCCACATGACTGGTGCCGGCAATGATTTGATTCTGAAATATCTCAATCCCATTATTGAACAACATATTTACGATTTCCGTCAGAATAACCCGCAGCGTTGCCTTTCTCCGAAAGAGATGGAGCAAATACAGAAAGCTCGCTGGGAAGTATCTATTAACCCAATGCGTCCAAAAAATAAAAAGAAATGAAGAGGTTCACAATCTGTCTGTTATTGATGTTGCTGTGTAGCTTCAGTGTCCGAGCCATGACCTTGGAAAGTGGTGGCAGCGGAGCTGCGGCATTTCCTGTCCGTGTGCTCATGGCGGGTGATTCTCTCATGGTCGGCCTGGGACCGAGAATGAAAGAAGAATTGGAGGGGTATAAGAATATATCGATTATCCCTATCGGCAAGGGCTCTACCGGTCTCAGTCGCCCCGATTTTTATAATTGGCCGCGAGTGTTGGAGGAAAATCTGCGTAAGCATCGCCCTCAGATTGTGGTGATGTGGGTAGGAACGAATGACGTGGCTACGAGTATTTACAATGTGGAAGGTACTGATGTACCTTGCTCTCCGTACTGGATGCGCGTCTACGCTGGAAAAATACTTGAAATTGCAAGGCTTTGTCAGAAATACAAAGCGCGCACGATTTTCATGAGCCCTCCGGTTATGGACAAGGAAAAATGGGATGCCAAGCTGAAGAAGATAACCAACCTCATGCGTTCTATATGTAAGTATTACCGCCTGGGATTCATTGATACGCGTCCTATATTTGCAAACAGAAGCGGACGATATACCCATACCAAGCGCATGCCTGATGGTTCGACTTCCGCCATCCGTACGAACGACCATATTCATATCACATCCGCTGGTTATGTGCTGGTCATGGATGAGCTCCTGCCTTACCTGGGGAGGTATATTCCGGAAGCCGGGCGTACCAGCAGCGGTCGCCGTTGGTATCACTGGTAATCAGGTGCCCAGAGCAGATGCCTGTTGGCTTGCTGTAACTGTTTGTTGTTGAGTGTTTTTGCTTGCTTGGTAAAAGCACTCATCCTGTATCTGTGAAACTAATCAGGACTGGCGAAATATCTGCTGGATTTTCTTGACTTGAAGGATAGAAAATCATACAATTCCCAGCCGTTAATTTTCTCTCGTTGAACTTCGTTACAGTCAGCTTTGTTCTCTTTTTTCTGCCAGTTCTGTGCATGAGCTGGGCGTTGCGTCGTTATGCATTGATTTATAAGCTTTTTCTTGTCGCTGCCAGTTTGTATTTTTACGGGCAGCTGGGGATGAAGTTTCTTCTTCTGCTGCTGACGGTGACCACTCTGAACTGGGGGGCTGTGCGGCTGATGGCTCGCTGTGGTAGTGAGTGTTGCCGCAGGTGGCTTGTTGCGGGTGATGTGGCTCTGCATATTCTGCTGTTGGGTTTCTATAAATATGCGGAATTCCTGTTCATGCACCTCAGTGATATCCTGGGCGCGGAAAGTCCGCTGCAGCAGTGGCTCATGGAGTCCGGCATGGGTGATGTCGTGATGCCGGCGGGGCTCTCGTTCTACTCATTCA
>JAZRKW010000046.1:0-9739 GCA_045646505.1 Akkermansia sp. | reverse complement strand
AGCTCATAGCATGCGTCCGCATCTTTGTCGAGCCGTTTATATAGTGTCTCAAATTCCGCTTCGGTCAGGGCGGCAGCTGTGCCGAGGGTTAATAGAAAAGTGCCGAGAATCAGTAGTTTCATGTCTATATACTAGCATGTTATGTTAATCTGTCAATGATTTATGCGATGCGTTGCCAGAGGTGTTCTGCCTTCGCGGTGACAGACTGGGGCTCTCGGATTTATGGCTCACCGTGAAGGTAGAGCGATGCGGGGAAGAAAGAGCGTCCTCCCCCCGGCTCCTTGCTGGCGCAAGGGGTAAACCTGCCCAGAGGTGTCTGGGCAGGCCGGGGGCTGGAAAGCACACTGTGCTTTCCAGCCTCATCCGTGCAGCATGGTGAACCATGGTCACTTGACGAGGTCGCGGGTGTGAGAGGCCCGGCGCGTAGTAACAAAAAAAAGACACACCGTGAAGGTGTGTCTTTTTTTTGTTAAACGAAGCGGACGGGGCTCGAACCCGCGACCTCAGCCGTGACAGGGCTGCGCTCTAACCAAACTGAGCTACCGCTCCGTCGGATTTACCGATTCACCGCTTTGCAGCGGGAACGGGCGCATTATACAGATGCTCTTGCACCAATGCAAGCCTTTTTTGAGAAAAAGCTTGAATTAGGGTGTGAAATAGCTAGAATGAAAGAAATGAATTTTAATGTAAGATGGTGAAACGCAAGGATATTGAGCAGATGCAGACGGCAGGATTGATATCTGCCGAGCAGGCGGTGGCGATAAGCGAGTATTATCATTTGAATGGCGGCCGCAGGTGGAATTGGCTGGTGATGAGTATGTCCTCCCTGGCCGGGGCCTTGATACTGGGTGGTATTATCATGTTGATTTCTGCCAACTGGGAGAGCATCCCCGATTGGTTGAAGATGGGCACTGCCATGGTGCTGCTGCTGGGGTTCTGGGTGGCCTGGGCGCGTACGCGGGAGTCAAGACCGCTCATGGCCGAGGCTTTCGGGCTGGTGGGCGGTGGCATGTGGCTGGGGTGCATTGCTTTGTACGGCCAGATTTTTCAGTTGCAGAATCCGCTGGCAGAGGGGTGCGTGCTTTTTCTTCTGGGAGTGGGTGCCATTCCTTTCATTGTGCGGCAGAGGATGCTGGTGGTAGTGGTTGTTGTGGCCAGCGCTGTGCTGCTGGGGGCATTGATGGATAACCGGGAATCCTGGCTGAGTCTGCGTCCGTGGTTGAAAACGGATGAGCTGCAGCTGGGGGCCTGGATGCTGCTCTGCCTGTTCTGGTGGCTGATGGGCGAGCATTGGGGTGGGAGCAAGGGATTCTGCCGTAGCTATGCCTGGATAGGGGTGGTGGCGATGGGGCATTTCCTTTCCATGGTGCAGGTTCCGTTGCTGTACCAGGCGATAGGTGCCGGTTATACCGTGCCTCTGCTGGTGTTGCTGTTGGCGGTGCCGCTGATGTTGCTGTGGAAACCTTGCAGTGTAGCCTGGAAATACTGGTGGCTGATGATAGTTCTGCTGTCGCTGCCTTATCCCATCGGGCTGATGCTGAAGGGGGCTGCAGGTGGTGAGCTCATGGGGGTCATGTGTGGCTTTGCCATGGGTGGCGGGTTGATGTATCTGGGCTATCAGGTGAAGCACATTTCCTGGCTGAATTACGGTTCTTTCATGGTTTTGCTGGCAGGTATTGCGCTCATTGCAAATGTGCTGGATTCATTGACAGAATCGGGGCTGGTGCTGATAGTGGCCGGATTGTTGCTGTTGGGGCTGGTGTGGCTGCTGGAGAAACAGCGTCGTGCGCTGGTGAAATCTATTAAGGAACAGGCGTAACCTTTAATTCAAAATAGAAGATGAAACGAGTTTATCTGTTATTTGCGGTGGTGGCGGTGCAGCTGTTGTGGCTGGTCTGGAATTATGTGGAGCGCACCCTTGAATTGGAAAATGCCCCGGTGCTGCGTGTTGAGTGCCAGCAGAGAGATCCCCGCGATTTCTTCCGCGGTGATTATGTGGCGTTGAATGCCGGACAGTCTGTCTCCCTGGAGCAGGCGGGAAAATCCATCTGCTGGGATGCCGGATTCTGTGATTCTGTCAATAAGGATTGGACCTGGGAAGATTCGAAGCGTATTGATCTGGTGGCCTCTAATCCGCTGCAGCCCCGGGCTTCGCAGATGGAAGATTCCCTCTCTCTGAAAACTCACTGTGAAAGTCAACGTGTAGCCGTGTTCTGGCGAGTGGGCGAGGATGGTATTTCCCGCGTTGTACGTTTTGAAAAGCCGGGTGCTTCATCGGACTCCGCAGAAGAGGGCGAATTCCGTTGTCTGATGTGGATGGATGTTATCAGCCATGTTTCCCGGAATGAGGCAGGGGAAGCGGAGCTTTCCCTTAGGGTGGAGCTGGAGTTTCATCTGGGCTCCATGCATCGCATTCGTTATTATGTTGAAGAAAATACGGGGGATATGTATGACATCTGGGTACGCCAGAAGAGGCGGGAATGGCGCGACTTTCCTAATGACCGCCTTCGTTATACGGTCGATCTGGCCATTCGCCGGAATGCTTCCGTGGTGCCCCGTATGTTGTATCTGAATGGCGTGCCCTATCCTGAAGCTGTGCAGCAAATCCTCCAGGATACCTTTTCCTGGTTGCCGGAGCCGGCGCCTGAAACAAGTGCTGATACCCGGCAACCCCAGATTATCAGGATAAAATCTTCTGCAGATTAAAGAAATTCCCGGGGCGCTGCAGCGGGCAGGGCATACATGAAGCGGGAACCGTAGAATTTCTGCACCACGCGGGAGTCGAGTATGGTGACAATGCCGGTATCGGTCTTGGAACGAATGAGACGGCCGATGCCCTGCCGGAATTTGAGCACGGCTTCTGGCAGAGAGTAGTCTCGGAAGGCGTTGCCGCCCCGGGCGGTGATATCTTCGAGACGGGCTTCCACCAGTGGGTTGCCGGGAGATTCAAAGGGTATTTTGGTGACAATCACGTTGGAGAGCGCCTCGCCGGGTACATCCACGCCGGTCCAGAAGCTGTCGGTGCCGAAGAGCACGCTGCCGATATTTTCGCGGAAACTGTGCACCATCTGGCTGCGGTTGAGCTCATCTCCCTGCACGAGGAGCGGCCAGCCGCGCTCCTGGCAGAAGGGGCGCAGCCGTACCGCCATGGCACGCATGAGGTTATAGCTGGTGAAGAGAACAAAGGCGCGGCCCTGCGATTCATCCAGCGAGCGCATAATCCAGTCTGCCAGGGCGGAGAGGTATTCCTCTTCCTCGCTGGCGGGCGGGGGTGGTGGCATGTTGCGTGCCACGATGATACGCATCTGCTTTTCAAAATCGAAGGGGCTGCCGATTTGCAACGGGCGGGCGCTTTCTGCGCCCACTCGCCCCGCAAAGTAGCCCATGCCGCGCTCACCGGTGGAGAGCGTGGCACTGGTGCAGATGCAGCTTCGCCCGGTCTCGAAGAGTTTTTCGCGCAGTACGGGAGCTACATTGATGAGCGCGCCGCGCATGGTGGTGAACTGCCCGTCGATGCCGTGGCTTTCCACCCAGTACACCGTGGTGTCAGCCTTGCTCAACTTCACCATTTCAGTAGCGGCTTCATCGTAAGCCAGAATGCGGGCGGCGGTGTCCAGCAGCTCGGCTTTGGCCAGGTCATTGTCCTCAATCATGGCGGCCATGTCCTTGATTTCGGCAAAGAGCTGTCGCAGCACGGGCGAGAGCAGGTTCTCCGTCCACTCCGGCTGGCGCAGTCGCACGGTGCCGTGGTGGGCTTCCAGCTGGCAGTCGGCACGGGCGGCGCTGAAGAATTCGCCCACGGCGGCCTGGGCTTCTTCGATGAGCTGGAGCACGGTGGGTGAGGCATTGTGCCGCAGACTGCCTTTGTGGGTATGCGGGTTGTAGAGGCGCAGCAGTTCGTATTTCAGTTCCGCTTCGCTGAGCGAGAGCCCCAGCTGGTTGGCGGCTACATTTTCGATGGTGTGGGCTTCATCCAGAATGACAAAATCATTCGGAAAAATGAAACCGGGCGGGCCCTCGGGTTCCATTGCCATCATTTCATCGGCCAGTGAGAGCAGCCCGAAAAAGAGGGTGTGGTTGAGCACTACCACCTGGGCCTCCTGCACCCGTCGGCGGGCTGCCTGGTAGGGGCAGTCATAGCCGCAGTTGCGCGGGGTACACACATGGTTTTCGCTGCATACCTGAGCCCAGACCTTCGGGGAAATGTTGAGCTCTTGCGGCAGCTCACCCAGCGAGCCTTCGCCGCAGTCTTTTGACCAGGCGAGCAAATCGTAGAGCTGCTTTGTTTCGGCCTGGTTGAAGAGGTCATCTGCCTGTTCCAGGGCGCGGCGCAGGCGGGTGCGGCAGAGGTAATTGGCGCGCCCTTTGAGCAGGGCGGCATCGAAATGGCAGTTGAGTGCGCGCGCTACGGTGGGAATATCCTTGTGAAACAGTTGTTCCTGCAGGTTGATGGTGTGCGTGGAAATGACAGCTTTCCTGCCGCATTCCAGCGCATGCCGGATGGCGGGAATGAGGTAGGCGAGCGATTTGCCCACACCCGTGCCGGCTTCGGCCAGCAGGGCGGTTCCTGTTTCCAGGGTTTCCGCTACGGCAATGGCCATTTGCTGCTGCTCCGGGCGGAACTCGAAATTGCGGGCTCGTGAAAGCAGCCCGGTTTCAGAGAAGTCAATCTGGGTCTGTTCGCTCAGAATGCCCATGAATGCAGGGGAAAATCAGGGCAGAATGCGGTCGCCGGTGCCGGGCAGACGCAGGTACAGCGGCAGATTCGGGAAAAACGTGCGCAGGGTGTTCACATCGGTGTTTCCATCGATGAAGTACCACTTGTTGAGCTCAGTTCCGCGGGGCTGGGATTTATCGGTTATCACTTCATCGCGCACGGCGAAAATGTAGCTGCGGCGCTCCATGCGGGTACGCTTGTTATTTGCCCCGGGTACACTGATGACCAGAGTTGTGGGCAGCACGACGACTCGGCTGCGTTCCTGTGTGTTGCCGATATCTTCGGCCCGCACGCGGCCTGCGGTGTCCTGCCGTACCTGGCGGACGGTGGTCATGGGCGGAGTGACCACATATTCTGCAGTCGGTTCGCCTACGGTGTAGCTTTCCACGGTGAGCCCCCGCTGTTTCATTTCTTCGCCCATGCGGGCGTATTTGGCGCGGAGTGCTTTATCATTGGCGGCCATGCGGGCTTTGGCTTGCTCTTTTGTCTCCCGGTCCAGCCCCTGCACGCGGCGGGCGCGGGCAATTTCGGCTTCGCGGGTGCGGGAGGTAAGCTGGTCGGCATAGGTGCGGCGCAGCGGGGGATACATGGAATCCACCGCCCAGCGCATATCGCAGTTGCGCACCGCGGCTCCGTATTGCTGAGCTGCTTCACGGGCCGAGACTGCGGCATCGCTGGCAGCGTGGCAGAGGCCGATTACAGCCATGGTTGCGGCAAACAGGGGAAAAATCTTCATGGGCATCATGTTATCATATCGCCCCTTGCCCACGCAAGCAGGAAAGGCGTTCTAAATGACGAGCTTTTTTACAAAAACCTTGACTTTGGCAAAAACGGGTATTACACTGCTGCCGCTCCCGGTAAGCGCCGGGGCATTTGACATTGAACTACCCCTGCGGAGAAAATCGTTGCAGCTTCGCGAGATATGATACAATGAACCTTCTGTCGGGAGACAGAAAATAGATAAATACCAATATAACTGTATGAAAAATAATCTGAAAATCTACACTGATGAAGTGGATGAATTAGCTCAGAAACAGATTGCAAAATTGCTGGCTCAGCCTGCTTTTGCAGAGGCTAAGGTGCGTATCATGCCCGATGTGCATGCCGGTAAAGGCTGTGTGATTGGATTCACTGCTGACCTTGGTGATAAAGTTATTCCGAACATCGTGGGCGTGGATATCGGCTGCGGTATGCTTACGGTGAACCTGGGTAAGCAGAAACCGGATTTCGCTGCGCTGGATGATATCATGCACCGCAATATTCCCAGCGGCATGTATGTGCACGGTGAGCCGGTGGAGGTGTTTGAAGCCGTGGATGCGTTGCACTGCCTGCCTCAGCTGGAGCGCGTGAAGCGTCTGCTCTGCTCCCTGGGTTCACTGGGTGGTGGTAACCACTTTGTGGAGGTGGATGCCGATACGCAGGGAAATTACTACCTGATTATTCACTCCGGCTCTCGTAACCTGGGTAAGCAGGTCTGTGATATCTACCAGAAGGAAGCCATTGACCGCCACGCCGGTTGCGCCGACCGTGCGGAACGTGAGGCTGAGCTTATAGCAGGGCTCAAGGCGCAGGGACGCCAGAAGGAGATTGCTACGGCTATCAAGGCCCAGCGGGCTGCCTGGAATGCGGCTCAGCCGGATATTCCCGCCGACCTCTGTTACCTGGAGGGTGAGGCCCGCGAGCGTTACCTGCATGATATGCGTATCTGCCAGCAGTTTGCCCTGCGTAACCGAGAGGTGATGGCCGATATCATTGTGCGCCGTCTCGGGCTGGAGGTGCAGGATATGTTCCATACCACGCATAATTACATCGACCACGAAAGTAATATCGTGCGAAAGGGTGCTATTTCTGCTCGTCTGGGCGAAAAACTGCTCATCCCCATCAATATGCGCGATGGCTGCATCTACGGAATCGGTAAGGGAAATGACGACTGGAACCAGTCTGCACCGCATGGTGCAGGGCGACTCATGAGCCGCTCTCAGGCTTTCCGCCAGCTTTCGCTTTCTGATTTCGAGGCTCAGATGCAGGGTATCTATACCACATCCGTCACTGCCCGCACGCTGGATGAATCGCCCATGGCCTACAAGGGTATGGATGCTATTCTGAAACATATCGGCCCCACGGTCGATGTGGCAGATATCTTCAAGCCTCTGTATAACTTCAAGGCCGAGGAAGCTGAACCCTCCTATAAACGGAAGTAGGATGCTTCGGATTACACCCCTGCATCGGGTGCGGTATCCGGCCAATCGTGGCGTGGGTAGCGGCCTGCCAGGTCTTTTTTCATCTGCGGATATCCGTTTTTCCAGAATGAGGCTAAATCGGCCGTAATCTGGTAGGGGCGTTGGTTGGGTGCCAGTATTTCCACCTGGCACTTCACCCTGCCTTCTGCGATGGCCGGGGTTTGCGGTACGCCGAAGAGAAGCTGGCATTTCAACCCGAAAACCGGTGTGCCGTCTTCGCGATAAAGCAGCTTGACTTCACGTCCGTTGGCCAGTCGTATGGCTTTGGGTGCGTATTTGTTCAGGCATTCTTTCTGCCAGTCGGAGAGCCACTCATTCAGAATGGGAAGTACGGCTCGGTTCTGGATATCTTTGTAGCTGACGGCTCCTTCACAGAGCATGGTGATGGCTACCAGTCGGTCTTCTTCTCCGAATTCGGGGAGTTCGAGCTCCGGCATGGCCTGGCGCAGACAGGTCAGGCGGTTAATCCACTGCAGCACGTGTCCATCCCAGCCTTCCAGGCGCAGGTTGCCGCGCATGACTTGCTCTGCCAGCAGGGGCGCTGCGGCTTCTGCGGGGGCATCGCCGCTTTCTTTTTCGGAGATGACCAGGTCGCGGTACAGGGTGCGGTGGTAATTGAGTACGCGCTTGCGGGTGGGTGTGTACACCGCGATATCATCCTCGCTGAGGGGTAAATCCTCAGGCCCGAGTTTTGTGCAGCGGCTCAGCCTGGTTTCCACACTTTTACCGCCGATTTCTGTTATTTCTGCCGCCAGAAAGATTTCGGAGTCGTGAGCCACGGAGTCTGCCGTTATGTTGCCGCCCCTGCGATGGCAGAGCCGTGCAGTGGCTGTGGCGGTGCTGTTGCGGACGGCGACGTGCTCCGGGAAGCTGCCGAGAAGCGCCTGAATGACGCCGGCCCGGTGATTTGAGAAATCCGGGGTGGAATCCTGGTTGTGCTGCAACTGGCGGAATGAGAGGATGACCTCGCGTGCGGCCCGCGCCATGATGCCCAGATTGTTACATTCTGCAGGATTGTAGTTCAGCTTTGCTGCGGTGAGGACTCCCCGCCATTCTGCCTGGAAATCTGTGTAATCTTCCTTTTGCCGCAGGGACTGGCTCAACCCGTTGCCTGTGGCGATGTATTCGCTTTGCAGCAGTGCTGCTATGGCGGCCATTTCTGTGTAACAGCCTGATTCATCGCCCGCCACCAGAAGCCGTGCCAGTACCGGGGGCAGGGGGTACTGCAGCATGCGCTGCCCGATCCGGCTTATGCCACTGGGTTCAAGCGCCCCCAGATTTTCCAGAAGTTGCCAGGCTCGGGTGGTTTCTGTCTCGGTGGGGGAATCTGGCCAGGGAAAATGGCGAATATCGCTCAAGTTTCTGCAACCCCACGCCAGCAGGTTCAGAAAAGCCTGCGAAATGTCTGCCCGGTGAACTTCCGGCGCAGGAAACAGCGCGCGGCGGCGGTGGTCGGTCTCGCTCCACAGGCGGATGCAGCGCCCGGGACCCAGACGACCGGCGCGGCCAGTGCGTTGCTCTGCCTGCGCCTGGGATATCGGCACGATATGCAGGGTGGAAATTCCCCGCCGCGGGTCCCAGCGGGATTCGCGGGCTGTACCGCTATCTACCACTGAGCGTACGCCTTCAATGGTGAGTGAGGTCTCTGCTATATTGGTGGAAACGATGACGCGTGGTCTGCTGCCGCACTCTACTGCTGCGTTCTGGGCTTCGGGTGAAAGCTGACTATGCAGCGGGAAAACATCGCGCCCTCGCATCCATCCTGCATGTTCCAGAATTTCCACAGTGCGGCGGATTTCGTAGGCTCCCGGCAGAAAGACCAGAATGTCACCACAATCCGGCTGGTTCACCAGTGTGCGCACAGCTTCTGCGCATTGCTCCCACACGGGCGGTGGCTGCACATAACCGAACTTGTTGCGCACGGGAACCGGCGGCTGGTAGCTGGTCTGTACCGGGTAAAGCCGGCCTTCTGCCCGCAGTACAGTGGCTTGCGGCAGGTAATCCTGCAATTTGTCAAGTTCCAGGGTGGCCGACATCACGAAGATGCCGATGTCCGGGCGCTTGCCCCGTTGCAGCTCCAGCGTTCGTGCCAGACATAAATCTCCACTCAGGCGGCGTTCATGAACTTCATCGAAAACCACCGCCGCGACTCCGTGTAACTCCGGGTCTTCTGTCAGGCGGCGTTCCAATATACCATCCGTGACAAACAGAATCCGTGTGGCTGCACTGCGGCGGGAGTCAAATCTTACCGTGTAGCCCACCTCATCCCCGAGCCGGCATGGAAACTGCCGTGCCACATATCCCGCCAGTAATCTGGCTGCCAGCCGCCGGGGCTGTACTACGATGATGGTTCCTGCTTCTCCCACGCCGGCTTCCAGCAGCATGCCCGGCACTCGGGTCGATTTGCCGCTACCGGTCGGGGCGCTGAGCAGTACGCAGAATCCCGGTGCACTGACTGCGTTCAGAATCTCACTGCGTATCTGGTCAATTGGCAACATGTGGCCGGCATTGTACTCAGCCCCGCAGAAAAAGTCAAGTTCAGCCCATCTCTCATACCCGGCTGTTTAAAAAGTCTTTCTTCTTGCTAAAATCCATACGCGTCCCAAAGTTTGAGTACTAATCTCGATAAATTGGACTTTGGCGATTAGTTTGCGAGCGTCAGCGAGCGTCTATTGAGCCCGTCAGGGCGGCATAATAATAGCCCAGCGTGGAGCCGCCACGCGGCGGAACGCTGGGTAAAATGAAAAACATATCAGAACCCCGGAGCGTAGCGGAGTGGGTG
>JAZRKW010000045.1:0-6021 GCA_045646505.1 Akkermansia sp. | reverse complement strand
CTTCCCTGCCACCCCTCCACGTTGGTCGGGGTTCCGGTTATTTTTTATTCCAAACCCAGCGTTCCGCCGCGTGGCGGCTCCACGCTGGGCTATGATTATGCCGCCCTGCGGGCTCAAATTTCCGCTCACTGTTGGCGCGGCAAATTCCAATCTAGAGAGATTAGTACTCAAACTTTGGGACACATGTGAGGGAAAACAGGTTATTCCCCCAGCATGGTGCGGGCTATCTGCCAGCAGGCAGCAAAGGAGTTGGCAAAATCGTGCGGTCGGGCGGCAAGCCAGCGGTCGATAAGTGCTGCGGGGAAAGGCACGACACCGCTGATTTCTGCCGCGGGGAAATGCACGCGCCCGTTGTACAGCGCGGCGTAGAGTGCCACATGTTCCATGCCGGTTTCCTCACTGGGGGGCAGAGTGCCCAGACGGATGATTTTCGTGTCGGTGATACCAAGTTCCTCTTCCAGCTCGCGGCGGGCGGCGGTGTCATAGTCCTCCCCTGCATCCAGGTGACCGGCGGCGCTGGAATCCCACACGCCGGGGTGGCGGTCTTTGAGCAGAGAGCGTTGCTGCAGCAGACAGTCGTGTTTTTTGTTGAATACCAGCACATGCACTGCGCGGTGAATCAGTCCTGCATCGTGCACTTCCTTGCGGGTGGCCTGGCGCAGTACGTTGTCCTGTTCATCTACTACATCGAAAAGCTCGTCATCTTTCTGAGCCACAGTGGCCAGCGGGTGCGGGTCATAGGCGTTGGTCAGGCGCACCCATTGCTCCAGCCCCAGTTCCTCCGGGCGGGCGGTGGCGGAAATGCCGAGCCGGGCAGAAACCTCGCTCCAGGCGGGTGTTTCGGGCAGCTGCTTGTGCATCTGTTTGCGGCGCTGGGCAAAGCAGCGGCGCATCAGCTCATCCATGAGCCGGTGATCATACGGCGGCAGACTGCGTGGGTCGCGCGGGGTGAGCAGCATCACCGTGGAATCAATCTTCGGGCGTGGATTAAAGGCCTCCGGCGGCACGGTCTTGAGTGCGCGCGGTACCCAGTCCATCTGGATACGCAGGGAAAGCAATCCGTAGGCATCATCTCCCGGCTGGGCCAGAATACGGTCGATAAACTCTTTCTGCAGCATGACCACAGCGCGTGAAACAGCGCAGGGCGAGGTGAGGAAATTCGCCAGAATGGCCCCACCGGCAGAGTAGGGCAGATTGCCCATGAACTTCACCGGCTGCTCGGCAAAAAGCGGGCGCGGGTCCCAGCTGGCGCCATCGGCGTGGTGCACTTCCACATGCGGCGTATCGGCCCAGCGCTTTTTCTGGTATTCGGCCAGGCGGGCATCGAATTCCACGAGAATCAGCTTGCGGCACAGCGGGGCCATGTGTTCGGTGAGCGCACCAGTGCCGGGGCCTACCTCCACCACGCAGTCGCCGGGTTCTATCTCCAGCTGGCTCACAATCCAGCGGGCGATATTTTCGTCCACCAGGAAGTTCTGCCCAAGCGATTTGGAGGGATTCACCCCGGTCTCTTCCAGTACCTGTCGAATCTGCGTCGCGTTCATGTGTGCGGCATTGTACCCTAAATCCCGCCCTTTTTCAAGCCTATAGAACATAACAAAAAAAACTGCGTAGCCGAACGACTACGCAGTTTTGAAATACTGTCGATGGAATGAATTCCCGCTTTACTTACGACGGCGGCGCTTGCCACGCCATAGTCGCTTTAGCGACGACGGCGGCGTGCAGCCAGACCGGCGAGAGCCAGCAGAGAAAGCGTAGCTGTGGCGGGCTCGGGGATATATTTGGAAGCTACATTATTGAAAGCAACATTGGTGTTGACAATGTTGTCACCCTCCCAACCAGGAGCAAATTGCAGTGCTTCAATATAGTTACTGTTGATGTAAATGCTGCTCAGCGAAGTATTGCCGCTAGACTTAAGACTGCCATCGTTGATGAGCTTGGTCGTGTTGGACCACACCTGCACACCGGAACCATAGGATTGAACAAAGGTCAGCGTGATGTATTGTTGGTTCTCGGGACCTGTAAATACGCTGGAATCAGCCAGCAGGGTATCGAAAGAAACGGAAGCGCGGGAGTTGCTGGTGGTGCCACCCCATGTGCTGGCAAGGCCGTCGGAGGTAAGGCACAGACCAACGTCGCCGCCCATGTCCATATCCAGCAGTTTTGTTTCGGCTGTAACCGTCTGAGCTTTTGTCAGATTCAGAGTGATGCAGATGTTGGCCTGAATCTGACTGGCTCCATTTTTGTCATTGAGAACAGTGCCGTCAACTTCGGCGTTGTCTGTGAACAGGCCGGTTGAGGCATCATACAGGTAATCACCGGAGGTCACGGAGGTGGAAAGATCCCAGACCTGCGTAGCGGCGGAAGCTACGCTTGCCAGTGCAAAGAGGGTTATGAATGTCTTCTTCATTGTTTTATAATGTTTTATAGTTGTTGATGTTATCTCGTACAGGAGCATTCACCCCCTCGCGTGTTGGAAGAATGGGATGTCCGCCGCAGGTCGACGCGGGTATTGTATAGAAAATTGGTGTGAATTCAAGGATAAATATGATATTCGTAAAAAAATAAGCTTTGTTTTAAATCTGCTGGTTGATACATCTATTTTCCGGGGGGGATTCCGACGGCCCGATAATCCAGTATTAATAAGTTATGAGGTAAAAAAGGTATGCGCAAATCTGAAACATCCCTTTGGTAAAAATGTCTCGTAGAATGACCGGAGCTGTGCTAAAGTAACCGCATGGAGGATGCGAGGATAAGACCCAGATGGCTGGAATGGGCAAAAGAGATTCAGTTCATTGCCCAGGCCGGGATTGAGTACAGCCCGGACCCATTTGACCGCGAGCGTTTTGAGCGGCTGCGTGAAATGGCAGCCGAAATGCTGGCGTGCATGACGGAGCTGCCGCTGCATAAAGTGCGCGATTTGTTCTGCAACGAAACGGGGTTTCAGACGCCTAAGCTCGATTCCCGCGCTGCGGTCATACGCGAGGGTAGGATTCTGCTGGTGCGGGAGCGTGATGGCCTGTGGGCTATGCCTGGCGGCTGGGTGGATGTGGACCAGACAATCGCCTCGAATCTGGTGAAGGAGGCGAGGGAAGAAGCCGGGATAGAGGTGAAAGCCGGCCGACTGGTGGCGCTGCATGAATACAGCAGGCGAAACTGCCGCCGCCCATTCCCTTACAATATCATCAAGGCTTTTGTGCTCTGTGAGCCGCAGGGGGAGCCGTTGCTGGAGAAGAACCCGGAAACTGATGCCACAGGCTGGTTTGCGCCGGATTCGTTGCCGCCGCTTCACTCCGGTAAACAGACCGCTGAACAGGTGGCTATGTGCTTTGCCGCATATGCGGATGCCCACTGGCAGCCGGAGTTGGATTGAAGACTTTTCCCGGGCTTTACAAGCAGGGGAAAACATGCTAAGGTGGCAGCGATATGATGAACCTGCCCATACGCCCGCGTCGTAATCGAAAGTCTGCCGCCGTCCGTGGCCTTATGCGTGAAACTTCTCTTTCTGCCGCGAATCTGATTTACCCCATGTTTGTGCAGGAGGGGAATGAGGATACTCCCATTGAGTCGCTGCCAGGCTGCACGCGCTGGAGCGTGGCGGGTATTGCGGGTGAATGTAAGCGTTTGTATGAACTGGGGATTCCCTGCGTGGATCTGTTTGCTGTGGTGCCGGAGGAAAAGAAAGATGCTGCCGGTTCCGAGGCCTGGAATCCGGAAGGAGTGGTGCTGCGCGCCATCCGCGCCATCAAGGCCGCAGTGCCGGAGCTCTGCGTGATGACGGACGTAGCCCTCGACCCTTTCAATACATACGGACAGGATGGTATTGTGCGTGAGTACGAGGACGGCTCCTATGAAATTCTGAATGACGAGACAGTGGAGGCGCTTTGCCGCCAGGCCTTGTGCCATGCCCGCGCCGGTGCCGATATCATTTCCCCCAGTGATATGATGGATGGGCGTATTGCTGCATTGCGCGCTGCGCTGGATGCCGAGGGGTTTACCAAGGTCTCTCTTATGAGCTATACGGCTAAGTATGCGTCGGCTTTTTACGGACCTTTCCGCGGGGCGTTGGGCAGTGCTCCGAAGTTCGGCGATAAGAAAACGTACCAGATGGATCCGGCTAATGTGCGCGAGGCACTGCGCGAGGCTGCGTTAGATGCCGCTG
The DNA here is from genome assembly GCA_045646505.1 of Akkermansia sp. Classification (GTDB taxonomy): domain Bacteria; phylum Verrucomicrobiota; class Verrucomicrobiia; order Verrucomicrobiales; family Akkermansiaceae; genus Akkermansia. Next base: position 1,859 of record JAZRKW010000045.1, on the reverse strand, counting down.
AAGGCGCAGATTTCCTGATGGTGAAGCCCGCCACTCTGTATCTGGATGTGATTGCAGAAATGCGTAGAGCTACCACTCTGCCAGTTGCGGCATATCATGTAAGCGGTGAGTATCTGATGCTTAAAGCCGCAGCGGCATCCGGCTGGCTGGATGAGAAGCAGTGCATGCTGGAGGCTTTGCTGAGTATTCGCCGGGCAGGTGCAGATATGATTCTGACCTATGCGGCACCGCAGGTGGCTGAGTGGTTACGGGAAGAAACTGTTTAAGCCTTATGGCACGCCGTCGTAAACTACCCCGTAAGGATGCGCTCTTGGTTTTCCTGGTGCTGCTGGTAGCCGGGTTGCTTGCGGAACGTTTTGGCGGGGATGATACGATACTGCGCTTGCTGGGGGTGGCCCCGCAGGTGCAGCAGGAGGAGTATGTCCCGACTGTTGGTGCGGCTTCTCTTTCTGCAGAGGTTGCAAATACCGCGCCTCTGCAGAAGCAGGTGGATATTGCTGCAATTCCCAAATCTGGTTCTCCCGTTCGCTTTCTGATGCTCAATGCGCAGAATTACTTTGTGGAGGGGGAGGCTTATCGCTCCCGTTATGTGCTGAAACCCAAGCCGCAGGATTCGCGTGAGGCTGTGGCTGATGTCATAGCTTCTGCCAGACCCGAAATTGTGGGGCTTATCGAAATCGGCGGTCCGGTGGCGTTGCAGGATTTGCGGAAACGACTGGTGGCGCGAGGCCTGGAGTATCCGTATTTCCGCGTGTTGCCCCGGCAGGGTGAGGACCGCGCACTGGCCGTGCTTTCCGTGCATCCTGTCGTGCAGGACCATTCGCAGGAAAACGTGAAACTGTACCAGCAGAAACGCCGCAAGATGCTGCGCGGTATTCTGGATGTAACCGTGCAGCTGGAGGATAAGCGCCTGTTTCGCATCATCGGGGCTCACCTGAAATCTCGCGTGTCCGATGATGCCGGTGCTGCAAATGCCCAGCGCAAGCAGGAGGCCTATACCCTGGCTCAGCATATACGGCATATTGCCCGCACTCAGAAAGGTCTGCCTTTGCTTGTTTTCGGTGATTGGAATGATAGCCCGGCCGATGCCGCTCCCCAGATTCTGCAGCAGGGGCTTTCGGCAGATGCAGCTTTGCGCCGTCTGGCACCTGAGGATTCGCGGGGCGAGGAGTGGACCCTCTATTTCAAACGCGGCAAGGAATACTGCATTTACGACCATGTTTATGTGAACCAGATTCTCCGGGAGCGCATGCGCGGGCAGGGCGGTATCGTTGATTCGCCAGCCGCTGCCAAGGCCTCTGATCACCGCGCAATCTGGTGCGATTTGCGCTGATTTTTCTTCAGTTACTGAAATCCAGAGCGAAAAATGACACCGTGGCGCCTAAAAGCGCTGAAATTGAAGAAAAAGGCTTGCCACCTGCGAGCCGATTTAGTAAAATCCAGCACCGCGTATTTTCCCCCGGTGGCATACAGGTGCCTCATGAGCTGCCGGGTAGGGGCCTTGGAGGAGAAATACGTCAACCATCAACCTAAAACATCATTATAATGAGCAACACTGAACTGGAAGCTTTGATTAATGCCAAGCTTCCGAACTTCCGCAAGGGTGACATCGTGAACGGTACCATCCTTGAAATCCGCCCGCAGGTCGTCCTCGTGGACATTGGTTACAAGTCTGAGGGTGTCATCCCCGTTTCCGAGTTCGAGGACGAGGAAATCGAGGTGGGCGATCAGATCGAGGTGCTTCTTGAGAGCCTCGAAAACGACGAAGGTCTCGTCGTCCTTTCCAAAGAAAAGGCTGCCCACAAGCAGAACTGGGACAAGATTGTGGCCGTTTACAAGGACGGCGGTCTGGTCAAGGG
>JAZRKW010000044.1:0-33519 GCA_045646505.1 Akkermansia sp. | reverse complement strand
CATCAGAGGAAATGGTGGCCGAATGCTGAAAAGGTGTACGCTCGGTTAAACCAAGCAGGTAAAGAGCGCTTTCATGAGAAAAGATAAGAGCGGGGAACTTTCGCTGCATATAAACCAAATCATCAGCCAATGTCCCAGACCGCATATACACACCGCTACTGTACCGCTCCAGTAATCCGGCGCGAGAGTACACATGCAACATGCCCCGGCTGTATCCCAGCTGCTGTATATCAGCCGCAGTCAACAATCCTCCCTGGGCTGCCATGTATTCTTTGATGCTGGTATCTAAATCAGTCATGTAAGCAACTCCTTTCTGCGCTTCTTTATATCACAAACGGAATCTTTTTGCTATTGACCCCACAATAACCACCGGTTGGCATGGATTCGGAATCCCGCCATGCTAATGCACAACAAAAAGCCCCATACCTTAGCAGGTACGGGGCTTATTTGTTGTTCAAGGGTGGACGATGGGATTCGAACCCACGACAACCGGAACCACAATCCGGGGCTCTACCGCTGAACTACGTCCACCATTGGTGTTCGCACAAGCGCGCGGCAGAAATATACACGCTCTGACGATACTTTGCAAGCCAAATTTTTCATTTTGCTTAATTTTTTCTTTTCTGCCCCGCGTCAGCTCCAGAATTTTCCGGAAAAACAGAGTTCTGGCGCGATAGAAATAAAAAAATGGTAAGCCAACGCAAAAAAATCTTGATTCTGGATTTGATTATGTTAGGCTTCTCCTCACCCCCTGACTACTCGCAGTAAACAGCCCCTACCCTGCTACCCCTGCTCAGGCATACTGTAACCACGCACAGGTTACTACTGTAGTCTCTATTTTATCACCTTCACCCTCACCTACCCCCATCATGTCCTCATTAATGAAAACCATCCGGACCATCCTGGTTCATAACGACATCAACTTTGAGCCTATCACGGCCCAAATATTGATGGGTTATTCGAGAAAGAAGCCGTTTACCATCACGGTGAACAACCAAAACCAGACTGTAACAATTTCAAGCACAGTCTACACCGGATTTCCAAAAACAAACAGAGCCGCCGTATTCAAAGAGCTGAACAAGCTCAACTACATGCAGGTAGTGAAACACCGCCTGAGCCGGAATGGCAACATCATCATGGAGAGCCATATCTGCACCAGGTACAGCGAGCTGAATGAAGCAAATCTCATGAAGAGTATCGTGCTTATCAGCAATGCCTATATGGCACACGAACAGTGCATGGACAAGCTCAAGAATAACTGTTCTGATGAATAACCCTCTGCCCATTCCTTATGTCTACACTTATTGAAAGCGTCGTCGCAGTGCTGAAGGCACATGATATCGAGCACCAGCTTGACACCGATGGCAACATCGAGATCAGTCTGGTAGGAAAATCCATCACTATCACCTCTGAATTTGAGGATGACTATCTGAAACTCAATGCCTGCATCCACACACCCATTGCCCCGGACAACACCAGGAAAGCATATAAGCTTATCCGCATGCTGAATGACACGCACACCAATTGCTTTTACCTGGATCCGCTCAATCTGGTGAATATGGAATATGGTATGTTCACCTCAGAGGACACCCTCATGGTTTCCCAGTTCCTGAGACTTTACCACGATTTTTCAGCTACTCTCAACCAGGTAGAGACACAAGTCTGCGAGCTGAGCTGATTCCCTTTCTATCGACAATCAAAGTCACACGGCCCGATGAGCTACCCTGCTCCAACGCCCCGGCGGCGCCACAGATGCCGCCGGGGCGGGATTGTCAACCCGGCTTTCCGGGCGAAAGGCGCCAAAATCATTCCCAGGTCTGCGTACTACGGGTAGCCAGCTTCTGGTCCAGCGCCAGCAGCCCATCAATTCCGGGGGTGCAGAGCGACATGATATCCACAATCTCCTCCACCTGCAGCTCTTCCTCCACCTGCTCTTTCACATAATCAAAGAGCAGGCACTGCGTGGCGTACTCCCGCTCATCGCGGCAGAGGGTAAGCAGGTTGTGAATCGCGGCGGTGATACGCCGCTCGTGCTCCAGCGCCAGGCGGAACAAATCCAGCGGCGTTTCCCAGGTATACACCGGCGCGGCAATGTCCGGTATCATCACACGAGCCCGCCGGTTCTCCAGATGACTCACAAAGCGCAGGGCGTGGCCGCATTCCTCGCGGTACTGCTCGCGCATCCAGTGCCCCATGCCCGGCAGTCCATACTGCCGCAGATTTCCCGAAAAGGCCAGATAGAGGAATGCAGACTCAAACTCCAGCCGTATCTGAGCATTCACCGCTTCTACAATAATCGCTTTCATACGCAGTCCATTGTAGCAGGGCCGAGCCACAAATAGTATCACTGTTAGCCATCTGCACCGCCACGCAACGCAGCATCCTGCTTGAATTTCTGCTCGCCCATACCGCTGTCCTTCCTACCGATACTGCCGCCATCAAAGATACTCCTGCAAAACCAGGAAACAATGAAGGTCCACATAGACAATGCGCAAAAAAACACATTATCCCTTCCCCGGGCATAATCATCTTTACTTCTTTATCCACTGCCGCTGACAGTTAAAATTTGATTCGTACTTCGTAATTCGTACATCCTTTCACTTCACTTTCCTGCTTGCCATAGCAGGGCGCATTTGGTAATATGGCAGACGATACAAGTTTATACCTGTTCATTATGCGAAAAAACATCTTTCTTCAAACGGTTCTCGCCTCTCTCGGCGTAGCGACACTACTGGTAAGTTGTTCTGATGAATCGAACAAAAAAACGGGAGCAGCCAATCCCGCAGGGGCTGTAAAGGCTGAACAAACTGACGACACTTTTGTACTGGGCAACAAACTGCTGACCGCCACGTTCAATTGGAAGAACGGCGGTGTGGAATTCGGCGGCATTAAGGATGCCGACGGCGTGGCTCTGCTGGAAGCCGGCGGCCCTGTGTTCACCCTTACACTCGCCAACAAGCAGCAGCTGAGCTCTACCGACATGAAGGCAACCAAGCCTGAACTGGTAACGCTGGATGCAGATAAATCCGCGCTGCGCGTCTCCTCCCAGCTGCCGGGACAGGCCATTACGGCAACCTTCACCGCTCCCGATGGCTCTTTCAGCATCGAGTGGAAAGCCGTGCTGCGCGATGGTTCTCACTACCTGCGCCAGGAGTTTGAGCTGAAAGCCACCGATAAGCCCGTTCCCTTCAACAGCATCACCGCGCTGCAGGTGGTTCCCACGGAAGAAGGCGGCATCCCCTCCATTTCCGGCAACACCACACACGGCACTGTAGCCATTACGGATAAGATGTTCATGGGGCTGGAAACGCCCATGTCTGTCATGACCGTGGGACAGCACGGAGCAACACAGGAAGACACCTGGAACGCCCAGGCCTGGACCCCCGGCATGTTCGGCAGCGTATTCGCCGTGCCGGAAAGCTTCCACCCGGTTTATGGGAACAAATACGATGCCAAGAGCGGCCCCGTGGTGCGAGACCTCGCGGTGGCAGAAGGCCCGGTAAACTTTGTTGAACCCGGCGAGCTTGTTGTCGATTTTGAATACGAGCGCGGCAACCACCGCTTGAACATCGTCGGCGTGCAGCTGGTCACCTCTGCCGGCCAGGTTATTGCCGAGGATGTCCACCCTGGGTATACAGGGCATAAATCCCAGGATGCCGAGTACAAAGTTGTCGTCCCTGTAGCCGGCACCTACCACCTGCGCTACTGGGTCGAGAAACAGACAGAACCCATCACCAGCAGCGGGCGTATCTCCCTCTCTCTCGGCATGGGCAACCCGGAAGAAACCACCACAGCCGTACCCGAGGATATGGTGCGCGGCACATGGGTGCGCAAGACTAATCTGACCAAAGATTTCTCCTGGAAGGTAAACTCCGTCGTCGGTCTCTTCAAACCGGGTCAGCAGCGCCGCTCCTTCCTGCGCTACATTGAGAGAGAGCGCGCGGTTCCCTACCGCCCGTTTGTACACTACAATGACTGGTACGAAGTAGGCATTACCCGCAATTTCGAAGCAGACCCGAAAAAACGCAGCAATGAAGAACTCTCCCTGAACATCCTCAACACCTGGAAGAAAGAACTCTTCGAAAAGCGCGGCGTCAAGCTCGATGCTTATATTCTCGACGATGGCTGGGATGATTTCAACAGCCTGTGGGGCTTCCATGTCGGCTTCCCGAACGGTTTCACCAAGCTGAACGAGGTGGCCACCAGCATGGACTGCGGCATGGGCACCTGGCTCGGTCCGGTCGGTGGTTATGGTGCAGCCAAGAGCATGCGTATCGGCTACTGGAACAAGACCCACCCGAACAACCGCATTGCCAACTTCGAACTTTCCAATCCGGAATACTTCAACGCTTTCGTGGAGCGCTGCTCAGACATGGTGAAAAACTATGACATGCGCTACTTCAAGTTCGACGGCATCTCCACCAAGTTCCACGCCAAGGGCCCCGGTGCCCTGGAAGACAGTGAAGGCATTCTGAACGTGCTCGCAGCCCTGCGCCAGGCACGTCCGGATATCTACCTCAACACCACCGTGGGCACCTGGGCCAGTCCGTTCTGGTTCTTCCACTCAGATTGCGTCTGGCGCCAGGAGAATGACTTCGACCAGATGGGCAACATGGGCGATGCCCGCGATAAGTGGATTACCTACCGCGACCGCCTTGTTCACGAAGTATTCGTAGAGGGAGCCCCGCTCTTCCCCATCAACTCCGTCATGATTCACGGCACCATCATCACTAAGAATGGGCCGCCCCGCGTCATGAGCCAGGAACCCGCCAACTGCATCAAGGAAATGCGCACCGCTTTTGCCAGCGGCTCCAGTCTCCAGGAAATCTACGCCGATTCCGATATCCTGAACAAGGACGGTGGCGTTCTCTGGGATGAACTTGCCAAGTGCATTGCCTGGGTACGCCGCAATGCCGATGTACTGGCCGATACCCACTGGGTGGGTGGCAACCCCTGGGACAAAGCCAAGAAAGACGGCGATATCTACGGCTGGGCGGCGTGGTCCCCGACCAAATGCACGCTGTCACTGCGCAACTCCTCTGACAAGGAGAAAACACTCTCCACCACCCTGCGCCAGGTACTCGATATCCCCGCAGAAGTCACCGGAGCCATTGTTCTCCGCAGCTCTTTCGCAGATCAGCGCGAGCTCTCCGGCATCATGGACAAAGCGGTCGACATCGATACCCCCATCAATTTCACCCTGAAGCCTTTGGAGGTGATTGTGATGGAAGGGGCTCCCGCCAAACCTTAAGAAAACGAGAGTTTTCCTCCGTAAAAAAAGCTTCCTGCCAGTGTTGGCAGGAAGCTTTTTTTAGGCTTTTCAAATTATAGGCGGCAGACTTCAGACAGAATCTGTTTCTGACGGTTGCGGTCAGTGCTGAGACAGAGCTCTACGATTTCAATCTGTCGCTCCATCTCTTCATCTCCCTCCATCATATACTCACGAGCCTGGGCCAGCAGTTCCTCCGCGCGCTGCAGCTCGCCAGTGGCCACGCAGTGCATAGCCAGCGCCACGCAACACGGGGCATCATTCAGAGCAACGCCTCGCTGCCAGTACTCCCCTGCCGCAGCATCATCCTGGCGCACACCCTCGCCAAGGGAACAGCAGTTACCCAGATGATACAGAGCTCTGGTATCGCCCATCTCCAGGGCGCGCTTGAAATAATCCACCGCGCGCTTGAAATTGCGGCGCGTACCCAGGCCTTCATAATAATGCAGCCCCACCATGAACGTGCCTTGCACATCCCCCAGATTAGCGGCTTTCTGGAAATAGCGCAGGGCAATCTCGGCATCCTGCCGCACCCCGGCACCCAGGGAATACGCTTGAGCCAGCTCCAGGCAGCACTCAGAATCGGAAGGATTCAGCCGGTGCAGCTTCTGGAAACATTTGACGGCGGCGGCATCATCGCCCAGCGCCTGGCACACCGAGCCCAGCAGATCATACACCGCTGCACTCGGGTTCGACTTCTCCGCGCGCTCCAGCAGCTCACGAGCCTCGGCATAGGGAATCTCATTCTCCTCACGCCCCAACAGCACACGAGCAAGATAAAAACCACAGCCCTCATTTCCGGCATCCAGCGCCTTGCGATAATGCTCCTCCGCCAGCTTATCATCCGCCAGGCCCGGAAGCCCTGGCTCGTAAAGCATACCCAGCATACAGTGTGCATCCCCCGGTGCCTCAGCCATCAACTCCTCCGCCCACTGCACCAGCCGCTGCCAGTCGCAATCGGCAGCATCGCCATTCATCGCCCAGGCAAAATAACACCGCCGCGCCTGCGTATTCCCCTTCTCCACCAGCGCATTCAGCCATTCAAGCGGCGCACCCTCCAGCGGTGCCGCCGTCTCCATCACTATCACCTGGATAAACTCCAGCTGCGCCTCCTCATCCCCCGCCATCCCCCGGCGGTACAACTCATTCAGATAATCCTCTATCGTGTTACGCTTCTTAGCCATGACCCTACCATACCCAAGCAGAAATCTTTGGGCAAGCAAAATCAGCAGAAATACGTTCTCTCTGCATCAATATCTTGAACCTTGCTTAATTTTTGCTAGAATACACATAGATTGAAGCATGCAATGGATTTAAGATTCGACACCTCTCTGGCAGCAGGCTACAAAAGCGCAGCGCAGATTGCGCGGGTGCTGACAGAAGACTGGCTTGCCCGCAACATGTACTGCCCCATCTGCGGAGAAAACACTATGCGCAGAGCGGAGGCGAATTCCCCGGCCAAAGACTACATCTGCCAGAACTGTAAATCTCAATACGAACTGAAGAGCAAAAAATCCACCACTGACCGCTTCAGCAGTACCGTCAATGATGGCGTTTATCGTACCATGATTGAGCGAATCACCGCTCTTGATAACCCCAGTTTCTTTTTCCTGCACTACGACAGGTACGAGGTCAACAACCTCATCATCGTCCCCAGATGCTTCTTTATCCCGGAAATCATCGAAAAACGCAAACCGCTTCCCGCGACAGCAAGACGCGCCGGATGGGAAGGATGCAATATCTTGCTGGGGAAAGTTCCTGAAGCGGCAAAGATTCCCATCATCCGCAATGGTGTAGCTCTCGAAGCAGACGAGGTCTGCAAAAAATACAACCAGGTGTATTCATTACAGACAAAGAGTATCGAAAGCCGCGGCTGGCTGTTCGATGTTCTCCAATGTACAGAAAAACTTGACTCCACATTCACACTGGAACAAATGTACTCCTTCGTAGCAGATTTGAAGGCTAAGCATCCCCACAATAACAACATCGAAGCAAAAATCCGCCAGCAGCTTCAATTCCTGCGAGACAAAGGGCTCATCGAATTTACTACCCGCGGTGTCTATCGAAAAATCAACTAAGTTATGCCCCTTTACATTCTACACTACGCCACCATCGACGCCGAAGGCTGCCTCTCCATCGATTGCCAAGGCCCTTTCACGGCCAAAGAAGCCGCCCTGAAACAACAGGCTACACTCATCACCGCATTCCAAACCACTCACAGCCATATTTCAGTCTCTGAAATAGAAGAACATTGCGGCACCTTCCACCGCATCGCATACAACGGGCTGTTAACTGAGCTGCAGTCACATATTGAGGAAATAGAAGCGACAAGAGAGGGTTAAAATAAACATCTAACGCAATCCTCTCATTTGTACATTTATTGACGATTCAACCCACAATATAATGATTGCGGACTTCACATATCATCTTGTTCTACTGGTTAAATTATAAAAAGCGAAGAAGAAATGAAGTTACAAAGACCTCCTTCTATTGCGCAACAATAGTTCAAAAACAACCTATTTCCCCAACCTAATTATTCTTCCTTTAGTGATTCAAACATTTTGATGTAATCGCTTTCACTATAATCTCCCTCTGATGAATACGGTCTGGGAGGATACCAATCATCATCGTACTCCTCATCTGGAGTCGTCTTTTCTTCTAATAATTTTTCCAATTCTTTCCTCAATAATCTATAAGAAACACCAAATAACCCACATGGATCCAACCGACTCAACTCATCAAGTTTATCAAGTTCCTCTCTAACTTGTTCTGCATTGACAGAGGAATCATCTTGTTTGGACAAATAATTATGTTGCCATTCGTCCGCATCGAAACAGATATCACCATATGAAACCTCGTTTTCATCTAAATCTGAAGCCAAATCTCTTAAAATAGAAATTATTTCCAAAGTATGAACAGAAGTGAAAGCAGCATCAAAAAAGCCTTCCAAATTAACATTCAATTTTTTCTCGACAGCCACACACTTTATAAGCTCTACATAATTATCAACAGAATCTTCAGACAAATCAGAATATCCTGCAGAAGCTTCATTGTTTAGCAATTTCTGGACAACAAACAGATACTCCTCTTTTATGTCGTAGAAAATATTATAAGTCAACTCTACTAATTCTGCATCACTAACGCCATTTTCAATTACCTGATCAAGCCATTTACATGATTCATCTACTAATTCCCTTTCAAAATCTCCACGCAACTGAGATAAGGTATTTTTCATCTGTAAAAGTTCATAAAGATGATTAGCCTGACTTGCATAACGTATGGAACTAATCAAAATTCTAAAGAACGAAGGGCATCGACGTATGTACTCATATATAAAGTCTCTTACCCCAGGATTAACGAAGTCAATAATAATTGAGTTCTTATAACCCAAATTTGACTTAATGAAATCCCCTTCGAGAATTTGCAAATCAGCGCTGTACAAAATCGGGTTATCTGAGTATTCTTGTACAATAGCTTCCAAAGTAAAACGCAACACATCCTCCTTTACTCCATTTGGGAAAGAAGCTAATACCAATAACAATCGTTGTTGATTTTGGGTCAACTCTACATTAAACGCTTGTTCATACACTCCAAATGGGTGCTCAAATCCATCCAATAAAATCTCAGCTAGAACATCACGACTTGCTGCATCGGCGTTTTTTCTCACGGCCCACTGAACGACTCGAGGATTGAATGATTCATGCTTCAAAACATGCATCAACGCAGATTGATATACATACGCTCTATGTTGTTTCTTGAATAAGCTCTCAATCGCATCTGCTGGTGCTTTATTTACCCACAGATGCTTGTATAAAACCTTTGCTTTCCACATTAAATCAGAAAGCTTGATTTCTAGAACCAATTTCGTTTTTAATTCTTTTGTACCGCTGATGTATCTATACTCTCTACTTGCCTGCTGAAAAATGTATTCACGAGTTGTAAATATCGCCATTTTGGTTTTCGAAGAACGAATCTTCTCAATAAAATTATAAATACTTTTATCCTCGTTTTTATTCAGGCGGTCCCTCAAGAAATTTGAACCCAGAAAGTCATCATACAAAAAAATTTGAGGCCTTTCTACGACATACTTCTGCTCAGCTTCTTTGATATCTGAACCGACATATACAAACTCATAGTTTGAGTTTCGAGTAAAATCCCAAATCAAATTATAGGCGAGACTCGTCTTGCCTATACCTGGGGGACCAGTAATTATCAAGACCCTTTCATTCTTTAAAATTTCCAATGCATCATCATACAAAGGATGACGCACCATATAGTTCATCGCCTTGACTATTTTTTCGTATTCATACTTTGTTTGATTGTCTATGAACCGCTCACAAACCGAGGCCATATGTTGTCTTATCAGTTCGGAATCACCCAACCATAACGAAGGGTACAACGTACGGACATGCTCATACCTTGCCAAGAGCCCCTCTAAATCATCTGCTCCATAAATATCCCCAGAAGAAAATATCTTGGGGAACTCCTGCATTATTTGAGTCTTATTCATCGGCGAAAGATGACATGTAGTAACAATCATGTATTTCTCAAACTTTTGATTGTCGAGTTTTGTTTTCTCTTTCCGCAGCTTACTCATTAACTCACTAAACGGTCCGGATATACGCTTACACTGCACAATAATTTTACCATTGTCCATACGTAAATCGATTCCGCCATCGGCACCTTCACCAAAGGATTCCACGCGCATACCTAAATGAGCCCCTATTAAATCGCGCGTAATCTCCTCAAATTCTTTTGGAGAAATCTGTTTCCAATCAACAGCCATACTCTAATATATTAAATCGAATAATTTCAACAAAGAGGATATTTAGTTCTCTCTCTTTTTCTAAATATTTTCTCGGCAAACAAATGCACCTACAAGATAGGCGGCGGGGCTTTTCAGCCCCGCCGCTGGGTTAGTTGGGCAGTGTTATGAGTAAATTACTCTGACTTGGGTTGTTGGGAGTCTTAAGGTTGGTATCTGAGGCTGGGATTTATTTCGCACAGGGTGCGAAGTGAAATTTCCCTGCGGTCGGTGAAATTACTAAGCGTTGCTTATCAGTGAAACTTCGTTCGCCGGGGCTCGCTCAGTGAAATTTCGGACTGCGTCCTCAGAGGTGGGGGCTTACATCATGCCGCCCATGCCACCCATACCGCCCATACCGCCCATATCGCCGGCGCCGCCGTGGCCGCCGCAGGAGCAGGACTTGGGCTCGGGGAGGTCGGTAATGAGGCACTCGGTGGTGAGCATGAGGCCGGCGATGGAGGCGGCGTTCTGCAGAGCGGAACGGGTCACCTTGGTGGGGTCCACCACACCGGAAACGAGGAGGTCCTCGTATTCATCGGACACGACGTTGTAGCCCATGGTGGGAGCTTCGAGGTTCTTCACCTTCTCCACGATGAGAGCGGCTTCGCGGCCGGCGTTGGCCACCAGCTGGCGAAGGGGAGCCTCCACGGCGCGGTACACGATGGCCGCGCCAGTGGCTTCATCGCCGGTCAGGTTGAGACCGCACACGGCCTTCTGGGCGCGGATGAGGGCCACACCACCGCCGGGAACGATACCTTCCTCCACAGCAGCGCGGGTGGCGTGCAGAGCGTCGTCCACGCGGTCCTTCTTCTCCTTCATCTCGGTTTCAGTGGCAGCGCCTACCTTGATGACGGCCACACCGCCGGCGAGCTTGGCCAGGCGCTCCTGGAGCTTCTCACGGTCGTAATCAGAGGAAGTTTCCTGAATCTGGTGGCGGATCTGGGACACGCGGGCAGAGATGTCGGCAGACTTGCCGGCGCCTTCGATGATGACGGTGGTGTCCTTGGTGATGACCACGCGCTTGGCAAGGCCGAGCATGTCAACATCCACGTTCTCAAGCTTGAGGCCGAGGTCCTCGGAGATGCACTGACCACCGGTGAGGATGGCGATATCCTGGAGCATGGCCTTGCGGCGGTCGCCGAAGCCGGGGGCCTTCACGGCGGCCACATTCAGAGTGCCGCGCAGACGGTTCACCACGAGGGCTGCAAGAGCCTCACCCTCCACGTCCTCAGCGATGATGAGGAAGGGCTTGCCGCTCTTGGCCACCTTCTCCAGCAGGGGGAGGAAATCCTTGAGGTTGCCGATCTTCTTCTCGAAGATGAGGATGTAGGGGTTCTCCAGCACAGCCTCCATGGTGTCGGCGTTGGTCACGAAGTAGGGGGAGAGGTAGCCCTTGTCGAACTGCATACCTTCCACCACGTCCAGAGAGGTGTCGATACCCTTGGCTTCTTCCACGGTGATGGTGCCGTCCTTGCCCACCTTGTCCATAGCCTCGGCGATGATGTCACCGATTTCGGAGTCCCAGTTGGCGGAAACGGTGGCCACCTGAGCGATTTCCTTGGTGGAATCCACGGGCTTGGAGATGTTCTTGAGCTCACCCACGATAGCGGCGGCGGCCTTGTTGATACCGCGCTGCAGGGAGATGGGGTTGGCACCGGCGGTCACGTTGCGCAGACCTTCGCGGTAGATGGCCTCGGCCAGCACGGTGGCGGTGGTAGTGCCGTCGCCGGCGATGTCGTTGGTCTTGCTGGAAACCTCGCGCACCAGCTGGGCGCCCATGTTCTCGTAGGCGTCCTCATGCTCGATTTCCTTAGCCACGGTCACGCCGTCCTTGGTGATGTTGGGGGAACCGAACTTCTTGTCGATGACAACGTTGCGACCGGCCGGGCCCAGGGTGCTCTTCACAGCCTTGGCGATTTTGGTCACACCGTTGAGCAGGCTCTGGCGGGCGGATTCGTCGAATGAAAGTTGCTTAGCCATAAATGGAATGATTAATGATTAGTGATTAATTTGATTAGTCGATGACGGCGAGGATATCGGACTCGCTCAGGATGGTGTAGGTCACGCCGTTGAAGGTCACTTCAGTGCCGCCGTACTTGGTGATGAGCACCTTATCATTCACAGCCACATTGAAGGGGATGATGTTGCCGTCCTTGTCGCGGCCGCCGGTGCCGATGGCACGCACAATGGCTTCCTGCGGTTTCTCCTTGGCGGTGTCGGGCAGGAACAGGCCACCTGCAGTCTTGGTCTCAGCTTCAACGCGCTCCACGAGCACACGATTTCCTAATGGTTTGATCATAGTAGTGTATTTTGATTTTAGATTTAAGATTTTTAAGAGTTCCCGGGGCTGGTCGCATTGCCCCCTGCCCCGGGAAATTTTAAGATTTATTCATCGACGACTTCGGCGTCCACCACCTTGCTCTTAGCCTTGCGGGGGCCATTGTCGGCAGAGGAATCGCAGCCGGCATCGCAGGAGCCACCGGCGCAGCCACCCTGCTGGGCAGCGGCCTGAGCAGCGGCGTTCAGCTCAGAGAGGGTCTTCTCCAGCTCTTCGGTCAGCTGCTTGGCCTTGGCCACGTCCTTAGCCTCGGCGGCCTTCTTCAGGGCGTCCACCTTGTCCTGGATGGGCTTGACCACTTCGGCAGGGGCCTTGTCGCCCATGTCCTTGATCTGGCGCTCCACGTTGTGAGCCAGAGAATCAGCCTTGTTGATAACCTCGATATCCTCGGCCTTACGACGGTCTTCCTCGGCGTGAGCCTCGGCTTCCTTCTTGGCGCGCTCAATTTCATCCTTGGAGAGACCGGAGGAACCCTGGATGGAGATATTCTGCTCCTTGCCGGTGTTCTTATCCTTGGCGGTCACCTTGAGGATACCGTTGGCGTCCATATCGAAGGTCACCTCAATCTGAGGTACACCACGGGGGGCGGGCTGGATGCCGTCGAGCTTGAAGTTGCCCAGCAGCTTGTTGTCGTTGAACATCTTGCGCTCACCCTGGCAGATGCGGATGTCTACAGCCGGCTGGTTATCAGCAGCGGTAGAGAACACCTGGCTCTTGCGCACGGGGATGGTGGTGTTGCGGTCAATCATGGGGGTGGCGATACCGCCCATGGTCTCGATGGAAAGGGTCAGCGGAGTCACGTCGAGCAGAAGCACGTCGTTCACAGCGCCGGTAAGCACGCCACCCTGAATAGCGGCACCCACGGCCACCACTTCGTCCGGATTCACACCCTTGTGGGGCTCCTTGCCGGCAAGGCGCTTGGCCATCTCCTGCACGGCGGGCATACGAGTCATACCACCCACGAGCACGAGCTCGTTGATATCGCTGGTGCTCAGGCCGGCAGCGGCGATGCACTCACGCACGGGGCGAGCGGTGCGCTCCAGCAGGGTCTCGGTAAGCTGCTCCAGCTTGCTGCGGGTCAGCGTGAGCTGGATGTGCTTGGGACCGGTGGCATCCATGGTGATGAACGGCAGGGAGATATCGTAGCTCTGGGTGGAGGAGAGGGCAATCTTAGCCTTCTCAGCCTCTTCCTTGATGCGCTGCAGGGCGTCCGTCTGCTTGGAGATATCCATACCCTCGCGGCTCTTGAATTCGGCCAGAATCCAGTTGATGACGGCGTTATCCCAGTCGTCACCACCCAGGTGGGTATCACCATCGGAAGCCTTCACCTCGAACACGCCGTCACCGATTTCCAGCACGGAGATATCGAAGGTACCACCACCAAGGTCATACACGGCAATCTGCTCGTTGCTGCCCTTGTCCAGACCATAGGCCAGAGCGGCGGCGGTGGGTTCGTTGATGATGCGGCGCACCTTCAGACCGGCGATTTCACCGGCAGCCTTGGTGGCGTTGCGCTGGGCGTCGTTGAAGTAGGCAGGCACGGTAATCACAGCCTCTGTGATGGTCTCACCCAGCTTGGCCTCAGCATCAGCCTTCAGCTTGCCGAGAATCATGGCGCTGATTTCCTGGGGGGAGTACACCTTGGTCTCGCCACCCACTTCCACCTGAATGTGAGCATCGCCATTGGGAGCTTCCACGATGGTGTAGGGAACCTTCTTGTCGTCAGCGGTCAGCTCGGCATACTTGCGGCCGATGAGACGCTTGGCGGAGAACACCGTGTTGCGGGGATTGGTCACAGCCTGGCGCTTGGCAGCCTGGCCTACGATACGTTCGCCGTTCTTGGTGAAAGCGACGATGGAGGGAGTGGTACGTGCGCCCTCGCTGTTCTCAAGAACAGTAGCCTGACCGCCTTCCATGACGGCCATGCAGGAGTTCGTAGTACCAAGGTCAATACCGAGTATTTTGCTCATGGTTTTTGTCTTTCTATTTTTGTTTTTGTTGTTTTGAAATCGATCGGCCTGCGTGCTTGCAGGCATCTCTTACCTATACTTATTGCAAATTGCGTGCCAACTTTGCAGAAAAGAAAGACAAAATATCCATAAATACTTATATTTACAGCATTACCACCTCGTCATAAAAAATTACAAGCCGCGACTTGGCATGCATTTCATGCGACAATATGCCGCACAGGCACATTTTGCCGCACCCTGCACATGCGGCATTTTGTCGCATTTAATAAAGCACATCTACACCGGCAGAACCGCTCCGATATTTTCACCATACACAGTGAAAAAGCATCAGAGAAATTGAGCAAAATAGAGCGATGACGACCAGGCTGCGACAGAGGTGTGGTAAACTCCACTTACATATCAGGCTGCTCAAAGAGCCCCATGAACAAGGGGGCGGTGCTGTTCTCCAGGTCGGTAATAGCCCAGATGAAGGGGCGGTCCATGATGAAGGGAACCACAGGCCGGGGACGAGCCGACCAGGAACGTATCACCCCCACCGTAACAGCAGCGGCCTTGGCACCCTGCTCATCAGCCTTCACGTAACAACGCTGCAGCACCTCGCTGAGGTAGAGCGGAGCATCCGCAAAGCCGGACAAATCAGCCTGCGGGGTGAAAATCTTCCGGAGACCGCAGGCCTTGAGCGCACTGGTCAGCGGGAAAGTGGCGGTGCGCTGCTCGAAGCGGGGCATTCCCACGCGCACCTGGCGGGGAGCCGCCGCGGCAAGCGCCTTGCAGATGGAATCGAACTTCGCCGGACTGAGAGCGGCGGCAAAATCACGTGCATTCCCCTGCGGCAGAATGGCAATGAAACAACCGGGCACACCTTCCTTCTTCTGCGAGCGGAAAAACAGCGCAAGAGCCTCCCAGTCCAGGCCCTCAGCGTAGGTATAACGGCCAGACCGGAACATCATGGGCACTTCACGTTCCGAACCATCGGCACAGTGAAAGGGAGCAGGCTCTGTAGCATCCGGCTCAAAGGGAACCTGCCACTTCTCCTCCAGGGCAATGGCATTGGCAGCAATCATCATGCAGGGGTTACCCTGCAAATCTGAAGGCTTGATAATACTGGGAATCATTCCGCGGGTATTCTCCTTCGCCCAGTCATTCACCATATCGGCACTCCGGACGGCATCTGTCAGGAGTGGCGTGGGAATCACTTCATCCACCTTGATACCCGGTTTAAGTTTCAGCGCATCATCCACAAAAAGAGCATTCGCCTCTGCGGGAGACATGGCAGAAGGAGCCAGTCGCTCCGGCATGCTGAGGAGATGCAACTCCTTAAGCGTTTCACCGCGAGCGCCCTGCTCCAGCAGACGCAGAACGCCTTCCATACTGGCGGGCGAAAACACTACATTCCCCTTCTGTTCCTTCACAATCTTACGGAACACCTCCACCCCCAGACCGGGAACTTCTGCAGCAGGAGATTGAAGGCACAGCATAGCGGCAAGCATCGAAAAAATCACGCGCGCTCTCATGAAACCTGTCATAGTACAACCACTACCTGAAGTCAAGAAATTTCAATTCCCCGCCACTGCAACGGCAGATTATTCTTGGCTATATACGCAAAGCGTGTTAATATGTGGGCATGGTCAGAATATTAGCAGCAACCGATTTTACAGAAGAAGGGCAGGCCGTGCTCGACTTTGCTGCCGAAATGGTATGCAAGACGGGAGGCAAAATGTACCTGCTGCACGCTGTGGAACCCTGCATCATCGATGCCGCAGGGAGTCTCTCAGGTGGGGTGAGCATGGGCGCCGGGGATATTCCCGGAAATCTGCCGAATGTGGATTACCAGCGCATGGATGCCTGCCAGGCGGTCCTTGCCATAGCAGATGCTCGCGCCAAACAGCTGGGCGAACAGCTCAGCCGCAAGTGGGGCATTCCTATCTATGCCAAGGCAGAAGAGAGTGACGACATTGTAGATTGCGTGCACCAGTTCTGCCGCCGCCACAACATCACGCAGCTCGTCATCGGCAACCGCCACCACTCCCTGCTCACCTCCATATTACTGGGCAACACCGCAGAGAAGCTAATGCGGGCCTCCAGCATACCGGTGACTGTGGTACCCTGCGGCCCCAACACTGCGAGCTGATGGTCATCCTCTTTCTGGGAGATGTGGTGGGTGACCCCGGGCGCTGTGCATTGTACCGTGCCCTGCCTGAGCTGCGTGCCGAATACCAGGTGGATGCCGTGGTGGTAAACGGTGAGAACGCTGCCGGCGGCAAGGGTATCATACCGCGTCTGGCGCGGGAATTCTTAGAGAACGGGGTAGATATCATCACCCTGGGAGATCATGCATGGGATCAATCTGACCTGATTCCCTGGTTACCAGAGGCCCCGAATGTGCTGCGCCCCTACAATCTGCAACCCGGCACCCCCGGGCATGGCAGCTGCATCATCGACACTCCCGGCGGCAAGCTCGGCGTGCTCTGTCTCCAGGGGCGCACCTTCATGCGTCCCGGCGCTGAGAATCCCTACACCCGGGGATATGACGAAGCGCTACGACTGCGAGAAGCTGGGGCAGATGCCATACTGGTTGATTTTCACGGAGAAACCACCAGCGAAAAGATAGCCATGGGCTACCGGATGGACGGCGTAGCGAGCGCAGTCATCGGCACGCACACACATGTCCAGACCGGGGATGATCGGATTCTTCCAGGCGGCACCGCCTACCTGACAGATGCCGGCATGTGCGGCAGCCGGGATGGCGTGATTGGCCGGGATGCGGAATCTGTGCTGCAGGGGCTCATCACCAACCTGCCCAACCGGTTCCCGATAGCTGGATTCCCCGCCATGGTGAACGGAGTCGTGGTGGAGGTTGATACCACCACCGGCAAAGCAACAAGGATTCAGCGCATTATGCGCGCATACGACAAGGAATAATGGATGTGGAACGATTTGGCGGCATAGCCCGTCTGTACGGAGTAAGCCCGGCTGAGCGACTAGCCGCAGCCCGAGTGGCAGTGGTAGGGATAGGCGGCGTGGGGTCGTGGGCGGCAGAGGCGCTGGCCCGCAGCGGCGTGGGCACTATCATTCTGCTGGATATGGATGATTTATGCATCACCAACACAAACAGGCAGATACACGCACTGGAGGGCAACTACGGCCGGGCGAAAGTAGAGGTCATGGGTGAACGGCTGCGCGCCATCAACCCCGCAGTGCAAGTAGAAGAGGTGATGGCGTTCTACACAGTTTCCAAGCCGGAGCGCTTGTTCGATACTCAACCGGATGTGGTCATAGATGCCATTGACAGCATGCGACCGAAAGCACACCTCATCGCCGAATGCTACAAGCGCGGAATACCACTGGTAACCTGCGGCGGCGCGGGTGGGCGTATCGATGCCGGCAGCATCGCTGTGGCCGACCTGGCACGCAGCTGCGGCGACAACATGCTCTCCCAGCTGCGCAAGACTCTGCGCCGTGAATACGAACTGCCCCTGCAGGATAAATGCCCGGAAATCGGCATCCGCTGTGTCTATTCACCCGAGCGCCCGCGCTTCCCGAAATGCGACGGCACAGTAAGCTGCGAACGCGAAGCTCACCAGAAAGGCGGTATCGGCTGCGCCAGCGGCTTCGGCTCCGCCACGCACATCACCGGCACTTTCGGATTCATGATGGCCGGGGAGGCACTTAACATTCTAACACAAGCACACGCATGAAATTCAACGACCGAACCGCACGCGCCAACAAACACACAGCCAAAAGCGAAGCCCGATTCGAAAAAAAGCCCGCAGCCACCATCGTGGTGAAACCCCGTCCGGAAGGCGAGCTGCTCGACATTCTGGAGGAGCAGCCGCAAGGACTTTACCTGGTCTTGGACTGCGTGCAGGACCCTCACAATCTGGGCGCTATTCTCCGTACAGCAGACGGCGCGGGAGTAGCCGCAGTCATCGCGCCGAAGGATAAATCCGTAGGCATCACCGAAACAGTGCTGCGTGTCTCTGTAGGCGCGGCTGAGAATGTACCTTTCATTCAGGTAACCAACCTGGCCCGCACCATGAAGCAGATGAAAGATGCCGGCATCTGGTTTGTCGGCACCTCCGACCACGGCGACCGCTCACTCTACGATATTGATTTCAAAGGCGGCATAGCCCTGGTGATGGGCGCAGAGGGAGACGGCATGCGCCGACTGACAGAAGAAAACTGCGATTTCCTGGTGCGCATTCCCATGGCGGGCAAAGTCCCCTGTCTGAATGTGTCCGTAGCCACAGGAGTGTGCCTGTACGAAGCCGTACGCCAGCGCCAGCTGTGATTTTCAAGCACCATGAGCTGCATCATCGACATCGAACCACCGCCGGGATGCACGGTGCGTTTCATCTCAGACCTGCACCTGGGGCACGAACGCTGTGAGGCTCCGCCGGTGGCACGGCTGGCCCCGCTGCTGCAGGGTGTGGGTATGCTGGTTATCGTCGGCGACCTGGCAGAAACGCGGGAATGCGCATGGCAACAGGCAGGGATGGAGCAGCGCGAAGCACTACGCAGCCTTTGCCGGGAACAAGGCGTGCAGCTGGTGGAAATCTCAGGCAATCATGACCCGGATATCCCTGCCCTGATGGCCCGGTTCTGGAACGGGCAAGTGGTCGCCATGCACGGCCACGCCCTGCACAAAACAGGCGCGCCCTGGAGCTGGGAATACCTGCGGAACAAAAAAGCCTGCCACAAACTGATTGCAGCCTACCCCGGGGCTGATGACAACCTGGAACCCCGCCTGGAACTCTCCCGTGCCATGTGCCAGCTCACCCCGCCTATCATGCGGAGAGAGGGAATCAGAAATCCCCTGCTCCGCGGATTCATGCACTGTTTCTGGCCTCCGCAACGGCCAGCCGGCATCGTATGGAGCTGGCTGACCTGCGGTCTGCGCTGCGAGAATTTCATCCGCCGTTTCCAGCCGCAGGCAAAGGTCGTCATCTTCGGCCACCTGCACCGGAGCGGGTGCTGGAAATACGGTTCCAGGTGTCACCTGAACACCGGTGCCTGGTTCAAGCATGCCACGCCGTATGTGATTGATATGGTGGATAGTCGGGTGATTAATTACCGGAAAGCCAGCGAGTTTATAAGAAATCATCCACACTGACAATTTTTTTTGAAAGAAACGTATTTATTGCTTGCGTTCAGCTTTTTAGGATGATATATTACGCGACGTCACCACAACCTCTTAACTATTATGAACAAAACCCAGCTTATTGACGCCATCCAGAAGGAACTCGGTCCGGACGCAACCAAGAAGTGCGCCGCAGAGGCTCTGAACGCCACTCTCGCCGCCATCACCAAGGCTGTTGCTACGGAGAAGGTGCAGCTTGTCGGCTTCGGCACATTCGAGACCAAGAAGCGCCCCGCCCGCACCGGCCGCAATCCCCGCACCGGCGAAACGATGACCATTCCCGCCAGCTCTGTGGTAAGCTTCAAGGCTTCCTCCACGCTGAAGGGCTAATCAGGACGAACTTCATTTTTCACAAAACCCCGGTTCCGAACAGGAACCGGGGTTTTGATTTCGATGCGAAAGAAAAAAGAAGCGAAGTATCAGACCAGCACGGAGACTGAGTCCAGTGTTTCTTCTCCGTAAATCAACTCTGCCAGCACCGGAATCCCGGTATATTCCTCAAGCATGGCACGGTTTGTCACCGCGGCAGTATCCCACTCCTCGCTCTGCTGATTGAGGATGATGCCACGGCACTCCAAACCGCGTTCGCGGATAGCGCGCAGGGTCATGATAGCGTGATTCACAGCACCCTGGCGATTGCTCACCACCAGCAGAACCGGCATGCGGAGCTGTTGTGCCAGATCAGCCATGGTCATGCCAGGTGCCAATGGAGTTTCCCAGCCACCCACGCCTTCCACCAGCAAGGTATCATACTGAGCAGCCAGATTCAATGTCTGCTCAGCCAGCTCCGGGACAGACACTGATTTCCGCTCAAACTCGGCACCCATTCGCGGATCTGCAGCGGTGCGCAAATACAGAGGGTTAATGATATCCAGGGAGAGGGTCGGTTCCCCGGCAACCTCGCGCATAGCCCGCAGTTCCTTACGATCGCCGCAGGAGACAGGCTTGCAGCCCATGGCATTCAGGCCACGAGCTTTCAAATCGCGAAGCAAGGCGCATACCACATGGGTTTTCCCCACACCTGCATCAGTCCCGGTTATGAAACAAGCATTCATGGTCAGAAGAATTATTCCGGCTTCGAAAGGCGGATATCATCAATGCTCCACTCCGGGCTGGAACCACGCACCAGCAGGTGATTCACCATAAGCCATACCACTACAGCAGCAGCCAGGCACATCAATTTAGCCTGCCAGTTAGTGCTCAGCAATTTCCGTAATCTGATCCTGCGACGCATGCGAATAAAGAAGTTGAGTTAAACGTTCAGAAAGAAGGTCGAGATTGATATCCCTCTGCACCATGTTACCCACAGCCAGGGAAATAGAACCGGTTTCCTCGGATACGATGATGACAACAGCATCCGAAGCCTCTGCCAGACCGATACCAGCACGGTGGCGTAAGCCCATGCTGCGATCTTTGAGTTCACGGTTGGAAACCGGCAGAATAGCAGCTGCGGCGACAATGCGCTCATTATTCACAATGACAGCGCCATCATGCAAGAGCGTTTTCGGCATGAAAATGGTACCGATAAGCTCACGAGTATAGTGAGCATCCAGTTCCGTGCCGGTCTTGGCATACTCCTGCAATTTGTTCGACCGGCAGATGGCAATGAGCGCACCGTAACGCTTGGATACCAGATAGGAAACCGATTCACGCACGAGCGTGACGAAGTCCTGATTTTCCTGCTGGTTGCCGATAAGGCGGGCGATAAGCTTGTTGGAACCGAGTCGGGCCAGAGCCGTGCGGAGTTCCGGCTGGAAAAGGATTACCAGAATCGTACCGGGGCCGATGATGAGAGCCGCGAGCTGCTTGAGCACCACAGCATGCGTGAGTTCAAGCAGGAAATAACCCAGAATGACCGTTGCTATGAGACCAGCCAGAATAGCAGCAGCCCGGGAATCCTTCACTGCCCGGTACAGTTGGTAAAACAATGCCCAGAGCACCATGATTTCAAACAAAGCTCTGAGTATTTCAAGAAATGTCATGGCTGTATCTTACTATGATAACTGCCTCCTGGCAAGCGGAAACAAGACCAATGACACCGCCTTTTAGCGTAAAATGCAAAGAAAGCTTAATTTCGTGTTTGCAAGAATTATTAAATATGCTAGAATACGGGAGTTGTAATGAAAACCATCGACCGTTACATTCTCCGGCAACTTATCTCCGTGACTTTTCTCGGAGTTCTCTCTCTGACCATGCTGTTGCTGCTGGGCCAGCTCTTCAAGGAATTGCATACCCTGCTGGTGGAAAGCGGAGCTCCCCCCACCATTGTGATTGATTTCATTCTGCAGGTGATTCCGTTCTCCCTCACCTTCTCCGTGCCGTGGGGCTTTCTCACCGCGGTGCTGCTGGTGTACGGACGCCTTGCAGCAGACAACGAGCTGACTTCCATGCGTATGGCGGGTCTGAGCCTGTGGCGACTGAGTGCACCAGCAATCGGCATGGGTATAGCTCTTTCCGCGCTCTGCTATTACATCAATATCGAGGTGGCCCCCAAAGGCAAAAATGCCATGAGCGACCTGGTGCTGAAAGCAGCCATGGACAACCCACGCAATCTGCTGAACTCCGGACAAACCGTTACCAAACTGGACAAGGTTCAGCTCTACATCGAACAACGCGACGGAGACAACCTGCTGGGGTTGCATGTATACCCCATTTCAAGAGATGCCGGCATGGGTTCTGATTTCGATGCCATTCATGCAGAGAGTGCCACTATCGGAGAATTCGACCTCAAGACACGTCTGTTGCAGCTCACCTTGAAGAATGCCCGCATAGAACGCAGTGGCGGTTCGCTGACAGATATGCCGGCCATTGCAGTCATGCCGCTGCGCATTCACATCCCCATCAGAGAACAGCGCAAGCTCAAATCCAACCGATTCACCAACAGCGAAATCAGCTACGTACTCGAGCACATCGAGACGACATTGCAGCTCGATATCAAGGAGCTGGAATTGTACGAAGATAAAGCCTCGACAAACCCTGTTTTCCCGTGTGCCCAGCAGCTTTGGGCAGAGGTGAGAAAAGATGTCAACTATTACAACAGCGGATTAGGCAGCAAGAAAAAACGTCTGGCGTTCGAAACCGAAGGCGTGCAGCGTGCTTCCTTTGCCTGTGCATGCATCGTGTTCTCACTTATCGGTGTACCGCTGGCCATCACAGCCCGCCGCAAAGATACCTCTACCGGCTTTGCCATCGGTATTCTGGTAGCAGCGATTTATTTCATGGCCCTGGTATTCTGCGAACTTTCCCGTAAATCCAGTGGTATCACGCCCTACATCGTGCTCTGGCTGCCGAATGTTCTGTGCGCAGCCTACGCCATCTGGCAGCACCAGAAAGCGAAGTACCGCGGCTGAGAAGCCGGACCCGACTTCAACAGAAAAGCCGCCGGTTATCCCTCCCGGCGGCTTTTCTGTATTTTATCAATCGGGGATAAAGGAGAATCCTCAGGGCAACAACTGATGACCACTGCGACGGGCATAATCACAACGCTGGTCCTCAGCCACAGGCCCCACAGCAAAATAACGCGCCGTCGGATGGTTGAACAAGAGCGCACAGACAGAAGCCACCGGCTGCATCATGGCAGTTTCGGTCAGAGTGGCACCAGTGTGAGTCGTGGCATCCAGCAGAGCAAACACCGTTTCTTTCTCGCGGTGGTCAGGCTGGCTGGGATAGCCGCAGGCAGGTCGAATCAAACAACTGCCGTCAACAGGCCACAAGGTTTCCACGCAGGATTGAGAGCACTCCGCCAATGCCTCTGCCAGCATGCTGCAGAGAGCAGCACAAAGCAGAGCCCGGTAAGAATCGCCCGCAGACTCCAGGTCCGCAGCCCAGGCATCGCCACCAGTCACAGAAAGCTGGAGCGCACCCACATAGCCACCCAGCCCCTGAGGCGCCACAAAATCAGCCAGAGCCAGACGAGGACGGTCAGCGCACTTCTGCTGGCGCAGCGTATGTAGCACAACACCATCCGCCAGATGCACATCATCCTGCACCCGGGCGGCAGGCCAGATACCAAACACAGCGCGAGCGTGCAGTTTTTCAGGTGCCATAGCCAGCATTTCCCTGGCTTCGGCCAGCAGTTTTTCAGCCTCTGCCACTTTATCAGCCGGGGCACCGTCATGCATGGCACCGCGCGCAGGATTCCAGACATCCTGCATCTCGAAATAACGCAGCAGAATACTCCAATCCGCCTTTTCCTCCAGTTGCTGCCAAGAGAGCGCAAAATCAGGCTGTCTGTTGCAGCACTTGCACCCGCCGGGAACACCAACGGTAAATACACCGGTACGCAGCGGACGCGGCTGCGGCTGGGCAGTCCAGTCTATAGCCGGCGCCTTGGCGCGAGCCTCAGCCAGCGACAACATAGGAACCTCTTTCTGCTCGTACTCCGAGCAGAGTCGCGCCTGCTCCGCCTTATGAGCGGCGATGAAAGCTTCCTTGCCGGGGCCGGTAAGAGCAGCCGCAGCAGGAACAATAGTCGAGGCATCAGCAGTCTGCACCACCACCCCGGAAGGATAATACGGAGCCAGCTTCAACGCTGTATGCAAGGGCCCCGTTGTGGCACCCCCCACCAACAGCGGAGTAGTAAGCCCCTCTGCTTGCAGAGCAGCAGCCACATGCGCCATCTCAGCCAGTGAAGGAGTAATCAGCCCGGAAAGCGCCACGAGGTCCGCATTCTCCCGCTTAACAGCCGCCACGATATCTTCACAAGGAACCATCACCCCCAGATCCACTACCCGGAAACCATTGCACGCCAGCACCACCCCCACAATATTCTTACCGATATCATGTACATCGCCCTTCACGGTGGCGAGCACCACTGTACCGGCAGCACTGCCACTTCCCTGGGCTGACTCCAGCAGCGGAGTAAGCACCGCCACGCTCTGTTTCATGACGCGAGCACTTTTCACTACCTGAGGCAGAAACATTCTACCCTCGCCAAAAAGCGCGCCGACCTGCTTCATCCCATCCATGAGCGGGCCCTCAATGACCGCCAGCGGAGAGCCGCAGAGCTCCAGAGCCTCGCGGGTATCGGCTTCCACGAACTCTGTACTGCCATTCACCAGGGCATAAGCCAGGCGCTCCTGCACCGTTCCTTTACGCCAATCTGCCTGGGTAGCAGCCTTAGCTGGCGCTGCGGCCTTATCCTTATTGGCCGCCAGTTCCTGGGCATAGGAAATCAGGCATTCCGTAGCATCTTCCTCGTTGTTGAGCAATACCGCCTCCACCAGCTTGCGGCGGTGCGCAGGAATATTGGCATAATCATCCATGAGCGCCGCATTCACGATACAGATATCCAGGCCATTCTGCGACGCATGGTGCAGGAAAGCCGAGTGCATGGCCTCGCGAACCGGGTTGATGCCGCGGAAGGAGAAGGAAACATTGGAGATACCGCCGGAAATATGGCAGTTCGGATGACTGGCATAGATTTCACCGGCAGCCTGGAAAAAATGCAAGGCGTGATTGGCGTGCTTCGCAATACCGGTACCCACGGTGAGCACATTGGGGTCGAAGATGATATCTTCCTCCGGGAACCCCACCTTGTTCACCAGCAAATCATAGGCACGGTGAGCAATGGCGATGCGGTCCTCGCGGCCACAAGCCTGACCATTCTCATCAAAACCCATCACCACCACAGCAGCACCATAACGGCGCAGCAATGTGGCCTGGCGCAGGAACTCCTCCTCGCCATTCTTCAGGGAAATGGAGTTCACAATACCCTTGCCCTGGGTGCAGCGCAGTCCGGCCTCTATCACCTCCCAGTTGGAAGAATCGATCATGAACGGCACGCGGGCAATATCCGGCTCTGCTGCCACCAGATTCAGAAAGCGAGTCATGGCTGCGGGACCATCAATCATGCCATCGTCAAAGCAGAAATCAAGCACCCTGGCGCCCTTCTCCACCTGCTGACGGGCAATTTCGACCGCTTCCTCAAACTTACCTTCACGAATCAAACGGGCAAACTTGGGAGAACCAGCCACGTTACAACGCTCTCCTACAAAGAGCACGCCCTGGTCACGATGGTGATTCAGCGGCTCCAGACCAGCCAGGCGCATAGTACCGGCGGCAGGACGCGGAGAGATTTCTCGCGGCGCATACCCCTGCACCGCAGCACGGATTGCGGCGATGTATTCCGGAGTCGTGCCACAGCAACCGCCCACAATATTCAGCAATCCCTCTGCTGCATACTCGCGCAGAATGGCGGCCATGTGCTCCGCGCTGTGCTCATACCCCGTGGGGCTGAGCGGATTCGGCAAACCGGCATTCGGATACAGACACAAGGCGCAGTCAGCCAGCTCTGCCAGTCTGGCTGCAAACGGCTTCATTAAATCAGCCCCCAGCGCACAGTTGATACTGATAGCCAGAGGTTTTGCATGCCGCACACTGTTCCAGAAAGCCTCAACTGTCTGTCCGGAAAGAGTACGACCGGCTTTATCTGTAATCGTAAAGCTGATGATGACCGGCGGCAGCTCTCGCTCCTGGCGGAGTTCATCAATAGCAAAGAGGCAAGCCTTGGCATTCAAAGTATCAAAGATAGTTTCCAGCAACAGAATATCCACCCCGCCATCAGCCAAAGCAATAACCTGCTCCCGATAAGCTCGGCGAAGCTGTTCGAAATTCACAGCCCGGTAGCCAGGGTCAGCCACTTGCGGAGAGAGCGAGGCAGTCACCGCCATGGGACCGATGGAACCCGCCACCAGCACGGGTCTGTTTTCACGCGCTTCTGCTTCTTCCGCAGCCTCACGGGCAATGGCACAAGCCGCCAGATTCATTTCGCGAGCCAGCTCAGCCAGGCGAGTATCCTCCAGCACCTCATCATAATATGCCTGTCCGTGTTCAGTCGCGCTGCTTTCATGAAAGAACTCATGCTGAGCAATGCTGCTGGCGGAGAACGATGAGGTGGTGAGAATATCTGCCCCGGCGGCGGCATAAGCCGCATGAATCTCATGAATAATCTGCGGCTGGGTCAACACCAGCAAATCATTATTATTCATCAGATCGCGGGCAGAATCTGCAAATCGCGAGCCCCGGTAATCAGTCTCTGTCAACTTGTATTTCTGCACCATGGTACCACAGGCTCCATCCAGAATCAGAATTCTCTCCTGCAGGGATTTATACAGAAATGTGCGGCGTTCAACAGCAGTCGTCTTCATATCAGTAAAGAAAAAGCTGCCGGTCGGGGAACCAGGCCCTACCGGCAGCAGTCAAAAAAAATTCGGATACATCCAGGCCGATGAATCAGCGGCGGGGGGCGGGGTTGCGGTGCCAGGTGATAGCGCCCTTACCAACGGCGTACAAGTAAGCCACCATCAGCACGCCGATAAAGGCAGTCATAGCAGCGAAAGCCTCACCATTGTTCAACACCACATCCTGGAAACCAAGTGCCCAGGGATACAGGAAAATCACCTCCAGGTCAAACACCAGGAACAGAATTGCCACCAGGTAGAACTTGATGGAGAAAAATGCCGGTGCGCCATCACCCTCCGGCACGTTACCGCATTCATACGGCACATCCATGGCAGAACGCATCTTCGAACGACGTCCGAATGCAATACTCAGAATGATAATCAGACCGGC
Organism: Akkermansia sp.; assembly: GCA_045646505.1. Classification (GTDB taxonomy): domain Bacteria; phylum Verrucomicrobiota; class Verrucomicrobiia; order Verrucomicrobiales; family Akkermansiaceae; genus Akkermansia. The sequence goes on along the minus strand of JAZRKW010000044.1, from coordinate 6,423 downwards.
AAAACCAAAACCGGCAATCAACTGAATGAGGGCTGAAAAGTATTCCTGTAACATAGCGCGGTGAAGATTATATACCAGCAAATCAGCCTCTAGTCAATACAAAACCCCGAATACAGATACGGATTAGCTCACTTTTGCGGCTGATTATCGGGAGTTTTCATGAGTTCCTGCAGACGGGCATCCCAGGCAGCGGCCTCTTTTTCCCACTCGGCAGCATCAGGAGCATTGCGCAGCACATTGATGAGACGGGCAATGGCGGGCTTATAATCCTGTCCGGCAGCCATGCGCAGCATCGCCAGGCCCCGCTTGGCATCCTTGACCACAGGTTCCCCCAGCAGCAGCATCTCCGCAAAGATATGCTGGGCCAACGGGTCCCCCGCCATAGCCCCCTTCTCAAACCAGACTGCAGCGGCCGCCTGATTTTCCAGATACTTGTAGTACAGATTCCCCAGTGCGGTCGCGGCCTGCGGCACCTCTGCAGAAGCCCGTGTCAGCCATTCCACCCCCTCCTCGCGGGTTTCCACCTGCTGTGCAAGCAGCCGCCCCAGGCGGTACTGCGCATCAGCGATTCCGGCATTGGCCGCATTTCGCCAGTGAGTCATGGCTGCTGCCACATTCTTCACACCGTTAAGTCCTTCATAATGAATAATCCCCAGGAATACATCAGCTTCCTTACTTCCCTGCGCAGCCGCCTTCGTAAACCACTCAAAAGCCTGCGGAATATCTACCGTCTGGCCTTCACCACCGGCATAGCAGATGCCCCCCAAATCAAGTTGAGCACGCAATAATCCCCCTTCCGCGGCCCGACGCAGCCACTGCATCGCCCCCGAAAAATCCGATTTTGCGTTCTCCACATTCGGCTTGAGCAGCGCCTGCGCCTTCTCATACATAGCCTGGGGAGTCTCCGGCTCATCTGCATTCTCCGGCTGGCACCCGCAGAAAAGCAACAGAGAAAAAAGCAACAGTGTACGTCTCATGAGCATATTATAAAAGCTGAAGGCATCTTTGGCAAGCCCGCTGCCCGCCTGTTTTTACACAAAAGGGAACATTGGTAGCATCAACACCCTGACATGACCACCCATAACGACACTCCGATGACAAGTTTGTTTGGTGCGGCAGATATGGCTCACCCCCTGCCCACAGACAAAATGCCCGAAAAATCCATGCGCCCGCAGGATGCTTACGAACTCATCAAAGCCGAGCTTCTGCTCGATGGCAACGCCCGGCAGAATCTGGCCACCTTCTGCCAGACCTGGGATGATGAACAAGTACACAAGCTCATGGATCTGAGCATCAGCAAGAACATGATAGACAAGGACGAATATCCCCAGTGCGCTGAGCTGGAGATGCGCTGCGTCCGCATGATTGCCGCGCTCTGGAACGCCCCCGCAGATTGCAAGCCCATCGGCTGCTCCACCATTGGCAGCAGCGAGGCCTGTATGCTGGGCGGTATGGCTGCACTCCGCCGCTGGCGCGCTCGCCGCAAAGCCGCCGGCAAGCCCTGCGACAAACCGAACCTGGTCTGCGGACCAGTGCAGATATGCTGGCACAAATTCTGCCGCTACTGGGATGTGGAAATCCGCGAAATTCCCATGAATCCCGGCCAATACTGCATGAGCGAGGCAGAGGTCCTCAAACGTGTGGACGAGAACACTATCTGCGTGGTACCCACCTTTGGTGTCACCTACACCGGACAATACGAATTCCCGGATGAAGTATGCCGCATACTGGACAAACTGGCCGAATCCGGCGGACCAGATGTAGATGTACACGTGGATGCCGCCAGCGGCGGATTCCTGGCACCATTCTGCGCACCGCATATTCCCTTCGATTTCCGACTCAAGCGCGTGAAGAGCATCAGCTCCAGCGGTCACAAATACGGTCTGGCACCGCTTGGGTGCGGCTGGGTAATCTGGCGCGATGAAAGCGAGCTGCCCAAGGATATCACCTTTGCCGTGAACTACCTGGGTGGAAGTATCCCGACCATCGCCATCAACTTCTCACGCCCGGCCGGACAGATTATCGCACAGTATTACGACTTTGTCCGACTTGGAACTGAAGGGTACCGCGCCATTCACATGGCAGCCTACAAAGTAGCACAGTACCTGCACAAGGAAATCTCAGGGCTGGGAGATTTCGAATTCATCGCTACAGGCGACCCGAGGAAAGACATACCAGCCGTATGCTTCCACTTCAAGAACCCGAAAGAGGCTGCATTCAACCTGTACGAGCTCTCAGACAGACTGCGGATGCGCGGATGGCAGGTACCGGCGTTCTCCCTTCCAGCCAATGTGCAGGACATCGTGGTCATGCGCGTCATGGTTCGCCAGGGATTCACTATGGACATGGCAACACTTCTGATAAAGGATATGAAACGAGCCATCTGCCACCTGAAGAAATATAAAGCCACCCCGCCCATGTGCGAGTGCGACGGCTCAGCATTCAAGCACACCTAAACACCTCGCTCCGCGCTCAATGATAAGCCTTGCGCGGGCGTAAGCCGCGGGGGTAGCAGGTTTGCTGCTGCTCCTCGCGGCAAAGGTCAAAGGCTTTTTCCGGCTCGTGAGGGAACTCCTGCAGACATGCCAGAACCCGGTTACGAACCGCCAGCGCAGCTTCCAGAGCAGCGGCTTCACCGCCATACTGTTTATCGGAAAAATAGCGGGTAAAATGCACCTGGTTCCGGCAAAGCGTCACGCGCCACCCTTGAAAGGATGTAAACTCGTATGTAAAACGGGTAATATTTCGTATTGTTTTCATCTCTGCTCTCAGTATACTACACCATCTTCCCCATAGCGAACAATATTAGAAAGTCATACTGCAAACTGTTGGTTATTCCTTCAACTGTTAGATGTATGAGGACTAACTATTCTGGAGCACAACCGCCCCAGGCGGTACAATTCAACCAGCATGAAACAGAAATCCATTACATTCCGCTGTTCCGCAAACCAGAACAAACGCCTGGCCGAAGCGCTCAACTCCACCTCACTCACTCGAACCGAGTTCATTACATCTGCGTTGGAATGCTTCCTGGCATACTCCGAGCACGAATCCATCCGCGCCAAAGACCTCTTTGAACTCGTTCAGGATATCGACGCCCGCAGCAACGGACCAAGTTTCGCAGACCAGGCCTGATGCAAGCTATAGAGCGGGCATCTATTTTTCGCGTCACTGCATCCATTTTTTCTTTCCTATATGGAAGTTTAGGTGTATAACATCAAGAGTTATCCGGGGCTCTCGTATAGCCCGGCCGACACAACCACCTTAATCTTCCAATATTCGATTTATATGAGCAAATCCTTCCTGCCGGCGCAGTATGCGCACCCGTATGAGATTAATGAGAAATACAGCAAGTCTGTGGCCTATTTCTGCATGGAATACGCCATCGACAATGTGTTCAAGATTTATTCCGGCGGTCTCGGCTACCTGGCCGGTTCCCACATGCGCTCCGCCGGCGCACTCCGCCAGAATCTGGTGGGTGTAGGCATCCTATGGTCTTATGGCTACTACAATCAGGTCCGCGCAGAGGACGGCTCCATGGCCGTGCAATATCTCCGTAAGACCTACAGTTTCCTCGAGGACCACAACATCAAGTTCCTCATCCGCATCTGCGGTGCCCCCGTGTGGGTCAAGGCCTACTTCCTGCACCCCGACACCTTCGGCACGGCTCCCATGTTCTTCCTGACCACCGACCTGCCGGAGAACGACGATATTTCCCGCTCCATCACCCAGCGTCTGTATGATTCCAACCCCATGACCCGCATCTCGCAGTACATCGTGCTGGGTCAGGGCGGTGCCCGCCTCTTTGAGGAGCTCGGCATCGAGCCGGAAATCTACCACATGAATGAAGCCCACGCCATCGGCGCCGCCTTTAACATGCTGGCCCGCAACGGCGGCAATGTGGACGAAGTGCGCAAGCGCTTCGTGTTCACCACCCACACCCCCGAGGAAGCCGGCAATGAGAAGATGGATATCAACCTCATGGCCAACTTCTCCTTCTTCGATGGTCTGTCGCTTGACCAGGTGCGCTCCATGCTCAAGCTCGACCCGAATGAGCAGACTTTCAACTACACCCTGGCAGCCCTGCGTCTCTCGCACATGGCCAATGGCGTTTCCGCGCTGCATGGAGAAGTCTCCCGCCAGATGTGGCAGGGCTACTCGGATATCTGCCCCATCACCCACGTCACAAACGCTCAGAACCTCTCCTACTGGCAGGATGCTGAGCTGGCTGAAGCCTTTGCCGCACGTGATAAGCGCGCCTTCATGGCCCGCAAGCGCGCACTCAAGAAGGACCTCTTCCGCATGGTGGGTGAGCAGACCGGCCACCTCTTTGATCAGGACACTCTCACCATCGTGTGGGCACGCCGTTTTGCCGCTTACAAGCGCCCTGCCCTCATCACGGATAACCCCGTCATGTTCGAGCGCATGCTCCAGCGCACAAACCGCCCCGTGCAGATGATTTGGGCCGGCAAGCCTTACCCCACAGACTTCACCGCAGTGGATATCTTCAACAAGCTGAACAAGCTCAGCGAGAAGTACCCCCGCTGCGCTGTGCTCACCGGCTATGAGCTCGCCCTCAGCCGCCTCCTCAAGAACGGCTCCGATATCTGGCTGAACAACCCCGTCGTGACTCGTGAGGCCTCCGGCACATCCGGTATGTCTGCCGCCATGAACGGCTCCATCACCATCTCCACTAATGATGGCTGGGTGCGCGAGTTCGCCCGCGATGGCCAGAACTGCTTCATGATTCCTGAAGCCAAGGAAGGCCTCTCCGCCGAAGCCCGCGACCGCTCAGATCGCGACCACTTCTACAACATCTTGGAATCCAAGGTTCTTCCCCTCTATTACGACAACCGCGACGCTTGGAACGACGTCGTATTCAACGCCATGGAGGATATCAGCCCCGCCTTTAACTCTGATCGCATGGCCGACGAGTACTACACCAAGATGTACAACGTGCAGTAACGCGCCCTCACATTCTACCCCCATCCCCGCCGAGCATCCCAGCCGGCGGGGATTTTTCATACATGGAAAAGGGCTCCCATTCACGGCCTAAAAAACACCAAGGGCTCGGGAAGCAAAAAGCAACGGGCACCACTCCGAAAAGGAATGGTGCCCGTTGTGTTTAGTGAAGCGCTCCGGCCGCGGCTCGAACGCGGGACCCCAAGCTTAGAAGGCTCGTGCTCTATCCAACTGAGCTACCGGAGCAACTTGCGCGCGGCTATACTACCACTTATGATGAGCTTTGGCAAGCTTTTTTCGGAAAGAATCGGTCAACAAGCGGTTCCTGCACAGCAAAAAGTGCCTTGCGGTCCTGAGGTTCATAATCCAGATAGCCATGCAGATGAGTTAGGCCATGCACCATATAGCGGAAAAGCTCCTCACAGCAATCCAAGCCATGCTCTGCGGCGTAGCGAGCGGCAGTATCACAGCTCACAAGAATTTCGCCGTACGGGAAAGTGATGGCATCCGTCTCCGAGGGGTCATCAAGGAACTCCTCATGCACCCGCGCAATCGTTTCATCATCCACCACGGAGATTTCCACACAGGGAAGCTCACTGAGCACATGGTCAGGCCCCTTGGGCTGAGCCAGCAGCTCAGGAAGCATGGCAGAAAGGGCAGCATGCCAAGAAGCAAGCAGCTCATCGCTGAGCCACTCGCACTCAGCGTTCAGATAAAGCTCAATTTGCGGAGTCATCTTCAGCCTGATCTCTGAGAAGTTGTTTGCGCTGTTTGGCTGCTGCCCGTGCCGCACGGAAGAAGCTCTGGAACTGCTCCAGACACTCCGCCCCAAGCACGCCCCCCACGCACTCACATTTGTGGTTCAGCGGCGGGTTAGAATCCAGCAGGTGAATCCAGCCACCACAAGCGCCGCCCTTGGGATCACATATACCGAACACCACGCGGTCCGGCCGGCAGTGCACCATGGCACCGGCGCACATGGGGCATGGTTCCTTTGTGACGTATACAGTGCAGCCCTCTAGGCGCCAATCTCCCACGGCAGCTTCGGCAGCAGTAAGCGCCAGCATTTCCGCATGGGCGGTAGCATCCTTGAGGGCTTCCACCTGATTCCAGCCGCGGGCAATAACGCGATTGTCCTTCACAATCACGCAGCCGCAGGGAACTTCGCCGGCCGCGCGGGCTTTCTCAGCCTCGCGCATGGCCAGCATCATAAAATGTTCGTCCTCCGTCAAAACGCAGTCCGAAAAGAAGTGAGCGTATTAGCGAATGGTAACGCGCTCGTCATTATCCAGAATAGCCTGCAGCTCGGGCCAGCCCTGCTCCGTCTGGTTCTGGAACATGTGCAGGTATACGGACACTGCACCGGCGGGATACTTCTCAAAGAGAGCGTCCACAGCAGCCTGAAGCTTCTCAGCATCCAGAGTCCCGGGGAGCACGTCTACCACGCCGTGGCCGTTGTGC
>JAZRKW010000043.1:0-13485 GCA_045646505.1 Akkermansia sp. | reverse complement strand
CTATTATTGTGTCGCCCTCTCCGAGGGCTCAGAATTCCTCGGGCTTTCAGCCCGGCAAATTCCAATTTGTCGAGCAGATAGGGGCTTCTTCCAAAATGTTGCTGATGTTTCTATAGCTTACCAAATCTTTGGGACACGCGTGACCGCGTTCATAAACAGCGCAGTTTTTTTCTTGATTCCAGGCGGGAAGCTGGTACACTGAAAAAGTAGTCCGATGAAACGATTTCTTCTCACCTCAGTAGTATTCTTGACCAGCATTCTTGCTGCACCTGCCGCAGAAGTCTGGGCCCCTGGAGTTTCCCGTGATGGAGGATGGTATGATTACCACAAGTCTGGCAGCAATGACGGAACTATGGCCGATACCGCCATGTGCTGGGCAGCATCTGCCAGCAATGTCATCTCCTGGTGGCAGAATCTCAACATTTCCAGCATTACTTCATCTGTTCCCCAGAACGAGAAGATATTTGATACCTTCCGCGCGATTTACACCAATGGGGGCGGAAAAGCCGCCTACGCCTACGAGTGGTGGATAAGTGGGAATTGGGCCGCCCCCGAAGGCGACGGGTGGGCGGGCATCGACAAAGGAATGCCTGATGAATACGTAACATACGCCAACGGTGGATTCCTCAGCAAGGTATACGATACAAGCGCCTATCCCATCACCATTGCCACAAGTTCCAATAACCCTTACGCCTACAGTGAGGCCGTGGTTAATGCACTGAGCAATGGATATGCCCTGACGCTGTCCACCGAGAACTCCGGGGTGGCTCATGCCTATACCCTCTGGGGTGCAGAATACGAGATAACTGCCAATGGCTATGAACTTACCGCGGTTTGGCTCACCAATTCGGATGATATCAATAACGCCCCCCAGCTGTTCAGCAAGGATGTTGTCTGCACCTATGTAGAAAAAGGCGGGGTGGGAACCGGCAGTGTAGCATTTGATGAAAACATGGGGGCTACCTTCACCGCAGTTGCAGGGCTCCGGGCAGAGCCCCGCATTATCCCCGAACCCGCAACAGCCATACTGAGCATTGCAGCCCTGCTCGGACTGGCGGTCAGACGCCGCCGCTGAAGCGCTATACAGAAATTCTCGTAAAGCGGCGTATCCATCCGGCTACGCCGCTTTCAATATTCCACAGATTCAACGGGCTCGACCTGATTGGACAGAAAGATTGCGAAGCCAGGCGCTCTGCTCCATACCGGCAGCCTCCGCAGCGGTGAATGGCATGCGCGGGCGCCAGTTGGTACCGCCTTCGGTACCGGGGGTATTCAGGCGCACCGGAATATCGAACAACTCGGTCCACATAAGGGCCGCATAAGCCGAATTACACTGCAGCAACGCCCGGATAAGCGCATCCTTTATCCCCTGGTTCCAGGAAACCATGCAGTCGCGATGGCTCATACCGGCAAAATCTGCCAGCCAGCAAAGAATACGAGCACAATCGCGTCCTTTCTTCTGGGCAGCGCAACGCTCATCCGGCAGCATAGCCGGGTCGCTGATAGCCCCATAAGCCTCCTGCACAGCGTCTGCCCAGTCATTCCAATCATTGCAAAGAGGCGGGAAATCGTGCGTTGCATAGGTGGCAAATGAACAGGGGTTATAAGTTTCGCCCAGCACAATTTTCTGCTCAGGGGTAATCTCCCAGTGCGGAATCTTGAAGCCAGCAATGCGCAGGTATGATAAATCCGGGCGGACATAATCCGGCACACAGCCCAGGTCTTCCCCCACAACTCGCACGCCAGGAGCAGCCTTCAGCAACTGCCGCAGCAGAAAATCTCCCCGCGACAAATTATCGCGCCGTTCCGGCTCCGTCCAGTCACCATGCGGGCGGAAACCAGGCCGGCGCCCCTCGCAACGGGCTGCTGCTTCATCCTCCGAAAGCGGCAGAAACTCCGGGTTGCGCTCCGGCATCCACGGAAAGGCATAAATGCGGTAAAAACCCAGCACATGGTCAATACGATACATTGAAAACACCTCTGCCAGCTTGCAGATGCGGCGGTGCCACCAGGCAAAGCCGTCCCTTTCCATCACGTCCCATCGGTAGAGAGGAATACCCCAGTTCTGCCCCCACTTGGCAGTGAACGGATCCTCTGCAAAATTACCCTCGGCAGGAGCACCGCCACTCCAATTCATATCAAAAAGGTAACGTTCAAAGAATACATCTGCACTAGCTACCGAAACACCGATAGGAACATCCCCCATGAGCAGCACCCCCTTTTCATCCGCATGCGCCCGTACAAGGGCCCATTCGCGGGCACAAAGCCACTGCAACCACTGCTGGTGGCGTTTCTGGGCGCGAGACTCCGGACAATCATTCACAATGCGGCGTATCACGTCGGTATTCTGCTCCGGCCAGAGCCACCAGGCAATGGTGCCGAAACCGAAACTCGCCACAAGGAAAGTTGTATAATCCTCCAGCCATATTCCCTGATGGCGCACCCAGTTTTCAAACTCCTCTCGCAGGGGGGCAAACCCGGCCTCACTCTCAAAGTTTTTCCAGGCCTGGTTAAACCAATACCGTTTATACGAGCGCACACGCGCGTAATCCACGAGGTCACGCCCGCCCGGCAACTGCAGCGGCGGCAGAGTCTCAGGGTACGGCGGTAACTCCGCCGGCATGCCGGGTATACGCTCCAGGGAAAGATAAAGGGGCTCCAATGCCACGGAACTGATGGCTGAATAGGGTGAAGGGGCATCATCCTCGCCCAGCGCATTCACTGGCAGCAACTGCAGAAAGCCTACACCATGCGCAGCTGCCCAATCCACCCATTCCTCAAGGGCAGTCAGATCCCCGATGCCGGCATCCCCCTCGCGTCGCAACGAGAAAAGCGGCATCAACACCCCGGTTTTTCGCTCCATCACCATAGTGTTTCAGCATAGCACAACACCTGCCGCGGAGCAACGAGAAAGCTCCAGGTTAGTCTCATTTTTTCAAACAGATACGCTTATCGACAATTTTCTATTGCTGTATAGCAGATTTTACTTGCTTTTTATACTCGTGTATGGTAGTAGCAAAAAATCGTATTTCCTGCATCGTAACAGAAGCAACAAGATTCACGCACTCAAGCAACCAATTATGGCTACAAGCAAAAAGAACACCACAAAAGCAACAGCTGAACCGGTCGATAAAAAGAAAGCCCCGGTACGCGAAACTTTAACGGCTGAAGAAAAGGCACGCGCTAAAAAGCTCAAGGAAACCCTCGCCCTGCTGAAAGCAGACCCCGAATGGCCCAATTTTTTACAGGAACAGAAGCAAGCTCTGCTGAACCTTCGCGATGAACTGCTGCCCAACATGCAGAATGTAACCCGCGACCATCTGCGCAGTGGTGCCTCTAACGTATCCTCTTCCTCGGGTCAGCACATCGGAGACGCCGGAAGTGAAGCAGAAGTGCGCGATCTTACCATCCGACTGCTGGATAAAGACCGCGAACAGCTCTTCGAGATTGACGCTGCCCTGGAACGCATCCGCCGCGGCACCTACGGCATATGCGAAATTTCTCTTGACCCCATACCTAAGAAGCGCTTACAGGTGCGCCCGTTCTGCCGTCTGACCGTAAAATGCCAGGAAGAATACGAGAAAAAACACGGTTCATACACCAAAAAGCAGGACCATGTCGGGTATGCAGACCTACAAAATGACATGGAAAATGCGATTTCTCTTGACGATAGCGAAGAATAGTATATAATCTGCGCCCGCAAGTCAACAATTCGCAATTATGCCTAGAGATATTATCATTCTGGAATGCACGGAGGCCAAGGCCGAGGGTAAGACCCCTTCCCGTTACGTGACCACCCGCAACAAGAAGAGCCAGCGTACACCCGGCCGTCTGGAGAAGGTTAAGTTCAACCCCTACCTGAAGCGTCGCACTCTGCACCGCGAGATGCGCTAAACCTCCAAAGCACTTCTATACGATTATGATGACCGAATTCAAGAGCGTCGAACGCCGTATCCGTTTCCGCACCTGCAACAAGTCCATGCCCCGTCGTCGCATCGACATCCCCGCTGGCGCAGTGGACATGTGCAACCCGGAATTCCTTTCCAAGTTCACCTCCGAGACCGGCAAGATTCTTCCCCGCCGCGTGACTGGTGTTTCTGCTAAGATGCACCGCAAGATTACGCGCGAAATCCGCCGCGCTCGTGCCGTGAACCTGCTCCCCTGATGAAGGAGGAGTTCTCGACGGCAGATTGTCGTTGATTACTAGGGGGCTTGTACGCTTCGGCCTGCAAGCTCCCTTGGTCTTTTTCCTGAAATTCACTGTTCCGCTCACCATGCAAAACCTGAAAGACACCCAGAACGAACTGGACACACGGCAGATTTCCATCGACCGCGTAGGTGTGCGAGGAGTCCGCTTTCCCATCATCGTGAGCGACAAGGAACAGCGCACCCAATCCACTGTAGCCACAGTGGCACTCATGGTAGACCTGCCGGAGAAATACAAAGGCACGCACATGAGCCGCTTTGTGGAAGCCCTGCACGAGCACAAGCGCTATCTGGATGTACGCACAGCCGTACGCCTGCCCGACCGCCTGCTCAGCAAGCTGCACGCGCAACGCGCCCATGTGGAGGTGGAGTTCCCCTTCTTCCGTCTCAAGAAAGCCCCAGTGAGCGGCATGGAAGGAATGATGGATTACGAGGTCCGCTTTGAAATTGATGCCGAAGTCGGCAAGCCGGGGCAATTTACCCTCACCGTCAAGGTGCCAGTCACCACACTGTGCCCCTGCTCCAAGGCCATGAGCAGTCATGGGGCTCACAACCAACGCGGCATTGTCACCTACTCAGTGCGTTTCTCAGGCCGTGCCGTGTGGATTGAGGATCTCATCGACCTGATTGAAGGCTGCGCCAGTTGCCAGCTCTACAGCATTCTCAAGCGACCGGATGAGAAATATGTGACCGACAAGGCCTACGAGAACCCGGTCTTTGTGGAGGATCTGGTGCGCAACGTGGCCGTAGCTACTGAGCATTACAATGCATTCAGCTGGTACAAGGTGGAGGCCGAGAACTTTGAATCCATCCACAACCACAGCGCCTACGCGATGGTTGAGCGTACCCTCAGCTGATTTGCCGGGGATTTTGTAGACACTTACAGTATTCTGCGCACTACTTCCCCCACAAAGTGCGAATAAGGAATCAAGAATTATCCATTGATTTCAGGGAAGTCACAGACACCCAAAGACCGCCTGATGGGCAGTTAAAACATTCAATGAACTACCCTTCCATATACAAAGGTCAAGGAAGAAACAGGCAGAAATCAGTTCCGGGACTGGCAATGAGGGCAGATTCCCTCAGCATCTCGCCGCAGGAAGCGGAAACCACAGATGCGACAGGTCAGATGCGTACGTGCGCGACGCACTCGGCGCCACTTGGAAACCAGCTTCACAGGCACATAAATACAAATGGTAAACGCCACACCCAGATACACCAGGGTGGCAAAATACTCTGAAGGCAGCATGGCAACGTGAATCACGGCTGTACCTCCTCTCCTTGCTGATTTTCTTTCTCCACACCAGGGTGGAACACAGGTAACTCGGCAGAAGATTGCTGGACAGCTGTTTCAGCAGCAGAATCGGCAGACTGAGAAGTCTCTACAACCTGAGGCGCTGGCTGAGACACAGGCTCAACTGTTTTGGGCAATTCAAGCAGACTCGCTTCATTCAGCACCGCTGAATCAGCCGCGGTATTGAAAACAGGCTGCGGAGGAGCCGGCATCAGCTTCACCGGGCGCAGCAGGGGCATAGAAGCAGCGGCGACATCTTCCTGATACTCAGGGTCAGCATGCAGGGGAAGATGCAAAGGCAGCGGACTCTGGCGACCCAGCACAAAATTGGTCAGTCGGTCGTTCTTGATATACACCTTTCCAACGCCCCGGGGGCGCACCCGCTCCGGCATTTCCACAGGGGATAACCATATGCCAACACCTGCCACAATCATCGCCAGAATAAAGAATAAGGGCAGGCAACCCGGCATCGGGCGGCTATGCATCGTGTGGTACAGCAGACTGTGTTCCTTATCCTTCATTTACAAGCATTTTATTCAATAGCAGGCACTGCCGCATGACTGCATGAGAAACCGCAGGAAAGCACCATATCCGTCAGATGCTGAGCAACCCCGGCAGATACAGCCTTATCCAGCACAAGAATAACCGTCACGCGGGATGGACTACCTGTATTCCAGGATTCAAGGCGCTTTTGAAAGCCCTCGTACCCCCCACGCACCAGCTCCGAGCCCACATAGATTCGAGGGACATCGCCAGGCGCTACAGAAACAATATGCGTGAAGTCGCGATTATAAGAACCGATGACAAAGTGAGATTCCTGAGGCTGCACAGTATAACCATAGTGCGGGCCCAGATGATTAGGGAGCAGGACACAGACGCAGAGAACCAGGAAGAGATTCACCGCAGTCACCACCAGCATGGGGACTCCTCCTTCCTTAAGAGTGGAACGAACGCGGCGCATAATCAATGATACAGCTTAAACCTCAGGCCTCTTTCTCTGGTGCTACAGCATCATCCTCAGCCTGAACTAACTTGCTGTCAACAGTAGCTACGGCTGCCATCTGCGCTTGTTTTTCGAGCGCATCCTCGCGTGCATCCGCAATGATATGCACGCACTCCAGACCGGCGCGCTCCACCTGGTTGATAAGCTTGCGGGCACGAGAGGCCAGGTACATGTAGAACAGATACGCAGGTATCGCGAGTGCCACACCGGCAGAAGAAAGCAACAGAGCACGCTGAAGTGTGGCCGCTACAATGGGAGCAGCGGCAGCGCCATCTGTCACGCCAGGCTGTTCATAGAAGCTCACCAGTGCCAGCAGTGTACCCAGAATTCCCAGCAGCGGCATCACTGTGGCACACACCAGCAGGGTCCGCACATTGCGCTCAATGCGGTATACCTCCACCTCGCTCGCTTCCAGCGCAATCTCGCGCAGTTCGTAACGAGGCAGACGAGGGCGGCTCAGCACAGCCTCCACCACACGGGCCATAGGGCCAGGCAGCTGGCGGGCTTCATGCAGACACTCATCATACTGCCCGGAGCGCAACAACGCAGAAAGCCCGCGCAGGAACTCACCGGAGTTGATGTTGATACGGTGGAAGTAGAACAGGCGTTCGGCCAGCACTGCAAGAGCCAGCACGGAAAAAAACAGGATGAGCCAGAGCATAGGGCCCATAGCAACTATCATCTCGCGCATAAGTGAGTTTCAGGTGGTTAGTTGTTGTTAAGCATGCACCCCGGCCCGGGAGCTCCGGGCCGGGGCTTATAAAATCAGGCTTTCGGGGTGATGCTTTCAGCGCCGAAATAGGGAACCAGCGCGGCAGGAATCTTCACCGAACCATCCGGCTGCTGGCACTGCTCGAGCAGTGCCACGAAGAGACGAGGCAGAGCCGTGCCGGAACCATTAAGCGTGTACGGCGTGCGAATCTTACCCTCGGCATCCTTGTAGCGCAGCTTCATGCGGCGGGCCTGGTAGTCCGTGAAGCAGGAGCAGCTGGAAACCTCCAGATACTTACCCTGACCGGGAGCCCACACCTCGATATCATAGGTCTTGGCAGAAGAGAAGCCTACATCGCCCGTGCAGAGCTCGATGACGCGGTAGTGCAGCCCAAGTTTCTGCAAGATGCACTCAGCGTGGCTGGTGAGCTTCTCCAGCTCAGCAAAGCCTTCCTCGGGGCGGCAGATTTCCACCAGCTCAACCTTGTCGAACTGATGTACGCGAATCATGCCCTTGTTTTCGCGGCCGGCAGAACCGGCCTCACGGCGGAAACAGGGAGTATAGGCCGTCATCTTGATAGGCAGGTCGGCATCCTTGAAAATCTGGTCACGGCAAAGGTTGGTCACGGGCACCTCAGCGGTGGGCACCAGGAACATGCTGTTCTCCTCGAGCCCGTACATATCTTCCTCGAACTTAGGCAGCTGACCAGTACCGTACATGCACTCACGCTTCACGATGAAGGGCACGCCTACTTCCTCGTAGCCGTTCTCGCCCGTCTGCGTGTCGAGCAGGAAATTGATAAGGGCGCGCTCCAGGCGGGCACCAAGGCCGCGGTACACTATGAAACCGGAACCGGAAATACGGGCGGAGTCCTCAAAGTTCAGAAGCCCCAGGCTGGTGCCCAGCTCCACATGGTCCTTGGGCTCGGCGATTTCGGGCTTGGTGCCCCACACGCGCAGCTCCGGGTTGGCGGATTCGTCCTCACCAACAGGTGCAGCATCGTGCGGCATGTTGGGAATGGAAAGCAGCAGGGCTTCCTGCTCCTCGGCAGCGGCGCTGGCTACCACATCAAGTTCCTTGATGCGGTCGCCCACTTCGCTCATGCGCTTTTTGAGCTCCTCGGCCTCCTCGCGGCGGCCTTCCTTCATCATCTGACCAATGAGCTTGGATGAACTGTTACGCTCCTGAGAAAGCGCCTGCTTTTCCGTCTCTGCACTGCGGCGCTTCACATCGCATTCAAGCACCTTATCCACAAGCATCCAGTGGTCACCACCACGCAGACGCACTCGTTCCTTCACATATTCGGGATTCTCACGAACAATACGAATGTCTAGCATAACACGCTTATTCTATACCAAAGCACCGCAGATTCAAGCCAAAACTGTGTTTTTCACCGCCAATTTCTCGAAGCTCAGAACTTTTATCAGTTTTGCAGTTTATCCCACACCAGACAACCGCGCGGCGTGAGACGATATTTCTGCTTCGGGTGGCGGGGGCTGTCTGGATACAACAGGCACAAATAAGCCCCCTCCAGAGCCGGGGTCAGGTACTTGTTCAGGAAATTATCGCGTCCTTTCAGCCCCAAACCAGCCATCAACTCTCGAACTGACATCTGCCCGGAGCCCAGAACACGCACCAGTCGGCAGATATTTTCCCCGGGCAGCTGCACTTGTCCTGTGACTTCACCTGCAACTTGTCCCATTACTTGTCCCGGCTCAGGTTTCATGCTCTCACAATGAATATGCAGATAGCGGCTTTTCAAGATGTGCGATTCATCGAATAGCAGATTTCTGAAGAACTTGACAAGGAATGAGTAATCCACCCCGATACCGGCTGGCGCGTTCGTATAATTGGCTCGCACCAGAGCATTGCGGAAGTAGCGGGAATGCCTGGCGAAGGGCACATTGTTCACATTATACCCCAGATAGCGCAGATACTTGATACAGAATACAGCCGTAGTTCGGGTATTCCCTTCCGGAAAGGGATGCACCTGCCAGATATCTGCAATGAAATGCGCGATATGCTCCACCTGCTTGTCCTGGGATAAGCAGGCAAAGGAAAAACGTTTCTCGCGCTGCATATCATAATCCAGCGCCATGATAATATCAGACACATGGGCATACTGCAACGTATCGCCATTCAGTACCCATTCGCGCTTGGTGATATTGTACTCTCGCATTTTTCCGGCGAACTTGAACACATTATGAAAAAGGCGCTTATGAATCGCAGCAAAGCCCGCCGGACTGAAATGGAAGGCGGATTCATTCAGCAACTCCGCAATATTGGCAGCCACCTTATCCGCCTCATCACACATACTGCCGCCGCAACCCTGCTCTGAGTAGTAAGAATCCAGCCGTCGGTGTACCTCATCGAAAGAAATGAGGCCTTCAATCTGATCACCGGCAACCTCTCGCAGGTATTCAGAAACTTCCAGGCCATCCACCGCCTGCAAGCCCATGGCCACATCCCAGGCAGAGGCACGTTCCCCGACTTCGGGCTCTGCGGCATATAGATACTGTTCGGACAACAAAGGATACTTATACATGACAGGGCAAGTTGTTTCTTCTTCCAACACGGGGATAATACAACATTTTACTTTATTTGTCAAGGGAAAAGACACTTTTTCAGGACAAGCTATTTACTTATCCTGCGCTTATCCTGACAAGATGCAAAAACTATCCTCTCCGACGGCACCCGCAGCGCAACAGCTGCAGCACGCCAGGCGAACAGCTCAGTCCCGTAAATTAAGGCGCGTTTAATCGGGACTGAAGTCCCGTGCTCCGATGATAGGCTAATTATACCAACAAGTAGCCCTTCATCTATCAACGCCGGGGATTGACACAATAATGATCAAGCAACTGTCGCATGCGTTCCGAATCAGCCCGTTGCAAGGGAGTCCGGCCAAAAATACCTTCGTGCTCCGGATTCGCACCGGCCTCCAGCAGCAGTTTTGCGCATTCCATCGAATCATGAGCCGCCGCATGGTCCAGCGGAGTCCAGTCATCGTATTCCAACTCGGTATCCGCGCCACATACCTCCAGCAGATAGCGGGCAGATTCCACTTTATCGGCAGCGCATGCCATGCAGAGTGCCTTGCCATCATCCGCCAGCAAATCAGCTCCGGCAGCCTTCAGCTCGCGCAGACACTCCACCTGCCCCATTTCCGCCGCCCACACCGCCAGCGAATCATAACCATCTGAAAAATCAGGCGAGACACCAGGCATCCGCAACACGCGCCGCAAGAGTTCCGCCTCGCCCATGCAGCAGAGCTGAATAAGCAAGCGACCATCTTCCAGCAGAGGGTCAGCCCCGGCATCCAGCAGGAGCTCCGCAGCCTCCGGCCAGCCGCTCAGCACAGCGTCTGCAGCCAGAGTATCGCCCTCCCAGGTGAGTCGCAAATCAGGGTCGGCGCCTTGTTCGAGCGCACGTCTCATAGCGCCGGCGTCGTGCGCATCGTATGCCGCCAGCAGATGCTGATTCACTGTTTCCAGACTATCCAGATACGCCTGATCCTCCACCGCACAACTTGTACCGAACTCTGTCGCGTATTCCTCTTCTGTCTCCGGCAGAAGCGGCATCTCAAACGGACGTCCCAGCTCTGCAGAAAGCTCCTTCATGAGCTCTCGTTTCCGCATATTCAGCTCACGATTCATCTGCAGCAACACCTGCATTCTGGCATTATCTTCTTCCACCACTCCGGAATAGTACCCCAACAGTCCCTTATTGTAAAGCATCATACCGCATCCGATGCTGAAATTACTTTCCGGGCTTGACCGTGCCGGGCGTGCGGGGTATACTCCACGGCATGAGTAACTATGCCCTTATTCTCGCCGGTGGCAGCGGCACTCGTTTCTGGCCGCTTTCCCGTAATGCGAAGCCCAAGCAGCTTCTGGATTTATTCGGCAACGGCACCATGCTGCGCCAGGCCATCAACCGAGTGAAAGGGCTTGTTCCTGCTGAAAACATCTTTATTCTCACCAATCATCTGCAGGAGGCCGAAGTTCGCCGCCAGGCCGCCGAGCTGCCCGCTGAAAACATTGTGGCCGAACCAGCCCGCCGAGACACGGCACCCGCCGTGGCCCTGGGCGTGGGCCTCATTGCCGCCCGCGACCCGCAGGCCAACATGATTATCATCCCCAGCGATTCGCTGATTCTGGATGACGATGCCTTCCGTGCTCTGGCGGAGGATGCGCTTTCCCTGGCCGGGCGCGAAGCCGCGCTCATCACCATCGGCATCAAACCCACCTGGGCATGCCCCAGCTACGGCTACATCGAACGCGCCGGCAAGCTGGAGGACCCTGCCCTGACCCATAATTGCTATGAAGTGGTGCGCTTCCGCGAAAAGCCGGATGCCGCCACCGCCGCAGAATATCTCGCAAGCGGCAATTTCTCCTGGAATGCCGGCATGTTCATCTGGAACGTGGCACATGTGCGCAGCCAGCTGACCGCCCACAGCCCCGAGCTGGCCGGGTTCATCGATAAGCTGACCGCATCCACCGACCTGCCGCAGTTCATCACCGATGAGTTCCCGCAGCTCACCCCCATTTCCATCGATTTTGCTCTGCTGGAGAAAGCTGACCGAGTGCTGAACTTTGAAGCCACTTTCGACTGGGACGACGTCGGCTCCTGGATTTCAGTGGGCAAGTACCTGCCGCAGCAGGATGCCGGCAATGTGAGCAACAGCCCGCTGAGCCAGGTGCAGGCCGGCAACAACATCATCTTCACCGATTCCGGCAAACGCGTGGCACTAGTTGGGGTGGATGACCTCATCGTGGTCGACACGGGCGATGCTCTGCTCGTAGCCCGCCGCTCTGAGGCCGATAAGATTAAGAACATCGTCTCCGGTCTGCCGGAAAATCTGATCTGATGCACCCTGCCCTCGGCATAGACTACGGCGAAGCCCGCATCGGCATCGCAGCCACAGATGCCTGCGGCATTCTCGCACACCCGGTGGAAAGCATCCACCTGCAGCGCACCGAGCCGCTGGAGCGCATTGCCACCCTGGTGAAGGAGCGCAGCATCCGCACCCTGGTGCTGGGGCTGCCGCTCCGCATGGATGGCACCGAGGGCACAGCCTGTGCCAAGGTGCGCGCCTTCGGCGAAAAGCTGCACACCCGTCTGCCAGAGCTGCCGCTTATCTATGTAGATGAATACCTGACCACCACCGTAGCGCAGGAAAAACTGCACCAGGCCGGCAAGAAGGCAAAGAACTTCAAGCCCATCATCGACCAGGCCGCGGCCGTGGAAATCCTGAACAACTGGCTGGATTCCCAGGCCCCCATGCTGGATGAATTCTAACCTGCCATGGCAGTAAGTCTTCATGCCCTCACCGGATTACTGCTTTTGCTGGCGCTCTGCATTCCGCCATGGCTGGGTTTGCGCACCGTACCGGTAACGGACAGAAAACGCCCCATCTGGATGGAAATCACGCTTAATTTCCTGTGGAGCGGCACCATGCTCACGCCTCTTATCCTTTTCATCTGGAATACTGAGGTTGATATCGCCTTTGCATGCAGCATCATGCTCTGCTCCGCGCTCATTGCTCCATTCTATGCCACGCGTATCTCATGGAGCCTGCCCTGGCGGCAGGTACTCAAAGTCTGTGTCGTAAGCATAGGCTGCTTCCTGCTGGAGACCGTCCTGTTTTCAGGAGTCTTGTTCTGCCTGGAAGCAAACTGACGCGCTGGCATATCATATATTGGAGTTTGGCGGGGGAATCCATCGAAGCTCGGGACTTCAGTCCCGATAAAACGCGCCATAATATACGGGACTGAAGTCCCGAGCTTCGAGAAAAACAAATTCCAGCTCCATCCCTCCGCGGACGTAGAGTTAACTCCAGCTTTGCGATGCAGGCGTTATCATCGGACTTGACACGTAAGCTACCCGGCATAATCTTTCAGAATAGCGATGCTTATGCATATTAATTTGGCAAATTCCTGCAAAACTTCAACAAAATCGGCCAAAGATACTTGCAAATGATGAGGTAGAGTGCTAAAATCAACTGCGGAGCCGCATACCGGCTTTTGAATTTTCAACCAAAACTAATCAACCATGTCACTCAAATCATTCTTCAATCCGAAGAGCATTGCAGTAGTCGGCGTGTCTGCCGACCCCACCAAGCTGGGCGCCGTTGTGTTCAACAACATCATCTCCGCTGACTACAAGGGCAATCTCTATGGCATCAACCCCAAGATGGTCGGTCAGGAACTCTGCGGCAAGCCCTGCTATGCCAGCGTGGACGCTCTGCCTGAGCCCATGGATCTGGTGGTT
>JAZRKW010000042.1:0-35329 GCA_045646505.1 Akkermansia sp. | reverse complement strand
CCGGACTATCGGGAGCTGCTGCGCCGCTACGTAGAGCTCACCCCCAAGGGGCATACCCCGCACAACCTCTCCAAGGCATTTGCCTTCCACACGGCGTTCACCGAAACGGGAGACATGCGCAACGCTCAGCTTTAACTCACGGAAGAGGCACCGCAGGGTGCCTCTTTTTTTGCCGGCACATGAAAAATCACCGTGCCGCAATTTGTACTTGCAAGGCCACGGCCGAACAGGTAAACTGCCCACGATATGAGTAAAGAAACGACCCCCGATCAGGACAAGCTCATGGCCCAGCGCCAGCGCGCGTTGGATGCAGCTATGCTCCAGATCCAGAAAGATTTCGGCGAAACAGCCATCATGCGTCTGGGAGATAGAAAGACCATGGAGGTGGAAGTGGTACGCACCGGTAACCTCCTCATTGACCGCGCTCTGGGCGTGGGCGGTTTCCCGCGCGGACGAATCGTGGAGGTTTTCGGTCCCGAATCCTCCGGTAAGACCACGCTGACCCTGACCGTGATTGCCCAGGCTCAGAAAGCCGGCGGACTGGCTGCATTCATTGACGTGGAACATGCCCTGGACCCGGCATACGCCGCCAAACTGGGCGTGAATCTGGATGATTTGCTGGTATCCCAGCCGAACAGCGGTGAGGAAGCCCTGCAGATTTGCGAAGCCCTGGTGCGCTCCAACGCCATTGATGTGGTGGTGGTTGACTCCGTGGCTGCCCTGGTAACCAAGCAGGAACTGGAAGGCGATATCGGCGACAGCACCGTGGGTGCCCAGGCCCGCCTGATGAGCGCTGCGCTGCGCAAGCTCACCTCGCTGATTTCCAAAGCCCGCACCATCTGCATCTTCACCAACCAGATTCGAGAGAAGATCGGCGTCATGTTCGGCAACCCGGAAACCACCCCCGGTGGCCGGGCCCTGAAATTCTATGCCTCCGTGCGCTGCGATATCCGCCGCATCGGCCAGATCAAGGGCACAGACGGCTCTGTTTCCGGCAACCGCACCAAGCTGAAGGTGGTCAAGAACAAGGTAGCACCTCCCTTCAAGGAATGCGAGTTCGATATCATGTACAACGAAGGCATCTCCAGCGTTGGCAGTCTGATTGACCTGGCCATGGAATTCGACGTAGTGCAGAAACGCGGCTCATGGTTCAGCTACAACGGCGGGCAGCTTGCCCAAGGCCGCGACGGCGCTAAGGAAGCCCTGCGCAACAACCCCGAGCTCTACTCTGAAATCGAGGCCAAAGTGCGCGAAAAGCTGGATGCCGCCGGCACGAAGTAAGCCATTTCAAGGCGGCCGGAGCTGAACCGGCCGCCTTTCAACAAACATGAGCCAGCCCAGTGTGCAGTCTATCCCCCTGCCCCCGCTTCCAGCCGGTTTTTCCCCGGCTGAGGTGGAGCAATACTCTGCACAATGCCTGACCTGGCTGCATCTGCACGACTGGCACTTCGGGTGGGATAAAACAACGCGCCGCCTGGGTTGCTGCAAAATGCAGCAGAAACGAATCAGTCTCTCACGTTATTACGCTGAGACCTACGCCACCAGAGACCCGGCCCAGCTGCTCCGCACACTGCTGCACGAATTAGCCCACGCTCTGGCCTGGGTACACCATAGGGCAACTGGCCACGGCCCCGCGTGGCAGCGCTACTGTGCGGCACTCGGAATTCCCGGCGAACGGGCATGTACCCGCAACATCGAGTTTGACACCCCCAAAAAACAACAGCCGAAGTTCACACTCTGCCACAAAGACACCGGCGAAATCTACCGCACCTATACCCGGAAACCACAGAAAAGCGCAGCCAGTCTGCGGCACTGCTATATCCCCGGGCGCAAAGCTGAAACGCTCGGCAAACTGATTATCAGACCAGTCATCCCGTAATCCCCCCGTATGGCACGCTACAAAGCACCTCAGGAAGATGATGCCGCACCGCTCCCCCGGGAGCGGCGGGATTACCACATGCAAGCAGCACCACGCCGGGCATGGGAAAGTGATGACGACACCTACGAACCATTACCGGCAGATGAAAACCCCATACACGAATTCCAGCGTCCTCCCCGGAAAGGGACAGGGTGTCTGCGCGCGGTATGGCTCATGGTTACCCTGCCGCTGCGCATCGTGTTCTGGGCGCTCCGGAATCTGCCGAACATCATCCTCATCCCCCTCAAATTCATTCTCAGCCTGAGTTTCGCCGGATTGATTGCAGCCGGAATTCTGGCGGCAATCTATGGTGTGAAAGCAGGTCGATATGACTTATCGCAAGTGACCCGCATGCCGGAACGCACCATTGTGCTGGATCGCAAAGGCAACGAAATCGGCACATTGCACGGCGAGAACCGCCGCAGTATCGCCAACATTCACGAAGAAGTCCCCCGCTACATGATTGATGCGCTGGTCATGCAGGAAGACCGCTCATTCTGGACACACGGCGGTATCGACCCGCGAGGTCTGCTCCGCGCCATAGCCCAGGTATTCAAGCACCACCGCACTACCCAGGGTGCCTCAACCCTGACCATGCAGCTGGCCAAAAACACATACAACCACAGCGAACGAACCTTTGGAGCCAAATTTACAGAAATGGCGCTGGCCCGTCGCATTGAATCCACCTACGACAAGGAAACCATCATCACCTGCTACCTGAACCGCGTATTCTGGGGGCACACGTTCCTGGGGCTCAAACAGGCAGCATACGGTTATTTTGACAAACTGCCGCGCGACCTTACCATAGGCGAAGCCGCCATGCTGGCCGGCATCATCTGCAGCCCGAACCAATTCTCCCCCTATCGCAACCTCTCAGCAGCCAGGATTCAGCGCGACAAAGTACTGAAGCTCATGTATGAACACGGAAAAATCACCCGCAATGAATATGAGTACGCCCTGAATGAACAGCTGGTGACCCGCAAGCCTGAGCGACGCGGCAATGACAACTACGCACTGGACCTGGTCCGCTCAGAAGTGGATCACCTGCTCTCCATGCTGGACTCCAAGGATGAACGACTGAAAGAAGAAGTCGTCATTTCCGGTGGTCTGCGGGTCCAGACTACACTTGACATTGATTTGCAAGATGATGCTATGCGCGAAATCGACACCCGGCTCACCGCCATGTTCGAAAAGCAGAAAGGCTGGAAACACCAGACTCGCGCACAATTCAAAGCGCTGAAAGCCAAAGCCCCGCAGGAAGAAGCCGAAAAACTGCGACCGAAATACCTGCAGGCGGCCTGCGCTGTCATCGATAATGCCACCGGTGCCCTGCTGGCGGTCGTGGGCGGCCGCGACAGCACCGAATCTCCCCTGAACCGGGCGCTGCAGAGCCGCCGACAGGTTGGTTCCGTGTTCAAACCCCTGGTATACGCTGCCTTCTTTGAACGGGGTTATGGTCCACGCACGCTGTTGTCAGACAATCCCATCATGCGCGGAGAAATCGCGGGCGCACCCCACTGGCGCCCCCGCAACTCAGACGGCCGATTCTGCGGTAACCACCCTGCTTCCTGGGGGCTCTTGAAGAGCCGCAACACCATGGCCGTCCGCGCCGGCAATATTGCAGGACTGCAGAATGTCATCAACACCGCCCTCACAGCCGGATTCCCTCGCCCCAGCCGTACCCCCGGTCCCACTATCTATCTGGGCACCTGGGAAGCCTCTCCGCTGGAAGTAGCCGGCGCATTCACCACCTTTGCCAATGGCGGCGTACGCCCCACACCCTTCATCATCCAGAATATCACCGATAAGGAAGGACGAGTGGTCTGGCAGAATACCCCCAGTGCCCGCCGCGTATGTTCCACCCGCTCGGCCAATGCAGTATCTGCAGTGCTGCAACAGATTACAAAACCCGGCGGCACGGCAGGCAGTGTTAAACGGCTGGGATTCAAGCACCCATGCGGCGGCAAGACCGGCACCACCAACAACTACACCAACGCCTGGTTCTGCGGCTTCACCACAGATTTAACTGCCGCCGTCTGGGTGGGATTTGACCGCCCCACCATGATTGCCGATAAAGCCTATGGCGGCACCGTGGCCCTGCCGCTCTGGGTGGGGGTGATGCAGTGCGCCGCAGCCAGGGGATACCAGATGAAGGGTATCCGCACCGCACCTGCCGGTGGCCGCAATAGCGGAATCCGGCTCTGCCGCACCTCCGGCATGCTGGCACATGAAGGTTGCGAATACGAGGGCAAAGCCTATATTGAAACCATGGCCGATTTCACCAGACCGCGCTCCCTCTGCACCGTACACGCCGAACTGGCAGAAGACCCGGATTCCGGCAACAATATAGACGACGTGGCAGAAGACCCGGACGAAACACCCGATATCGACGGAGTAGAAGAAAGATTAAACAACTTGCCACAGGACGACGTGGCAGAGGAAGTATAGAATTAAAACACATGGACTTTTCAACTGCATCATTCTGGTACAGTCTGCTGCCATCCATTCTGATTCTGGCAGCAGGTGACTGGCTGCTGAAAAACAAACCCGCTGCCAGGCAGATTTTCCACAAATGGCTCATGCTGGGCTTGAGCCTCATTCTTCTAGGTATTGCCAATGAAACCACCCTTATCATCTTTCTGACAGTCACTATCAGCGCTTATTTCCTGTGCCGCTGGGGGTGCTCTCTGGGCATGACGGCACGGCGCTGGCTGCTGGGCGGGCTTATCCCACTGCTTCTGCTACCGCTGATTTACTACAAATACAGCTATTTCATCAGCAGCGCTATCTTGCAGCAGGAATGGGATACCCTGCGGAATCTCATCATTCCCATCGGTATCTCGTTTTATACATTCCAGGTCATCGGGTTCTGCATCGACACCCTCATGCGCAACGACCCCATGCCGAAATGGCTGGATTACATGAACTTCTGCGCCTATTTCCCACAGATTGTAGCCGGTCCCATCGAACGCCGCGCCGACCTGCTGCCCCAGGTGGAGAAAATGGAGCTGAACTGCTCCAGCCAGAATCTGGCAGCAGGCATCCCCTATATCATTCTGGGGCTGTTTTTCAAAATTGCCCTGGCAGATAACCTGGCATTCGCCATGTGGGAAAAATACAACTGGGGGAACGCCTGGGTGATTTGGTTGAACAACCTGCTCTTCACTTTCCGCATCTATTTCGATTTCGGTGGCTATGGTCTTACCGCCTACGGGCTGGCACGCTGCATGGGAATCACCCTGCGCATGAATTTCATGAGTCCCTACACCGCATGCAACATCAAGGAATTCTGGCGGCGCTGGCACACTTCACTCACCCAGTGGTTCACCGATTACATCTACTTCTCCCTGGGTGGCAGCCGTACAAAACGCTGGGCTCTCAACATGCTCATCGTCTTCCTCATCTCCGGCCTGTGGCACGGTGCCGGTTGGAATTTCATCATCTGGGGTGGACTGGCCGGCATGGCACTCATCGTGCATCGTGTGTTCCACAACGCAGGACTACGCCTGTGGGCACCGCTGGGATGGCTCTGCACCTTCACCTACATGGTACTGGTCTGGATGTTCTTCTACATTCGCGATTTTCAATTATTAACAAGAAATATAGCTGGTTTATTTTCTCCGGAGCAATACAATCTTTCTCAATTTTTGGCACACATGGCCTGTTCATGGCGCACCGTCAGCCACTCCTTTGTTCCATTTTTCCTGATTTTTGCCTTTATCTGCCTGTTTCTGGAGGCGCTTTCCTGGAAAAGATACGGGAATCCATACCGCCTGTTCCTGCACCCGGTAAGCTGCGGTATCATGGTTGCGCTCATGATTCTGTTGCGCAACCCTGTCCGTAATGATTTTATCTACTTCGCATTCTGATGCCATGAAACGTCTTATCCTCAGCATCGTCATCGGAGCGGTAGCCGCACTCGTCCTGAATCAGTTCTACAGCTACTTCTTTCAATATGATTTAATCTATTTCCGCAAAGCTCATGATATAAGCACCCAATACGAGGAACAACTGCGCAAAGACGGTCAGCCATGCGTCATTTTTGCAGGCGGCTCAGAAATTCGTGCAGCTATACGGCCATCCGTCATGCTGGCAGAAGAAGGCATACGCGCCATCAACGCCGGCATGGCTGCCCCTAACGGAATACAAGCCAATGCCGCCATCGGGCTACAACATGTGCGACCAGGCGACACATTCGTACTCAGCCATATCAGCACCGCTGATAAAAATCTCGTACCAACAGCTGGTGGCATAAAAACAGCAGTACAACTCTACGGTTTTTCTGCTTTCCATAAAGAACTAATGCCGCTGAATCTGGAAGCTGTCTCCCTGCTTCTTACGTCTGATGCCGCGAATATCTTTGTCAACTCAATCCGAAAACTGACACGGGGATACACTTTCATCTATGAAAAACATGCACAGGTTCACCCGGATGGATGGTTGGATGTGCACCGCCCTTACCTATATAAGAAAGCCTTGCGTGCAAATCGGACATCACCAGCCATCAGTAACGCCGCGCTCACATGGATTAAAGACCTTCAAACAGAATGCACTCGGAAAGGCGCTGATTTCATCATCATGATCCCTGTCGGCTGCTATGAGGAAAAGGAAAGAATTAACAGATTGAACCAGATTCTGCAATTGTGTCAATCCGGCATAAAAGTACTGAGGGACGAACGGCTCGGCAGCAACCCGGACACCAGCTTTTATTCTGACACTCACTACCACATGAACGCAAAAGGAGCGACAGAAAACTCCCGGATACTGGCACGTCTCATCAAAGAAAAAAGCTATTGGACTGTGGAAGAAGTTGAACAACGACTCCACGAACAAACGTCTCAGCACTAACCCACTTCTCCGACATTCCATACCCCCATTACCCAGGCAGATGAACGGCATATTCACCATCCTGAAACGTTTTTTCTTTCTCACATATTTTCTCACAGCCGCACAAGCTCAGGCCTGGCAACAGGTGAATGAAAATGCCCCGGAACCGGCGCGAGAATTCCGCGCCGCCTGGGTGGCCACCGTTTTCAACCTGGACTGGCCCAGCAAAGCCGGACTCCCGGCAGCCCGGCAGAAAGCCGAGCTCCTGAATATCATAGAACAGGCCGACAAGCTCAGGCTCAACGCCATTATCCTGCAGGTGCGGCCGAATGGTGATGCGCTCTACAAATCTAGTCTGGAGCCATGGAGCGCCTGGCTGAGCGGCCCGGGGCAGAACCCGGGGTACGACCCTCTCGCCTACGCAATCGCAGAAGCGCACAAGCGAGGCATTGAAATCCACGCCTGGTTCAACCCATTCCGGGCCACGGTAAGCAGCCGCCCGGTCGGGCGGGGTCACATCTCGCGCAAGCAACCCGACTGGTTACTCAAGGCAGGCAGCACCACCATGCTGAATCCCGCACAGTCCCACGCCCGCGGACATGTACTGAAAGTCATCATGGATGTGGTCCGGCGTTACAATGTGGACGGTGTCCATCTGGACGATTATTTCTACCCCTATCCTCCGCACCATAAAGTGGCAGACGGCCGCACACCGGCCCAACGCCGCGCCGCCATCGATTCTTTTGTGCAGGAACTTTACCGCCAGGTAAAAAGCGCCAAGCCGCATGTGCGTGTAGGTATCAGCCCCTTCGGCATATGGCAGCCGGGATTCCCCGCCGAAGTGGAGGCCGGGGTCAATGCATACGAGGACCTGGCCTGTGATGCCCGCAAATGGCTGATTAAAGGCTGGATAGACTACCTCTCCCCGCAGCTCTACTGGCGCTGCGAAGGCCCGCAGAGCTTCCCGGCGCTCATGCGCTGGTGGAGCAGCATCAACCCCGACCGACCGGTATGGCCAGGCATTGCTTCCGTACGCATTAAAAGCAAGGAAGACCCGGGCAGAAACGCCGCAGAGATAGGCCGGCAGATTTCCTACTCCCGCCAACTGGCGCGGCAGAGCTGCGGCCAGCTCTTCTGGAGCTGGAAATCTCTGGGCTCCAACCGCGGCGGCATCCAGAAAGAGCTCTCCCGTTTCTACAACAGCATAGCACTACCCCCGGCCATGCCCTGGAGCGGAAACAGCCGCCCGGACCGCCCGCAGGTACAAGCCCTCGATTCAGGCAACGGCTGCACTATCACCTGGCAGGGAACAGCCCGCAAATGGGTACTGCAGGTGGGCAGTAAAGGCCGCTGGTTCACCATGAATGTACTGCCCGGAAACTGCAACAGAATCACCCTTCCCGCCCGGGTTGCCAACACGCTGGACCGCATAGCCATACGCCCGATCTCACCCACCGGCATAAGCGGAACACCCGGCGTACTGGCCAGATAAGCAAACATTTTCACCCAAAAAAGGAGAAAATTTGAGAATTTAGAGTTGAACTGTACTCTAGGGCTGGTATAATACCATGCGTTATGAGTACAGACGCAACCAAAGTTGAGCTTCCGAGCTCCGTAAAACGCTATGCCCTTTACCTGATGGTAATGGCAGGCCTTGGTGGTCTTCTGTATGGCATTGACGTAGGCGTGATTGCCGCCGCTCTGCCGTACATCGAAAAGACCTCTTCCTACACCCCGCAAGAACTGGCCATCGTTGTGGCCGCCGTGCTTTTCGGCTCCGTTCTTTCCTCCCTGTTCGCCGGTATGCTGGCCGAATGGCTGGGGCGCAAGAAGGTTATCATCCTGTCCGCTCTGCTGTTTACGTTGAGCATTCCGGTCATCTGCTTCTCCAATGGCGTGTTCGAGATGCTGATGGGTGGCCGTATCCTGCAGGGTGCCAGTGCCGGTCTCGTGGGCGTGGTGGTGCCCATGTACCTGGCTGAATGTCTGGATGCCAACTCCCGCGGCAAGGGTACCGGCATGTTCCAGTTCATGCTTACCGTGGGTCTGGTGTTTGCGGCCCTCATTGGCCTGGTGACCACCATGTGGGTGGGCGCTGCCGATGATCCTACCGTAACAGCTGAGAGCAAGACCATGGCCTGGCAGGTCATCTTCTGGTGCTCCGCTATCCCCGGTCTTATCCTTTTCTTCGGCGCTTTCAAGCTGAAGGAATCCCCCCGCTGGCTGTACCGCCGTGGACAGCGTGAGCTGGCTCTCTGCTCACTGGCTTCCAACAACGGTGACGCTGCTGCCAAGGAGATTCTGGATGAAATGATTGCTGCCGACGCTGCAGAAGAAGCTGCCAAGGCCGACATGGCAGAAGCAGCCAAGGGTGATTCCCTCCTCCAGCGCAAGTATGTCATTCCCTTCATCCTGGCAGTTGTGGTTCTGGCCTGCACTCAGGCTACCGGTATCAACTCCGTTCTGAACTACTCCGTGAAGATTTTCCAGCAGGCTGGTCTGCAGGGCGAAGTTGCCAACTGGGCTGACCTGGCCATCAAGATTACCAACATGGTGATGACCATCGTTGCTGTGACCCTGGTGGACAAGAAGGGCCGCACCTTCCTGCTCAAGATGGGCACACTGGGCATCATCGTCGGTCTGGCCGGTGTAGGCGCTATGTTCCTCTCTGTAGAGAACAACCGCGTTGACGTAACCGCTCAGGTGGCCGCTGCTGTGCAGGACAACTCCCTGAACATCTCCGCTGCCGATGCCGTGAAAGCTGCTATGACCCCCGAGATTGCCGCCGCTCACCCCGAATTCATGCAAGGTGAATCCGTGGCTCCCGGCATGCAGCTCATCGTGACCTACACGCAAGGCACCTCCAGTATGCAGGATGTGGCCGAGGTATTCGCTGATTCCGCAGCTGACGGCTCTGCCATCGCCATCGCCAAGAGCACGGCCCTGGCTCCCACCTTCATGGACAAGCTCTGCTTCTGGTCCACCCCGCTGCCCGAGGGCGCCGTGAAGGAAGTAACCATCACCCGCGCCGAAATCGGCATGAAGCCGAACGCCATCACAGGCTGGATTGTGACCGGCTTCTTCGTGGTATTCATCTCCTTCTACGCTGCCGGCCCCGGCGTGTGTGTATGGCTGGCTCTCTCCGAGCTCATGCCCAACCGCATCCGCGCCAACGGTATGGCCATCGCCCTGCTCATCAACCAGGGTGTGTCCACCACCATCGCCGGTACCTTCCTGCCCTGGGTAGGTTCCTCCGGCTATTCCTCCGTATTCTTCTGGCTGGCTGGCTTCACTGTGATTTACTTCATCACCGCCGCCTTCTTCCTGCCGGAAACCAAAGGCCGCACTCTGGAGGAAATCGAACAGTACTTCAAGACGGGCAAGATGCCCGAAAAGAACTAATCCACCAATTAGTTTAACCGATTCTGCACCGGCTCCCCCACACGCCTATACCGGGGAGCCGGTTTTCTTTTAGCTATGGGCGGAAGAAATGGCGATTTGCATTCGCCATACTACCATTTATCGGGCTACATCGATTTATCAGAAGTTCTTACGTGAGAATAAAAAGCCCCCATGAGAAACCATGATTGGTTGATGTTCAGCCTATTTGAAATAACATAGTCTATAATACAGGATTCCTCCTGAGCAGTTAATTTCGTGGCGTTTGTAAATTCCTTGCGATATGCGTAATATGGAGGATACTGCCAGGTTGCCACAGAACGCACAGCCTGGAGATTCTTGTCCTCATTCAGCAATTCGAGCAGATTTTTATATTTGCCGGATATGCACACGTAATAAGTCAGCCCACGCCTCAGGTAATTAAATAGAAGATGTGCTGAATATAAGGTTTCGCCATTCAACTCTTCCTTCTTTATGTACAGATAATCTCGCTCTGTTACCCTGATTAATGGGTGACTTCTGTCTGGCAGGGGTATTTCTACACTCTCAGGAAGGAAGGCATGATAACCATGTAGCAAGTGAGACAGCATATAGTATTTTTCAGACGATAAAGCAAAAAGTGAGGTCCCTTTCCTAAGGTAAAATCTGCCAGCAGCATCTTTTAATACATCGTAATGAATAACCTCAGAATCATCAAAGTATAGCTTCGCGTGCAATACCTGCACCATCTCTATATCCTCTGGCGGGCATACAGGCTTGAGCACGTGTTCATATAGGAAAAACTGACCTGTATAAAATGCCATTTTATCGTCCTGAATGCAGACAGAATGCGAACCATCATACAATATAACATGAGATACCCTATCCACCACACAAGCAGGCGAACCTTTATCTATCTGGTTATCTGCATGTGCGATATTGAGAAAAATCAAAAATAAAAAGAGAAGAAAATATTTCATATTCAACAAAAAACAATGCTACCTGAAGCTACATGCTGGATGATATCACAAGCGCTCCTCTGGGCGCAATTCTATTTTTTCGCATACAAAATTCAGACTGGACTCTAGCATTTAATTTCTGCTAATATAGTGTACAATAAGGAACGACCATGCGATACAAGGTTCTGACAGCAGAAGAAGCCGCCGCCATGATTCGGCATGAGGAATGCGTGGGATTCAGTGGATTTGCCAATGCGGGCGCGCCCAAGGTCATTCCCATGGCCATGGCTGCCCGCGCCAGGGCTGAACACGAGGCCGGGCGGGACTGGCGCATCACCCTGCTGAGCGGAGCCACCACCAGCACCCTGGTGGCGGGCTGCTTGGCGGCAGAGAACGCCCTCATCCGCCACATGCCCTACCAATCCAGCCCGGAAACACGCAAAGCCGCCAATGAGGGCAGCATGCACTACAATGACCTGCACGTCTCCCTCATGGCTCAGCAGATGCGCTACGGCCACCTGGAACGCCCTACCACAGCTATCATTGAATGCTGCGAAGTAACAGAAGACGGCGAACTGACCCTGACCACCAGTGAAGGAAATACACCCACATTCGGACTGCTGGCCGACCGCATCATTCTGGAGCTGAATTCCTTTCACGACCCGCGGCAACTGCGCTGCCTGCATGATATATTCATCCCCAGCGACCCGCCTCACCGCACCTTTATTCCGCTGAATAATCTGGATGACCGCATCGGCCGCCCCACCATGAAGGTAGACCCGGAAAAAATCGCCGGTGTAGTACTTACCCATGAACCGGACTATATTGCCCCATTCAAGGATTTATCAGAAGTCACCCTGCAGATTGGTAAAAATATGCGTCAATTTCTGGAAGCGGAATACCTGGCGGGGCGCATACCGGCAGAAGGGCTCCCGCTGCAAAGCGGCGTGGGCAATGTTGCCAACGCCGTTCTGGCCAGCGTAGGGCAATCCACCATCATCCCGCCATTCAAGATGCACACCGAGGTATTGCAGGACACTGTGATTGAGCTTATGAAGCAAGGGCGCTGCCTCTTTGCCAGCAGCTGCTGCATTCACGTGTGCGACGATACCTTGCAGGAAATCTATCAGAACTTTGATTTCTACCGCAGCCGGATTCTGCTGCGCCCGGTAGAGGTCTCCAACAACCCTGCCATTGCACGGCGAATCGGTCTCATCTGCATGAATACCGCTCTGGAGGTGGATATTTTCGGAAACGTCAACTCCACCCACATCAGCGGGACTCATATCATGAATGGTATTGGCGGCAGCGGAGATTTTGCCCGCAGCTCGGCCTACACCATTTTCTCATGCCCCTCCATCGCCAAAGGCGGCGCCATCTCTGCCGTTGTTCCCATGGTATCGCACACAGACCACACTGAGCATGATGTGCATATCATCATCACAGAACAAGGTGTTGCCGATTTACGCGGACTTTCACCTCGCGAACGGGCCGAGGCCATCATCGAGAACTGCGCACACCCGGACTACAGGCCACTGCTGCGTAAATACCTGGCACGCACGCCCCAGGGACACACCCCGCACGATCTGCACAAGGCATTCAGCTTCCACAACGCATACACCGATACAGGCGATATGCGCAACGCAAACCTGGATTAAGCCTGCGGCTTATTTTTCGGCGGGCGGCCACCGCGACTCTCCGGTCTGGGAAACATGGATTCACGCGTCAGCATTTCCGAAGGCAAGGGCGGCGACATCATCCCGCTCTGCCGCTCACGCAGCTGGCGTGAAAACAAGCGAACAGCCGCCAGAAGAACCGAATTGCGTGAGCGCTTGTAAAACCCGGCCGTACTGTCAACCTGGTCCAGAATATCTACAGGACAACGAAATGTGACAATTTTTGTACTCATAATCAGAAAGCTTTAGTGGTGGTGATGCCCGCAGCTGCACTCGCCATGCTCATGCCCGCACTCACACTCGGAGCCACAATGCTCATGCCCGCAGCTGCAGCCCTGCTCTGCCTCCGGGTCATAATCAGCATCCTCAATCTCGGGCGGCAGCGGCATATCGTCATCCGGGTGGTAGGGAGGCTCCAGCCGGGCCGCCAGAGACGGAGTAGCCGCGACATCTGCAGCGAACCTGCCATGGCTGTTTTTCGTACGCAGATTGGCACCGGCTGCCAACAACTGATCTACGATAGTCTCATATCCATAATATGCAGCAAGGTGCAGCGGCGGCTGACCATACGCATTGCGCGCATTCACGTCTGCACCAGTGGCCAGCAACAGCGCAATCAAACCACAATCAGGCTCCACCCCCATAGAGGCAAGGTCCGGGGCCAGATCCACCTCATCCTGCAGCAGCAGTGTTGCAGCACGTTGCAGGGTTTCCCTGTCCTCACCATTCATTAAAGCTTCCAGAAATTCCTGTACAGGCTCATCAAAATCGTCCGGGTCCAGATCAGCGGCCATCTCCTGCAACTCCTCGAGTTGCACGCGGGGTTTTTCATTCTCCTCCAACGTTACGCTATTCCACTGCAAATCGCTCATGGCGCTACTATACTCCAATCAACCTGCACTTTCCAGCATAATATTGACGGAGGACACAACTGGTTATTTTATGCTTTACTTCACCTGCTAAAAGTGTAGTATCTCAAGTATGGCCAAACTCCCAGTTAAGTCAAAGACCGTGAAGAAGCCCCAATCATCTGGCAAAGGATGGATTGTTGCTTTGTTACTCATCGCTCTAGGCGGCGGTGGCTACTATGGTTACGATTACTACCAGCAGAAGGAAAACGAACGAAAAGCCGCTGAAGCTGCCCGCCGGGCCAGAATTGAAGCAGACAAACGACTGGCAGAGGAAATGGCCCGCCTGGCCGCTGAAAAAGCCGAACAGGAACGCTTAGCGGCAGAAGAGGAAGCCCGCCGCAAAGCTGAGGAAGAAGCCCGCCGCAAAGCCGAGGAAGAAGCTGAACGCCTCCGCAAACTCCGCGAATCTCAGAAGCAGGACACGAAAGAAACACCAGACGAACCGGAACAAAAGGAAGAACCCAGGGAACCGGAGAAAAAAAGTGAACCTTCCGTGTATGATAACGCAGCCCCCATGTACGGAGCCAGCGCGGCAGGTGCCAGCGCAAAAAAAGAATTTGATGCACTCATTGACCATCTGCTCGAAAAGCGCGATTTTACCGCTTTCGAGAACGCCATGTCTGCCAAAATCAAGGAAAGCGTGGTCAATTACACCGGCAATGGCAAGTTAAACTACGCGCAATACAAAAACAACCGCAACCTGATGCAGGCGGTGGACCTCTGCCTTCTTATCCGCATGGCCGGGGAGAAAGCCCTGACCGAAGTGCTGAGCAACGAAGGTGACGACAACGACAACAGCGGCCTGGATTTCTTCCGCTGGGCGTTGCGCGATAAAAGCCAGCCGCTCCACCTCTTCATGCAGAACTACCTGACCCAGGAAGGCCGCGATGAAAACGCGGAGCATTCCATCAAGCAGTTCTACACCATCTGGGCCGGCATGGAAAGCAAAGACCGGATCAAGTACCTGAATCTGGCCGTTGCGGGCGCCCTTATCAATCCGCAGGCAGCCTCTGCTCCCGGCGGCTACCGGGACACATCAGTGCCCAGACTCAGCGTGCCGGAAGTCTGCACCTACATGCTCGAAATGGATAAAAAGCGCAAACTGGTGACCGATATCAAGAAGCTGAGTGTATCCCAACTGCTGTACGTGGTGGACGTGCGATTGCCGCAATCCGAATTCGACTGGGCAGCCAAAAACATGAACTACGCGCAGGCTGACTGGGCTAACGCGTACAACTCCATCAAATACGTCATGGAGCGCGCAGCCTCCGGCAAGGATTTGTACGAGAATTATTCATTTGAAGAAATCCGGAAAGAAGGCGGCGTGTGTCGTGACCAGGGATATTTCTCCTGCAACACCGGTAAATGCCGCGGTGTACCAGCCGTATACATTGTGGGCGATGGCGACCGTGGTCCCCATGCCTGGATGGTGAACCTGGTTGACACTGCACGCTGGGTGCAGACCAACTCATACGGCTACAACAGCGGGCGTTTCCAGAACCCCTGCTCCGGCCGCAGCCAGCATGAATCCGTGCTCCTCAGCAAGGATATCAAATCCACAGACAGTAAGCTGGTGCCCGCTGCAGATGCCATGATACTGGCTGATTACCTGTCGCGCATAGGCTGCACAAAAGAATCCCATGGCACGGCAAAATATGTGACTACCGCCTTCCCGACCCTCACAGCAGCCTGGGCGCACTACGTCAAAGTACTGGGCAAGGATGAAAAAAATCTCCCTCCGGATAAAGTCTGGCGAAAAATCGACAGCGACCTCATCCAGCTGAGCAAGAAAAACTCAGAACTGCTTGATATCGCAGCCGAGGTAGAAGACAAATACCTGCTGAGCGGCAAAAATGCCGCCAGTAAACAGATGGCCCTGCGCCGCTCCATGAGCCAGCTGAACAGACGCGGTGGCGATGACCGCGCCGACCTGGTTCTGAACGCGGTGAACCGCCAGGCGCAGGTATTCGCAGAGTCCGGGAATCTGACAGGTCTTGCCGGTCTTTATCGCAAACAACTCAAGAAATACACCAAACGCGGTGATATTTTCGGCCAGCTTCTGCAGCAATATATGTCCCACCTGGGCAGCGAAGCTTCTGAACGTTCCTGGGGAACCCTGGCAAAAGATGCAGAAAAGCTGTTCGAGAAGCATGTACGCAGCAATGGCAGCGACCTGTTCAAACTGAAAAAGGAAGTCGAGATTCAGAACATGATTGCCGATGCCTGGGAAAAAGCCGGCAACGAGCGCAAGGCTACCAAAATCAGAGAAGAAGCCGCTGAACGCAAGGCAAAATCCGAGAACCGCTATATTACAGAGGATGATGATTAAAGCATCCGTCCAGTAAAACCATCAATCAAAGCCCCCCGGTTACATCGAGTAACCGGGGGGCTTTCTATCATGGCACGAATGCCACGGGATTATTAATACTTGTAGTCCACGTAGAACTGGAACTGACCGCCATCATCCGCGCAGTTCTCGCTCTTGAACGGGATAGCGTAATCCACGGCCAGCGGGCCCATAGGCAGATTGATGCGCAGACCAATACCATAATCTGCAGCCCATTCTGCGGGCTGGAAGTCAAAGCTGTCCTTATGCACAAAACCGGCATCCACAAACACCGCGAAGCGCACTGACTCCACAATGGGCAGGGTCATCTCCAGCTGCACAAAGGCAGAGGTATTACCACCCATCGTTTCGTCTCCGGAAAGAGCTTCGTCTATCATACCTACGTCACGATAACGGAAACCGCGCAGGTTAGCCGGTCCACCCAGATAGCAACGTTCGAAGATGGGGACCTCATCGCTACCGCTGACGGTATCCACCGTTTCCAAGCCGAAATTAACGCTGAAAATAGAATCCCAGAACGAGTTGTAATAGTAGGAACCACTCAGACCCACCGTATAAGTTTCGGTAGTACTACCCGGGCCACTGTAACCGATATGGCCTTCCAGATTCCCGCCTTTACGAGGAGTCACCATGGCATCGCGGGAATCATACTCATAACTCATCCTGAAATGACTGCGGGTATAATCACCATCCTGCTCACGGAAGAAAATGGGAGCATTACCCTGAGCCTCAATACCATACTGTTCAATGCGGTATTCAAACTTGACAGAAGTCAGATCACTGAGAGACTTTCGCAGAGAAATCGCATATCCGTAATTATTCTGCTGATAGTAATCACTCAGATATGTCGACTTCGAATAGAACAGTTCCTGTCCCAGAGCCAGTTTACGATCCAGGAACCAGGGTTCCAGCAGATAAACAGAAGCGCTGCTGTACTCAGTACCCAGTTTACCACTCACGGTCAGACGCTGACCACCACCCACAAAGGTGCCGCCGTTGATAAAGCCGCGGATATCGAAGTTGGACTGAGTAATCGTGGTATACAAGTACACGTTTTCCACCGTTGAGAAGGCCACACCCAGCGTCAGGCTGCCGGTCATCTTCTCATGAACATTCACATTGATATCGCGGTGGCCACTGGTGGTGGAAAGGCCTTGTGACACTTCCACCTGGTCGAAATAGTTCAGGTTCTCCAGGCGTTTCTTGGCCGTCTCAAGGTCCACGGAATTCAGGTTTTCACCGGGCTTGAGGGGAAGCTCACGCAGAATGACATGCTGACGGGTCTTGGTATTACCACGCACATTGATACGACCCACCTTATAACGGTCACCCTCTGTCACGTCGTAGCGGATATCAATCAGACGTGTACCATGAGCATCCACGCCGACTTCATTGATATCCGGCCGGACATCAGCATCGGCATACCCCTTGGCACCATAGTAGCGGCGAATCATGGTCACGTCATCCGACACTTTCTGCAAAGAGTAAATATCCCCGTTCAACATACTCAGGCCAGGCTCCAGCTCCTTGGCTGTATACGCCTTAATCGGCCCGAAAGTCACATTACGCACCTTGTAGCGGGGGCCTTCATCCACCGTCACCTTCAGGTGCAGTTTCTGCCGTCCTTCCTTATTGGGGCTGGCGGTATACTCCACATTCGCCAGGCGGGCACGCAGATAACCATAGTTACGGTAGTGCTTCACGACTGCCTCCAGGTCATCCTCCACCTGCTCACGGTCAACGCGACCGGACTTGGTAATCCAGGTAAAGAGCCCGCGTTCCTTAGTCTGCATCAACTGGCGCAGCTGTTCGTCATCGAATGCCTGATTTCCTTCGAAATCAATGGTATTCATACTGACCTCGCGTCCCTCCTTAATCTCGAACACGACATCCTTGTATGAACCACTGGCCGTTTTCTGAGCTTTCCAGCTTACCTGCGTATCAGGATAACCAGCCTCCTGATATGCCTTGATGATATTAGCGCGGGCTGCTGCAAGTGTTGCATCACTCAGCACCGTACCTACCTGCAGCTTGCAGGTCTCACGAAGATCATCGTCATCAAACTCAGTATTACCGGTAAAGCCCACACCGGCAAGCACACTGCTGGCTCGCACATTGAAAATCACTTTTACAGCACTGCCGGATTTCTGCACTGCCACCGTGGCATCAGGGTCCACCAGGCTACGCTCAATGAGACGCTCCAGGTCTGCATTCACCCGCACGGAGGAATACTCACCACCTGCACGGGTCTGCACCACATCCATCAACCGGCGGTCCGGCAGCACCTTCTCCCCTGTATAGCGGAACTCCACTCCGGCCACACGCTTACCGTCGAAAGCGGCATCGTTCTGGAACAAACCGGTAGCGGGCCCGAGCTCTCGCGCTACTTCGGCCTCATCCAGCAAACGGGTATCCGAAGCCGCTGAAACGAGCGTAGTCTGCACTGGGGCAACCGGCGCCTGTGCTTTAGGTGCAGGAGCAGGTGCAGAGGCAGAAGCAGACTGTTTCTTGCGGCTGATAGCCTCAAGGAACGGGTCCGTCTGGGCCGTAGGCGCGGTTGTCTTTTCCTCCTGTGCAGCCTGCTGGTCTTTCATCATGGCATCCAGAAAGGGATCTCCCGTGGATTCCTGCGCGAAAGCCGGTGCTGCAATCGACAATGCAAGCGCAGTAAGCGCAGCACTCCAATGCATAGTGGGCTTATTCATGTTTGCAATCCTATACTCGCCCCTGCGTGCCGTCAAGATTTTATTAGAGCATCACAAATAATAACGCGTGCGCGCATGCCCGGGAAGCGAGCACACCGTAAGCAAAAGCGCCATTCCACTCCATGATTCGCTTACCCCAGCCGCAGGTATACCAGGCGCCGTCCTTCTGGAGGGCCAGCGGGCGGGTAGCGATATTCTGCGTGGGGTCCCAGGTGATGTACCAGAGCGCAGGGTGATGGCTGCGGGTGAGGTCAATGCTGGCAATCTGCAGGTAGCCGCGGTAGATGTAGCGCTGCTGCAGGGTTACATTGCCATTCACCATGACCATCTTCGAGCTGCGGCGACCCATGGAGTCGTACTCGCAGTGCACGGTGGTGATGGTATTATCTGCCGCCATGCTGGTGAAATCCGTGGGGCGGTTTTCGGTATCGTGGGAGATAGCCCAGATGCCGGTGCTGGTCTGCACTCGGGTCTGGTTGCCATCTGCGTCACAAACCGTCGTAGTCACGTCACTTGTCTTTTCCATCATCGAATACACTTCAAGTGTAAACCTAAGTTTTTAACTATGTCAACGCAGTACTATAGGTAAATGGTTCTCTTCTTTTCGTGGCATTTCGGGAAGTAGTAACCTTCAGATAAACAGCCTCTTTCCTTTTCTATGGGGGCGAGATTCTGCTCAAAGTTTGTATTCATCCATTCCTTTCTTGATTCCTCAATGGAGGTATTTAGTAAAAATGTTACATATAACGCATTGCCATAAAAGAATTCATCAAATATCTTAATCTGCTTTTGCTCCTTGTTATCTATCACTATAACCTCCGGAACAACATCATTATTCTGGTTGGATAAACTGACTCTGCCGAAATTGTATTGATTACCAACTTTCCAATAATCCTTTGTCAGTTCTTTTGATTTCTCCAACATTTTTTCTACATTTAAATCATAGTCTATCAAAGAATAGAGTAATTTCAACATATTGTCAGATGTTATGTATTCCATTTTTT
Organism: Akkermansia sp.; assembly: GCA_045646505.1. Classification (GTDB taxonomy): domain Bacteria; phylum Verrucomicrobiota; class Verrucomicrobiia; order Verrucomicrobiales; family Akkermansiaceae; genus Akkermansia. The sequence continues at coordinate 15,604 of JAZRKW010000042.1, read as the reverse complement.
GTTTATCTATTTCATATGCCCGATTAGTGCTATATTCTTGAACAAACCAGGTTAGTATAATATAATCATGGTAATCTTTATCTGCTAAATTGGCTGCTTTAAAATGCACTTGTTCAATGCCATTATCGCGCGCTCTTCTGACCTTCAACCTCGATTCATTATTTTTTGTAAAATCAATTTCATCGTCATCATATGTCAATTTATCAATCTTTCCATCATAGTCCACAATAACGACTTCCACGTCCATATTATTGAATAGGCACTTGTGTACTTTGTAAAAGATTTGAGCAAATGATTCTTCCTGAACATCTATTGTATAAACAAACCCTATTTTGACACATTGCAGACTTTCACTCCTGGCGATATACGCCAGGAGTGAAAAAACGATTATTGGTAGAAAAATAAACAATGCACATTTTTTTGCTTTCTGCTTACTTATCAATTGTTTTATTATATGTTTTTTCATATAGGTTTTCTGATTCAATATCATTCATATTTTTCATAATAATATTACTATATTCTCTTATTTTACTCTGAAAACGGATGCGCATTTTTGGATCTCCGTTCATCGCATATTCAGACAAATCAAATTCCCTATTCTCTATGTTATTCTCAGAGTTTAGGATAATATGTCGTTTCACTATATACTTCCATGCTGCTTCTGCTGCATTTTTATCGCAATATTCAATATTCTCAATTTCTTTCGTTTCAAAGACAAGGCCATGCCGGTGAGCAGATTGCGCTGTGGTTCGTAGCTCTGGGTGAGCGTCATGTTGCTGGGCAACGTGAGTTTCTGCAGCAGGTGCGTGCTGGACAGATACTCGTAGCTGAACTGTTTCTCTGCGCCGCCGTGCAGGAAGCCGGCGCTATTGATGCGGCCATCGGCACCGTAGCTCGTGCTGACGGTCTGCTGAGTGGCGCCGTTCCTGCTGTACACATAGCCGGTGGAGCGGCCCAGGGCATCGCGCGTCTCGGTGATGAGGTGGGTATCATTATCGGCCACCAGCGAATCCGTCTCCTGCTCGCCAAAGGCATTGTAGCCGATGGTGCGAGTACCCGCATCATCCGTCACTTGCGTGAGCTGGCCGAGGTGGTTGTAGGTGTAGCTGCGGGTGAAGGTGTCATCAGAGTAGCTTGTGCCCAGCAACAACCCGCGGGCGGGTTCGTAGCTGTGGGTTTTCACGATGCCACGTGCATCGGTCTCAGCGGAGATGTCCGATGTAGGTAGAGAGCTGTAGCGGGTGCGTTTCGTGCTATTGTTATACACCTCCCAATCCGCAGAGGTCAAGCCTCGTTCGTTGATGGAGATGACTTTTTCTGCAAGCGTGGGGGAGAGCTGCGAAATGAGCTGCTTCTGCACGCTGGTGAGCAGCTGGGCGGCGGCATTATAGCGCAGAGTGAAGGAAATGCTGTAGTCTCCAGCCTGCAACAAACCTCAACGTATCTGGTTTCAATCATAGTTTGTTGGATGTTTTGATTGCAATGACTCTGCGTTTATAGAGCCTTGCAAAGATTTTTCTTTGCAAGGCTCTACTGATGTTCATTACTTGACAATTAAAGAACGGCGCAATGCAAACATTGCCTATTTGTCATCAAATGAAGAACAGCGAATCCTCTCTTTTACATTAGAATCAAGGAAATGACCTATATAACAACAATCACCATCTATGTCGCATGGGGCCCAGATAGCGGATTCGTAGAAATCAATCGTCAAATCCTTGCTAATCAAAAGAGAATAAATGGTTTTCCCCTCCGCGTCAACAAGTGCGAGTGTATACGCAGAATAGCTTTCAAAATTTGGATTAATCTGCATCTGACACAGGTAGCCCGTTTTAGCAGAGGCGCAGTACGCATCCAGAAATTTCATTCTGAGCTTTGGTTCGTAGATTGTTTGCACAACTCTATTCTCCCCATCCAGCACACACATGGCTTCCCCGGAAAGCAAACCTCGAACATAATATATATGCTGCACACATGACACGGACGCCAGAGCTGTAATAATTCCCATTATGTAATGAATTGCTTTCATTGTATTTATTTCAAGCAATGGTTGAGCATGGACGGTACTTTTTTTGCTATATCTTCCTTATTAAGAAACCAACACATTTTATCAGCTGAAGCAGGTACTCGGCGCTTTAACGCCCTCTCTTATGTATCTGTTCGTTTTGCATGTGCGTGTGTTGGTTTGATTATACACACGGCCGATGAATTGCACAAGCCAAAGAGGGCTTAATGCTGTGTCTCAAATCCCGGCACCATTATACCCCTACCACGGAAAACAACTACCGCAAAAGCACGACCTCATCCCCCTCCCCATAAACCTTTTGGATTATGGGGAGGGGGTGTATTAGAACGAGCAGCTCATCAAGTCTTTAATATCTTAAAATTGAGCTGGAGTATCGGATACGGATCATGGTTTTGTTTCTGTGATAAGAACTCCCGATACAGTATACGGTTCAATACTTTTTTCGCATTTTTTATACGCCGCGTATATATCGCGCATTCTCATTTCAGACGGAGCATACACAATCAGTACTACGCCTTTGCATCCGAAGCAAAACGGCGAGTGAAGATTGTTTTCAAAGTATGATTGCGCGTTTTGACTCATCCTTGAAAGATTGACAGAACATAAAATATATCTATCATCTGTTTCTCGAAAACGCACCACCCTGATACAATCTATGCTTGTTTTCGTCTCTCCTTGAATACTCAATATCTTCCAATCATATCCATTAGGTGAAACGGATATTTCCTTTTCATTATTCTTTAGTGTTATATCATAACTACCATCGTGAAACGCCTTCTTTATCATACCAGTCATCTCTCCCCATTTATCATCATCTGAAAAATGGATATGATGTTTTTTTCCATATGCCAGGCTTGATAAGAACAGGATTAACAGCAATTTTATTATTTTCATGATTTAAATACGTGAATTCACTGGACCGGAAAATACACAAACATTAAAACCAGGGCAGCGATCCGACATTGCCAAGCTCATCAATTCACGCGTTAATTTATTCAACGTTCCCGATTGTGAAACAATTGTTGAATTACCCCCAATATAACATCCAAAACCTTTGCATATTTTACCCTTGATGTTCAAGTCGTTTACGCAAATTCGTCCGTCTTTAAACTCAACGTAGTCTTTACCATCCAATTTGATTCCATGTCCTATCAGATATGTTATTTCACATTTACTTTGCATTTGGTGCACCATACTAATAGTTGCAGCACCTTTCTGATATACTCTAGCATAATAACATCGTTTATTATCCTTTTTTATCTTGTTTAGATTATATAGAGCCTTGTAGAAAGCTTTTACATCATCTACGGTAACAAACCCCAAAAGCACCATACCTTGAACTTGATATGGATATATAAATATTGCTTCCTGGGGCTCAGGCAGAGTCCTTTTGCAACATACAGCTTGATTTGTTTGTCTTCCAAGCTCATCACTATGTGACACAGATGCATTTCGAACAATACTGTACATGTTTAACTCATCTTCCCGAAAAATTATATCTCGCCCCATCCATCTACCATCCACCGGGTTGTAGTGGCGGTAGTTGTAGTAGATGAGGCCGAGTTCGGTGTCGTTGAACTCGCTGGACCACTGGATATTCTGCTCTACATCACCGCTGGCGCTTACTTCGCCGTAGGGGGTGTAGGTATAGGCGGTGCGGAGGTAACCGGCGGGGCCGAAGACCTCGCAGATGTTCTTCGTGAGATTCCAGCCATAGGTATACCAGGTGCCGTCCTTCTGAATAGCCAGCGGACGGGTGGCTACGGGCTGGGTCGGGTCCCAGGTGATGAGCCAGAGACCAGGGTGATTACTACGGGTGAGGTCGATGCTGGCCACCTGCAGATAGCCGCGGTAGATATAGCGCTGGTGCAGCGTTACGTTATTGCCCACAGTTACCTGCTTGGTGGCGCGGCGGCCCATGTGGTCGCACTCGCCATTATTGCCGCGGCCATCTGTCTGCGTGAGCACCATGCCATTCACCGTGTAGCTGCGGGTGAAGGAGGTCACAACACCAGCCGTGTCCCTCCGCGAGAGCGCAAAGCCACTGACCATCACCACTTCTGCGGTGATGGAACTGGTGGGCACCGTACTGTATTGCACTCGTTTCGTATGTTCACTATACTCCGTCCACTGAGTGGAAGTCAAGCCGCGCTCGCTGATTGTTACCGATTTACTCTCGATTGCACCGGACAACTGCGCTGAAGTGCAAAATAGCACCTTGCCAATGAATATACGACAAGGTGCTATTGAGTTTTCTAGAATTAATCCATGGTTTCTACAATTTCCTCGTTATAGAACATAGCTATTTGCTTTACCCAGAACTCTTTCACAATAGGGGGCATGTCCTCTAGTTTAGTCCCCCAGAAAACATTCTCTACAGGTTCGCCATACGCTAATCGAACAAGCATTGTAACATAGGTTTGTTGCATGTGTTTCATTCTGCTTCTCAGGCGCATATCTCCCAATTTTGCTCTCAAATAAAGTGTTTGAGTACTATATAGTCCCACAATTTCGACTTTATTTTTCTGCATCTCTAAATCTGCCGCAGCAAGGCCATGCTCAATGAGTATGGCCTGCATACGTAAATCCTCCTGCTGAGAAACACGGTCTTCCATTGTCAAGCTTGGGCATATTCGCGGATGCTTTTCTTCAGAAAAACACAACTCGAAACATAACAAGCAAATACAACTAAGGAATAATGGCCTCATATCATTTTGTGTTTGGTGTAAATTTATAAAGTTCAGCCTTAAGGTCATACTTATATGAAACCCCAATTTGAGGCAACACTATTTTCATACCATTGATATATTCATATTTTTCTCCGATAATGGAAATATGCATACGTTCCTGGTATAATTCTATTTGTCTTTGATCTTCATCAAATTTGATTTGTGTTTTTCGCATCGGTGCATAGACAAATATTTTGCTCTTAGAGCATTTGTTATCTTTCTTCCTTCTATTCTCTAGTTCATTTGCCAAATGTTGAGCAAATCTTTGACCTGTTTCACAAGCGATTAACAACACATGTTTATCGTATTTATACCCACGCTGAATCATTAGGTGAGCCAAGTACTTTGCATCATACACAATCTTATCTGCATCAGCAATCCAGTTGGGATTACCATGTGCCACTATAACAAAATATGATGAATAATTTATATTTGCTTCAGCTAATTCGTATTCTGTCTTATCTGAATTTGCAACTTTTTTTCTAGGCAACAAATTGATATTAGGTCGACGCCCCAATATATCCACGTTAACTGTAGGGGTGTTTAAAGAAAACGACATTAAATTTGTACTTTCTTCCGGATCCCTCCCAGTCCATCGACCATCCACCGGGTTATAGTGGCGATAGTTGTAGTAGATGAGGCCCAGTTCGGTGTCGTTGAACTCGCTGGACCACTGAATGGGCTGCTCGACGTCTCCGTTTGCCGTTACCTGACCGTAGGGAGTGTAGGTATAGGCAGTACGGAGGTAGCCGGCGGGCCCGAAGACTTCGCAGATGTTCTTCGTGAGGTCCCAGCCGTAGGTGTACCAGGTGGCATCTTTCTGGATAGCCAGCGGACGGGTAGCTACGGGCTGGGAGGGATCCCAGGTGATGAGCCACAGGCCGGGGTGATTACTACGGGAGAGATCGATGCAGGCGATTTGCAGGTAGCCTCGGTAGATGTAGCGCTGGTGGAGGGTTACATTACCATTGACCATAACTCGCTTGATGGTGCGGCGGCCCATGTGGTCGCACTCGCCATTATTGCCGCGGCCATCTGTCTGCGTGAGCACCATGCCATTCACCGTGTAGCTGCGGGTGAAGGAGGTGGCAACCCCTGCCGTATCCTTCTGCGCGAGCGCAAAACCACTGACCATCACCACTTCTGCGGTGATGGAACTGATGGGCACCGTACTGTATTGCACTCGTTTCGTACCTCCACTATACTCCGTCCACTGGGTGGAAGTCAAGCCGCGTTCGCTGATTGTCATCGATTTACTCTCGATTGTGGGTGAAAGCTGCGAAATCAACTGCTTCTGCACGCTGGAGAGCGGCTGGCCGGCGGCATTGTAGCGCGTGGTAGTGGTGATGCTGTATACACCATCCTGCAGGTATTCAGCGGAGTAGCCGGTTTCGGTCACAGGGGAGTTGGACACCGCAGAAACTCGACACGGAAGAAGAAAAAATGCAGGCAATCAGCACACAAATATATTTAAGCACTTATACTTACTCTTGCGAAACGAGTAACTCAATAGTATAATTCAATAACGAACGAATACGCCTATGCCTATAAGTATTATAGCTCCATTAAAAAGCAGAGTGAGGTTATGATCAAGTTTGCCCTAAAGAATTTCTTTACTAGTATTTTATGTTCATATATATCCTTTTCTTCTTCAGTTAACGCAGAAGAGATTCAGAGAGAGGGATTATCGTTGAATAATTACCTTGTAAATATTATATATAGAACTACAGACGGGAGTAAACCTGGACGCTTGGAGATGCTACTTTCTGCTCCGTTAGATTTTATCCCTATGCTAGATTCCTCATATGATGAGTTAGTTGATTTCATAAAAAAAAACAAATTATCAAATTTTAGGAGAAGTAAATTTAAGACAAAACAGGTATGGTATTGATAAATGCGTTATTATACATGAATTGAAAGAAGATTGCACATGCATATTGTTTTTTAAAAAAACAGATGAACGTTATTATTTTAATTCATATGGAATGATTGTAGGCACAGATAATGAAGAACCATGCAATTTATTCCAAATGCTATACATTTTAGATAAGTGAGATATCATTTGTAATGAAAGCATAATAAGACAGGCGAGCAATAGCATGCACGCCTGTCTTATTATATTATTACTTCAATGAGTCATTGATTTTTGAGTATGGTGGTTCCAAGAAAAAGTCTCTACCCATCAACATTACCGAAAAGCGGCGCACCATGGAATCCGAGGCTATCCCCGGTATCGAGGATTGGTTGCACGATGAGGGATTCTCGCGTAGCGGGGCAGTACACAAAAAGGAAGAACCGATTGAAGAAACCATCGGCGCTCCGCTGAAGGCCGCAGAGGGTACTGAGGGTGATGAAGCATAAGCAGGACATCTTCTCGCTCATCCCTCGTCTGAATGGTTTTGCCAGTCATTATGACTGGCAAAACCATTGTGCTGGTGCCACAACCCTGATGCAGGGAATCAACGCTGTGCTGCGCCCGACCGGGCAGATGGCACAGAGTGTCAGTTACCCGGATGTGCTGAGCTGGAGTCTCTCTGTTCTGGATGAAGAGGATGATGGCCGCTACCTCGCATACGAGGAAGATGGCTGTTCCCTCATACCTCTCACTTGGCAGGATGTGCAGCTCTGGGAGCTGAACCTGCCGGCTTTTGCTGTCTGGGTGCAGAAGCTCTTGAAAATAACGGCAAACATCAAACCGAAGTTGCATCAGGAACGCAAACTCATCGAATGGGCTATCAAGGAGGAGCGGGTGTTTCTTACATTGAGCAGTAGTGGTGCTGAAATTGTCAGAGACCTGACCTATGTGGATTCCGGTTCTCCTGCCACTCTGTTGTTTCTGGATGATGGATGGTCTCAATTGAGCGTGGTATTTGCAGAGGTGAGCAAACATACACGCATTATGGCGTTCAGTATTCAAGAGCTGATTCGCCCGATGGGAGATGGGTATGAATACTACCATGAAACTCCTTTCGCTGAGCTGATACTTCAGCATGAGCCAGTCTTGCCGGAGGCTCAGTTTCTTGCTCGCCCGGCTGGCTGTTCCTGGGAACACCTGCACATCCAGATTCGTACTGATAGTCGCTATGAAGTGCTGGATGCGGGCAAGGATGTCATCATCGCGTGGTATGAAAATGAGCTGGGGCACATCATCGGCAAGAAGAAAAGCATCATGCTGGAACGCTTGCCTAAGTTCTGTCGCAATGGCAAGGGCACCCAGATATACGCTCTGTTGAAATCATTTGCCGCCCATGGCGGCAGGGATGATGCTTCGCAGTCCCCCAACAAGAACCTGGCAAATCAAGTCAGAAAGAACCTGCGGGAATATCTTTGTGTCTTATTCGGATACAGCCACTCTGAATCTCCGATTGAACAGGAGACAAAGAACATGTACCAAACTATGTTTTCCATTTCCTTTTCTTCAAAAAAACGACAATTCTGCCTTAAACATCATTATATGAAAAACAAAATAGATACATCAAGGTGGAGAATTATCAAACATGAACCCATATCATCAAAAGGTAGCAATCAAAAAAACATAATTCTCGCTAGTTCTATTGGCCTTCTTATTTTCTCCATTTTTGCTCATGTTTCTCACATTTTGTCTGAGTCATATTCAGATATTGCATTTTTCATAGGCTCATTTGCGTTGCCTTGCGGTTACATATTATTTCTATATCTTTATGACCAACAGACGTCATTTTCAAAAAAAACATCACAAACCGATTGAATCGGATTAAAGTGCCATTGCTTTTTTTCTCGATTGTTTATTATATTTATGTAATGTGGCTCTTTTCGACGTCTAAGTAAGAAACGCGATATTCCCTCAGAAGATAAGAATATTCAACCCACATCAGTATATTGTTGATATGGGTTGAATATTTAGCATTAAATAAGAAATTTATAATTTTTACATTTTCACTCTCTCGTCAACAATATAAAGCTCAGAGGTTTTTGATAGCCGCGGTAGATGTAGCGCTGCTGAAGCGTGACATTGTTGCCTACGGTGACCATCTTCGTGGTGCGGCGGCCCATGTAGTCGTACTCGCAATGCACGGAGGTGATGGTGCCGTCTGCCGCCTGGCTGGTGAAGTCCTTGGGGCGGTTTTCGGCATCGCAGGCCTTCAACTCGGCGGTGTTGTCCGCATCGGGCTTGCGAAGCTCCAGCCCGGTGGCGGGGTCGAAGGTCCATGTGACCGCACCATGCAAATACTGCAATAATAATAGTCTCCCCATATTACAAAACTGCTATTGTCCCCCTGCCTCACAATACGATATATTCGGGTGCTGGTTCTATAGCCGAGGAGATACTTACAAGTTTTAACCCAAACCATTCTACAGAAACAAAGCAAACCAAAGAGGTATATTTTTTATTTGTCTCAGCTGTGACCTTTACAGTATATGGCCAATGATTTTTTGATTCTATAGCAAGTTGGCAACATTCCAATTCCGACAGTGTTTGTGTGGAGGTATTGTTCCTGATCCAACCATCGTAATGACACATAGCATCAACATAACTCTCTGCAATCAAAAAAGGCTGATATGCAACAAAATTCAACATCATAGATATTAATATTACGAAAATTAATACACTTTTTACCTTATTTTTCCAAGGCTTTTTTAGCTTTTTCATACGTAGACTTTGCTTTGTTATAATTGCTCTCATAAAAAGGTTTCTCTTGGATTCTTACCTTTTGCATATCGCCATAGTAATCTTTTATGTCGAGTTTGACAGAATCTAATTTTATTTGTGACATTACATATCTATGATATGAATGTAAATAAAGTTTGAGTTTCGATGCACTAACGCAGCTAAAACCATCGTAACTATTTAAAACTTTCAAGAACGGCCTCATTCTTTTTTTGAAAGATTTAAAATGATTTAATTCGTGTTGTTTAACTTTTTCCTTAGCTTCTGCCAGAGAATATTTTTTACTCTCCATCTTCATGTAAAGATGTACGGTTTCATAGGCATTATCATCATCAACAAGCTTTATTTCGCGAATAATTGTTTCATCAGGCACACTCATATATGAGAATCCAAAATAACTAGTTATCTGCGGGATCTTTATACCAGTTGTATCAAATCGACCCAATTCTCTGGACATCTCACTCCTGGTAACGCTCCTTATTGTTGGCTCATTTGCAATAGTATAGATTAATCCGCTAATATCAAATTTCCTGATTATATCATTTGTAACATATGAGTACAAATTATGCCCGTATACACTATCCCTCCCAGTCCATCGCCCCTCCACCGGGTTATAGTGGCGGTAGTTGTAGTAGACCAGACCGAGCTCGGTGTCGTTGAACTCGCTGGACCACTGGATATTCTGCTCTACATCACCTTCTGCCGCTACCTGGCCGTAGGGGGTGTAGGTATAGGCGGTGCGGAGGTAGCCGTGCTGGCCGTAGACTTCGCAGATGTTCTTGGTGAGGTCCCAGCCGTAGGTGTACCAGGTTCCGTTGAGCTGGATAGCCAGCGGGCGGGTGGCTACAGGCTGCGTCGGGTCCCAGGTGATATACCACAAGGCGGGGTGGTGGCTGCGGGTGAGGTCGATGCTGGCCACCTGCAGATAGCCGCGGTAGATATAGCGCTGGTGCAGCGTTACGTTATTGCCCACAGTTACCTGCTTGGTGGCGCGGCGGCCCATGTGGTCATAGGTGCAGTGCACGGTGGTGCCGCCCGTGGAATCGATCCGGTAGAAATCGATGGGGCGGTTCTCGGAGTCGTAGTTCACCTCCCAGATACCGGTGCTGGTCTTCACGCGGGTCTGGTTACCATCCGCATCATACTCCGGGACGAAGTCGGTGATATCATCCACCGAAAGCACAGTGTACTGGTTGAGCTCATTGCTCAGGTAGCCGGTCACTTCCTCTGCGTTCTCCTGCGCCGTTTTTCTATTGCCGATATTATCGTAGTCGTAAGCATAGGCGCCGTTGTTCACCGTGGCGGTGATGAGTTCGCTGCGGTTGTTGTAGCCGAAGGAGTCGGTCACTGACTGGACACCGCGTGAGGTGGTGCGGGTGAGCGGGCGGCCCAGCGCATCGTAGGTATAGGTGCGCTCGGCCACGGTGGTATTGCTGCGCTTGTAGCACATGCCGGTGAGCAGGTCGCGCTGCGGCTCATAGCTCTGCGTGAGCGTCATGTTATTCGGCTTGGTGAGCGTGTGCAGCAGGTTTGTGCCGGGCAGGTAAGAGTAGCTGAACTGCTTTTCACTGCCGCCGTGCAGGAAACCTGCGCTATTGATACGGCCATCTGCACCGTAGCCTGTGGTCACCGTCTGCTGGGTGGCGCCGTTCTTACTATACACATAGCCCGTGGAGCGTCCCTGTGCATCACGCGTTTCGGTGATGAGGTGGGTATCACCATCCACCACGAGGGAATCGCTCTCCTGCTCGCCGTAGGAATTATAAGTCAAGGTACGCATTCCGGCAGCATCGATTACCTGTGTAAGCTGCCCCAGGTGGTTGTACGCATAACTTCGGGCGGGGGTGGAGCTGTCGATAACCGGCTCCTCGCCTTCCTGTGGGGCGTGGTAGTAAGTGATGCCCAACAGCAGGCCGCGGGCATGCTCATAGGCGTGGCACTTCCTCTTGCCGCGGGCATTGGTTTCCGTTACCAGGCGGTTGTGGGCATCGTAGGCCTTCACCACGGCGGTGCCATCCGCATAGGTCTTGCTGAGTTCCAGTCCGGTGGCGGGGTCGTAGGCCCAGGTGGTTACATCACCCGACAGCTCGGACGGGTCAGTACTGAGTACAACATCCGGGTTGCGGAAAGTGGTGAGCGTGACCAGTCGGTCAGCATCATCGTAGCCGAAGCTGGCAGGCTGTACAGCGGTGCCCCATTCGGCCACCTTGCGACCGCGGAGGTCATAGCGGTAGCAGGTGGTGTTGCCCTGGGCATCTGTTACTGTTGCGGGCTGGTCGCAGCAATCGCAGTAGACCGTGGTGGTCACATTGCCGGCGGCATCGGTCACCATGAGGGCGCGGCCCGCCTTATCTGCCACCGTGGTGGTGGTATTGCCTCGGCCATCTGTCTGCGTGAGCACCATGCCATTCACCGTGTAGCTGCGGGTGAAGGTGGTGGCAACCCCTGCCGTATCCTTCTGCGCGAGCGCGAAGCCACTGACCATCACCTCTTCTGCGGTGATGGAACTGGTGGGCACCGTACTGTATTGCACTCGTTTCGTATGTTCACTATACTCCGTCCACTGAGTGGAAGTCAAGCCGCGTTCGCTAACAAAAACAGATTTACTCTCAATTAAGGCTGAAAGCTGCGAAACCAACTGATTCTGCACGCTTGTCAACGGCTGAGCGGCGGCATTATAGCGCGTGGTGGTGGTGACACTATACACACCATCCTCCAGGGCTTCCGTGCCGTAGGCCGTCTCTGTGATGGACGAGTTTTCCGGTGTGGGATTCTCTGCCAGCGCGAGGGTCTGCTTCACCACATTGCCCATGGAGTCGTACTCATAAAGCGTGGCGGCGGTAGGTTCGGAATCCAGCCCGGTATCGGACCAGGACTTCACCAGCTGCCCCAGGGCGTTGTATTCGCTGCGGGTGCAGATGAAACCGCCCAGGGTATTGGGCTGCGCCTGCACCACGGTTTCGCCAAAGCCATTGGTCGAGGTCTGGGCGATGATGGTTCCGTCCGCCAGTGTCTGCATTTCGCAGATGCAGCCATTCTGCAGGCTGTAGGAGTACACCACCTCACGCTGCGCGGTGCCGGAGATGCGGGCCGTGGAACCATCTGCATGGGTAGTGGTAATCGTCGTGGCTCCGGAGGGTGCCGTCACCGTGGTGGTAAGGCCATCCGCACTGTATGTCGTGGTCGTAACACGGCCGAGGGTATCCGTGCGGCTGATGACACGACCGAGCGCATCATACGCAGTGGATTCCGTGGTGGTCATGGCGCCGGTATCGCGGCGTGTGGTCAGGATGCGCCCGGCGGCATCGCGGGCGTAGGTGGTGATGGTTTCCGGAGTCACCAGGGTATCGCCCTCCCGCACCTCGGGGCGGATAGTCTCCACCAGCTCGTGGGCAGAATTATAGCCATAGGTAGTAGTGATGCCGTTCTCATCCGTTTCGGAGAGCTTGCCGCAGCACATCCACGCCGTGGTGGTAGCGCGGCCATTGCCTCGGGTGGTCTTCACCACGCGTTTCTGCTCGTCATATTCATAGGCAGCGGTGCTCAGCAGCAGCCATGTGGCACCATCCCAGATGCTTTCCTGCTCGAAGGTAAGGGTATCATCTGCGGCGATGAACTCCTCCGTGCGGCGGCTCTGCCCCGGCACCAGTTCGCCGGCAGCCATGGTTGTGGTGGTATGCTTGTGCACGGCACCGTGCTCTGTGGTAGCGGCGTATTCATGCACCGTCTGCACACCATTCACCTCCTGGCTGAACTTCGGCTTGCCCGCTGCGTACGCATAGGCAGGAGAAGCACCGTAAGATTCCTCGATACTCACCTGCTGGTGGCTCACACCAGCGGCGTAAGTGCGGGAGGTGGTGCGTTCCACGGCATCCGTTTCTTCATACGTGTAGTCCACCACCCTGATATTGAGCCAGCTACTGGAGTCTGCCACCTGATAATCCGAGTAGACCTTCACCGGGCGGTTATCGAAGAAGCGGGCAGAATTGCTGCTGTACACATAGCGGGTGCGCTGTCTGCCGCCAGCTCCCCACGGAGAAATTTCCTCGACCACGCGGCGCTCCTCATCATACACATACTCCGTGTACCCGCCATCCGGGCGCACCGTGCGGCAGAGCAGGTATGCGTCATCATATACGTGGTAGGTTGTGCGGGCCAGCGGTGTGTTATAAGCCTCTGTGGTCTGGAGAGTGAGCCAGCCACCGGCTGTGCGCTGGCGCAGGGTACGCGTGCAGCTGGCAGGTTCAGCATCCCCCGCGCGGCGCAGCGTTTCAATCTCCTCCTGCTGATTCCCCGGCAGCATATTCTTCACCACCGTGCGTATGATGGCCTCTGCCCCCTCACCCTTGATAGTGGTGGTGGTATTGCCATCCTCCACGCGGGTGACGGTGTGAGCAGGCAGCCCTGTCTGCTGGCGGGTCACGGTCGTGGTCTTCACCCCGTTGCGCAGGGTGGTGCAGTAGGTTTCCGTCTTATACGGCGCACCGCTGGTCACATAAGCATCCCCCTGCACAGTGACCTGAGCCGGGGCAAACCATTCGCAGTGTGTTTCACCGGTCTCCGTAAGGGAACTGCGCATCAGCCCTTCCTTGGCAGAATAAACCGATTCAATATGCCCGGCGGCATCCTTCTTCTGCACCACGGCAGCGGCATGCTCCGCAACCCCTACCTCACGCCCGGCAGCAGAGCGGCGGGAAACCACCTTGCCCGACAAATCAAAGCACACACGGGCACCATCCGGCGCTGTCAGGCAGAAAAGCTGGTGCGTGCCATCCGCACAGGGATTACCGTGACTATCCTGCAACTGCAGCGCATAGCGGTACATACGCGCACCACCCGAAAGCGCCGCCTGGGCACTGCCGGGCAGAATCCGGAAATGAAGCGGCGTGGCGGCAGGCGGAGTAATCATCACCAGCCCGGTGGAAGGATTCTGCGTAAGCGACCAATCCCAGGCAGAGCGGGACTTGAAACCACCCGGCAGCACGGTGGGAGCATCATCAGCCGCATCCACCGACAGGGCAACAGGCGCAGCATCCTCCGCCTCATACTCCAGCGATTCGGCGCAGTCCTCCAGCTCAGGGTCGCCGGGAACATCCGGCTCAAACTCCGAACCATCGCAATTACCGCAGCCGCAATTCCGGCAGAAAACGGGCTCCTCCTCGGGCTCTGCAGGCGGGGCATCCTCCGCATCCACCGGGGTATCATCCTCCTGCCCATCATCCCCGCCACCACCGCCCGAGGGAGGCTGCGGCACACAGGGTACAATATGCACCTCCACATCCAGCAGAGACTTATTGGCCACCCCGGCGATTTCAGCATTACACTGCTCCACAACCAGCGTGTAATCACCTGGCGGCAGGTAAGCATTCGAAATAGAACCACCCCACTGCGCATGACCACCGAGCGGGCCACGGTCGGCCTCAGTCTCCCGGCAATCTATCTTGAATTCCGTAGGCGCAGAATCATAATCGAGCCCCTCCGGAATCACGCCGCAGAATCCCCAGTCATCCACCTGGAAACGCGGCACCTGCAGAATAGCGCCCCCCGCAGGCACCGTGAACGGCATATTCACCGGGGGTAGAACCGGGCCGGCCTCATTCGTCATAACTGACTCGTGCTCGACCACGTCAATCGGGAGCCCCTGAGGACGCCCGGAAAAAGTTGATACAGAACGTTCAGATGCAACAGAGGCATCTCCTGTGATATTCTGGGTATTGGACATAGACAGCCAGAGTACCACGGCACACGGAAAGGAGAAAGAAAATCCGTACGGTCGGAATACCGTTCCGGCTGAAATGATGAACCTCCGGCAAACCGGTAATAAGGCGGCACCTGATTACAACAAGCATAGGAGAGCCCACTGAAAACCGCTGGTTTTGGACACATGTGTCCCAAAGTTTGAGTACTAATCTTGATAAAGATTGGAATTTGCCGGGCTGAAAGCCCGAGGAATTCTGAGCCCGATAGGGCGACACAATAATAGCCCAGCGTGGAGCCGCCACGCGGCGGCCTGCGAGGGCGTAGCAAGCGAGCAACGCGAGACGCGAAGCCCTGAACGCTGGGTAAAATGAAAAACATATCAGAACCCCGGAGCGTAGCGGAGTGGGTGGCAGAAGCTTCGGCTTAGTGTTTTAGCTGCGCTTCCCTGCCACCCCTCCACGTTGGTCGGGGTTCCGGTTATTTTTTATTCCAAACCCAGCG
>JAZRKW010000041.1:0-6442 GCA_045646505.1 Akkermansia sp. | reverse complement strand
GCTTGGCCCCCGACTTGGGGCATGGAGGCCCAGGCCCGTATCCAGTCGAACTCGTGGTCCTCGCGGCCCTTGAATTCGTGGTAGTGCGGCTTGCCGGTTGCAATGTCTGTGCAGACGAGGTGGAACTCCATGGGGTTGGCTTCATAGGCCTCGAAATCAAACGGGTCATGCACGAGCGGCACTTCTCCGTAGCAGAAGTCTTTGCTGTACAGGTTGCCATCGCGGGTGAGGTTCCACAGGCTGCAGTAGCGTTTGTCGTTGCAGAAACGTTCGTTGTAGCGGATGGCGTGGCCAATCTGGCGGGATTTGTAGTTCACGCCGAAGGCCGCCCCGGCGGAAACACCGATGGCCCCGTCAAATTCAATGCCGTGCTCCATCATCACATCGATGACTCCGGCGGTGAACATGCCGCGCATGGCGCCGCCTTCCATGATGAGTCCTTTTTTCATGAGGGGTCGTTTTCCTGCGGTTTCAGTAACAGTGTTTTCAGGTGGGGAAGCGTATCGAAAAAGGGTGCCAGGGCCTGCATGCGGTCAGCGCTGCAGCGGGTTGCCGGGAGCACCGGGTTCCCGAATGGGTGTGAATCAGTACTGATTTCGCCGAGAGCCAGATGAAATTGCTCTGCCAGGGCATTGAGCCGCATGATTTCCCATGCTCCGCCTTGTGTGATGAAATACTGGAGCGTCTTACCTTGTTGTTGCAAGGCTGCGGCGCAGTCCTGGTCGTTTTTCATGGCC
The DNA here is from genome assembly GCA_045646505.1 of Akkermansia sp. GTDB lineage: Bacteria > Verrucomicrobiota > Verrucomicrobiia > Verrucomicrobiales > Akkermansiaceae > Akkermansia. The sequence continues at coordinate 5,705 of JAZRKW010000041.1, read as the reverse complement.
GCGGCGGTGCAGATGTCGGTGAAGAAATGGAGCGCGGTTTTGTAATCCTTAGCCCAGCGGTTCTGCAGTAGTTGCGCGGGTTGCTTCAGCACGGCTTTTCCGCCCAGTTCATTCACCAGAGCCAGTACAGCCTGGCGCAATGCCGGGTCTGCCGTTTTATCTGCCAGGATTTGGTCGGCTTTCATGCTCAGCAGATCCAGTGTTTCGAATCCTTCATCGAGAAGGGGCGCTTCGTAATCAATGCCGCAGTCGCCTGCATAGGCCAGGAGCATCCATTGCCCCTGCCAGAGAATGGCATCTGCCAGCATGATGATGTTTTTCCGGTATTCCGGTGCCAGAAGCCGCAGCGTGGTCACTTTTCCCTTTATGATTTCTGCAGCCTGGTTTATGTGCGTGGCTGTCAGTCTTCCTTCCTGATTCAGTATTTGCAGCTTGCGTAATTCCTGATATATGGTCAGGACCTCTGCCAGTGAGGTCTGGGCTATGTCTGCACTGGCCTGCGGCGCTGAGCCAGGTGCTGCGGCGGGTGCTTCCTGCTGCGCGGGGCAGGGCTGCAGAACAAAGCAGATAAGTGCGGGAATGAGGAGATGCCGGATCATTTTTCTGTCGGGTGCTGCTGTGCTCTATGGGTAGAGTATTCCACAAGATGTGCGCGGATGAATGAGGCATTCGGCCCTGCCAGGCAATCTTCCGGCGTGGCCCCGCTGCTTGTGCGCACGTGAGGATTGGCGCCATGTTCCAGAAGCCAGATGGAGAGGAAAAAGTCGCCCATGGCGCAGGTGTGGTGCAGGGCTGTGTAACCGCCTGTGCCGGGGGCGGCATAATTGATATCTTCTCCTGCCTGAATGCGGGTCAGAAGCTGCAGCAGCTTTTTTTTATGCCGGTAATTGGAAGAATCGCTCGCAGGAATATTGCGCAGCTGGGCAATGATGCGTGAAATATCCGGGCCCGTTGCGTCTGTGTTTTGCTCCATTGCAGATGGTGCTTCGGGGGTTGGCTCGGCTGCGGGGGCTGCCTGGGGGCTTGCGGGGGCTGGTGGCGGTTCCTGCGCTGCCTCTGGTTCTGCTGGAACGGGGAGCGGCTGGGGCTCCGGCGCTTTATGGGCTGGTTTGACAGGCTTTTTCACTTGTGGCACGGCAGCAACCGGTTCACCCAGAAGTTCGAGAATCTGCCGGCGGTGGGGACCATCGGCGCAGTCGCGGGGACTGGCTCCCTTATGGGTGCGGAGGCGTGTATCTGCTCCAAGTTGCAGCAGGGTTTTGACGAGTTCTACATCGCCGATGGCGCATGCGTAATGCAATGCTGTGTTCCCCTTGCTGCCCGGCAGGATGATATCGACTGGTTCGCCTTGCGCAATCCGTGGCAGCAGTTTCAGCAGACGGGAGCGGAAGCCGGGGCGCAATTGCGTAGATTGTCTGATATGCTCGGCATGTGCCGTCAGTTTATCTGCCATGGGGGATTCTTGCTGCTCTTGCGCCGCAGCTGCGACACTGTGCTGGCCAACCAGAAGAAAGAGACCGAGGATAACAAGGTGAATCCGCCGTTTTTGCCGGGCTGTGGTACAGATTTTCCGCATGGTGAGTTATTTCTTTTCTTTCTTCAGTTCATCGAGCTTCTGCTGCGCTTTTTCTGACCCTTGTTCTGCTGCTTTCCGGAGCCATTCGTTTGCTTGTTGTCTGTTGGCTTTGCAGCCGCGCCCTTCCAGCAGCATCAGCCCCATCCGGTAGCAGGCTTCTCTATTCCCCATCCGGGCGGCGCTCCAGTACCATTCGAACGCCATTTCTGGATTTGCCTGCACCCCTCTGCCGCTTTCATGGCAGTGCCCCAGCAGCAAGGCGGCCGGTGCACACAAGGCATCTGCCGATTGTTCCAGATGTGCCAGTGCGGCCTTATGGTCTCGCTCAACCCCTATACCGTTTAATTCGCAGAACCCGAGCCAGAATAATGATTCGGCGTGGCCTTTTTCTGCTGCTTGCCGGAAGAGTCTGACTGCGCCGGGAAAGTCCTGCGGGGTGTTATTGCTTCCTAATTTGCTGCGTCCCAGCTGGTATTGGGCTTCGGTGTGCCCGGCGGCGGCAATGCGATTCAGCCAGGCAAGCCCGAGCACGCTGCTGTGTACAACATTTTCTCCTTTCAGGTGCGCCATACCCAGGTGAAACATGGCCTCAGCATGGTGCTGTCTGGCTGCTTTAATCCACCACCGGCAGGCTTCTTTCGTGTCTTTTTCTACGTGTTCCCCATTGTAGTAGCACTCGCCCAGGTGGCATTGTGCCTCAGCGTATCCTTGTTCTGCGGATTTGCGCAGCCACACCATGGCTCTGGCAGATGATTGAATTACTCCTGTGCCGGTGAAGTAGCAACGCGCCAGTGCATATTGCGCTGCTGCATCTCCTGCCTGTGCCGCCTGGAGACTTTCCTGTGCCAGTGTGGAGATTTCAACAGCTTCTTCCACTTCCATCTCGTTAAAATCCTCGCCCGCCTGGCTGCTGAGAGCAACGGCCAGCATGCTGATACCAATGAGCGTTTGTCGAATCATAGGCAGAATACCCGGGTGAGGATAATTTATCATTTTTTGTTGCAATTTGCAAGAAAATTGCTGCGTATGCCCGGTGGGAGAGTGCCGGAAATCATTGAGACGCAGTGACCTTATCTTGTGTTGATAGTACCTGAGCGGTAAATCGGGATAGGGCAATGCCTTGGCGGGCTGGTGATGCCTGGAAGCCTGAACCTTCATCTATTCGCTGTCATCCGCATTTTTGCCACTTGCCCGGATACCATGACCGGGAAGGGCCACACACTTGCCCCTCCCGGTCGCTTTTCTCTCTCTATTGGTTTTGTCTTCTGTATATCAGGCCTGTATTTAATCAGTCCATGTCCAGGAAATCTTTTTCTCTACTGCCGGGGAAATTGCCGCGCCTACCGGGCAATTCTTGACGGCTGTTTCCAGCACCGCCCGTTCTGCCGGGGTGGTAGCCTGCGGCACTGAGATATGGAAGTTCAATGCTGAGATTCCGTTCTTGCCTTCTTCGTACCCGGCGGCTATGCTGATACCTACGGTGTTGATACCACGGCGACTGCCCAGGTAGTCAATCATGCTTGCCATGCAACTGGCTACTGCGGCTGCCAGTAGCTGAGCCGGTGAGGGTTGCTCACCGTGGCCGCCAAGAGCTGTGCCCACATCTGTGGTGAACTCTGCCGGTCCCTGCGGAAATCTTGTGCGGCAACGCAGGCTGCCCTCTGTGACGGTGGTCGATGTGTAGTTGCTCATGTCTTCTTTTTGCCTTTCTATCTTGTTGCTTGGAACGTTTCTAATTTAGCATGCGGATGAACGTGTGTCAATATTAAATTCTACCAATTTTGCAGGAAAAAGATTTTTTTCTGAAATTTATGTCAGAAAGGGCGAAACAGGAAAATACGCCTTGACAAAGAAAAAATAGTGAGTATCATTGCTGCGCGCTGCGACGGTAACGCAGCCTCAACGATTATGAAGGCAGACCTCCATCCCAAGTACAATCCTGTTGTGTTCGTGGACATCACCACGGGCCGTCGTTTCATCACTCGTTCCACCGCTACTTCCGCCAAGAAGGAAGAAATCGACGGTGTTGAGCACTATGTGATTTCCTGCGGTATCACCTCCGATTCTCACCCCTTCTTCACGGGTAAGAACCAGTTCGTGGACACCGAGGGTCGTATCGACAAGTTCCAGAAGCGCTTTGGCGCTGTGCGTCGTGCCAAGAAGCCGACCTTGGGCTGAAGCCTGCCCTGAACCCTCTTTCTATTGGTTTGGAAACCCTGGAGCTACGGCTCCGGGGTTTTCTGTTTTCTGGGAAGGGGGGCAGAGAGCAAGCCAGAAAAAAGGGGCGTATATCAACGCCCTCGTTTGTCCCACATGTGGCCTGAAGAGCTCAGCAATCGCCGGTAAGACCCCCGCGTAAACTACTGACTTTTAATTCCAAAATTCAAAAATCGTAAATCCTCATGTTCCGAATCACCGGCCCCTCTGAGGATTTGCTTTTATTATTGGTAAATATCTACGCCCAGCCGCTGCATATCAGTGAGCGAGACTGCACAGGGATCAGGTGCCACCCAGTGGCCCGGCTCCAGCTCGCGTGGGGTCAGATCCATCCCCACGGTAGCATCCAGATACGGATGATTGATGCGGCGCCCGAAAGCGCTCCCTGGCGGTGGATCAATGGGGGAGGGAACATCCCCCGGCAGAATAGGAGTCCGCTGGCGCTGGGTCGGGTCCGGCACCGGAATAGCGGAGAGCAGCGCCCTGGTGTAAGCATGACTCGGCCGCTGGTACAGCAGATCTGCATCTGCCATTTCTACAATTTTACCCATGTACATGACCGCGACACGGTCAGAAATATGCCGCACGACCGACAAATCATGAGAAATGAAGAGATAAGAAAGATTTAACTCCTGTTGCAGCGTCAGAAGCAGATTCAGCACCTGGCTCTGCACAGAAACATCCAGCGCACTTACCGCTTCATCCAGTACCAGCAGCTTCGGCCCCATGGCCAGAGCACGCGCAATACCGATTCGCTGCCGCTGACCACCCGAAAACTCATGCGGGAACTTCTCAAGCGCTGTTGACGGCAGCCCCACCAGATCCAGAAGGGCAGAGACACGCCGCTTGCGGCTGGAGCTTGTGCCCAGCCCATGAATCTCCAGTGGCTCTGAAATGATATGCCGCACAGTCATACGCGGATTCAGAGACCCCGCAGGGTCCTGGAACACCATCTGCACCTTGCGCCGCAGACTGCGCAAACGCCATTGGGCGCGGTGCGTCACATTGTGCCGCATAAAACGAATAGTACCAGCAGTCGGCTCCAACAGTCGCACAATACAGCGGCCGATTGTGCTCTTGCCGCAGCCGCTCTCACCCACCAGCCCCAGCGTCTCTCCCGGGGCTATACTCAGTGAAACATCATCCACCGCCTTCAGCGTCCCGACTCGCTGGCCGAATACACCGCCACGCACAGGGAAGTGCATGCTCAAATGCGATATTTCCAGAATATTTTCCATGTCAGACGGTGTTCACTTCAATCTATCATTTCTGAACTTCATTTGCAAGTCAATACGCCGCCATGTTGTGTATTTGCTCTCAGAATATCGACAGATAAACCTTTTCGTCTGACTACTGACAAAAAAAGCAGCAGATAAAGCTTGCCTACCCCCACCGGCAGGAGTAAAATGCCCCCGCATCCACGCATCACATGGGGCATTAGCTCAGTTGGTAGAGCGGTTGCATCGCACGCAACAGGTCAGGGGTTCGAATCCCCTATGCTCCATTCTTATAACCTCCTAAGTCGCAATGACTTAGGAGGTTCTTAATTTTACTTGCGCTTGCCGAATTCGGGGTTGGGTCGCAAATGATCGCAAAACTTGCGTTTCTGCTCCTTCCAATTCGGTATCTGGGTGTGATTGCGCTTATTGCGTAATCGCAAATATCATTAGACAGTGCCTTACTGTATGATAAAGGCAAATCTAACGCAACAGATACGCAATGATTCAAGATATATCAATGACTGCCTCAGCAGAGGCAAGTGGGCGTGCCGGCGCACGTCGCAACAGTAAGTCTACCGACTCCGCAAAGATTCGTCTTTTGGATGGTGCGGTGAAGATAAACGATAAACTCTATTCCCTTCATTCCGGGGTGCAAATCTGGAAGCGTCGCGGTGTCGATAAGCTGATTGTAC
>JAZRKW010000040.1:0-6252 GCA_045646505.1 Akkermansia sp. | reverse complement strand
GTGTCTTTGCATTGACCAAATTTTTGGTCAATGCCTCGCATCAAAATCCGATTTGATAAAAATACAGGTTTTAATGAATTCATAGTTGACTATGGAAAGTGTCGCCCTATCGGGCTCAAAATTCCTCGGGCTTTCAGCCCGGTAAAGTCCAATTTATCGAGATTAGTACTCAAACTTTGGGACACATGTGGTTCATCTTTGTTTTAGTGCTTTTCTGCTCGACATTGGAGCCCGAATGTAGTATAGGGAATGACTATGAAATGCCTGTTGTTCAGTATGCTGGCAGTGCTTGCGCTTGCCGCACAGGGTGGGGTAGAGGCGATGAAGAATCTGCAGAAGCCGGAGCCTGGAAAATCCGTTCAGTTTTCTTTTGGTGGCGAAGGAGGCCGCGAGTTTATGTTGGCTGGCGCTCCGTTCCAGATTCGTTCCGGTGAGATTCACCCGCAGCGCGTGCCACGTCAGCATTGGCAACACCGTATCCGTGCGGCGAAAGCTATGGGCTTGAACACCATCGCTTTTTATGTGTTCTGGAATGCTCTTGAAAAAGAGGATGGCAGTTGGGATTTCAGTGGCCGAAATGATATAGCCGCTTTCATTGATTTGTGCCAGCAGGAGGGCATGTGGGTGCTTTTCCGCCCTGGTCCCTATGTGTGCGGCGAGTGGGATTTAGGCGGTCTGCCAGCTTATCTCATCAAAGATGACGTGACTCCGCTGCGCTACACAGGCAACAAGCAGTTTATGGAGGCTCAGACCCGCTATCTGGAAAAGATGGCAGAAATTGCCATTCCCCGCCTTTGTAAGAACGGTGGCCCCATTCTTATGGTGCAGCTGGAGAACGAATACGGCAGCTACAAAAGTGAACACGATGAGCTTGCCTATATCGAATGGCTCAAGAACTACTGGGAGAAGAAGGGGGCTGGCCCATTCTATCTCTCAGAGGGAAGCGCAAACCACCACCTGCGCTTTGTACCCAGGGGGGTGGCCGTGGGACTCGACCCTGCCGATAATGCGTGGCAGATGCGGACCGCACTGCGCGTGGCTCCCGGGGTGCCGGTATTCAGCAGCGAGACTTACCCCGGTTGGCTGCGCCACTGGGGCGAGGGTAACTGGACTCCTACGCGCAATACGCTTAACTCTGTGCGTTGGTATATGAAAGATGGCGTGTCCTTTAATATTTTCGTACTGCACGGCGGCACAAATTTCGGGCTGACGGCTGGCGCGAATACCAACCCTGATGGTTCCAAATTTGAACCTGATCTTACCAGCTACGATTATGGTTCCCCTATTGGCGAGAATGGTAATCTCACGAAGGAATATTTTGAATATCGTGATATCATCAAAGCGGCTTTGCCAGCTGAGACCGAAATTCCTGAACCGGTGCAACCCAGCGCTATGGAGGTGCCGCCATTCCGCCCCACTATGGTTTGTAATTGGCACGAATTACGCGGTATTTCCGAACCCTGGCTGTTCCATACACCGCCCACTCTGGAAAGTCTGGGGCAGAATCAGGGTGTCGGTATCTATAAGACCTGCATTCCCGCCGGCCCGGCGGCTACATTGCAATGCCTTGCTCATGACTATGCCCAGGTATATGTGGATGAAGAGTATATAGGCACTCTGGATCGCCGACTGAACCAGAATACAATGGAAATTCCTGCCCGGACGAAGGAGTCGTTGCTTAAAATTGTGGTAGATACCTTCGGCCATGTCAATTTTTCCAAATACATGGAAAAAGACCGGAAGGGGCTTATCGGTACTGTGAAACTGGGTGATAAGGAACTCAACGTTTGGTGCGTGGAACGTTTCGACCTCAGTAAGCCTCTGCCTGCTCCAGTGCGCAAGACCGGTCATGTGCGAACCCGTGAGAAAGGCGCGCTTTACCGTGCTGAAATTGAGCTGCAGAATCCTGTTGATACTTTTTTCGATGTGAGAGAATGGCAGAAAGGCTATGTGTGGGTGAACGGGCACCTGCTGGGGCGCTACTGGAATATCGGCCCGCAGGAACGCCTGTACTGCCCCGGTGAGTTCCTGAAAAACGGCAGAAACACTATTGAAATCCTTGATTTCTTCATGGTGACGGATACTCCCCCGGTCATCTCTGGCAAGACTGAGCGCAATATGGAGGTACACAAAGAAACCAAGAGCCTTAATAATCAGTGGTAACTTGCCATGACGCATCGACCAGAGCTTCGCATGGTATAACTGCGAAACGAGCAATGTGGTCGCCGAGCCCTGGTGGCGGTGCCAGCATGTGCTGGTGGATGCAGATTCCGAGCTTGTAATCAGCGCCGCTGGTAGAGAATGCATTTTTCCTCGCGTATCTGCTGGAGCCCGGCCTGCACCAGGCGCAGAGCCACGGCCCAGGCGATGATACCCAGCACCAGGAACCGCAGCAGACCAAAGCCTTCGAGCCATTGAGTATTCCATACCATGTGCAGCACGATGGGGATAATGGCTATGCGCAGGAATCGGATATCTGAGAATACGGCCCAGTCGATGCTGGTGGCTTCGTAATCCCGAAGCCCTTCAGAGATGCGGTATTTGAGTACGAGCCAGTATGCGCCGGCGGTGATGGCGGTCCATACTACATGCCCGAAGGGGGTGATGAGTGCGCGTACCTGCATGACGGCATCGGGGTCGAACAGACTGGCATTCTGAGCTATGGCATACCCGCGTACCGGGTTGATGGCTCCGACGACCTCTGCCGCAGTCGAATTGGTAATGTAGCGCACCAGTTCAGTGTAGGTATAGCCGGCGCTTTCAAAAGCGGCAAAGCCAGCGCCGACTCCCGCGCCTAAAAGCAGCCCCGTGAGAATGCGACCGTTGCGGAGATGCCCCGCTATGAGTATGGCTGCCAGCAGCTTGGCTGGTTCTTCCACAGGACCGGCAATCCATGGCAGGACCTCCGGGCTGAGCTCCATGAGAAAGAGGGCAAAGATGAGGGCCATCAATCCGCCGTACATCATGGCCAGTATCACGTTGAAAAAAGGAACTTCGCGGCGTACGTTCAGCTCAAAAAAGAATACAGTCACGCAGAAAGGAATAGCAAAGTTCCCGACGAACATGAGCCCGGGAACCAGGTTCGGATTCTGAAAGGTGCTGCTTGCCCAGTCAAATCCGATGTAGAGAAAGATACAGGCCAGCAGCATGCGGGCAAATATCCAGGGGGTTGGCCATGCGCTGCTGACATTTTGTAACGGTGGGGTAGTATTGGCTGTGCCGCAGCAGAATACTTCCAGAATTTCTTCCCGGCTGTGGCGGCGGAATACATCTGCAAAGAAATGTCCGAGTGAGAAGCCCCTCAGCCCATCCAGCCCGGTTATCTCATCAATTGTGCCCACCTGGTTTTCATGCAGCAATTCGTCCAGGTGGAGAGGGCAGCCGCATGAGCCATGGCGCACCAGTGTGTCTGCTGCAATTAATTCACACTGCAGCATTTCCTTGAGCTCCTTCAAGGTGTATGGACCTTCCTGCTCGCCGGCCGGCAGCAGAATGTAGTAGCTGGTCATGGCATCCGGCTCCTGTGACATGCACGAAATCCTACTCCCGCCTTTTGTTAGTGTCAAGCGTTAATTGCCGGCAGCTCTGTGGCTACCCACACGTGTCCCAAAGATTTGGTAAGCTATAGAAACATCAGCAACATTTTGGAAGAAGCCCCTATCTGCTCGACAAATTGGAAATTGGCGAGCCAACGGCGAGCGGAAATTTGAGCCCGCAGGGCGGCATAATCATAGCCCAGCGTGGAGCCGCTACGCGGCGAAACGCTGGGTTTGGAATAAAAAATAACCGGAACCCCGACCAACGTGGAGGGGTGGCAGGGAAGCCGATGATAGCAATTTACCCATGCAATTCTAGTATCGCGACATGGTTATTTCTCCAGACTATTCTTTCTGAAGTCCGTGTTTGCACAGGAATATGTTAAACTCTTCCTGTGCGCTGTACTGGCGATGATGTTCCTCTTGCTTGAGTATGTAGTTAATCACTGAAGCCTTATTCGATTCACTCACGGAAAATACGCCATATCCTTCCTGCCATGCAAAATGATGGTATTTCGTGTCTATTCCTTTTATCCAGCGGCTGGTGTTCGCTTTTATTTCACGCACAAAATCTGACACTGATTTCGTTAAAGGTAATGTGGTAAGAATGTGTATGTGATCCGGTCGACCTCCCACGATATAGGCATATCCCGATAACGAGTGTATCAAACCACCGATATAGCGAAACACGCGTGCCAAATCGGATTCATCCATAATGCAGGTGCCGCTCTTGGTATGGAATATAAGATGCACATTCAGATTGGAAAAGCTATGCGACATATTATTTACAACACGATTGCATAATACCATTGTGAGGCAGGCAAATCAAGGCGAAAGCGGTGGCCTCCCTGCCACCCCTCCACGTTGGTCGGGGTTCCGGTTATGTTTTATTCCAAACCCAGCGTTCGGGGCTTCGCGACTCGCGTTGCTCGCTTGCTACGCCCTCGCAGGCCGCCGCGTGGCGGCTCCACGCTGGGCTATTATTATGCCGCCCTGACGGGCTCAATAGACGCTCGCTGACGCTCGCAAACTAATCGGCAAAGTCCAATTTATCGAGATTAGTACTCAAACTTTGGGACACATGTGTAAAAAAAGGCAGGACTCCGCAACTGGAGTTCTGCCTTTTTGATATCTCTGAATAATCTTTATTCCCACTCGATGGATGCCGGCGGCTTGGTGCTCACGTCGAAGAGCACGCGGTTGATGCCGGATACCTCGTTCAGAATGCGGTTGGAAGCCTCGCGCAGCAGGTCATAGGGCAGCTGCACCCAGTCAGCAGTCATGGCATCCTCAGAAACAATGGCGCGCAGGTTAGTAGCGAACTCATAGGAACGCTCGTCACCCTTCACACCGACAGTCTTCACGGGGATAAGACCTGCATACGCCTGCCAGCACTTATCGTACCAGTCCCACTTGCGCAGGGTACCGATAAAGATAGCGTCGCATTCGCGGATAATATCCAGACGCTCCTTGGTCACCTCGCCGGGGCAACGCACTGCCAGACCGGGACCGGGGAAAGGATGACGCCACAGGATATCGTGCGAAATACCCATGGAAGCACCCAGCTCGCGCACTTCGTCCTTGAACAGGAATGCCAGCGGTTCAATCACCTTGCCTTCTTCCTGCATCTTGAGGACACGCTCCACTCGGTTGTGGTGGGTCTTGATGACCGAAGCCTTGCTCTTGGCATTGGAGGCGCTTTCAATCACGTCCGGGTACAGGGTACCCTGAGCCAGCATTTCAGCATCGCCCACAGCATCCCAGAACACATCGATGAACAGGTTGCCGATGATGCGGCGCTTCTTCTCCGGGGCGGTCTCGCCGGCCAGAGCAGCCAGGAAACGCTCGCTGGCGTCCACCGTCTCAATCTCCACACCCATGCGGGCAAAGTTGGCCTGCACTTCCTTAGCTTCGTCCTTACGCAGCAGACCGTTGTCCACGAAGATGCAGCGCACATTCACGCCAGCCTCGTGCAGCAGCACTGCCAGCACGGTGCTGTCCACACCGCCGGAAACGCCGCAGACCACCTGCTTGTCGCCCACCTTGGCGCGGATGTCTTCGATAAGCTCACGCTTGAAGTCACCGATATCAAACTTAGCCAGGTCCTTGGCATAGGAAAGGAAATTTCTGAGAATGGTACGCCCCTCGTGAGAGTGGGTCACCTCCGGGTGGAACTGAATACCGAACATCTGCTCACCCCACTGGAGGGAAACCGGCACACCATCGCTGTTGCGGGCAATCACGCGGCAATTATCGGCCAGGTGGTCCACAGTATCGGAATGGCTCATCCACACCTGTGAAGACGGGCTCATATCCGCATACAGACCTTCCAGCTTCTCCGGAATCAGCGCGGCGGGACCGTATTCACGCTTATTGCTGGAGCGCACCGTGCCGCCTGTCTTGATATTCAACAGCTGCATACCATAGCACACACCCAGTACAGGCACACCAAAAGAAGTGAGCCATTCAAAATCGATATCCGGGGCATCCGGCTCGGAGGTGCTGCGAGGCCCGCCGGAAAGAATAATGGCGCCCGGCTCGCTGATTTCATGCAAATCCTCCAGAGCATAAAGTCTGGCAAGGAAGCCCAGCTCACGCACGCGGCGCACAATCAGCTGCGTGTACTGTGAGCCATAGTCGATAACGGCTACAATGTGTTTCGGTGTCATAACGCTGGGGGCATTGTAGCAGATAGCTCTAGCCCTTGCAAGCCTAA
>JAZRKW010000039.1:0-17403 GCA_045646505.1 Akkermansia sp. | reverse complement strand
AGAGGAAGATGTTGGTGGCGTAGGGCAGCCAGCTGTCGCCCATGGCCTCGGGCAGCGATTCGTACACTTCGCGCTGGCGAGCAGCGGAAAGCTCGCCAATGTATCCTACGAGTTCTTCGGAGGAAATGGTCTTGATTTTTTCAGCCATGGTGGTTACGGTATCAACCCCGGCAGCGGTCAGGGCGGCATCCATGGCGTTCTTGTCTTCCGGAGTGGTTGCTACGGTCTCGAGAATCGCATCGCGGATGATGATGAGCTCCAGCACGTGCTGGGGTTCGGTGAATCCGCGGGCGATGTCTTCTTCCATGGCTTTCACCAGCTTGGCAACCAGTTCAAACTCGCCCTTGAGCACCTCCAGGCGGGACTGGTCGAGAATGCGCACGCAGGATTCCAGGGACGTGGCATCGGAGTAGTCAGCCAGCAGTGCTTCTGCTGCAGAGGCGGCATTGCGCAGCGCGATGGCCTCACCTCGCTTGGTCGGCAGGCGGAAACCGGGGTTGTCGCGCATGGCAGCGCGGGCTTTCTCCCACCAGTTTTTCCAGTCGGCGCTTTCGATGACGCGGCCGCTGAGGAATTTCTCCAGGTCTTCCGGCTGCATGGGGAGTACATCGTTGATGCCTTCGCGCAGGGAGATGTTGGAGGTCAGTACCATGCGGATGAAGTCGAGGATGGTGTCCTTGTCTTCTGCCTGTTTCTTGCAGGCGGCGGGGTCATCAAAGCAGGTGATGAGGAAGTGGCCGGCAGGAATGGGGGTGAGCTGGTTGAATGCGAGCTTCAGGCCGAGGATGCGGCCGGCGTTGCCTTTTTCAAAATCAATCTTGATTTTGCTCTTGGCCAGGGACCATGCGGCAACCTTGCCCACGCCAAGGTCCTGGTGCATTACATATTTACCGGGGGCGAACTGGTCGAGACGAGCCGCAAAATCGGCCGGAATCTTGCCAGCAGTTACAAGTTTTTCAAGGTCGGCATGCATACGTGAGTGCCATAATAGCATATCTTTCTGCAAGGTCAATACCTGACATGCATTTTTTGATTTTTTTTGCAGAAAGGAAATAAAAATCCCCCGATTCCGGATGGAATGGGGGAAGAAGCGGCTGGTGGGCAGGGTTAATTGCCACGGACGGTGGTGGTGTGTTTTTTGATGAAACCCAGGAAGCTGTTGCTGGCTTTGGTCACAGAGCTGATTTCGGAAATGCCTCCGTTCAGTTTGGCCCGCTCCACGGAGTCATCGCCGAATTTCCATAGCCAGAACCAGGTTGTGGCAGCGGATTCGCCAACCCGTGTGGGGATGGGGCCGCCGGTCGCATCCGGTATATCGGTGTTTCTCACGGGGTGCTGCAGCATGCATGATGTGCAGAGAAACAGCGGTAAAATTAAACGGAGCTTTTTCGTAAGGCCTGGCATATATGCTCTCGAATGGGGTTAACGTGAGGATTGCGGATTCTGCAGGATTTGCAGGATGGCGGGATCTGTTGTTACTTTGGCGGCATCCGCGGCTCCGGTGGCACCTGCTTTCAGAAGTAGTCTGACGGTTTCGAGGTGGCCGTTGTGAGCCGCCTGCATCAGTGCAGTCCAGTTATCTTTGTCTTTGATGTTGATGTCTGAGCCCGCTTCCAGCAGAGTCCGGACCAGTTCAGTGTGCCCATTGATTGCGGCCACAGTCATCGGGGTCCACCCGTTTTTATTCTGCACGTTGCATTGGGCTCCAGCTGCCAGCAGGGTGTCAACGGTCTTTTTGTCCGCGCTGAGTACGGCATAGGTCAGGGCTGTTTCCTTTTCTCTGTTCAGCGTGTTTTTGTTGGCGCCGGCTTCCAGCAGAATACGGACGGCTTCTGCTTCTCCTGCTTCTGCTGCCTGGGAAAGAGGTGTTTTCCAGTGCTGGCTGCGTGTCTCAATGTTTGCTCCGGCGGCGATGAGCATCTGAAGCGTGTTCAATTCACCTTCTTTGGCGGCGTGGGCAAGTGCTGTGAGCCCTGCTTTGTCTTTTGCTTCGATATCGGCCTTGTTCAGCAGAAGTGCCTGCAGGGTTTCTTCGTGGCCATTGGCAGCGGCATAAATCAGAGCCGTGGCTCCATCTCCATCCGTTTCTTTAATGGATTTCGGATTGTCTTTCAGGAAGGCGAGCACGTGTTCGGTATCGCCGTGGGCCGCGGCATCCAGAATATCCCGGGCTTGTTCAGCTCCCTCATCCACCACAATCTTGCCACCTGGCAGTACCGCCATGACTTCTGTGTGTCCCTGAGCCCTTGCATAATCCAGTGCAGTGTTGCCGTTTTTGTCTTTTGCTTCGGCGTTGACTTTTGCTTCCAGGAGTACCAGCACGACATCCTCGTGCCCATTGAAGGCTGCGGTCATCAGGGCTGTGTCACCTGTGGGCAGGGTTGCTTCCTTGTTGGCTCCGGCGGCAATCAGGGTTTCTACTACATCGGCGTGGCCCTTTGCTGCCGCTACGAGCAGGGGTGTTTCTCCGGTGCGCAGCTTTACTTCCAAATCTGCCTTGGCTGCAATGAGTAGTTCTACAATTTCAGTATCGCCATTGGCTGCCGCAAAATGCAGGGCGCTTTCACCGATATAGGAACGGGTAGTGGGAGAAGCGCCTGCTTCCAGGAGAACCCGCACTGTGTCAGTGAATCCATTGGCTGCTGCCATGAGAAGAGGTGTGCCGCCTTCTTTCATGCGGACCTCTTTGTTGGCACCAGCTGCCAGCAGAAGTTGTACCATAGTGGTCTGCCCGGAGCCGGCTGCGTGCAGCAGCGGGGTCCATCCGTCCTTGTCGCGGGGGTTCAGATAAGATTTGGCATTGATAAGTGCGCGTGCCACTTCGACGTGCCCTGTGCGCATGGCGAGGTAAAGGGCTGTTTCGCCTGTGGGTATGGTAGTGTTGACCTTTGCCCCGGCATCAATCAGTGCCTGGACAACGGGAAGGTGTCCGTTGAAAGCTGCAAACATGAGTGCCGTTTCGCCCAGGGGACTCGTTTTTTCCAGGTCTGCTTTTGCTGCAATCAGCATCTGCACGACAGGCAGGTGCCCGTTTGTGGCTGCCGCCATGAGCGGGGTTACGCCGTTGGTGTCGCTTACATTGAGAAGCCCGGGATTGGCTGCCAGTACAGCCTGGGCCTTTTTGAGGTCACCCTTGGTGGCGGCCTGGATTAAATCGGGCGAAGCGGTGGTTTGTGCGGTGGCTGCAGGTGCTGCGGCTGGCGTTGCAACAGCCGGGGCAACCAGCAGGGGTAATCCTGCGGCGATGAGAAGTTGAGAAATGCGGACAGAATAATTCATATATTCAAACTTCTAGTATTATGTTGATAATACTCTTTCCCTGGCTCGGCTTCAAGCTTAAAAGGGCAAAAACTCCCGAACTGCTATGAAAAATCGTTAATTTCAGGCCAGAATCAGGTCAATTATGCGCTCCATGGTGTTTTTTGAATATCTTTGGTCCAGTGGAAGAGGCAGGAGCTGGCGGGCTAACCGGTTTTCTACATCGCCGGCATCAGTCTGCTCGATGACCTCTGGCCAGTAGAGTGGTAGTGCGATGCCGGCATCGATGAGGGTGTCCCGAAGACCTGGGATTCCACTTACCAGAGGGTAGCACATCGGGGCATTGAGCGGAGTTTCCGGTAGATTCAGCCTGTTGATGTTTTTCAGAGCCTGGTGCAGGATGTTGTAGTTTGCAAGGCGTTGTTTTGCGGCTGTTTCGAAGTCAATGCTTGTCAACAGTCTTCGGGTGAGATTGCTCATTCGCAGGGGGGCACCGTCAAGTGCTGCTTCTGCCGTTTCGCTGGCAGTCATGGCTGCTTCAGCGCCATTCTCAATTCGTTCCAGCAGGACCAGACTTTTTTGTGAGCTGTTGTCTTTTGCGGGCGGAATCCATAAGGGAAGCCCCGACGCAAGGGCTACTCCACCATCTGCCACGCCGCAGAATTTTCGCGGACTGTAGAATGTGGGAACGCCGTGCGGTGGCGGTGAATACAGCGCGGTCGTGGCATCCACAATGCACCTGTTCTTCAGCGCCGCCGCTGTAGTGTTTATGGCTGAATCTGTAAGACCGAAATAATTGACCAGCAGAACAATATCCCTTTCTCCTGCTTCTGGTAGAATTGGTTCCAGCTGTGCGGTGCAGGAATAACGTTTTACGGGAATTCCCAGTCTTTCCGGGGCCTGTAGCACGGTGTCGCAGATGAATCGGGGAATCCACAAGTTTTCGGGGCGGGGCATGCTGCGCAGCAGGCATTCAAAAGCCGCCCTGCCACTGTTGAGCCAGGCGCAGTGCAGGCTTTCCGGATGGGGGAAATTTCTGTATTCCGGCAATTCCAGCCCGAAGAAGCTGCCTGTAAGGTCCTGCATACGTTACAACTTTACACGTGCAGCGATGAAGCGTCCAGAAAAAAATCTTGAAGAGGGATAATGCAGTGGATTATAATGCAGGTATGCTTAAGGGGATGTTCATTTCGCTTGCTGTATGTTTTGGTGTGGCTTGTGCAGAACCGCTCAGCTTTTATATTACGCCGGGGGAGGGAATTACCACCTGGAAGGCTCCTCTGGTACGGATTGATGCAGCGGCGCTGGATGCTGCAGAACAAACTGCTGCGCTGGCAGCAAAGAAATATCAGCAGGGGCTGGGGACGGCTTTGGATTGCGCTGCTGCTCAGTTGGCTCTGGTTCGGCTGCAACAGCCTTTGATGTGGTCTGAGGTTTCTGCGAAAATGCAGCGGCTAGAGTTGTTTGAAGCCGCTCGAAAGGTGCGGGATATTGTCGAGAAACTGCACGAGAATCAATTTGCGAGCGATGAGACTTTGTACAAAGTCCAATTGGACGATGCCTGGATGCGCGTGCTTAGTCTCGCTGGCGGCAGAGCCCCGGATGTGTATCAGGAAAAGCTGAAGCTGGCAGAAGCTCTGCTCGGAAAATTGGAGCTGCTGATAGCAGACGGGGTAAGAGCAGGGCAGAACGATAAGGCTGATGTTCTGCTGGTGAAAGCTGCGCAGGGTGAAGTGAAACTGGCATCATGCAGTCGGAGTGATGATACCCGCGCAGTGGCACTGCTGGAATTGCAGCAGACGTATGATGCCTTGGCAGAGTTGATGACGGCCCGTGAAAAACAGGGGCTTTGCGCCGGGGATGCCGCTGAATCAGCCCGGGAGGCGGCCCGTGTTTTTCGCAGAGAAGTCAACCTGCAATCAGAAGATAACAGCCCCGGGCGCGTCGCGGCTCTCAAGGAATATTGTGATATCTTTGAGTCGCTTATTCCGCTGATTCAGCAAAAGGCGGAATGTGGAACGAAGCAGGGGCGGCTTCTGCGTTATGATGCAAAGTATGCCCGGTATCATCTGGAGCGTTTGCGTCAGGACTATGAGTCTGCTTGTGAGAAGCTGCAGAAATGAAAATTTTATCCACCCTGCTGTTGTCTTTGGTGTTACTGACTTCCTGCCGTCAGGTAGTAGATGCCGTTAACATGAAGCAACTGGCACCTGAGGTGGTCGAATATGGTAAATCTCCAGGCTGCTGGTATATGTACATGCCGCAGTATGCACCCGGTTTCTGCCTGAAAACCCGCTGGAATATTGTCTGGAAAGACCGCGATATGCAGCTGGGGTACTGGTTGCTGCGTCATCCCCTCCCACCGCACCGGGTGATGATGGAGGCTCATGGAGACACGCTGTATTTACACCGGGGATTTGTGTGGGATGGCGTGAGCTTTGGTAATACGAAAGCAAATGATCTGGTGCCCAGCCTTCTGCATGATGCCTTGTATTATGCACGGCAGGGGGGAGCCCCGATTTCCCGCCGCGAAGCCGACTCTGCATATTTCCGGGCGGCGCGGAAATACGCTTGCAGCAGCAGATTCACGGATTATCTGGGCGTGCGTGCGTTCGGCGGCTTTTTCGAAAAAGTACCTGGTACGCAGCCCCCGCAGGTGGAGCTGAGGAGTGCAGATTCTCCCCAGGCCCCTTTACCGCAGGGGGAAACTATCTTTAATTCACTTCAACGTTGAGAGCTTCGCCTTTCTTGAGTTCGAGTTCGGGGAAGAGAATGAAATCGTTGGTGAAGAAAGCCCCGGGCACATTACAGCCAGTTGTTCCTGTGCCGGTTTCGGCTGTGGGGAACCAGACAGCACAGCGTCCCTTGGTGTCGTAGTTCGCGGTGATGGTGAAGTGCTTTGCATCCTGCCAGACGATGGCGAAGGGAGCCTGCGCGTGGGTCTCATCCAGCTCTGCGCGCCAGGCGGGGTCACCATAGAATGCCACGACATCGCGGTCGTGTATCAGTCCGAGCACATCTTTCGCGTTTTGCTGGTGCACTTTTATTCCGGCTTTCATGAGTTGCCAGATAATATTGCCGGCGGCAAAGCTTTCGTTGTTGAATTGGATGCCAAGCAGAGCAGGATTAAGCTGGTTAGTCTTGTGCAGAATGAATTGATTGTTCAGGAACCAGGCTTCTGCCAGGCTTGTGCCTGCTGTATTACCGAAGAAGGTGCCAAGTGTTCCCCAGCCGCCGGCACCGTACCAGGAGGGTACTGTGTAACCTACTACCTGGTTGCAGTTATAGGCAGAGAGCGCAGTTACGCACATGCTGTGCGGGCTGTAGTTTGCATTTCCGAACAGACAGTTTCCGGCAGCAAGCCATACCCGGGGGGTGCTGTCCGGTTTTACTGTTTCCTTCGTGGCAGCTACGGCTGCCAGACTTTCAGTATTGCCCGCCATGGCCTCATTCAGAGGCTTACCTGCGAATTCCTGGAATTGTCCAGCCGGCAGCTTGTGGAAGCGGTTCCCGTATGAGAATATAAGGCCGCGGCTGAAAGGCATTTCCAGATTGTAGGGGGTGGCGTGACTGGAGCTCACGATCAGCTGTGCTTTCTGGTTGGAAAGCTGGTCAGCAAAGATGTTCAGAATCGGGTCTTTCTCATCTGCCGCGTATGTTGTGGTGGTGGGTTCTGTGTAGCCGCTCTGTTCAAGCACGGGCGCATCTGTCCAGTCGGTGATGCAGCAACTGTGCTCAAAACGGCTGTGGTCTGCATTTGTTGTTCCCAGGAGTGTCTTGATTGTAAGCGGTGCGTCGGTGGTGGCAATGCGCAGTGCATCTTCTGCCGTGTAACCGGTGATAATGCCCCATATGCAGTCTCCCCAGGGATCATCATCCACCCGGCGGGCGGCGCGGTGCAGGTCATTGACTGTTTCTCGCCCCACTTCCTGCGGGCGCAGTACGAAGGCTGCGTAACGAGCCTGGGTACTGCGGAGCGCCGCAGAAACGGTTTCTTCGTTCAGCTCAGCAAGAGTGCAGATTTCTGCTTGGTTGTATTTTTTTTTTAATGCCTTGGCTACTTGAGACCAGGAGGTATCAGCCATGGTGGCGGCAGTGGTGATAATGGTATAGTTGCTGCCAGTGCTGCCGGCCTGGGGGGCCGGGGATGTTTGCTGTGGAACTGCATTTGCCGGAACAGTGAAGAAATAGTTCACCGGATTCTGGCTGCCGAAAACTTCTTTTGCAAGCTCCTGGATTTCTTCCAGCGTGATGCTCTTGATATCCTCCATCAGGTTGCGGATGAGGGGAAGCTGGCGGGCATCGCTTTGCAGCCGGGCCAGGGCACTGTTCCAGTAGGCCGTGGTGCGCAGCTGTTTTTGTGAGGAGGTGATGAAGGGCCGGAGCGCGCAATCCAGATCTTCCTGCGTGATTTTACCCTGTCCCAGGTCGAGGAGGATTGCATCCATGGCGGTGTTCACCTTGACTCGATTGCCTATCACGCCGGCGCTGGTTGTGGTGATGGTGGCGGCATTGCTCAGTGCGGCGTTTGTGGCGAGCCGTACAGAGGGGGAATATGTTTCACCCAGCTGAGCGCGGATGCCATCGAACAGTTTCTGGCGGGCTATGGAGGTAAGAACTGCCAGACGGCGGTTGCGCTGCTGGTCCATGCCGTCGCCGCAGGGGCGTATCTGGCTCACGATGGTTTTATCCAGATCTGTGGTATAGGACAGGAATTGACGCTGCCCCCATCTGGCTGTTGTAACCGCAGTTTCTTCTGCTGTGAGTGCTGTGAACTCGCGATTGCGGGCGGGCATGGCACCGAGGGTGCGCTCTATGACTGGCAATATATCCTCCACCTTGAAATCACCGACGATGCTTACTTCCATGGCTCCATTCTGCAGCCAGGGGGTAAGGGCTGCCTTCACCTGCTCGGTTGTGCAAGCCTCGATTTCGCTGCGTTCTGGTGTGGTGAAACGGGCATCGTTGCCGTAAATCGCCTTGGGAGCCTGCAGACTGAAAGCTCCATTCGGTGTGGTTTCGTAGCGGTTGTAAATGGCGGGCAGCTGACGGCGCAGCCGTTGCTCGCCATCATTTCGGAATCCCGGGTGCCGAATATTGGCAACCAGTAGTTTGCACTCCATTTCAAAATCGGCTTCAGTGGTGCTTCCTCCAAAATGGAAACGGTCAGAACCGATGCCGAAGCTCATGCCGACACTGCGACCGGCGAGGATTTTTTCCATTTCGTTCAGGTCGTGGGCTTCGAGACCACCCATGCTCATAACCTGGCTGGCCAT
The DNA here is from genome assembly GCA_045646505.1 of Akkermansia sp. GTDB lineage: Bacteria > Verrucomicrobiota > Verrucomicrobiia > Verrucomicrobiales > Akkermansiaceae > Akkermansia. The sequence goes on along the minus strand of JAZRKW010000039.1, from coordinate 8,869 downwards.
GGTGCTGAGACCCGGTTGGTGGGTCAGGCGCAGCGAGCCGCCATCGATATAGGCGTTGATGCTGATGCTGCCCTGGCTGAAATCAACAGGTTTGAGGTTGACCCGTATTCCGTTGGAAAGGGTGAGGGTGGTGATTCCCTGGTCTTCGATGACTGCCTGCTGTTCAATGCTGCCGGGGGTGCCGATGTTTTCGTATGCAAATGCGGGAACTTCCTCTGCTGCTGGCGGAGTTACAGGCTGTTGCATGACAGAATCATAGAGATTCCGTAAATCTGCCTCTGTGATTCCGGCTACCTTTGCTCCCGAGAGCATGAGTCTGGCCCGGCTGGAATCAAATTCCTGCTTCAGTGCTTGTCGGCACAAGTCGGGGTTCTGAAGAATACGCATCAGCCCAGCCTCAAACTGCTTCTTGTCCTCAGCGGGGGTGGTCATTTTCAGATTGTTGCTGATGGCATCAATGAAGTTGCCGGCCATCTGTGCGGCATCGACAGAAGCCCAGCTGTTGATGCTGCGGTCATAGGCGGCGCGGACGGTGGCCACAATTTCGTTCAGTTCTGCTGTTGTGAATCCGTATTCACAGGCGCGGCGCAGTTCCAGCAGGGTATCGGTCATGGCTGTCTGCCATTTTTCGGGCGATGCTGTGGCGTTGAGCCCGAACATATCAACTGTGCTGTAAAGCGATTCTTTGTTGATACCCGCAGTCTGGAATGAGCAATCTGCTCCGCGGGCCATGCGGGCAAGCCGGCGGTTCAGCATGGCGCAGGCCAGGTCAAGCGGCATCTCTTCTGCGCGCCGGGCTGCGGTGTCTTCTTTTTGCTGCCAGGGATGTGTCACCATGATACCGATGCTCATGAGCGCGTTTTCCGGGTTTTCAACCACGAGCTCAGCCGGTCCCATATTATCCGGAGCTCCGGGGGAAATCCGGGCTGCGGCCGGGGTGTCCTCCATGCTGCTGAAGTGTTTTTCAATCCATGCTCTGGCTGTTTCTGTCTGGAAATCGCCCGTGACCACTACAGTCATGTTGCGTGCTACATAGTGGGTCTTGTAATAGTTGCGGAATACCTCACAGGGAGCACCCATGATGACTTCTTCTGTGCCGATGGGAAGGTAATCAGGCAGTCGTGAACCAGGGGCTGCATGGCGCAGTGTGGCCAGCATGGCACGGTAGCTGGCTGAATCGCGGGCGTACAGTTCGCTTTTCACAATGCCGCGCTCGTGTTCGATAGCGCTGTCTTCCAGTGTGGCGCCGTCTGCAAAGTCCCGCATGATAGTGAATGCGAAGTTCACCGTTTCGTCATTCAGATTCGGCAGGTCGAGCATGTAGACTGTTTCCAGCAGGCTGGTGTAGGCATTTGCATCGCCGCCGAAACCGAGCCCCAGACGCTGCATGGTGGGAATGAGCTCCCCTCGCTTGAAATTGCGAGAACCGTTGAATACCAGGTGCTCGATGAGGTGGGAAATGCCTTTTTCATGTTCCTGTTCATCCAGAGAGCCTACGTTTACATGCAGGCGGATGCTGGCGCGTCCCTGCGGTTCTGCCGTGGGGCGGATGATGTATTTCACTCCGTTGGGGAGTTCCCCTTTTGTGATTTCCGGGTCTTCCTGCAGTTCCGTGAGCTGTGTGGCTGCCTGTTCGAGGGCTGCCGGTTCGGTCGGTTCCTGTGTTGCGAGCACAGGCACACTCAGTGATAAGGCAATGATGGGGAGAATGGAGTGGTATTTCATACGAAAATGATATGCTTGTTCGGGTGTGACACTGAAACCAGCGAAATTGTTCAGAAGAAGTTTAAACAATAGTGCAAATGGAGTCAAGCGTGCAGAATGTATGCATATCAGAGAGTAAATCAATGTCATAGGGGGATTTAGTCCTTGCTTTTAACGCGCGCACGTGTATAAAATGGGAAATCATGAGTGCAATGAATGAACAGATTACGGAGGGAATGAAAGTAGCAATGCGCGCTAAGGATACTGTGGCGCTGGGAGCTTTGCGTGGACTAAAAGCCGCCATGCAGACGGCGTGCCTTGCTAAGGGAAGCGTGACTGCAGAGCTGACTGCGGCAGAGGAACAGAACGTCGTGCGTAAGCAGATTAAGCAGCGAGAGGATGCCATTGCCCTGTATGCTCAGGCGGGGCGTACGGAGCAGGTGGAGAAAGAACAGGCCGAAATCAAGGTGCTGTCGGCACTGCTTCCCAGCGAGATGACAGAGGCTGAAATCCAGCCGCTGCTGGAGCAGGTTATTGCTGAGCTGGGGGCTGCTACCAAGAAAGATATGGGGCGCGTCATGAAAGAAATGCAGCTCCGTACAGAGGGCCGGGCACCTGGTAAGATTCTTTCCAAGTTGGTGGCTTCCCGCCTGAATTAATCCGGGTTTATTATGTTCTGTGCCGTGATAGTGGCGGCGGGGAGCTCCCGCCGCGCTGGGTTCGATAAGCTGGCGGCCTTGCTGGATGGTGTGCCGGTGCTGCGCCGCAGTGTCGATGCTTTTGTATCGGCTGGTGCTGCTGGGGTGGTAGTGGTGTGCCCGGAGAGTCGCTGGGTGGAAACGGGGCTGGCTGAAGCTTCTTTCCCGGTGCCGGTATGCCGCGTGGATGGCGGTGCAGAACGCCAGGATTCCGTGGCGGCAGGGCTGGCAGCTTTGCCCGCTGGTACCCGCATGGTTGCTGTGCATGATGGTGCCCGTCCTTTGATTACCCCGGAGGGAATCCTCGCTTGTCTGGCTGCAGCTGAGAAAAACGGCGCAGCTACATGTGCGCATCCGGTAGTGGATACGCTCAAACGTGCTGATTCAACCGGTAAGTCATTGCCGGAAAAGGTGAGCCGGGAGCATTTGTGGGGAATGGAGACACCACAGATTTTCCAGCTTGAGCTGCTGCAGAGGGCGTACGCGCATGTAAAGGCTCAGAATCTGGTGGTGACGGATGAGGTCTCGGCGGTTGAGGCATTAGGTGTGGCAACCCAGCTGGTGCAGGGGGGCGCAAACCTGAAAATCACTTTGCCCGGCGACCTGGAACTGGCAGAACTTATCTGGAAGCACCGCAGATGAGTCTTCGGCATCATAAAATCTGGATAATCGGTGCCGGTTTTTTGGGCTCGGTGCTCGCGGAAGCCTGCCGTGCTGAAGGAGCCCGTGTTCTCACCATTGATCCGGCAGCGGTTGCGAATTTGCGCGGCAGCGCGGCTGATAAGGATTTGCTGCGTCACGCGTTGACCCGCCTGGAACCCGATATCGTGTTCTGTTGCGCGGCTACGCGTGGTGGCACCCCGGAGGACTACCGCAAGGCATATCTGGCACCTGTGGTGAATCTGGATCAGCTCTTGCGCGGTACCCGTGTGGTGTTTTGTTCATCCACATCTGTCTACGCCGGTCGTGATGGAGTGACGGTGACAGAGGAAAGCCCTGTTCTTGCCGAATCAGAACGTGCAGAGATTCTGCTGCATGCAGAGCAGGTCGTGTTGAGGAACGGCGGGGTGGTGGCTCGCCTGGCACCTTTGTACGGTCCGGAACGCTGTGAGCTGGTGCGGCGCTTCAAGGAGGGGCTGCCGGGGCTGCCTGGTCGCGAGGAACGTGTGCTGAATTATCTGCATGTGGAGGATGCCGCAGATGCGCTCATGCTTCTGGGTACTCAGCCTTGGTTGAAGGATGGTATCTATAATGTAAGCGGTGAAAGCTTTACCAGAAAAGAGATATACGAGCAACTGACTGCTCTTTTCGGGTATGAGGGCGAACCTGCTGTCTCAGAACCGTCTGTGCGTGGTGTTACTGATATGAGGGTAGATTGTACCCGCTTGCAGGAGCTGGGGTGGGAGCCGATTTGCTCGGTGATGGAACTGGCCCGGGATTGGAAGGAGTAATCTGACAATGTCTCTTCCTGATTATTATGAACTTCTGGATGTAGCTCCGTCGGTTTCACAGGCTGAGCTCAAGAAAGCATATTATCAGCAAGCTAAGAAATTTCACCCCGACCTCAATTCCGGGGATTCGTCTGCGGAAGAGCGTTTCAAGTTGATTGCGGAAGCCTACCGGATATTGGGTGATGAGAGGGAACGCCGCTTGTACGATGAAGCTCGTGAACGAGAATTGCGCTATGCCGGGGCTCCGGAGCTGGCCGGCATGCAGCGTTCTGTTCGTTTCTCTGTGCGCCGGAGAAGACGGGAAACGGATACCTACCGTGTACCTCGCCGTCGCTTTACTTTTCTTCCACCGCGAAAGAAAATGCCGCGTTGGGTCATTTTCGTTATGTGCGTGTTCTGGGGTAGTGCTCTTTTGCCTTTTTTCATGCTTGGTACAGGCAGTATTAGTCTGAATCGTGGCGTTCCTGCGGAGAAAAAAGAGAAACCTGAGCCTGCAGCCGAGGTGGTGCGAGAGCGGCTGGCCCGCATGCGTGTTGAATTGGAAAACGCTGCGGCCGGGGGAGATTCAAAGGCTCAGTTGCGCATGGGGCTGCTGTTGTATACTGGCAGTGCCGGGGTGGAAATGAACCGTGCAGCAGCTCGCGAATGGTGGCTGAAAGCGGCAGAGCAGGGGAATCAGGCTGCTGCGTATTATCTGGAAAAATGTGATTTCTCCACTCCTGCACCGGAACTTGAGCCGGAGCCTGCACCGGCGGCTCCTTAATCCGCTTTCTTACCCTCAGCCTTTTTCTTGTTCTTAGCCTTTGTTCTGCGGCGTTTGCGCGTTGTCTTGCGGCGCCGGCGGGGTGGGTTGATACGCTGCATCTCCACCTGCATGAGAAGCAGGGTGAACATGGATGCCGGGCTGACTTCGACCGCCGCCGCCTGCGATACTTTTTCTGCCAGTTGCACCATTTTCTGCAGGAGGGTGGCGTATTCCGCAGCATCGGTCCCGATACCGGAATCCGTGAGAAGGGTGTGCAGTTGCAACAGGTGGCGGAACATGCACAACCAGTTTTCGCCTGGCCCGGCGGAGAGACTCGTCATCAATGCATCCGGCAGGGTGTTCAGGCATTTCTCTACTTTGCGGAGCTGTGCCAGGCGGGTTCGGTCCTTGCATCCTGCTGCAGCGGCTTCCAGCATGTAGCGCAGTGGTGTTTCCAGGTCGCCGTAGGCTTCCAGTGCCTCCACGGGGACGTGCCCCGGTTCATGTACGGCCTCACTGCGAGTGGCTACCCGGGCAAACAGTTCTTCCATGGCTGCAAGCCGTCCTTGCGGAGTTACTGTTTCCCTCTCAAAAAGCATGCGTCTATCCTACCAATTTGAATTCGTGCTTGCAAGCACAAAGCGGGACAAGGTGCTTCATTCTGTGTAAAAAAGAAGCACCTGTTCTGTGCGAACAGGTGCCTTGAAATCCTGCTTATGCTGTTTTCTTTTTCTTTTTTGTTTTTTTCTTGCCTTTTTTAGTGGGCTTTTTCTCTTCCTGGTCACGGTCAGTATCATTCGCGGCAACAGACGATGGCGTTACTTTTGTCTGTTTCCCGTTCACAATAACAGTGACCGGCGTTTTGTTCGTGGCAGAGGTAAGCTGGTACTTGGTTACTTTGCCGTTTTTCCAGGTCATGTCGATGGTGATGTCGCCACGGGCGCGAATGCCTTTAACATAGCCGTTTTCCCACGCAGAGGGCAGGGCCGGCAGCAGTTCAATCTGCCCGGCATGACTTTGTACAAGCATTTCGCTCATGCCGCCGGTCATGCCGTAGGTGCCGTCCATCTGCATGGGCGGGTGATTACCGAAAAGATTGTCCAGTACATTGTAGCGAATGTAGTTCTGAACCATCTCATAGGCCTGCTCGGTGTTGCCGAATCGGGCCCATAAAGCGGTGCGCCACGGCCAGGTCCAGCTGCGCCGGTTGTCGCCTCCGCAACCGCGCAACTCGAGGCTTTTCATGGCTGCTTTGGCCAGTTCCGGAGTTTTTGCCATTGAAATGGAGGAGCCGGGGAACACACCGATGAGGTGTGAAGTATGGCGGTGTCCGCTTACTTTATCGGGGCGGTCAATAATCCATTCCTGGAGGTATCCGCCCTGGCCGATACGGTTCGGTACAAGCCTGTTACGCAATCCGATGAGTTTTTTTGCCCACGATGCATCCACGCCTAATTCTTTTGCAGCCTTGGCAGTGTTGTCAAAAAGTTCCCAGATAAGCTGCTGGTCGTGCATGACTCCGTCCTCATCTGGTCCCCATTCGTGAGACCAGCTGTTGGGGGATACCAGCGACCCTGCCTTGATGTTCTTAAGCTCCGGGTACTGGCTTACGTCAATCTTTTTACCGTTGGACATGAGCCCCTCACCCCCTGCGCCGATTTCTTTCAGGTGCGTTTCCCAGAAAGCGCAGATATTTTTCAGAATCGGGTACCCGATATTTTTGAGGTAATTCTTATCCTGAGTGAATGTGTAATGATCCCAGAGGTGCAGGGCATACCAGGCGTTCACGGGGGGATTCCATTTCACCCAGCCGCCGCCGCCCCAGGGATTTTGGGAGATACGCGTGGTCCAGCCTTTTACGGAGGCTCCGAAATGCTTGCTGGTCATGTCGGTGAGCGGCTTTTCCATGGCTTTCATGTAATTGATGAAAGGCATGTGGCATTCGGAAAGATTGCCTACTTCAGCGCCCCAGTAGCACATCTGAAGGTTAATATTATTGTGGTAATCGCTAGCCCATGCTGCGTGTACTTTGTCGTTCCAGATGCCTTGCAGGTTTACTGGCAGGTTACCGGGGCGGGAACCGCTGATGAGCACATATCGGCCGTACTGGTAGACAGTGGCTTCCAGCTCCGGGTCGTTTCCGGTGTTTTTATAGTTTGCAATTCGCTCGTCTGTGGGCAGGGCAGCTGTTTCGCTATCAGTTTTGCCGAGATTGATGCTCAGACGATTGAAAAGACTCTGGTAGTGCTGAATGTGTGTTTTTTTCAGTTCTGAATATTTCTTTTTCGCAGCTTGTGCCAGAATCTTCTTGTTGGTGGCAGACGGTGCCTTGCCTTTCCAGTTGCTGGAGAAATCCATCTTATAATCTGTGGCCAGAGAGACGTAGATGGCAACCGCTTCCGCGCCCTTTACTTCAATATAGGGCATGTTTTCTGCGCTGTAGACCGCCGTCATGCTCTCGGCTGCATTGCTGGTCTTGGTGTATTCGGTTACAGGAACATCTCCGCCTTTGCCTTTGACCTGGACCTCGCCGCCCTTTGCATTGATCATGATGCGCCCTTCGAATTGCTCACCATTTGCCAGGGTGCCGCTCATGGTAATCCCCTTTTTCTGTTTGCTGTATGATACCGTGTGGTTGGGGGTGATGGCGATTTTGGCGTTAATCCCTTTAGATGAATCGGTGCGAGCCATGTAGACAAGCATGTTGTCCGGTTCGCTCACGAAGCATTCTCGTTCGTGTTCTTCTCCGCCATTGGTGAATGAAACCCGGGCAATACCATCCTGCAGATTGAGGGAGCGGGTGTAGTTTGTCGTCTCTCCGTTCAGTTCGAAATCAATGTAGAGATTGCCAAATGGCTGGTAGGAACCGAAATTGTCTTTGTTTGCTAGAGGACCGTAAGTATAGCCACTGCCGTTCCCTGGCAGGTTAGGCCCGCCGCTCCATAAACTGACTTCGTTCAGGTTGACTCGTTCCAGTTTATCGCCACCGAATATAGTGCCGCCGACTCTGCCGTTGCCCACTGGTAATGATTGTGATTCCCAGGGGTCCGGGTTTGCCTTGCCCGGTAAATTGCCGGATTCGTTGCTTCCCCATGGGAGGGCAGCCGGCTTGACTATGGCGGGCTGTTTGTACCAGAGGTAATTCTGGCTGGGCGTTTTTTCTTCCTTTGCAGAGCATAACAGAGGAAGCGCGCAGAAGAGAGAATAGAACAGGTGTGTGTGAAGCTTCATATTCTGAATAATGCTTTAGATAAACTCAATCTGCAGAGTAATGCAACCCAGAGTGATGGTGTTGCCATCCTGCAGGGAACGGACGTTGTCATACGCTGAAAGTGGTTCGCCATTCACGGCTGTTCCATTGGTGGAATCCAGGTCGCAGGCGATGAGACCATGCTCATTGAGCGCAAACTGAACATGCGCACGGGACACGCTCGCATCCTCCAGCACTACATGCGAAACGGTTCCATCTCGTCCAAGAATAACGCCGGATTCTGCGGCTATGCTGGCAAACGGTATCTTACGCTCCCAGGCGGAGCCATCGGAAAGAATTCCGAATAGTCTCATTTCAGTGGCGACCGGTATGTCGTCCACTGGCGCCGGAATTTCCTCTACTGTTGATTGTGCACTTTCCAGCCCGCTGCCCAGTTCCCATTTGCTGCGGAGTGGGTGGTGCGGCTGGAGTGATTGCAGGTAAATATTTTCCGCTGCTGAGGATTTTTCTGTCTGTTGAGATTGCGGGGGGGTGGAAATGGCGATGGGTGTATCCCATGCGGGAGCTAGTGGTACCTCCTTCCCGGTGGCGGGTGTCTGCCCATGGTTCATGCGGGCGCGCAGAATTGCTATGGCAGATTGTATGCCGGATAATTCGTTTTCCAGTTCCCGGGCCCGGGATTCAAGTTCGGCAAGCGTGGCTTTCTCTTCTTCCTGCAGTGGGGAATTCATGATTTCGTATTTTAACAAATATGAAATCACATGGCAAGCGGTAAGTTTTGTTTCACTGTCTCAACGGCATACGTGTCCCAAAGATTTGGTAAGCTATAGAAACATCAGCAACATTTTGGAAGAAGCCCCTATCTGCTCGACAAATTGGACTTTGGCGGGCTGAAAGCCCGAGGAATTTTGAGCCCTCTGAGAGGGCGACACAATAATAGCCCTGGGTGGAGCTGCGTCAGCAGCGGAACCCAGGGTAAAATGAAAAACATATCAGAACCCCGGAGCGTAGCGGAGTGGGTGGCAGAAGCTTCGGCTTAGTGTTTTAGCTGCGCTTCCCT